>CASGDA010000004.1:172161-175426 GCA_949300145.1 uncultured Treponema sp. | reverse complement strand
AGATACGGGGAAACCTGCTTCCTGCCCGCATTTGGGCGGGATTTTTCCGCCGGAAACGCCGGTGTTTTTAATTATAAGGCATATGTGCGGATTTGTCATTCTCTGTTTTAATTAAACTAAGTGTTTCATCCTGATGAAACTGCGGGCGGAAACGGAGAGTCGGCCGTTTTCATGCCGTGTGCCGCCGTTTTCGCAGTGGCAAAAAATATTTTCGCACCGGGAAACACAGGCGAAACCAAACCGATTATTGACAAATATTGTAAAAACTGTAAATCTGACCATGATAAAAAAACAGTTCGTTCTTATCTTATAAAGAAGATAAAAAATCCAAACAAAAAGTACCGCCGGAAGGAAGCCGGAAATATTGTGTTGAAAAGGATGTTACATATGGGTATGGATATATTGCGTCTATTACGGGGGCGGGGGCATGTATAAAAAGCTCTTTCTCGTCATGTTCATTGTTATTTTTAACGGTGTAACCCTCTTTGCATTCAGCGATGCATGGGTTTTGAATCTGAAAGCTGAAGTGGGAGGTTCCTACACTATTCCGTCCATCTCCCAAAGCGATTTGGATAAATTGTGCGCCAAGGAAATGACGGGAATGCTGGGCTTTGTTGCGGGCGGATCTTTGGAAGTGGGATACATTTGGAGCACGGAAAAAGCCTTCAAAATGGACAGCGACAACCCCTTCAGCGCAATAGGCGTGTTTTTCAACATAGGTATCTCCCAGGGTTATGCGGGGCAGGTAACTACAGCGGAAAACAACGGAAACGAAATAGACGTTTTTGTGAATGTTTACTACACGCCGGTCATCTCCCTCGGTGTAACGGGGAAATGCTATTTTTTCAACGACAGGATGGCGGTGGGGCTCCATCTGGGAACAAAGATAATATGCGACACCTCCCCTGAATACGAGCTGTATTCCACAGATGCGAATGTAATACCCGCGGAAGTCGGAACAATCATCGTGGACAGCCAGATGATGAGCACGATGAATCCCTTCATGTTTTCCATAAAGCCGAGCGTCGAATATTTCGTGCCGCTCAACAGAAACGTGGAGCTTAACCTCGGAGGATATGTGGCGTTCAATTTGTACAGCCCCAAATACATAACTCTGCCGTCTTCTGTAGAAGGAATGCTGGCTGCAGAACAGGAAAAGAAGGGGGTGGATTTTAACGCAAAGGAAGATCCGCTCAACTCCTACTTTATCAATTCATTTGATTTTGGTATTATTCTGGGGCTGAACTTCAGGCTGTAACCCGCTTCACCGTTTTTTTTGTTTTGTAAAGGATGAGGGCGAAAACATATGGTGCATTTTATTAAAAACTTCATTCCACGGTTGTATGTATTGCCCGCCCTGTTGTTTTTTATCCTTTGCTCATGCCAGCAGGGGCTGGTGGGGGATCCGCGCCTTTACAACACAAGGAAAACGACGGAAGACACCACAAGTCCGCCTGCCGATGTGGAAATCCCGGAGGAGGAGGTCCCGGAGGACGAAGACCCCTTTATAAACGGGGAATGGAATGACATAAATTACGGAGGATTCAGCGGAGAAGTATTCAAAACCTGGGTTCTTAACAAAGTGAATTTCAGCGACCAGAACATACCGTCGTACCGGTTCGCCACGAGCGGAAAGTCCTGGACCCGGGGAGGAACATCATACGAATACACCTATGACGCAGGAGGGGAAGGCAATAAAGCCCAGGGATACAGTATAAAACCGATGACGGTTTACCAGTACCGTTCCAAAAATCCGCTGGTTTCCGCGACAAGCAGCTACAACAAAGACGGCGGAAGGATGGAGCGCTTTTATTTCCACCGCATAAAAGGGGAAAGCGGCGGAGGTATAGCAAAACTTGACCAGTATTTGATAGCCGTGGACACACGCTCCAAATTCGTGTTCGCCTACGCGAAAGTCACCGAAACAAAAAACCTTTTGGGAAATGTAATGCCCACAGCTTTTGAAGCTATGGAAAATTACGGGGAATTAAGACCTTTCTACCAGTATGACCCCATAGGCTATGTCGGGGCGGACGGTTCCGTAACCCTTTACAAGCAGTATGAAACCGACATGATAAATTCCGACGCCGTCAACTTTGAGCCGAGCATTCATAACCCGACAGACATGACGATGGCTTCACACAAACCTGACGGAGAGGGCCGATCCCCCTATTACGGCACACCCAGCGCAGATGACGCAAAAGAAAGCTTCAAAGGAAATATGCAGGACATCATCGGCAACACCTACAAGCGCCGCGAAGGTATGTACCTGTATACATACACGATAAAAGATGAAGAAACCATCGTCCGCACAGGCGAAAAATGGCAGGACACAGAAGAAGTACCGGTAAAAACCTTCTTACTCAGTGAAGTTTTCAGCGGAATCACCGCTTACTTTACCGCGGAGGAAAACGGCGAAACAGTGACATACACCGTCAACCTGAAAGACAAGGATACACAGATAACGTTTAAAGAAGAGAATCTGGACGAAAACGTACCCGAAAACGAGCAGGTCTTGCGGGAAGTTACAGCTTACAGGAATTTCGAAGATCCCGGACCGGAGTTCCTGTTGAGGG
The DNA here is from genome assembly GCA_949300145.1 of uncultured Treponema sp. GTDB lineage: Bacteria > Spirochaetota > Spirochaetia > Treponematales > Treponemataceae > Avitreponema. The sequence continues at coordinate 172,850 of CASGDA010000004.1, read as the reverse complement.
TTGCAGGGGCAGTATACGACAACGGAAAGACCGGAGAAGACCAAGTCCGGTATGAATTCTCCGAAGACGGACGGACATTCACATTGACGGCAAAATATGGAGACCTTAATTTTGGCGTCAAACTCTATGACAATGACTTGACAATTAAAACAGCCGATGCTTCCCCTTGGACAAATATGAAATACGAAGCCTACCGCACGGAAGATCCAACGGAATCTTTTGTAAAGAATGTTGCCGGAAAAACCTACAAAAAGAGGAACGGGCTGGACTTGTACTCCTACACATTCTCCGGCAATGGGGAAAGCGTTACCCTGACAAAAGAGAAGTGGCGAACCGGAGAAACAACAACAATCGAAGAACTTTCCCTTACCCAGAATAACGGTGCAAGTTCCGCTATTTACGGTGATAAAACATTCTCCCTTGGTGATATAAATATGAGAACCCCTTTGTATATCACCCACGGCGACGAAGCGGAAGAATACAGTCTTAATTTCGAAGATCCCGGACCGGAGTTCCTGTTGAGGGTGGCAGGGGCTGTATATGACAACGGAAAAACCGGCACAGACCAGGTTCGCTATGAATTTTCCAATGACGGACGGACATTCACATTGACGGCAAAATATCTATTCAGCGTCAAGACATGGACGTATACGTATTCAAAAGAGGCAAATGACAATACAGAAGCAATG
>CASGDA010000004.1:0-172138 GCA_949300145.1 uncultured Treponema sp. | reverse complement strand
TGGAGACCTTAATTTTGGCGTCAAACTCTATGACAATGACTTGACAATTAAAACAGCCGATGCTTCCCCTTGGACAAATATGAAATACGAAGCCTACCGGGTTGAATAGGAAACTCCGGTCAGCATAATTCCACGGGGACAGGTTCTCCGGCGGTAAGGCTGTCCGGGGTAACGTGGCAGCCGATTGCGTAAATCTCCACGCCTGCGTTCCGGGCTGCGGCCAAAGCGTCGGCGAATTCCGGGTGGGTTTTCCTGTTGGGCTTAAAGACACGGCAGCCCTCCATCTGGATGACAATCAGGACACCGCATTCATATCCGCCGGCGGTGCGGAGGTGCGCCAGCTCCTCCAAATGCTTCACTCCCCGTTCAGTGGGAGCGTCGGGGAACAGGGCGGTTCCCCTTTCTTCCAGGGTGCAGCCCTTCACCTCCAAAAACATCTTCCCGGGTTTTCCCCGGGTGCCGGAATATTCAATGTAAAAATCAAAGCGGGAGGAACCCTTCTTGCATTCCGGTTTTACAAGGGAAAGGGACGGGAACCTTTCCCTGTTTGCCAGTATCCACTCCGCCGCAACCCGGTTCGGAGCCTGGCTGTCCATATTCACAAGGAGAACCTGTCCGTCCGGAAGGACCTTTTCCACGGCGATAAGGTCGTACAAGGTTTTCCGGGAAGGGTTCCCGGACTTCTCAAGGTATACGGTGCAGCCCGGAACCAGAAGCTCACGGCAGCGTCCCGTGTTTTTGACGTGAACAGTCTCTTCCCGGCCTTCCAGCATAACCCGGGCTATAAAGCGGTTGGGGCGTCCAATAAAAAAAGCTTTGACGACGGCGGAATAAAACACGGCGACACCGGGCGGTTCAGGAAAAGTACGAGGGGGAGATTTCCCTGGCCTTGGCTATAAGCGCACGGCGGTCGGGAACCTCCAGTTTCCCGTAAATGGCGGAAATGTAATTGCGCACGGTCTGTTCCCCGATGTGGATATCGGCGGCGATTTCCTTGTTGTTTTTTCCCAGAAGTACATGGCGGATAATCTCCCTCTCCTTGGGACTGAGAAGGAAAAACCATTCGGGAAGTTTTTCCCCGGTCATGCGCTCAAGGTTCCCCTTATCGGAAAACATGGACTGAAGGAGCGAGCCGGCGACCTGCGGATCCATCAAAACGGAACCGTCGCAAACAGCGCGGACAGCCGAAACGAGCATTTTCGGCGCGATATTCTTCAAAAGATAACCGGACGCCCCGTTTTTCATCGCCTCCCGGACATATTCATCATCCTCAAAGGTGGTGAGCATTATTATGGAAATTCCCGGCCACAAATCATGGATTATCTTCGCCGCGGTGACCCCGTCCATCACAGGCATACGCACATCGAGAAGAACAGCGTCCACGGGATTTTCCGGCTGGATTTTCTTCAGCCGCTCCACAGCCTCCTCCCCATTCACCGCCGTGCCCAGAATTTTGATGTCAGGGGCGATGCTCTCGATGACAAGTTTAAGGCTTTCCAAAAACAAAACCTGGTCGTCAACAAGGAAAACAGAAAGACCGCTTTTCATTCATCTTCCTCCATATCCATAGGAAAAACCGCCTGCACAATAAATCCGTCCTCCGCGAAAACAGCGGACAAATGGCCGCCGATATCGTTTATCCTCTCCCTCATTCCCTTTATCCCGATTCCTTCACGGACAGGCGCACCCTTGTATTCCGCGCCGCACCCGTTGTCATGAATACGCACCGAAAGAAGCCTGCCTTCACACCAAAAGGAAACGGTTATCTCATCCGCCTTCCCGTGTTTGAAGGAATTGGTCAATGCCTCCTGAAGCATCCTCAAAACCGTTTTCTCAAGGCTTCTGCTGAATTCACGGGGCGCGTTTCCGAAATCAACACGGGTTTTTATACCGGTTATCTCCTGAAAAGTCTGTGCAAGCTGGAAAAACAGAACAGCCCCGTGGACACCGCTCTCGTCCCTCTCCCGCATCCGCCGCAAAACAAGACGGGCTTCATCAACACTGGAAGTCAAATGGTTCACGGCGTTTTCCAGCAGAGAATCCTTTTTATCCGGATTCCGGGAATGAATCGCGGCCTGAATCAGCATCAGGACATTGGTCATCGTATAACCGATTATATCGTGGATTTCCCGGGAAATCCTGTTCCGTTCCTTCTCGACCGCCTTTTTTTCCGTCAGTATCACATAATTCTGGTAAGCAAGGTTTGAAGCGGAAAGCCTGTCCATCATTTCCTCGAAACGATTAAGATCCTCGTTTATCTCCTCCATTCTTTTGCGCGCGATTTTCACGGCGGAAGATGAAAAGAAAGTCACCGCTGCGATCACGCAAAGAAAAAGACCCTCGTGAAAGTTTATACCGGAAATATAGGAGGAAAAGGCAACATGGGGCAGGAGGGTCAAAAGACAGGAGCCCAGCACAGCCAGGACGGCGACCCCGGAAACCGGGAGGGAAAACAGGAAGGAAGCCTGCACAACCACAGCAACGAAAACATATTTGTAAATCCCCGAAACAATTCCTATCGCCTGACAGATAAAACACAAACCGCCGAGACAGAACAGAAAAATGATGACCCGCAGGAATTTTCCGGGAACCAACAGCAGAAAGGACATCCATGCCATCCATTTCAGCAGATAAAAAACCTGTACCGCCGGGGAAATCTGCATTTCCATCTGGACGGGGAAAACCAATGTTTCCGCAATTTCCGCCGCCACCATAAAAAGGGAAAAAGAGACAAGCGCGCAGAAACCAACCGCCAGAGAAGGAATCAGCGAAAACAAGAGGCTGGATTTTGAAATGTCATTTTTTTTATTCAGTCCGAGCCATGTTTTCATTTCCGCCGCCTTTGCCATCCTCCCGCAGCCTTCCGGATTACTCCGCTTTACCGTATTTAATCCTCGGATCAACCACCGCCAGCAGGATGTCCGCCAGAATCATTCCCAAAAGAACAAGGAAAGAAATAAACATGATGTTGGCGAGAACAAGATTCACGTCCTCCTGGATTACCGCCTCGTACATCAGCCGGCCTATCCCCGGATATGCGAAAATTACTTCAAGCACCAGGGAGCCGGAAAAAAGGCTGGCGAGGAGGTTCGCGCTTCCCGTTATATACGGATTCAGCGTATTCCTGAAAGCATGGCAGAAATACACCCTCCATTCCTTTATACCGCGCGAACGAAGGCTTGCTATATAAGGCTGCCCCAGCTGATCAAGCATTGTGGCACGTATCATCCGCATCGTCCCGCCGACCCCGCCGAGGAAACTTGCCAGAAGCGGAAGAAAGATATGGTGCGCATAGCTGAAGGTGAACTTAACCGGATTATCCGAAAACGGAAACGGAGGATAAGCCGTAACCGGGAACAAACCGGTCAAAGCGGCGAACAGCTGCAGAAGAATCAGCATCAATATTCCCGGAAAGGCATGAAGGGTCAGGGCGAAGAAAGTCACGGCGAAATCCACCTTTGTCCCTGCTTTCGAGGAAAAATAAACGCCGAGAAGAAAAGAAAAGCCGGTTATCAAAACAAGCGATATTAAATTGAGAACCAGGGAATTCACCAGCCGGGAACCTATCAGATAGCTGACGGGCGCACGTGAAATCAAACTTACGCCCAGATTCCTGTCCACAATAACTCTTTTAAGCCAGTCAAAATATTGCGCGTAAAAAGGTTTGTCCAATCCCAGCTCCGCGCGTTGGGCGGCAATCTGGGCTTCCGTCAAAAAGGAATCCTCCGCCCCCGAAGAAACACCCGCCCCGGAAACAGAACCGCGGGCGCCGGCCAGCAACTGCTGGGTCATAAGCTGGTCCACAATATCACCGGGGGACAGCTCCATCAAACCGAAAACGGCGAAACCCAGCACAAAAAGAATCGCCAGCATGGTGACAATCCTGCCAAGGGTAAAAAACAAAAGCGGATGTTTTTTCCTGCAATTATACAGGAATCCTGCGGCTGATTTTAAAAGCCGGGGGAAAAAAGAAACCTTGCCAACCGTATTTTCAGAAATTTTCAATCCGGGACTCCTTGAGAAAAATATTCTCACTGCGTAATCCGCCTACATTATCAAAATAAACATTGGAAAAATCCCACCTGTTTCTTACAGCCAGGAAACTTTCCGGCCGGACAAGATAAATCAAAGGACACTGCTCCAACAGGATGGACTGATATTCATCCCAGATTTTCTTTGCCTCATCGTAATCTATCGTGAAGCATCCTTCATTATACAGAAAGTCAATGCGCGCCTCCCATTCGGTGGCCGGAGATTTCTGCAGCGGATACCAGACATGAAGGTTCCCCGCAGAGGGCCATACATTGGAACCCTGGGAAGGCCAGTAATTCGCCCCCAAGCCGATAATAACAGACTGCCAGTCATAGGTGGAGGTAAGCTGTTCAATCATCTTCTGGAAATCCAAAGCCCTTATGCGGACTTTAATTCCGGCCTTTGCGCATTCATCCGTAATAATCGAAGCGATATCGGTGGAAATGGAGTTGTCCGCCGTTATTGTCAAATCGAATTCCACCGCCCTTCCTTTTTCGTCCCGCAGAATCCCGGCGGAATCCCTGACCATGCCGCATTTCTCCAGAAGGGCGGCGGCGTCCTCATGGTTGAACCGGTATTTCAGCGTGATATCCGGATTGTAAAACAGGTTCGCTTCCGGAAAGAAGTCATACTTGGGCTCGGCGAGACCCCTGAATGTCTGTGAAATAATCCTGTCCCGGTTAAGAAGGCAGCTCATCGCCTGCCGGAATTCTTTGCGGGTGAACCATTCGTAAAAAGGCTTCTCCTTATTCACCGGATTCTGGTTGAATGTCCAGAAGGTCGCTCCAAGGGAACCTTCCGCCCCGAAAACAGTATAATCGGGATTATTCTGACTCAGCATTTCATCAATGTCTTCCGGCCTTAAAGCGTAATAATCCTGCCGCCCCTGTTTGAAAAGCAGGAACTGGGTGTTCTGGTCGGGCACAATCTGGACGATTTTTTCCTCAGGATAAGGAATGGACTGTCCTTTTGAATCAATATTCCAATAATCAGGGTTTTTCCGGTAAACGAGTCTCTGCCCGGGGGAATATTCCACAAGGAACCACATCCCCATAGATGGTATAAGCTTGGGGTCGGTTTCCACACTGAATAAATCCAGAACCCCCTGGACACCGCCTTTCTCCTTCGCTTCCGCAAACACAAAAGCGGGGCCGAAAGTCCTGTTCGTGGAAAGCAGCGGATTCGCATCCGTTCTCGGAAAATGAAAGGCGAAACGCCTGCTGTCTATTTTCTCAACCGTAATTTCCCCGACGGAACCGTCCTCCATGGTTATAAAATGACTGTTATAGGCGGAGGAATGGAACGCGGGATCGCCCTCGATTTCATTGTACCAGAAAACCACATCATCTGATGTTACAGGGATTTTTTCCTCCGAGTCAAAAAAAGACCAGTAAAGATTGTCCCGCAGGGTGTATATAACGGAAACAGTCCCCTTTTCTTCATCCGTAACAATTTCCGCCGAAGCACAGCGGGGAACGAATTCCTTATTCACATAATCATAGTCAAGGAGATAGTCATGCATATGGGCGACAACACCCGCCGTTTCCGCGTCCCGCTCCGCGACAAGAAGGTTGAAGCTTTTCGGATCCGCGGTCATGCTTTCGTGAAGGATTCCGCCCGGTATCCCCGGAACGGGGGATTCCCCTTTCCACGGCTTCACCGTTGTCCTGGAAAGGATATAATCAGAGCCGTCTGTCTGAAGGGCTTCAATCTCCGCAAGAGTATACTCAACGGGGCGGTAACATCCGCAGGGAATAAAAAGCACAACAGCGGAAAACAGGAGGCATACACATATTTTCATATGAAACTATTGTACACCGTTTTTTACTTACTGTCATTCTCCGAGGAAGCGCATTTTTTTCTTTTTAAATAAACGGAATAGCCTGTGATAAAGCATACAGAACCGGCTATCATCAGCAGGCATAAAATCTGCCCTGTGGAAATATTAAGGAGAGACTCCATCAGATATGTACGGGCTGCATCCCCGCTTTTTGTGAATCTGAATCCCAAATCTTCATCCGGTTCCCGGAAATATTCGATAATGAAGCGGAAGAGCCCGTAACCAAGGGTGTACACCGCCGCAAGGAATCCGTTCCAGGGTTTCCGCTTCCGGAAAACAAACCAAATAACCGCCCAAAGGACAATCCCCTCGAAAAACGCTTCATAAAGCTGGCTGGGATGCCGCGGCAGGTTAACTGTCAGAGCCCCCTCCGGAACATGGATACCGTTCCGCAGCGTAAAATCCCGGACCCATTCCTCGGAAACAGGGAAACGCCTTGCTGAAGGAAAAAACATCCCGATGGGGCTTTCCGTAACCCTGCCGTAAAGCTCCCCGTTCAGGAAATTCCCCAGTCTGCCGAAGGTGTAGCCCAACGGAATTGAAGCCGCCATGCAATCGCACCAGGGGGCGAAAGGCTTTTTATAGCGAACCGACCATAAAATCATCCCCAGACACCCGCCTATAAAGCCCCCGTGGTAGGACATTCCCGCAAGACCGGTCCACTGTCCGTCCTGAAAAGGCCAGAAAATCAACCAGGGTTTCCTAAGGTAAATCCCCGAAGTATCATACACAAGCGTCGCGAAAATGCGGGCGCCGATTAAAAGTCCGGCGATTCCCCATGTGAAAAACTGCAGTATGTCTTCGGAATAAACAGCGGCGCCCGAAGCGGCCGCAAGTTCCCCCTTCTTCACCTGATAGGAAAAAGCTAAATAAGCCGTCGCAAAGGCAAAAAGGTACATCAGCCCGTACCAGCGCAAAAAAGGCACCCCCTGGATTATTTCAGGTTTTATCCAGGAGGGATATTCAAGAAACAAAAGCATTTTTACCCTCTTTCATGTATTTTCCAAATGCAGGGATTCCCCGGTATCAATCGGAGAATAAACGATACGGCCGGAAGCCTGATCAAAAATAAAAACCACACCCGAAAGTTTCTCATGAACCTCGAAATACCTTCCGTGGCTTTCCAGCAAAACCCCGGGCCAAACAGTTCCCGTCACTTTGACTTGTGAAGGAAAATGCTGTTCAAAAACTTCCCGCAGCGTGAAAATTTTAAGCATAGCCCGGTCCCTTTGCTTCAAAAGGTCGAATTTCTTTTTCCGGATTTTCTGGATGTTCTCATCACTGGAAGGAAGCTTTTTAAGCCGGGCGTCTATTTCCTCCAGCGAGGCTTTTATTTCCTTGAAATCCCTCTCCGTTCTTTCAATTTGATCCGCGACGATGTAATCCTGTCCGAAGGAAACCATTGTCCTCAACCTTTTCGGAGACCCGAGTTCGGGAACTTCTATTCCATCACGCGCATGAACGGAACCTCCGAGAAATATTCCCGGACTGCCTTTGACAGCCAGACGTGAATTTGTTTTTATTTTACACTGAAAGCAATATTTTTCCACACGGATATCTCCGCCGGCAAGAAGGCAGGCATTTTCAGCGAAGGAAATATCTATACTGTTTTTCGCCCATATAGTGCCCAGGTTCGCCCCTTTCATCCCGCCTTTTACGATAACGGAATCTTCCCCGGTTACAATGGCGACACCTATATTCCCGTTTACGGTCAAAAGACCGGAGGCTTTCACATTCGCACCCTGCTTTATATCCCCGTTCACAACCAGAACGCCGGGAAAATTCTCGGATTCATCCTCGGAAGTAAGATTCCGGTTTATCTCTTTTTTATCGGAAACAGAAACCGTTACCCCCTTTTTCACCACCTCGCCGGAAATCAGGGCGAAAAAACAAATCCAGCCGCCCTCTTCCCTCCGTTCTACAGAAGAGTCATGCTGGGGGAGAGGTTCCGGAGGAACATTCTGGAAGGGAATCGGATGGCCCATTATATCCACACCTTCCTGTCCGGACTCAGAAATACGGTATGAAAGTATTTTTTCACCTTTTAGAACAATATGCCCGGCATGCTTCGGAGAAGCCCATTCAATAACCGGTCCGCCGGGAGGAACAGGCCGCCGGCCTTTGGCGATAACCATCCGGGATTCATGACCGGAATTCCTTACAGTCCGCACAAAAAAAGCAAGATTCTCTTTATCGATATCCCCGCCTACACCTTTTTTCCGCATTTCATTCATCACAAGCTCAACGGACAGAGGTTCTCCTCCTCCGGCTTCCGGAGCGGCGGTCAAAACAGCCTCCATGTTTCCGGGCGGAATTTGAATTTCGACAAAGGCATCGCAATAAGGAAGGAGCCGGGCATAAACGGAACCGTTTATGGTTTCCAAAAGGAGGGCGCCGTGTTTTTTGGCGCGGACGCCGTCTTTTTCATGGGAGAGGTTTTCATCAATGTGAACCAGAGGATTTCTGCCGGGAAGACCGGGGATTTCCGCACCGTAAATATCCCTTCCGGGGGATCCGCTTTTAGCCGGGAGAAACTCAAGAACCAGGTCGTCTTTCACAACAAAAGCTATCTTTACATCGGGGGAAAACGCCGGCGGAAGGATTTCCCCCGCGCTTTTTTTTCCGGCGTTTTCTTTTTCATCCCAGACAACAATCCGTTTCTGGTAGAAAAGCCGCTCCTCTCCCTCAAGCCATTTGACACGCTCACAGATTTCATTTTCGCCGCCGCCGGTCGGAGGAATTCCTTCCGCAACAACATAATCTACAAGTTCCATTTTGTCCGAATCACGGAACTCATAGATTTTGGCTTTCAGCATATCAGCATCGGCAAATTTAATTTTGCTTGTATTCAATACTGTTGAAATCAGTTTCAAATCCAGAGAATGAGGCGTTTGCTGCGCTTTCCTGATATAAAGTTTCGCTGTAAGTTTGTCGTTGGAAACAGACAGCCTGACATCAAAAGACGGATCCCGCGTTATGGGAAAGCTGAAAGCCTCGCCGGGGGACAACCTTGCTTTTTCGAGTTTTTTGGACAAAACCGCCGGCGCGGAAAGGCTTTTTTCCGGGATCTTTTTTGCAGCGGCTTCCGCATAAATTTCCTCCGCCGATGGATACCCGTCGAGGGGGATTCCCTCTTCCCCGGAAATAATCCACTCGGAGGTATTCTGTTTCAAGCCGATACGCCAGTACTTTTTTTGCATAAAACAAACTCTCCGCAGCTTAAATCATCTAAACACCGAATCCCTGTCTGGAAGCATTCAAAAGCTTTGATTTAAGCAGAGTATTTTCTTTTTTTAATACAGAAATTTCATATTGCTGGGATTTTATGATTTCCGCCAAATCACCGGTCGAAAGAGCGCCGCTGCCGGCAAGCTCTTCAAGCGACTCCATTTTCAGTTCAAAATCCTCAGCGGCTTCCGTTTCCGCCGAACGGAAAGAATCCTCGTTTACAGCGGCGAAAGTGCTCTCATCGATTCCGGCATCCTCAGTTTCCGACTGGATAATCTTCTCGGCGATGCGGTAAACAGCCTGGGAAAGGACGGAGCGCGGTTTATACACAATAACAGGAAGTCTGGAAGCGAGGGCTATGTCCTGCACACTGTCCCGGTAAATCACTCCGAGATGCTCAATATCCATATTCAGGTATTCCCTGCACGAACGGCGGATTTTCCCGGCGCGCTCCGCATCCTGCGGGCCGTCAATCATATTCAGGACAAGCCTGGGATGAAAAGCCGCAAGATACTGCCTGAAATTCGCCGTGTTTTCCGGATCAACCATGGCAAGCTGTTCCGTAAGTTTGGGGATATACAAACGCTGAAGGGAAGAACTTTCCTTTTTCAGTTTTTCGATGTATTCATATCCGGGACTATGCTTTTTAAATGAATTGTAGAGCAGCCTGAAAATGGCGTTTTTCAAAAAAAGATAGGCGTTAAGCGTCGCCGTAACGGAAGGGGCGGTAACAACAATTCCTCTGGGAGAAAGCAGAAAAAAGTCCAGTATGGAAAGATGCGTTCCAGCGCCCAAATCCAGAATAAGATAATCCGTTTCACCTTCAAGTTTATTAAAATTACGCAAAATCGATGTCTTTTGAGGCATACGCAGGGCGCTCAATCCGGGAATCTCAGAATCACCAGGAATGAAACGCACATTTTCATATGAAGTTGTGTAAATGCTTTCCTCAAAAGAGGAGCCCTTCGTTAAAAAGGTTCCCAGCCCTTTGCGGACTGCCTGTTCCCCCAACACCAGATGCAGGTTCGAAGCTCCCAGGTCCATATCCACAAGAACAACCCGTTTTCCTCCCTGGCCGAGTGCAATGGCCAAATTCGCCGCCAGGAGGCTTTTTCCTACACCGCCTTTACCGCTCGCAATGGGGATTATCCGCATATTTTTTTCCGCCTCCCAAGACAAAAAAAGAATGAAACCAGATCACCTGGGACACACATCAGTATAACATAAAATGCATCACTGAAATTATAAATTTGCAGCGGATATAAAAAAATAACACGGAGGGAACGCACGGAAAGCAAAAGGAAGGACAGGACGGAAAGACCTTTCACAATCATAATCAGGGGAAGACAGAAAGCGAACGCTTTTTCATTTCCGGCAAGCATAAAAAGCATGACGGGAATGAGGCTCAGGGCGGGAACCGCGATATATCCGAAAAGGCCGTCCATATCCGGAATTACATTCCAGTCAGCAAAAATTCCGGAGGAAAAAGCAGCTGTTTTTAAAAATTCATATATCAATAAAACAATATATACAATTCGCGGAAACTGAAAAACCTTCATTTCCAGAACAGGATACGAAACATTTTTCCGGCGGTCAAGAGGTTCCCGCCCCGCGCCCGCCTGTAAATTCCGCCGACCCTTTTCTATTCTTCCCGCTGCTTGTCCGGTTTTTCCGGTGTCTCAAGTTTTATAACGTTGGTGTGAATTATGCACCTGTCCCTGATTTCCGTCACCTTAATCCGCAAATCCTTTGTCTCCACGGTGAAAACAGAACCGTCATCCGGGATTGAACCGTAAACACCCAGAACATATCCCCCGAAAGTATCATACTCTTCCACGGGAAGTGTCAGTCCGAGTTTTTCGGATACATCGTCAAGAGGAGCCCCGCCCCTTATCAACCAGGTTCCGTCCGCCGCAACAGCTATATCTTCTTCGGCGTTTTCTTCATCGGAATCAGCATAAGTGAAGTCACCGACCAGCTGTTCAAGCAAATCGTTTATCGTCACCACGCTCGTCATTCCGCCGTATTCATCCAGTACAACCGCGAAATACCTTTTGGTTTCCTTCATCTTCTTGAATACAACATCGGCTTTAAGCGTTTCGGGGATAAACCAGGCGGGCTTCACAGCCTTTTGCATCACCGCTTCTTTTGTCTTTTCTTCCAGCCTGAAATAAGCCGAAGCCGAAAGAACACCGATAACGGAATCCGCGGTTTTATCGCATACGGGGTAATTTTCATGCCCTGTATCTATAATGAGGGAATTCCACTCCTCAAGGCTGTCGTCAAGAAAAAGGAAAACCACGTCTTTCCGGTGGGTGGCAAAGTCACCAACCTGAAGGTCATCGAATTCAAAAATATTTTGAATCATTTCCTTTTCCGCCACATCAATGACGCCTTTCCGGCTGCCTTCATCGACCATCAGACGGATTTCCTCTTCACTGACACTTTCATCCGCTTCATTCGGGTCAAAGCCGAACAACCGCAGAACGCCGTTTGTGGAAACAGTGGAAAGCCACACCAGCGGGGCAAAAAACTTTGAAATTGCCGTCACCGCGGCCGACATCAAAAGGGACAGCTCCTCCGCTTTTTTCATTGCTATCCGTTTGGGAACAAGCTCTCCGAAAATCAACGTGACATATGAAAGAAGAATGGTTATCAGCACGACGGAAATAGTTTTCAGGCTGCTGTAGGGAAGCGGCAATCCGAAACCGGAAAGCCAGTCTGCAATGTATTCCGAGAAATTATCCGCAGCGAAAGCACTGCCTAAAAATCCGGACAAAGTAATGGCAACTTGAATTGTCGCAAGGAAGCGGGCGGGATCTTTCAGCAGCTTCTGAAGACGGGAAGCTTTTTTATTCCCCTTTTCCGCAAGTTGTTCTATTTTTGCTTCGTTGACAGAAATTACGGCAATTTCGGCACAAGCAAAAAACGCATTCAATACAATCAGGACAAGCTGAAGAACCAGCGACCATAGAATGGTTTCCAAAAAAACTCCTTTATTTATTTAAATCAAATAAATATGGTTTCTAGGATAAGAGAAAAAAAGGCAGCTGTCAATAATTGCAGAATCTTTCATCGACAAAAGTCCCGGTTTATGTTAAGACAAAATAATCATGAAAATTCCTTCACAGAAACTCCCCGGCGGAATAAAAAATCCGCTTCTTTTTTCCAACATGGATTTATTTGTCCTTATATGGCCTCTTATACTTGAGCAGCTCCTTGCCTTGACTGTGGGAATGGCGGATATAATTATGGTCGGAACCCTGGGAGAAACAGCGGTTTCCGGGGTTTCACTGGTCGATAACATCCAGATTTTGATAAACAGCATATTCTCCGCCCTTGCGACAGGAGGCGCCGTTGTTTGTTCCCAATACATAGGAAAAAACAGACCGGATCTTTCCTCAAAGACAGCGAAACAGCTTATATATGCGGTTATTTTATGCGCCCTGGCAATGTCTCTTTCAGGCCTGGCTACACGGAAACAATTTCTCCCGCTGATTTTCGGAAAAATCGAGGCGGATGTCATGAAGGAAGCCCAGACTTATTTTTTCGTCATGATGTTTGCCCTGCCGTCAATCGGATTATACAACGCCTGCGCCGCTCTTTTCCGGGCACAGGGTAATTCCCGTATTTCCATGTATATAGCGGCGTTGATCAACGTGCTTAACATAGGAGGGAATTACCTGATGATTTTTATCCTCAACCTGGGGGTTCTGGGGGCGGCTGTTTCCACCCTTTGTTCCAGGACTGTGGCGGCGGTGGTTCTATTCGCGCTTTTATACAAAAACAAAACGGCACCGGCAGCATCCGGAACGCCGACGGCTTCCCCGGCTATTCCGGCGGTGAGCCTGAGGGGTATAATGAAAATAGAACCGGATCCGCGCCTTATCCGGCATATCCTGTCGATAGGAATTCCGAACGGAATAGAAAACAGCATGTTTCAAATCGGGAAAATCGTCGTGATAACCCTGATAGCCACCTTCGGAACGAGCGCCATTGCCGCAAACGCCGCCGCGAATACCATCGCCGGATTTGAAGTCCTGCCGGGAACAGCTATCGGCCTTGCCATGCTTACGGTTATCGGACGCTGCGCCGGAGCAGGCCGTCTTCAGGAAGCTGAATTTTTCACATGGAAACTGATGAAAATAACATACGCGTGTATGTTCCTGCTGAATATCATCATTCTGGCATTTGCCCGGCCGATTATTTCCGTCTACGGACTGCTTCCTGAAACAGAAAATCTAGCCTGGAAAATGCTTTTCTGCCACGGATTCTGCTGTATATTTGTCTGGCCCCTGTCTTTTACCCTCCCGAATTCCCTGAGAGCCCTGAATGACGCGAAATTCACAATGATTGTTTCCCTGCTTTCCATGTGGTTCATAAGAATCGGCTGCAGTTACCTTCTTGCATGGACAACAGGCCTGGGAGCCCTTTCAAGCTGGGTTGCCATGGTCATTGACTGGATTGTGCGTTCCGTTGCCTTTGTAGTACGTTTCAAACACGGCAAATGGAAAAAGAGGGCTACAATCTGACGCTTTGCTTTTGATGAGAATTTGACCGCACCTGCAAAAAAAGGCTGCCCTGCACAGGACAGCCTTCGTTTTTGGTTCCGTTATACGGATATTCCCGGCCCCCCTTTTGCAGAGGGCCGGAGCGGAAACAATTACTTATAAAGCTCTATCAGTTTCTGCAGATGTTCAAAGCGGGCCTTTGCGGCTTCCTCATTCTGCTTGAACAGCAGGGCGGCCCTTTCGGGGAAGGCCCTGGTAAGCCTTGAGTAACGGGTTTCGCTTGACAGGAAGTCCTGGTAAGTTCCATCGCCGGCTTTGGAAGTAAGAGTGAAAGGATTCTTTCCTTCCGCCTTGAGGGCAGGATTAAAGCTGAACAGGTTCCAGTATCCGGAAGCCACAGCTTTCTTCATCTCTGTCTGGCAATGGTTCATTCCACCCTTGATACCGTGGAGCTCGCACGGAGCATAACCGATAATCAGGGACGGACCGTTATAGGCTTCAGCCTCCGCGATGACTTTGACAGCCTGAGACGGATTCGCGCCAAGGGCAATCTGAGCGACATAAACGTAGCCGTAACTCATCGCAATTTCCGCCAGGGATTTTTTGCCGATTTCCTTACCGGAAGCGGCAAACTGGCAGACTTCACCGATATTGGATGCTTTTGACGCCTGACCGCCGGTGTTTGAATACATCTCTGTATCAAAAACCATGACGTTGACATCTTCACCGGAAGCCAGAACATGATCGAGACCGCCGAAACCAATGTCATATGCCCATCCGTCACCACCCATTATCCACACGGATTTCTTGCACAGGAAGTCTTTCTTTTCAAGGATTTCCTTGGATTCTTCGCATCCGCATTTTTCAAGCTCTGCGATAAGAACCTTTGTGGGCTCCGCATTTTCACGGGTGTTGTTCTTTGTCTCCATGAATTTAGCGATTGCTTCTTTAAGGGAAGCGGAGGCATTTCCGCCGGCAGCGATACCTTCAAGTTTTGCAATCAGAGTATCGCGGATGTATTTCTGGCCAAGATGAAGTCCGAGACCATGTTCGGCGTTGTCTTCAAAGAGGGAGTTAGCCCAAGCCGGTCCCCGTTTTGAATCTTTGTTGATTGTATAGGGACAGGTAGCGGCGGGACCGCCCCAGATGGAAGAACAGCCGGTGGCATTGGAAATATACATATGCTCGCCGAAAAGCTGGGTTATCAGCCTGCCGTAAGAAGTTTCCGCACATCCTGCGCAGGAGCCGGAGAACTCAAGAAGCGGCTGGTTGAACTGGGAACCTTTCGGGGTAATATCATTGATTCCGGCGTCGGTTTTCTTGCTGACATTTGCAACCAGATAATCGAAAACAGGCTGTTTGGCGCTTTCGCTTTCCTGCGGAACCATTTCAATAGCCTGTGTCGGGCAAACCGTAATACACTCACCGCATCCCATACAATCGAGGGGAGAAACACTCATTATGAATTTATACTGGGTCGGTTTCGGTTTTGTATCCACAACTTCCATGTTGGAAGGACCGGCTTTAACCTCATTCTCCGAAAGAAGGAACGGCCTGATTGTCGCATGGGAACAAACAAAGGCGCAGGTATTGCACTGAACGCATTTGCTGCCTGTCCAGCGGGGAACCATAACGGCTGTACCGCGTTTTTCGTAAGCGGAGGCTCCGAGCTCGAACTGACCGTCCGCATATTCGGTGAAAGCGGAAACCGGCAGATTGTCACCGTCCATAAGCCCGATCGGATTCATGAGGTTTTCAACCATGGCGACAGTCTTGGCTTCACCTTTCGGAGAGGCGGCGGGAGCATCCGGGGCAGGATTTTTCCAGGAAGCGGGAACCTCAACTTTGTGCAGGATATCCACACCGGCGTCGATAGCCGCATAGTTCATCTGCACAACATCGTCACCCTTCTTGCCGTAGGATTTTTTCGCAGCCTGTTTCATGAAATCAACAGCCTGGTCAATCGGAATAACATTCGCAAGCTTGAAGAACGCAGACTGGAGAATCGTGTTGGTGCGTTTTCCCATTCCGATTTCAATGGCTTTGTCGATGGCGTTTATTGTGTAAAGCTGGATATTGTTATCCGCAATATATTTTTTTGAAACGGCGGGCATGTGCTTGTCGAGCTCTTCATCCGACCACTGGCAGTTAATCATGAAGATTCCGCCCGGTTTCACATCCTGCACCATCTTATAACCCTTGACTACATAGGAAGGATTATGGCAGGCAACAAAGTCAGCCTGGTTGACATAATAAGGGCTCTTTATCGGCTTGTCCCCGAACCGGAGGTGGGAAATTGTAATACCACCCGTCTTTTTTGAGTCGTACTGGAAATACGCCTGAATATATTTGTCCGTGTGGTCACCGATAATCTTCGTGGAGTTCTTGTTGGCACCGACAGTACCGTCACCGCCGAGACCCCAGAATTTGCATTCCACGGTTCCGGGGGCAGAGGTAATGGGAGCGGGTTTGATTTCCGGAAGACTCAGGTTTGTAACATCATCAACGATACCCACTGTGAAACGCGGTTTAGGCGCGTCTTTTTCCAGTTCCTTGTAAACAGCGAATACGCTTGAAGGAGGCGTGTCTTTCGAGCTCAAACCATAGCGGCCGGCGGACAGGATGATGTCATTCAATCCGGCTTCACGGAGGGTTGTTGCCACATCAAGATACAGAGGATCGCCGAGGGCGCCCGGTTCTTTTGTCCTGTCAAGAACGGCGATTTTTTTAACGGTTTTCGGAAGAGCCGCAAGGAATTTCTCGGACACCCAAGGACGGTACAGCCTGACCTTGAGCAAACCTACTTTCTCGCCTTTAGCGGAAAGATAATCGATAACCTCTTCCGCAACGTCACAAATTGAACCCATTGCAACGATAACACGGTCCGCATCAGGGGCACCGTAATAATTGAAGAGGCTGTAATTTGTTCCCAGCTTGGCGTTGATCTTTGCCATGTATTTTTCCACAACAGCGGGAAGAGCCTCATAAATGAGGTTGCAGGCTTCCCTGTGCTGGAAGAATACGTCACCGTTTTCATGGGAACCGCGCATTGCAGGATGCTCAGGATTAAGGGCGTGATCCCGGAAAGCTTTGACAGCCTCCATGTTGCACATTTCTTTCAAATCGTCATAATTCCAGATTTCAATTTTCTGGACTTCATGTGATGTGCGGAATCCGTCGAAGAAGTTGAGGAAAGGAACCTTTCCTTCAATTGCGGCGAGATGGGCGACAGGAGCAAGATCCATAATTTCCTGCGGGTTTGTTTCCGCAAGCATTGCAAAACCTGTCTGACGGCAGGCATAAACATCGCTGTGATCACCGAAAATGCTCAAAGCATGGGCAGCCACAGTACGGGCGGAAACATGGAAAACGCCCGGTAATTGCTCTGCGGCAATTTTATACATATTCGGAATCATCAGGAGAAGCCCCTGAGAAGCCGTAAAAGTAGTTGTAAGAGCACCTGCAGCAAGTGATCCATGAACAGTTCCGGCAGCACCGGCTTCTGACTGCATTTCAACAACTTTTGTTGCTGTGCCGAAAATATTTTTCAGCCCGGTAGCAGACCACTGGTCAACGAAATCCGCCATAGGTGACGAAGGAGTAATGGGATAAATCCCGGCAACCTCAGTGAATGCATACGCAACGTGAGCAGCCGCCTGATTCCCATCCATCGAAAGTTTTTCCCTGGACATAAAACCTCCTCAAAGAAATGGAGCCTAAAAATAGAACTATATTATATAGAGAATACTGTGTTATCCGGCTTTTTGCAATATTCTTTATCAGCACTATCAACAACAATGTTAAAGCTTTTACAATAAATGAAACTTCCGCACCGATTCTATCAATAATTCAGGGGAAAGCCCCCAGTCAGAAGGCGTCTGCCTGGAAGCTTCGGCATGCACCAGAGATGCGGTGACGGCGGCATCCAGCGGTTTATAACCCTGTGCCAGCAGAGCGCACACCAGTCCCGCCAGCACATCCCCGGTGCCGCCCTTTGCCAGAGCCGGTGTTCCGCCGGAATTGACGTACAGCAGAACCTTTTCGCCCTGCCCGGGGCAAAGTCCGATTACTGAAACCGTACCCTTTGAAAGAAGCACCGTGCCGGGATATTTTCCGCAGAATTCCCGGACCAAATCCAGACGGGAGGAACCGGTTACCGCCTGTTCCCGCGGGGTGATACCGCAGTTTTTCAATAAAGCAGCCAGTTCCTTTGGATGTGGTGTCAGTACCAGCCGGCCAGGACAGGAGCACAACAGTTCCGGGAGTTTTTCCCAGCGGAAAAAGTCCGCGTCCAGTACCGCGGATAGTCCCGGTTTGGATGCCAGCAGTCCCGCAATATGCCGGAAAATTCCGTCCCCTGCGGAGCCAGCTTCCAGCAAGCCCATACCTGCGGCGATTGCCGTGCAGTTCTCCGGCAGTATATCTGAAACCATCAGCTCCGCCGGCACAAAAAATCGTCCGCCACCGGCCGGAAAAGGCATCCGCCCGGTTTCTAAAGGCTCCGCCCCGGATATTTCAGCAGAAACCAAAGTCGTCAGTCCGGCGCCGAAAGCCGCGGCGGCAGAGGCTGCGGTGATTCCGGCCCCCGGTTTCCCGCCCAGAAAAACGGCGGCATGACCGAAGGTTCCCTTATGGACATTTCTTTTGTTCCTGTAAGGAAGAAGCATATCCTCCTGCTCCAAAAGATACGCTTCCGGTTCAACGGTTCCGTCATGTCCGCCGGTACCGGACTTTTCAAATAAACAGCGTGGAATTCCCAGGGATGCGGTTGAAATTGTCCCGGTACAGTCCGCCGCCGCATCGGTAAACAGGCACGTTTTAAGTGCGCCCATACATACAGTGGCATCAGCGGCAACGCATGTACTGTCAGGGCTTCCGCCGGATGTGTCCCCGCTGCAGGACAATCCGGAAGGCACATCGCAGGCGATTACCGAAGCTTTTCCGCCAACAGGATTTTTCAACGCATTCATTCCGGCAATGACAGCCCGGATCTGTTCATCAAGTGTTCCGGAAAATCCGCTGCCGAACAGACAGTCTACCAGAATCCATGCCGGTTCCAAACCGGAACAGAAACGCACCCCGCAGGCGGACGCCCGTTCCTTTTGTTTCAGGCACAGAGGGGTTTTTGCGGGCTTGGCTTCAAAGACAGAAACCTCAAATACGGCTTTCCGGCGCCCATTCCCGGCGGAAACTTCCGCACCGTGCAGCCTGCGGGCAAGGGTGTATCCGTCCGCACCGTTGCCGCCGCTTCCCGCGACAACAAGCACCGGGATGGCACCTCCGGAACAGGAAATGGAAGAGGTTTCTCTCCGGACAGCCTCTTCAAGGGCGGCGGCGGCATTTTCCATCAGGATTTCTTCTGACAGAAAATACCGGCTTTCCGCCAGCTTATCCAAAATGCGGGTGTCATGGAACAGTTTCTTCATAAATATGATCCGAAAGGCCGGACTCTCCGCCGGCTTCAAGCATCAGAGGTTCTTCATATTCCAGTTCCGGAGTCCTGCCCGTATCAAGCCAGGTACGCTCAACAAGGAAATTTACAATGGCGGCGTATGCCCATGGAAAGTATAAACCCAGAGTGACAATGCACAGCAGATACTGCAGCCACAGGAAACCGAACCCCTCTCCAAGGGTAAGGTCTGTCCCGAATCTTCCTGCCGGGATACCGCTGTTATTCCGGTACAATACTATACGGGAAACAACATACCGGTATATATTCAATCCGGCCATCGGCCCCAGAATCCCCAGAGTGAAAATGGTCATCAGGATTTGTCCGATGATATAAAAAGACATCTTGCCCAGTGAAAATTCAAACACGGAATTAAATTCCGCACCGCCATTTTCTTTCTGCCATGCCAGGGATAATTTCCACTTCAGCAGAAGACAGGAGAAAGGAACCCAAAACAAATCACACAGGATAAAAAAACACAGGTCTATTATAAACTGTATGTCAGTGCCGGTATACAAACCAATCATCTCAGATTGATATAGAATTGACAGATAAAACGAAGAAACAAAAAACGAGACAATACATGAAACTGCAATACACGGCAGAATAAGGGCAAAGAAACAATACTTCCATAATTTACCAACGGTTCCCTTGAATTTGAATGGCTGCCCGCCAACGGATGTTTCTGAAGCCCAGAAATCCATCAGTCTTTTAACGAACCACGGCAAATAAATCCCCAAAGTCAAAGCGGAAAACAGAATACCGCTGATTATAATCGCAAGATACCGGAAAAATTTTCCGGAAAACACAACCCGGTAAGCGCCGAAAGACAAATTCGCTATTACACTTTTTGTAAAAAGAAAAGATACAAAAATCATATATACCGCAAGTACAGTATAAGCGGCAAAATAGGAAAAAAATATAACCGGCGGAGACAGCTCGTTATTTATGATGCCGAAACTAACGGCAAAAAAAACCGCCAGACAAATCGCAACACCGATAAAAAAGGGCTTTGCAATATAACTCCCTTTTAAAGAGGATGAAGCCTGTATTCTCATGGCTAAAATATAACACGGGGCTTTTCACTTGTAAATCAGAAATTATTGCTATAAAATACCAGGAATATGGACAATGTTATTGTTGAATTTCAGCATGTGAGTAAAATCTACCGTATAGAAGAAGTAATGTTACAAGCGGTGCATAACGCATCCTTTTCCATACAAAAAGGGGAATTCGCCGCCGTCTCCGGACCGTCAGGATCAGGAAAATCGACAATTCTCAACCTGATAGGATTAATCGATTTGCCCACGGAAGGGAAAATAATTTTAAACAATTGTGATATTTACGCCGGAAAAGAATCCGTGTTGGAAAAAGAAAAAATTTCAGGTTCTTTTGAACGTTTTTTGACGGATATGCGCAGAAAAAACGTAGGCTTTATTTTCCAGACTTTCAACCTGATTCCCGTGCTGAATGTGGAAGAAAACGTTGCCCTGCCGCTGTCCCTCGGTAAAAACGGAAACACCGACGATATGTCGAAAACCGAATGCGCCGGCTGGGTGGATTTTCTTATTGAAAGGGTCGGACTTTCTGACTGGAAAAAGCACAAACCGGCGGAACTTTCCGGCGGGCAAAGGCAAAGAGTCGCCATTGCCAGGGCGTTGGTAACCAAAGCGCCTGTCATCCTTGCAGATGAACCGACCGCAAACCTTGATTCAAAAAACGGTGACCAAATATTGGATTTGATGAAAAAGCTGAATCAGGAAACAGGAACCACCTTTATTTTTTCCACCCATGATGAAAAAATCGTAAATATGTCGAATCATGTGATTAAACTTAAAGACGGAATTATTCAGGAGCAGATTTATTCCTGAAAACCGGACCGGAGTACGAATATTCCTGCCCCTCCCCGCGCACGGCTCAATAATCCATCACAAGATAAATTGTTGTCCCCAGTTTTACCTGCGGGCGGGAAATCAGATTTCCGTTTTCATCTTTTCCGTAATAAATCTCCACGGCATTTTTCCATCTGGCGTGGGGCAGCAGGCCGCTTATGATTACACCTGGCGTCACATCTCCGCAACGCTCTGTAATATCATGGTTCCATTCCACCCCTATGGTCACATGCTCCCCCTTCCCTATCTTCGACACAGCGCCAAGAAAAGCCAGCTTCTGCTTATAAGAATCACCATCGGGTCTGTAGGCACTCTGATATTCGAAATTCAAGAGGACATTCGGTTTCAGGGTATCCCAAACCCTCATAATTCCGCCGGTAAAGACAATCGTATCAAAGCCGGTGTCATCCAAATCCCCCAAACGGGAAAAAGAATTTATCCAGCTCTGACCCTGGGCATAAATATCAAAGCCAAAAAACGAACGTTTCGCTTCTATACCGAGAACAGGAGGTTTTCCTGCGGAAGAAGCTGAAGAATATGCCGCAGGAAAACTGCGCCCGAAAATATTCAGGGAGGCTTTTCCCAGCTTCATTTCTATGGAGGCGGCATAAGACATTTCATCTTTGGAAGGGGTTTCGTTTGAACCGGCATAAAGACCTATACCCGTAAATGTAACAAACCCGAGAGGAAAAATAACCCTGGCGGAAATACCCTCGTCGCTGTCGTAAAGAATATTCGGCTGAAAACGGCCGGAAGTATCGTCATACTCATCGTCATCATCAAAAAGACGTATATAACCCCAGCGGAAAAGTCTTTTCCCACCGCTTATGTAAACTTTGTTTAAAAGAAGATAATCAAAATATAATTCACTTAAAGAAAAACTAAAATTCGGAAATTCTGTTTTTATACTTCCGCTGACGGACAGATATTTACTTGTACGGGCTGAAAAATTCAAATCATTTTCAAAATCAAAGTACCCGCTTATGGAATTCTCTCTTTCCGACCAGATATATCCCAATCCAACCTCTGCTTCCAGATGCCCGGAAAACGAAAGGGGAGAATTCTGCGGAATAAGGGCATCCAATCCGCCGGAAGCAACCGATGCAGATCCGTCTTTTTCTCCTTCAGAATCGCCTGCAGTGACTGTTTCCGCGGGAACATCCTCCGCATCATCAAAAAAACTGTCCAAATCATCGCTGGTCAAAGCGGTCTCTCCGGAATCCGCATCCGAAGAGGAGTTTCTTTCTGTTATTTCCACGTCCTGGGAAATTTCAAAATCCGCCACTTCGTCAAAAATACCGTCCAAAGAGGAATCCTGCCCGGACACTGGCAGGGACAAAGACGGCAAAAACAACAGAATACCGGAAAAAATCAAAAAAGCCGGGAAAGAAGGCTGCGGAAAACAGAACAGGGCCGACGGCGTTTTCATCTATCGCTCATCATTTCCAGATAGGCTTTGGTATATATCGCAGAATCCTGTTTTTCAAAAGAAACATTTGAAATACTTATTTCAGTTATTTCATTCTGGAATTTCCCGCTTATTGTTTTTCCCCGCAGTTCATCAATAATAAGCATTTTAACAGGAACATAATAAGTACGGGAATCTTTTTTCATGTACTGATAGGAAGGGATGGCTGTCGTCCTGAGTTTTTTTCCGGACAAACTGTAATCTTCTTTTTTGCGGACAAGGCCGTCCTCAATTGTGACCCAAAGACGCAGTTCCGGATAATCAACTTTATCTGTTTTAGCTTTCAAAACAAAATAAACGCAGTTCATTTTTCCGAGCTTCACTTCTTCCGCTGATTCTATTGAATAATCCCGGTGATAATATTGAGGACCGAAATCAGAGTTGTTGGCGTTGGAATTCTGGAATTTATCTTTTGCGCTTGTAAAAGTGAAGCGGCCGTCCACCGGATCATAAAACCAAATAACACCTTTTTCCTGGAGGTATCCTTTTCCCCTCTCTTTCGGAGGGTTTGTAATCAGAATCACATATTTTCCCTCACTGTCACGACGGTACATAACAGCGTCCGTCACGGATCTTCCTTCCCCGGGCTTTTCCTGCACCACAGAATACGCCGCCCCGAAGTCAGTTTCCGCAAAGGAAGTATTTTCCTGCGCCCGTTTTAAAAGAGCATCCGCATCTTCAACAGACACGGCTGTCAGAGGGGAGAGCATTATCACCAAGATGAAGGAAAGGATTTTCACCTTTTTTGTCCGGTTCAGCTGAAAAATTTTTCCCCCGGATTCAAAGTCTTTTGTTTTCATTTTCCATACGCATCCTATTCATGAATTCTATTCAGTTACCCTGATTGCTTCCACCGGACTTATTGTCATCGCCTTCTTAATCGTAAACAAAACGAATAAGCCTGTTGTTACAAAAATCAACAGAGAAAAAACAGCAACATAGTCAAATGCCGGCAACGGGGAAAGATACCCTTGCTGCAAAAATACATCTGCCCCCGGAATACCGGAAAAATCAAACATCCGGGAAATCATACAGAGAATTCCGGAAAGAGCCAATCCGCAGATACAACCGGAAAAAAGCAGGAACATTGCTTCCAGAAAGAAAATCGAAGATATTTTACCGTTTCTCATCCCGATGGACATATAGATACCTATTTCATTCACACGTTTTAAAATTATCACCCTGTAAGTACTCCCCATCCCTGCTATTATTATAAGGGAAAGCATAACCACAATAAAGCCAAAAAGAATATCCATTGCACTTGTAAGTTCAAGAACATCTTCCTGATGGGCTTCCAATGAAATAAGGGCATATGCAGGTTCATTGCCAAAAATATGCGCTTCCATTAAATCATGGTAAAACACCTGTTTATCCGTCACCAGAGGATACATGGTAAAATAATCTGAAAGTTTCAGCTGGTAATTTTTAAGTTCCTTATCTGCAAGGGGTTCCTGAAATATAAAGGAAATTCTGTTCGCATAATCATCAGGGAAACCAAAGGCGGTACGCAAAAAATCAATATCGCAGTATGCCGTATACAAACCTAAAATGCTGGAATCAAGGAAAATCCCTCCAACCCTGAAATCCACGGTATTAAAATATCCCTGGGCAGTCCTGCAGAAAAAGGTGACCGTATCACCCTGCCGGACTCCCAGTCTTCCGGCGATTTGATTTGACAGCAAAATGGAATTTGTACCTTTAAAATCCGGGATAAAAGGCGGAGAGGCATCTTCCTTTCCAACAGGAGGAACAAAGGTAAAGGAATCAAAAAGGCTTTTTTCCGCATTGAAATCCACACCTTTTATAACCCGCAGGACAACTTCAGTTCCTTCATAGTACAAAGAAAAGCTTCTGACATCCAAATCAACCCTGGAGGTTATCACAGTTTCAGAAGGAAAAACATTTTTCAATATTTCAACGGTGGCATCCACTTCAGAAAATTCCAATTCTCCCCGGCCTCCGATAAACTGTAAATCCCCGCCATAATAAATACGGGCTTTATCCCTGAAAGCTTCGCTCATGCCGGATGAAAGAAAAAATACAAAAAAAGAAAACCCGGTACAAACAGCACATACAAGAAAAAGCGGAAGATATTGACGGCGGCGGCATATCAGGGAGCGCCAAGCAAGGGCGGGAATTTTCATCCTTTTTCTCCTTGCATCGCAACGGTCGGACTCATGGTCAATGCTGTCCGGACAGGATAAATCCAGGCTATTATCCCGAGGATAAAAACAAGGATAAAAACATCAAAAATATTTTTATACGAAACAAAAGCGGTCAAAACATCTCCGCCAAAAAGCTGGGAAAGCATTTGATTTGAAAAAGAAATTTTGGCAGAAGTCAAACATAACCCGGCAAGCCAACCCAGAACAGAACCGATAATCCCGGCGGAAAAAGTCAGGATAAATGTTTCAGTCATAAAAAGCCGGGATATAAAACCGGCGGAGGCTCCTACAGCACGCATAGTTCCTATTTCCTTTGAGCGGCTCAGAACATTTATAATCAGGGTATTATTAACAACTATAAACCCGGCGCACAAAATTACAAGGATTCCCGCATTCAAAATAACCCGCAGCCAGTACAGATATATAGAAGAAGAGCCGCCTGCCTGTCTCCAGGAAACAGCTTCCACCGGCCATCCTTTTTCGGTGAAAAACTTATTCGCCCTGTTTATAAACAGGGTGGTATTTGTCCCCTCAATTAATTTTCCCGTCATAAAATTCCAGGAGCTGTTATCAGCCGGAAGCATTTCATCCAGGCTCTCATCCGGAGAAGCAAGCAAATCTTTCAAACTATCGCTGGCCGACAGATTTTCCTCTGCGTCTACATTTACAATAACATCCTCAGATTCAAAAAAAAGGTTGTCAATATCGAAAGAATCTTCCGGAGAACCCTCCTCCCCAGATGAATCCGGTTCCGGCCCGGAATAGGAGACTGTTGAAATCTCCATCAGAGAAACGAAGGTTTCCACATCAATAAGGCATATGCGGTTAAGAACATCATTAGTATCCTGATAGCTGTACACCCCTGATACGGAAGCGACCCGGATCCTGAAAGAAGTTCCGTCCGCAACAACAAACTGAATCTCATCTCCCACGGACGTCCCTGTTTTTTCCGCCATATCGGAATTCAGGAGAACCGAACCTTTCCCGCTGAACGGTTTACCTGAATCAAAACTGATGCCGTCCATGACTTTGAAATAAGTTTCAGGCTGCACGGCAAATAAAAACACAGGCATACGTATTCCCGTTTTTTGATTCTCCAGAAAAGCCCTTCCTGAAAACTGCGGAGAAAAAGCTTCCACATACGGGGATTCCTGCAAATAATCCGATATTTCCGCAAAGGGTACAAGCCGGCTGAGAACAGTCAATTCCCCCACAATCGGAGTTTCATCCCCGAAGAGTGAACAGGGTCTCTCGGACAAAGGCCGTATTGCAAAATCTCCGGTGAACCCCGATATAAAAAGGTTTTCCACCCCGCGCTCAGTACTGTCAAAAATAGAATTAGAAAGAACAAACAAAGAAACAGAAAAAGCTATAAATCCTATGATAGCAAAAGAACTTTTACGCGAAATTATATTTTTAAGCGCAAGTTTAAATAACATTATTGAGACAGTATATCATAAAAAGCAGGAACGGGTAAATATAACCTTCCTGTTTACCTTGCCGTAACCTGATTCCAGTTGACCGGATAGAAAAACTTCTGTATCTTTGAATCAAGGAGACTGATTTATGGAAGAAGCTGTAAAAGCCGCTCTTAATGAAATACGCCCTATGCTCCAGGCTGATGGAGGAGACGTGGAATTCGTTTCGGTGTCGCCCGACGGAAAAGTTTGCGTTCGTTTGACGGGGGCCTGCGGAGGCTGTCCCATGGCAACCATGACTCTGAAAGTCGGGGTCGAATCCCACCTCAAAAAAAAGGTTCCCGGTGTAACGGAAGTCGTCCAGGCGTAACCGTGAATAAATAACTAAAAAGGAAATCTCATGAATATTGCGAAAGATTATGTTGTCGCCCTTGATTATGTCCTGAGGGATGATGAAGGAAACGAAATTGATACAACAGAGGGAATTGAACCCCTCGAATATATCCACGGACAGAACAACCTGATTCCCGGACTTGAAAGAGAACTTGAAGGGAAAAAAGCCGGGGATGAGTTAAAGGATATTCTTGTCCTTCCCGCAGATGCCTACGGAGAATATCTTCCCGAGTTGGCTGTAGAGGTCGAACGTAAGAATTTCCCGGAAGACGTTGAGCTCGAAGAAGGAATGCAGTTTGAGGCGGAAGGCCCTAACGGCGTTCAAATTGTTACCGTAACAAAAATAGACGGTGACAAAATCACCGTAGACGGAAACCATCCCCTCGCAGGAAAAAACCTTCACTTTGATGTAAAAATACTCACCGTCCGCGAAGCGACTGACGAAGAAAAAAAGCACGGACTGAAACACTCTTGTGGCTGCGGTTGCGGCTGTGACTGTGAAGAAGACGACTGTGACGACGGATGCGGTTGCGGCGGTCACAATGGATGCGGATGCCATTGAAAAAGAAAACTTCCTGATACCCCGGTTCGGGGCTTTATGTTTCTTCCTTGCAACGGTTGAATACATAATTCCAAAGCCGCTGCCTTTTATGCGGCTTGGAATTGCAAATCTTCCGCTTGTTTTAGCCGCAGGTTTTTTTCCCCTCCGGGCTTATATTCTGCTGGCGCTCGTCAAAATAATCGCACAGGGAATTGTCGGCGGAACTTTTTTTTCCTGGCTTTTTGTATTTTCCGCGGCCGGAACCTTTTCTTCCGCAGCCACTATGTTTCTATTAAAGCGGATTGCAGGAAATAAAATATCCGCCGTGGGGCTAAGTACCGCCGGAGCCGTTGTTTCCAACGGAATGCAGCTTGTCATTGCGGTTTTATGGATTTTCGGCGGAAGCGCCCTGACGGCAGCCCCTGTTCTGCTCGCCGCCGGAACAATTTCAGGATTTGCAATAGGCATATTCGCAGAAATATGCAACAGAAAATCAAAATGGCTGGCGGAAATCCAGAATAAAAATTCATTCGGAAGCGGCGGAGAAAATCCAAATTTCCGCGATAAACCAGAAAACAGGATTTCAAAACGGGGCGTTCTGCGGCTCCTGTTCGGATTTTCGGTGACAATATGCGCAGCCCTTGTCAGTTCCCTTTTTATCCGGTTTGTGCTTTTTTTTACTTTTTTCACAGCCCTTTGCGTAACAAAGAAACAGCCTGCCATTCTTCCCGTCCTAGTTACACTGGTATCTGTCACGGTTTTCAACCTCTATCCTCCATGCGGACAGATTTTATTCCAGGCAGGGCCGATTAAAATCACTTCCTTTGCCTTGTCCACAGGTTTGTCACGTGCACTGTTATTTGAAACCCTGATTTTTATATCCAGATGGACTTTCCAGAGCGGCTCTTTTGGATTACCGCTAAAAGGAACCCGGTGGCGGTTACTTTTTCTTGTGGAAAAAACCTTTGAATTTTTTACAAAATTGAATTCAGCTCTTTCAACTTTTCCGAAAGAAAAAAGAAAAATCAAACTGAAAGAATTTCCCGGTTATATGGACAAACTCCTGAACGCCCTGGACACCTGAAAAGAAAATTTTCGCTAAACTAAAACCAAAAGACCAGAGAATAAACGTGATTCCGGATCATCCCCGGGAAGAGGGGGACAGGGAAGAAAGCACCGTTGACTCAACCCGGGAAACAAGTTCCCGCTGTTCTTCCTTTGACAGATTTTCGGTCATCACCGGAGGATGAATTGTTACAAAAACATCGGCGGGCTTCAGTCTGTTACTGCCCTCAAATAATTTCCAGGTTCCGTCAATTGTAACAGGTACAACCGGTGCCCCGGATTTAAATGCAAGCTTAAAGCTTCCCGGCTTAAACACACCGGGGGCGGCACCCTTGCTTCTGTGGCCCTCAGGAAAAATCAGCATGGAATAGCCGTTTTTTATTTTTTCCACGGCACCTTCCATGTCTTTCACAGACTGATGGGGACTCTTCCGGTCCAGAAAAACACACTGCATCAAATTCATCCAGCCTGACAAAAAAGGAACCTTCAATATCTCAACCTTAGCTATAAACGCCATGGGCTTTTTGACATATCCGAGTAAAACAGGAATATCCATATAGCTCTGATGATTCGCTATAAACACGACAGCCCTGTCCATGGGGAGATTTTCCTGCCCGGAAACGGAAACCGTTGTTTTTTTTCCGCTTAAATTGACGACATATTTCGCCCAGTCCCGTATCATAGGGGCGATAAGTTTGTCTCTCTCTGAAAAATTCCCGGCTTTCTGCAGGGCGAACATTTTCCTCTGCTTTCCCTGCCGGACAATAAGATAAAAAAAGAAACGGAAAACCGCAAAAATTGTCTTTATCATAAAACAAAAACCCCGATTAACTTGCCGCCGGTAACTATGCCCGCCGGCGGTTCTGCACGCGCCTCAGTCCGTCTGTGGCTTCTTTATAATCAGGGCGGAGCTGCAGCGCTCTGCGGTATGCATCCGCCGCACCGGGATTATCCCCTGTTTCTTCCCGCACAGTCGCAAGCCGGTACCACCATAACGAAAGGGCGGGCTCGTAATACACAGCGGTTGTATACGCGAATTCCGCCAGATTATAACGTCTGGTCAGCCTGTAAATTTCAGCCATAAAAAAATAAGCCGTACTTATTCTTTCCCCCCTCGGGGCCACATCCGTGTACCTTTCCATGTTACGCAGAGATTCCCGGTAATTGTCCAGATAGAAATAAGCCTCTCCCATTGTTTCAATAATCCTGGGATCAAACGAAATATTCAAAGCCGTTGTACATATCTGCACGGCTTCCTGATACCGGGCCAGCCGGACAAGCGCCCATCCATAAATTGTATACGCATCCATATTTTTGGAATTAAGCGCAAGATCCTGCTTACAAATCTCAATGGCTTCGTTATAAGCTTTTTCCGCCTCTGCGGTTCTGTTCCGGGCTTCAAAGTCCCTGCCTATGCGGTAAGAACGCAGGGCATCCGGTTTCTGCTGGGCTTGGGAAAAAGCCGGCACAACCGAAAAAACAGACAACACAACAATAAAAGCAAAAATAAAACGGAAAGACAATAATTTCATAAACTAAATATCCCCTTTTTCAGAGAATTGTTCAACAAAAAACGTTAATTCGCCGAACTTTCTATTCCTCCGTCATCATCATAAAAGGCTCCCGTTTCCCGGATTTTCTTATTACGGTATTTCACAAGAACTTCCGGGTTACGCCGGCGTAAATCCGCCAAATCGGAAATAATTCTTTCCCGTATAGCGTTCGCAGTCACAAGGGGATCACGGTGTGCTCCGCCCTCCGCTTCCGGAATCACCCCGTTTATAACCTTTAATCCCAAAACTTCGCGGCTTGTGATTTTCATCATGGCGGCGGCATCTTTCGCCCGGGAAGAATCCCGCAAAAGAATGGAAGCACAGCCTTCGGGACTTATGACAGAATAAATGGCATTTTCCAGCATATAAATCTTATCGCCGACTCCTATACCAAGGGCCCCGCCGGAACCTCCTTCACCGATAATGATGCAAATTACAGGCGTTTTAAGCTGGCTGAATTCCCTGAGATTGACGGCTATGGCTTCACCGATTCCACGTTCTTCCGCCGCCAGACCGGGATACGCCCCCTGGGTATCAATGAATGTTATTATCGGCCGGTGGAATTTTTCAGCCTGTTTTGCCAGGCGGAGGGCCTTTCTGTATCCCTCTGGATTTGACATACCGCCGTTTCTTTCTATCGTTTCTTTCAAGGTTCGGCCCTTTTGGTTTCCGATAATTGTAACGGCAAGCCCGTTGATAAAGCCTATTCCGCCTATCATCGCCGGGTCGTCACCGAAAAACCTGTCACCGTGAAGTTCTGTAAAATCATCACAAATAAGCTCTATGTAATCCAGGGTTCTGGGTCTTTCGCTATGCCTGGCAAGTTCAACCCGTTCCCAAACTTCAGAAACAGCTTTTTCACTTGTCAGGAATTTCTCCGTTATTTTCTCAAGCTCTTCGCTTATATCCAAGCCGTTTTGTTTCGCCAGCACTTGAAGAGAATTTATCAAATCCTGCTGATTATCTTTTCCCATTTTCAGCCTCCGGTTTTTTCTGCTCACGGGCTTCTTTTTCTTTGCATTTCAAATCAAACTGTATTTCTCTTTTCACAGGATAAGAAGGAACGGACTGCATATGGGCGTCTATCATTCCTGCAAAAAAAGCCCTCTGGTTCTTTCTGGGGACAATACAATCAACAAATCCCTTTTGAAGCTGGAATTCAGAGCGCTGGAAACCTTCCGGCAATTTCTGGCGGATTGTTCCTTCAATTACACGGGGGCCCGCAAAACCGATGAGAGCGCCGGGTTCCGCGCAAATCAAGTCTCCCAGCATGGCGAAACTCGCCGTAACACCTCCGGTAACAGGATCACACAGCATTATGAAAAGAGGAATCCCGGCCTTGTCCATTTCCGCGGCGGCACTGGAAGTTTTCGCCATCTGCATAAGGGAAAAAAGCCCTTCCTGCATACGGGCGCCTCCTGATGTCGCGTAAATTATCACAGGCAGAGCCTCTGCCGCTCCGGTAAGCATAAGCCTTGAAATTTTCTCACCCACAACAGAACCCATGGAACCGCCCATGAAGGCGAAAGACATCAAGGCAATAAGAGCCGGCCTGTTTTCTATGGTACAGTATCCTGTGATAACTGCATCGGACATATTTGTCTTTTCCTGCGCGGCCGAAATCTTCTCTTCATAACCTTCCATTTCTATGGGGTTGGCGCTTTTCAGATTCTTGTGCAACTCCACAAAGGAATTTTTATCCACAAGATAGGCGAGCCGCTGGGCCGGTTCCATCCGCAGATGAAGCCCGCATTCCGGACAGACATACAAATTGTCCTCCAGCGTTTTGTCGTCTATATTGATTTTACAATGGGTACATTCCATAAATCCTCCCTTCAGCTTCTACTGAAATAATTCAGCATATAAGCCTGTTCCAAAATTCCCGGATAAAAACTGCGGAGAAGTCAGAATTTTCTTTTGTTCCTCTATATTCGTGGGAACGCCTTCAATTTCAAGTTCATTCAACGCTCTCAGCAGCCTTTTTATGGCACGGTCTCTGGTACTGTCGTGGACAATGAGTTTCGCTATCATTGAATCATAAAAAGGTACAACGGAATATCCGGCATAAACAAAAGTATCAAACCGTACTCCCGGTCCGCCCGGAATATTAAGTTTTTTTATCTTTCCGGGGGAACGGGCGTTTATCCTTGCTTCAATGGCCCAACCGTTTATTTCGTTCACACCTTCCGCAGCTTCCATGGGAAGTCCGGCGCAAACTCCGATTTGATCCCGGATGATATCGGAATTTGTAACAAGCTCCGAAACAGGATGCTCCACCTGAACACGCGCATTCACTTCCATGAAGAAAAATTCGTTTCCGGCCGCCAGGAACTCAATTGTACCTGCTCCCCTATACTTTAATGCAGAAAAAAGGGAAATAGCCCCGGAACACATTTTTTTGCGCATTTCAGGAGAAACGCCCGGTGAAGGGCTTTCCTCAATAAGTTTCTGGTGGTTTTTCTGCATGGAACAATCGCGCTCGCCTAAAACAGCGACACCGCCTTTACCGTCACCCAAAACCTGAAGCTCCACATGTCTGGGATTCACAAGATATTTCTCGATATAAACGGTTCCGTCCGCAAAATTTGCCTGGGCTTCGGAAGACGCTATTTTAAGATTCTCCGCCAAATCCTTTGCCTCATAGACAATGCGCATACCTTTTCCACCGCCACCGGAAGCGGCTTTGATGATTACAGGAAATCCGCAGCGCTCGGCGATTTTCACCGCTTCTTTTTCAGAAGAAACCGCGCCATCGGAACCGGGTGTAACCGGAAGACCGTGGGAAGATGCGGTTGCCCTCGCCTGGACTTTATCGCCTAGAAGCTCGATTGTTTCCGCTTCCGGGCCTATCCAAATCAAACCGGCTTTTTTTACCTTTGCCGCGAATACCGCATTTTCAGATAAAAACCCCACACCGGGATGAACCGCATCACATCCGGTCGCCAATGCTGTGGTTATATAAGCATCCGCATTCAAATAACTTTTCGCAGAAGGAGGGGCACCGATACACACCGCCCTGTCTGCCAGTTTCACGTGAAGGTTTTCTTTATCCGCAGAGGAATAAACCGCAACAGTTTCTATCCCCAATTCACGGCAGGCTCTTATGATACGGACAGCGATTTCCCCTCTGTTTGCGATTAATAATCGTTTTATCATCAATTCTTCCTGACTAGGAACAAAGGTTGTTCAAATTCCACCAAATCACCATTCTGAACGAGAATCTTTTCAACCGTGCAGTCAAATTCGGATTCAAGCGTATTCATCATTTTCATGGCTTCAAGGATACAGAGAGGCTCGCCCTTCTTAACAGATTTTCCCTCCTCCACGTAGACGGGAGAATCGGGGGACGGGGCCCGGTAAAAGGTTCCAACTATCGGACTTTTAACCTGAATCAGAGAGGAATCCTCCGCGGGTTCGGAATCATTCCCTGCGGGAGCCGGAGATGCGGCGGAAGCGGAAGCCTGGGCAGGCGGAACCGGAGCGGTTTGATGAACCGCCGGAGACGGAATAAATCCGGGAAGCACAGGGGCTGTCTCTTTCGGAAGCCTGTCAAAAGCTTCTTTCTTTTTAAGAACAAGCTTGTCTTCGCCCTGTTTCAGTTCAAGGGAAACCACAGGACTTGAGTTGAATTTTTCTATAAGAGAAAGGATAAAATTTTCGTTCATCTTAGCTCCTTTAATTTAAATACAGTCCAACCTCGGAACATCTTTTTCATAATCCACGCCGGCGATGTCAAATCCGCTTGTAGCCAGAAAATCATGTTTATATCCGGCCAGATCCGCAAGCTCCGAAATATTTTCAGCAGTAACATTCGGCATAATTGCAGAAACTTCCGCCTGCACGGCAGGATCCATTTCCCAGTCGTCAATGCGGATACGTTTTTCCTCATCAACAGGGATGGAAGAACCGGTATACAACCTTTCTGTAAACAATCTGTTTATCTGTTCGATACAACCTTCATGGGTTCCTTTCTTTTTCATGACTTTGAATAAAACGGAAAGGTAAAGGGGAATTATCGGAATAACAGCGCTGGCTCTGGTTACAAGACCCTTGTTCACGGATACATAGGCGGAGCCATGATAAGCGGACATCTCCTGGTTAAGAACCTCCGCGGTTTTTTCCAAATGTTCCTTCGCTTTTCCGATTGTCCCTCTCCTGTAAATGGCCTGGGAAACCTCCGGTCCCACATAGGAATAGGCTACTGTAATCACACCGTCTGCGAGCACTCCGCCTTTTGATAATCTGGAAATCCAGCGTTCCCAGTCTTCACCGCCCATAACCTTTACAGTCTGGGTGATTTCATCTTCAGTTGCAGGTTCCGCGGAAATTTCCTTCATTTCACCCGACATCGGATCAAAGGTTTTACCGGAAAAAGTGTCTCCTATGGGTTTTATCACTGATTTATACATGACACCGGTATCAGGATCTGTTCTGACGGGACTTGCCAGACTGTAAACAACAAGATCAAATTTTATACCTCTGGCTTTCGCGGCGTTGATAACTTCCTCTTTAAGCCCGTCTGAAAAAGCATCTCCATTCAGTGTCTGGGAAAACAAACCCTCCGAGGCGGCGGCTTCATCAAAAGCGAGGTTATTATACCATCCGGGAGTACCCCCTTTGTTTTCAGTTCCGGCTTTTTCAAGGGAAACGCCGATTGTATCAGCTCCATAACCAAAGGCGGCGACAATACGGCTTGCCAGACCGTACCCGTTTGAACAGCCTAAAACAAGGACATTTTTTGCACCGGCGGAATAATTCCTCTTTTGTTTTTTACCTTTTACATAAGCAATTTGATCCATCACGGATTTTTTACATCCCGCAGGATGGGCATTAAGACAAATATTACTTCGGACCATAGGTTTTATAACCATATTCAACCTCCTACAACAAAATAAATTATTTATTTCCCGACAAGGCACATCCATTCCGCTTCCGCGGCGACTTCATCCCCGACATATGCGATTCCGGATTGTTTTATCATTCTGGGCGACACCCGCAGGTTTTTCACCTCGATGCGGACAGTGTCCCCGGGACGTACCTGACGGCGGAATTTCACCTTGTCAACAGTTCCAAGGAAAAACAGGGAGCCTTCCGGGAAAACCTTCTGCGAGCTGAGGGCCGCCCCGCCGCACTGAGCCATGGTTTCCACAAGAATAACACCGGGAACAACCGGATATTCAGGGAAATGGCCTTTGAAGAAAAAATCTTCATCGGTGAAAGTTCTCAGAGAAACGCTTCCGTCTTTGTCAGCACTTACGATTTCATCCACAAACAAAAACGGCTCCCTGTGCGGAAGTAAATCTTTTATATTTTTTATACCGGACATATTTCCTCCGTAACAATACAAAATTGCAGAACCTTAAATTCTGCGGAAAACCACAACGCCGTTATGACCGCCGAAACCTAAAGAACCGGAAGCCGCGCAAGATATACCTCCGCTTGCGGAAACATCCACGCCTTTGTTGGGAACATAGTCCAAATCACAACCGTGTTCAACATCAGGATTATCAAGATTGATTGTAGGCGGATAAAATCCTTCCTGAATGGCTTTCACACAGAAAATCGCTTCGATGGCGCCGGCGGCTCCAAGACAGTGCCCTGTCATGCTTTTTGTCGAAGATATTTTCATTTTATAAGCATGATCGCCGAAAGCTTTTTTTATCATGGCTGTTTCAGCCGGATCATTTATGGGGGTCGATGTTCCGTGTGCGTTATAGTATTGGACATCTTCGGGGGAAATTCCCGCGTCGGCAATCGCATTTATCATGGCCAGAGCCCCTCCGTTCCCTGTCGGATCAGGACTCGTAATATGATAAGCATCCGATGAACCGCCATATCCTGCGAATTCAGCATAAATACGGGCTCCCCTGGCTTTGGCGTGTTCATATTCCTCCAGAATGAGAATAGCCGCGCCTTCCCCCATGACAAAGCCCTCACGTTTGACATCGAAAGGACGGCTGGCTTTTTCAGGGTCATCGTTATAAGAAGTTGCAAGCGTCTTCAAAACCTGAAAACAACCGATTCCGTATCCTGTCACAGTTGCCTCCGTCCCGCCGGCAAGACATATATCCAGCCGTCCGGAGCGGATTTGATCCAGAGCAAGCCCCAGCGCATCTGTTCCGGAGGAGCAGGCTGTCGCAAGGGAAAGAGCTGTACCGTGAAGACCGAAAATCATGCTTATGTTTCCCGGAGCCTCATTCGGAATAAGCATCGGAATGCTGAGAGGCGGAATCCTGGAATTCCCCACTTCAAAATATTTCTTTATTGAAGCTTCAAGGACATCAAATCCTCCGATTCCGTTTCCGATAAGAACGCCCGCACGGTTGGCATCCATATTATCATTGGATAATCCCGCGTCTTTCATGGCCTGAATGGCGGCGACCACAGCAAACTGGGAATACCGGCCCATTTTTCTGGCTTCCTTTTTGTCTATCCAAACGCTCGGGTCAAAATTCTTTACTTCGCCTGCTATTTTACATTCATAGTCAGTTGTATCAAAGGCAGTTATCCTTGAAATCCCGCTCCTTCCTTCCCGGACAGCCTGCCAGCTTTCGTCCAAAGTGTTTCCGAGCGGAGTAACTGCGCCTAAACCTGTAACAACAACCTTTCTATTCATTTCATGCTCCTTATAAATAAGAACCCGACACAGAAACTATGCGCCGAGCCCGCCGTCAACTCCCAAAACCTGTGCAGTTATATACGAAGACATATCCGATGCCAGAAAAACAGCCGCATTTGCAATATCGACCGGTTTCCCTGCCCGTTTCAAAGGAATCCCCTTGAGCCACTCATCCCTGGCCTCTTCCTTTACGGCACGGGTCATATCCGTATCGATAAAACCCGGCGCGATGGCATTAACACGGATACCACGCCCGCCGACTTCCTTCGCCAGACTTTTTGTCAAACCAATCAATCCGGCTTTGCTCGCCGCGTAATTAACCTGGCCAGCCTGACCATGAAGCCCGACTACACTTGACATATTTATGATTGAACCGCTTCTTTTTTTCACCATGTCAGAAGAAACAATCTGGGAAACAATAAAAGCGCTTGTCAAATTAACAGCGATAACTGAATCCCAGTCTTCTTTTTTCATTCTGAAAGAAAGCCCGTCCCTTGTAATGCCGGCGTTATTCACCAAAACATCAAATCCACCGGATTTCTCCAAGGCGGCTTTTACAACAGAGGAAAGTTCTTCCGTATTCCCTGCGTCGGCGCAAATCTCATGAAAAGCCGAACCTTTTTCCCCGGCAAATTTTTCAAGCTCTTCCCGCGTAGCCGAGGGTTTTGAACAGAGGCCCCAAACTTCAGCCCCTTCCTCAAGAAACCTGCATACAATTTCCTTTCCTATTCCCCTGGAAGAACCAGTAACAAGTGCTTTTTTCCCATTCAATAACATAAAATCCTCCGACGGTTTTCTTAATTGAAAACCAGAATTCACAACTCAGAAATATTCTCAAAAGAACAGCACGGAATCACAGGATGATCCGCACCGGCTTCCGTATCTTTCCACAATCCGCTTAAAACCTTTCCCGGTCCGGGTTCAATTAAAACCCAATGGTTTTCTTTATCAGCGGAAATAACATCCGCAAGCTCTTTTTCTTCGCTTGTCCATAAAACACTTTGAATAAGGTGAAGAACCGCAAGTTTTTTAGCTTCCTCGCCGGAGCTGATTTTTTTTCCGCTCACATTGGAGAAAAGAAGAACCGACGGATTTTTAAATTCAACGGGTTCTATGATTTTCTCAAACTCAACAGCCGCCTCCCGCATCAAAGGAGAATGGAAAGGACCGGCAACCGCAAGTCTGACAAACCGCCTTGCGCCGGCTTCTTTGAATTTACTTTCCGCGGCATCAAGTCCGTCCGCCGTACCGGAAATCACCGTCTGCCTTACACTGTTCATGTTCGCTGCATAAACCCCGCTGCAGGAAGAACAGATTTCCGTAACTTTTTCCGGAGGAAGTCCTATGACGGCGGCCATTCCCGGAGCTTTTCCGGCAGATTTGGCGGCAATATCATCACAAACGCGCTGCATAATTTCCCCGCGCTGTTTAACAACCCGCACCGTATCCTCAAAGGAGAGTACCCCGGCAGAATAAAGAGCCGAAAACTCTCCAAGACTGAATCCTGCACAAGCGGAGGGTTTTATCCCTTTTTCCTCCAGGGCGGCGGCCACAGAAAGGGATGCGGCTGTTATAGCCAGCTGACTGCGGTCGCTGCGGGAAAGAACCTCCGCAGAAGAATCCCGTAACAGATCCGGAATATCTTCCCCCGCAACTTCAGAAAACGAATCCATGCATTTTTTCGAAGCGGCGGAAGCCTCATATAAATCAACAGCCATTCCCTGAAACTGGGCACCCTGCCCGGGAAACAAAAAAGCGTATTTGGTCACCATATGATGACACCTCCTCCACTTGTAAGCCCTGCTCCAAAGCCGGCAACGATTATTCTCATGCCTTTTTTCAAAGTTCCGCTCTCTTCCAAGGAAGCAAGTGTCATTGGAATTGAAGCGGAAGAAGTATTTCCATATTCTTCCATATTGAAAATAAATTTCGACAACGGAATGGAAAGCCGTTTTGCGGCGGCGGAAATAATACGGGAATTAGCCTGATGACAGACAATCATATCCACATCATCCAGCGTAAGCGACTCTTTTTCCATCAAGGACTCTATTATGCTGGCGATGGAGCCAACAGCAAAATTATACACGGCATGACCGTCCATTTTTATTTTGTCGCCGTGCTCGATGTAAAGGGCCCCCGCTCCGCTGCCGACAGAGTTAAGAATCACGGTTTTAAGCCCTCTGTTTCCGCAGTCAGTGCCGGTGGCGGCGGTGTTTTCAAGAACGGCGGAACCTGATCCGTCTCCAAA
Organism: uncultured Treponema sp.; assembly: GCA_949300145.1. Taxonomy (GTDB): domain Bacteria; phylum Spirochaetota; class Spirochaetia; order Treponematales; family Treponemataceae; genus Avitreponema. The sequence continues at coordinate 133,716 of CASGDA010000004.1, read as the reverse complement.
AAGAACACAGGTGGAACGGTCTGTCCAATCCACAACACGGGAAAGAATTTCCGTGCTGCATATAAGGGCGTATTTCCACCCCCGGCGTTCCAAAAGACCGGCGGCAGTATCCGACGCATATACAAACCCGGAACAGGCCGCCAGCAAATCAAAACAAGCAGCCTTGTCAGCGCCAAGCTCCGCCTGCAACAAACAGGCATCGGACGGGCATCCGCTGTAAGTCGGGGTGGTTGTGGTGAAAATAATCAAATCAAGCATATCCGCGGTTATTCCCGCCGCAGCTAAAGCCTTCTTTGCAGAAGCCGCCCCCAGAATTGTGTTCGTTTCACCTTCGGAAGCAATAAACCTGCTTCCTATTCCGGTATGGGAACGGATCCATTCATCGGAAGTCTGAAGACTTTCGGGTAAATCATCATTTTTCACCTTGTTTGCAGGGACATACATTCCTGTACCTTTTACAACAACCGCCATACTAACTCCATTCCTTTACGACAGTTTGACAAAAAATATAATTTTGTCAAACTGCTCTATACTTTGTATTTTTTTTCAAATACTGTCAATAAGGTCGATTATACATAGAATTCGTAAGAAAAAACAGATTTAAATACACTTTGTAAAAACAATACCGTTTCTTATATATAATTATAAAAAGTCTTCATAAATTTTTAAATTGCCCATAAAAAAACCCGGTTAGCAAAAATAACCGGGCTTCAAATCAAATCACCGCAAGGGCTTGTTCTATATCGGAAATAATGTCATCAACATGTTCAAGCCCGCAGCTGAACCGGATCATTCCTCCGTCAATTCCCGCCGCCTCAAGCTGGGCATCCGTAAGCTGCCTGTGGGTGGCGCTGGCCGGGTGAAGGACACAGGTTCTTATATCAGCGACATGAACTTCATTGGAAGCAAGTTTCAGCGAATTTGTAAATTTCATGGCTTTTTCCCGGCCGCCCTTTATTGAGATGCAGACCACTCCGCTTGAGCCGTCCGGCAGATATTTGTCGGCGAGATTTTTATATTTGTCTCCGGGCAAAGCCGGGTAATTGACGGCCGCAATTTTCTCAGACTTTGAAAAATATCCGGCAACCTTAAGGCCGTTTTCGCAGTAACGCTTCATCCTGACCGGCAGGGTTTCCAGCCCCAAATTCAAGAGGAAAGCGGAATGAGCCGAGGGATAACAACCAAAATCACGCATAAGCTGCATCCTGGCCTTTATGATAAAGGCGGCCTTTCCAAAGGTTTCCACATATTTTATGCCGTGGTAACTTTCATCAGGCTCAATAAAATCAGCGAAAAATCCTGTCTGTTTATATGCGGAGGCCCAATCAAAATTACCGGAATCTATAATGGCACCACCGACTTGAAGGGCGTGCCCGTCCATATATTTTGAAGTTGAATGCACAATAATGTCCGCTCCCCAACCAGCCGGACGGCACAGGTAGGGGGTTGCGAAGGTGTTGTCAATAATAAGGGGAACATGATGGCTGTGAGCAACCCTGGCTAATTTTTCAATATCACATACGTTCAGAGAAGGATTCGTAAGAGTCTCTCCGAAAACCGCTTTTGTATTTTTTTTGAAGGCGGCGCTTATTTCCTCTTCGGAACTGTCCCCGTCAATCCAAATACATTCTATTCCGAAACGTTTCAAAGTAACAGCAAACAAATTCACTGTTCCGCCGTACAGCGAATTCATGGCGATAAAGCTGTCCCCTGCTGAGCAAACATTCAAAATTGAAATAAGGGATGCGGCCTGCCCGCTGCTGGTAAGCATTGCCCCGACACCACCTTCCAACGCCGCAAGCTTTTTTTCCACCGCATCACAGGTCGGATTGGCGAAGCGCGAATACATATATTCCGTCGGCAAATTAAAAAGATCCGCAATATGTTCGGTCGAATCAAACCTGTATGTTGTACTTTGAACAATAGGCATAACTCCGGGTCCACCGTTCTCCGGTTTATATCCCTCATGTAAACACTGTGTCTCTATTTTCATGGCAACCTCTGGCAACAGTATATATTTCATCGGAATTTGTAACAAGTACAACACCGGAATTAAATAAAATTTCAGTTGCCCGTATTATTGAAAACAGGTATACTTCTGGATATGGCACAGAAAATGACAGCCTCAAAAGAGGATTACCTTGAAGCGATTCTCGATTATGAAAACGGTGAAGGAAAAACCAGATCCATAGATATTGCCAGGGCTTTGAATGTTTCCCGCCCGAGCGTAAACAAAAGTCTTTCCGTCTTAAAAGAAAGCGGTCTTGTGGAACACGAACGATACGGAGAAGTAACCCTGACAAAAGAGGGAAGGGCTCTGGCAAAATATGTGAGGGATCTTCACGACACACTGAAACTTTTTTTAACAGATGTTCTCAAAATCCCGCCGGAAGTTGCCGAAACGGACGCCTGCCGGATGGAACACGCCATAAGCAAGGCAACGGCGGACAGCCTGAAAAAATACCTGCAAAAAATCCTGCCCAAAAACGGCAATCCACCCGCCGCAAAAAGAAATCCGGCAAAAGAAAAAAAAGAAACGGAAAAATAGCCGCCCAAAATCAGGAAATCTGCCACTTCCCGTCCGTCTGTGACATACGGGACGCAGGAATCTCAAGAATACGGTCGTCCTCCCCTATCAGGCGGATTCTTTCCGTGAGCAAATTCACTTCCGTCACACGGAAATTACAGCCGTCATAAAAAACACGGACATTTTCAGGCGGCATTTTCTTTCTGGATTCCACATACCATTCATATTCATAAGCCAGGCAACATAAAAGCCGTCCGCACTGCCCGGAAATTTTAAGGGAATTAAGGGATAAATTCTGATCCTTCGCCATTCTGATGGAAACCGGCCGGAGCCTGTCGGTGACGGAATGACAGCAATACGGCCTGCCGCAAACTCCCAGTCCGCCCGTAATTCTGGATTCATCCCTGACCCCGATCTGCCGCAATTCAATCCTTTTCTTGAATATAGCAACCAAATCTTTTACAAGATTACGGAAATCCACCCGGTTTTCCGCGCTGAAAAAGAAAAGGATTTTAGGCTCTTCCAGCAAAAAATGCGCCGTAATAGGTTTCATCTCAAGATGGTGCACCACGATTTTCTCACTGAAAATTTTAAAAGCTTTTTCCGCCTCTTTGCGGAAATTCTCGGCTTTTTTCAAATCCTGTGCATTGGCGCACCGTTCAATGACAAGAACATCCTCTGGTTTTATTCCCACAGGAGAACGAACCTTCCCCAAAACCAGCGCCAGATCCTTGCCGTATCTGGTAGGAACCAGGACACAGGAATTCTCCTCCAAAGCACCTCCGTCATATGAGGCATAAAGACTTTCATTGGAATACTCTAATTTAAGATGATAGAGAGGTTCAGGGAAAACAAAATTCCCTTCCACAAATTCCCCTGCATCCTCATCCTGTGGATCTTCAAGTTGATTGAGTTCTTCCGGAGAAATCATCTCATCGGAATAGGATTCATCCAAATATATATCATCAGAATTCATTATTTCCTCCAATCTTAAAGTTACGAAATCAAATCCACCAGCAACCCGTTTATTTCCTCAAGTTTTGCAAGAATCAAAAGCTGGTCTTTCTGGTTCGCCATTATTCCTGCCGCCAGTTTTTCCAGTTTCTGGTTTATAATCTGAATCTGCGTATACTGTTTTTGTCTTATCTCAAGTCCTTTCCTGATTTTAATCCCTTCCGAATTTTTCACTTCAAAAGACTTGGAAACAACAAATTTTATGAAATTCCTGACAGATTCTTTATAACGGATAATATTATCCGGAACAGGTCTTTCCTTTAACGCATCCCCGGCATCCGACACATTGTCCAGCAAAACCGAAAGGATTTTATCCTCCGGCAACCCCCTCAATTCCTCAGGAAGCTCCAGCAGAGAAGATTCACTCAGACTGTCCGCTTCCTGCTGCTTTTCAAGAACCTTGTCAAATTTCAGGGATTTTTTTCTCTCGGTTTTATCAAGCTTCCCGGCGCCTGTACCTGCCTGCCTGGCGGCGGCCTGAGATGCAAGTGAAGCAAAATAAGAAGAGCTCGTGTCTATCTGCCCCGGAGAAGACATTGAAATCAAGTCTCCTTGTTTCCGGAAACATCAGAATACCGGGAATTCGCAAGGGCTTTCCTGTTGCTGTATTCCAGGTAAGCGGCGTCAAAACGCGCCTGATCATCCACGGCGAAACAATACCCGTGGAGCAGGACAGATTCCGCCACAGAGAGACGTTTCGTAATAACGGAACCAATAACCATACCAGAAGACAAAATGACGACGCCTTCCGGAGCGACTACATCCCCTTCAATGACACCGCCCACCGTTATGATTTGTCCCTGGACATCGCCCCGGATTCTCGCATTTTCCCCGATGATAATACGCCCGGAGGCTTGCAAATCCCCGTCAATATCGCCGTCAACACGTACAAAACCCGCAACCTTCAGTTCACCGCTTATGAAGGTTCCGGGCCCTACCAGAGTGTTTATAGAAATGTCCTTAACCGAGGAAGCCATAATACGATTTTATTTCTTGTTCGTTACTTTAATATTCAGATATTTTATAGGATCCACAACTTCAGAACCAAGATGTATCTCATAATGAAGATGAGGACCTGTGGAAACACCTGTATTGCCTATATACCCGATTACCTGTCCCTGCTCAACATGTTCCCCTCTCTTCACTTTGTGGGAAAGAAGGTGTGCATAACGTGTATAGAAACCATGCTTATGCTTGATGATAATATAATTACCAAAACCGGGATCATAATCAACCATGACAATCTGACCGTCAGCTGTGGCGAGAACCGGATCCCCTGAGCGGTAAGTTGAAAGGTCTATACCTTTGTGGATGTACCACAGTTTTGAAAAAGCGTGTTTGTTCTGTCCGAACATCTGTGAAATATGTCCGATTCCGCCCTGTATAGGCCACAAACTGGGAATATCGGAAAACAGGGCGTCCCTGGAATTAAGCAGCTTGCCGATTTCTTCCACGGACTGGACGGAATTTTCCAGAAACTCGGAAATCTGCTTCAAATCGGAAACTTCAGGCACAACACCCTGTTCTGTCTCCCTCACATCGAAAAGGGAGGAAAGGTCCCCTGAGCGGGACAAAGATTCATCGGTCGCCGTGTTAATCCCCACCAAGGACAGCGTATCCGAAAAACTCGCCTGGAAATTACGGGCGGCATTCAAAAGAGAACCCGTTTCATCTTTAAGCCGGTCAAGACTCGCCTGCGTTTCCGTTATTTCTTTTTCAAGCTCGGCAAGGGTTGTTTCCGACACAATCATCCGTCTGGAATACAGGAAAAACGCGGAGAAAACCCCTAAAAGGACAATACAAAAAAGGACAAGGGAAAAAATAGACGCCTGGAAATTTATGACTTTTTTCTGGGAATGAGGCACCAGCATTATTGTTATTTTATGGCTTGCTCCATCCACAACAGCCTTGAAAAATCCCGCAATTGCAGAAAAAAGCTTCTTAAAAAAACGGCCCATGGCACGGACCATGTTATTTTCAACCCGCTTATAGCCTCTAGTTCTCGCCAAAACAAAATCTCCTGTATTTTACATCGGAAGCAGTATATTTTATCACAGGATAAAACTTACTGTCAAATGATGTATCCGCCAAAGTTATTTTTGTTGACGGCATAAATCTGCTGTGCTATATTTACAGCAGTTACCTAAAAAACTCGAAAGCAACCCAACAAAGAGAGTTTACCATGCAAATATTTGATACTCATGCCCATATAGGGCTTATTTACGATGATCCTATAGAACAACTCCGTGTCATACAAGAAGCCAAAAGAGCTAATGTCAGCCGCATCATAAGTATCTGCAACAACCTCCATGACTTCAGTGTTGTTTACCAAACCCTGAAATCCGAGCCTTCCGTCTACCACGCAATCGGAGTATCTCCCTCGGAAGTGACGAACCCGGGCAGGGACTGGATTCACACAGTGGAAGAAGGATTAAAACTTCCGAATGTTGTAGCCCTCGGGGAAATAGGCCTGGACTATTTCAGGAAATTCGGTGATAAAACCTCCCAAATAGAGCTTTTCATCACGCAACTTGAAATCGCCGCAAAAGCCGATGTTCCCGTTATTATACATAATCGGGATGCGGGACAAGATGTTTTAGCTATTCTTGCAGAAAGATTGCCGAATGCAGGCGGAGTCCTTCATTGTTACTCCGAAGATGCTGAATACGCCAGAATCGCCCTGGATTTAAATCTTTATTTCTCCTTCGCGGGAAATTTAACTTACAGGAACGCAAGAAATCTTCACGAAACAATTCTGACCCTGCCCACCGACAGAATTCTGGTTGAATCCGAAAGCCCCTTTATGGTTCCGGCGGAATACCGCGGCAAACGAAATATGCCAGCATATACGCCGGCCACTGTAAAATTCATGGCGGAAATGTTGGACATGGAAACGGAGGCGCTCGCAGAACAATTGTGGAAAAACAGCTGCGCCTGTTTCCGCCTGCCGGAATAAATTCATTTGCCGCAGGATAAAACGTGGTAAAAGATGAAACCCTGTTCCGGCCGGTACAAATAGGGACACTGCTTCTTCCGGGAAATGTTTTTCTGGCTCCGGTCGCAGGTTATTCGGACGCGGCATTCCGCAGTATATGCGCTGAATTCGGGGCGGCATTTTCCTATACGGAAATGGTTTCCGCCGAAGCCCTGATCCGCGACTCAACAAAAACCGAAAGACTCATGCGCCGTGCTCCCGGCGAAAAAAAGTACGCCGTCCAGCTTTTCGGGTCGGAAGCGGAGCACATGAAAGAAGCCGTGACCATCGTCTTACAAAAAACAGACGCGGACTGCATCGATATCAATGCAGGCTGCCCTGTCCCGAAAATAGTTAAAACCGGAGCAGGCTCGGCTTTAACCGGAAATCCTGAAAGGCTTTTCAAGGTTGTCAAAGCTTCCGTGGAAGCGGTAAAAGAATTTGCCGCGGAAAAAAACACCGGGACAATCCCCGTAACGGTAAAAATCAGATCCGGATGGGACGAAAAAACCCTGACATGGAAGGAAGCCGCGGAAGCGGCCCTGGAAGCAGGCGCAGAGGCCGTCACGCTTCACCCCAGGACGAGGAAACAGGGATACGAGGGCAGAGCGGACTGGGATCTTATTGCACGGCTTGTGGACTTTGCCCGGAAAAAATTTCCTTCCGCCGGTGTATTCGGTTCCGGAGATCTTTTCTCTCCCCAAGACGCTGCGGAAATGCTGGAAACAACAAAATGCGACGCGGTTATGTTTGCAAGGGGAGCGCTGGGAAATCCGTTTATATTCCGGCAGACAATTTCCCTGCTGAAAACAGGGGAAGTATCATCTGTTTCCGATTCTGAAAAAATAAAGACGAGCTGGAGAGAGTTTCTGCTTCTGAAAAACGACCTGGGAGAAAAAAGCGCCTCCCTGGAAATGCGCAAACGCTTTTGCGCTTATACAAAGGGCATAAAAAGCGGGGCAAAATTAAGGAACAGACTGGTAACGGGAAAAACCGAGTCGGAATTCCGGACCGCATTTGAGGAGGCAGGTTTTGACCTTTCCGAGAGCTTTTCACCTTGAATAACCTGAAAGTATTTTCTAAAATAGCCTTGCAATGTCTTTTTTAACTACCATTTTTTCTGTGGTGCAGGGTTTTTTTGAATTCCTTTTCGCCTCCTCTTCCCCTGAATACAGGAAAAAGCAGGAACTGAAACAAATACTGCGCAGGGTAAAACAGATTCAGCCTCCCTTATACAGAAACGGAGGATACCTTCTGCCCGCATTCGCAACAGCCCTTTATCAGCTCCAACAATTTCTGCAGCCCGTCAAAAAAACCCTTTCCGCCTCCATAGCCAACCAGGATAAAAGAGTATCGGAAAAATGCAGGGATTTCATATTGGAAACCGCTTTAACCCCGGAAGAAAAGAAACTCAGGCTTTCCCTTTCCTACACAAACAGAAATGCGGAACTCAAAGGGAACACGGATGTTTCAAAGCTTTTGGAAAATCAAGGCAAACAGTTCAACCAATATCTGAAACTGCTGGAAAGCGAACCTTTCAAAAATTCCGCGGAAATTTTGGAGAAACTTGATGCGTTAAAGGATTTATGTGATTTTAATTTCCAGGGTATTTTTATTGTATTTGATCCGGCTTTTCAATCCGATTTTGAATTACTTCCCGGAGACGAAAACAGTGACAGCAAAAAATCCGGCAATACAGAGGAAAAAAATACCCGGCATCAGTCGAATTTCCAGGCGATTCCTGTCAGTGAACTTATACCCCAGCTTCTGGACCTCAATTTTCTGCTTCAAAATATAGATTTATCCCAGAGAATTTCGGAAGCGCTGGTACTTTTGTCAGCTTTCATCCTAAATACACAGGTAACGGAAGAAATGCATCTACAGATTAACCGTATTCTGCAAATGGTTTCCTGGCAAATCAAAAACAAAATTTCCTCGTCTTTTATTCTGGACATCATAAAACTGGAAAAAAATGATCCGGCTTTCATTCCTGAAAATCCCGAACGGAAAATCGATGTCCTCCAGTTATACAAAACACGGATTACGGAAATCTTCCACAACGATTCAAAAAAAATCATGCAAAATGCCCAGGAAAACGAAACCATAGAGCTTATCAGGAAAATTTTCGGAAATATACCGTTGGAAACAATTTCAGGATACAATGATGAAAACAACCAAATAATTTCAGAAAATACACCGTTTTCATTTGAATGGGTTCTGCCTCTCAGAGTGATAAAAACTTTCACCCAGAAATTCCTTGAACAGTATTTTAAACAGATACTGAATGCCGTGATTGTGGAAGGTTTTTTTGCGAACAGAGTTCTTCAATCAACCTTCGCCTCTCATTTTTTCTTCTGCAACGGAATTTCCCAGAAAATCCAGGAATTTGAAAATCTTTTCCAAAATGAACAGCCGTTCAGCATCCCCGGTATGCACAGCTATGTCGCCGGCATAAAAAACGGAGAGGATTTTGAGAAACCTCTCCGCAATATGGTGGAAAACGCAAACATCCAGGCAAAAAATTTGATACAGCAATGCGCTGTCAATTACAGCGGCCTCTTTAATTTTGCAGACACCGTTCTGGAAGAAAACAAAAAACCCGTACCGGATATAATTACAAACATAAAAACACTCACAAGTTCCACAAAAAATGCGGAATCATACAGGTTGCTTGAAAGCAATATACAAATTTTCAAAAATTTCTTGGATTTGATGAAAAAATATGCTATAATTCCTGAAAATTTAGTGAAATCTTAACTTTTGCTGTGAATATTATGGAATGGAAATTTTATAGCGTATAAAAATAAAAAAGCATAAATTTGCAGTCTTTTTAAAAACAGGTGGAGTATACAGCAGAAACTTATTTTTAAAAGAAATTCATGGTTTATAAGTAGATGGCAGCCGGATATTAAACTATTTGTTTGAGGAATAAATATGTCCAAAAAGAAAGTCTCTGAAGAGAAGAGCTTTTTTGAAAAACAAATCTACGACCTAAAGCAGCTTCTTGAAATTTCCAAAAGTTTGAATTCCACTATGGATTTTTCGGCCCTGATAGAGGCTTTTCTTTACATCTGTATGGGACAATTCCAGACAACCGGCGTAGCCATGTTCACAAAAACGGACTTTGACGCGACGTCTTTCCAGATGGGGGATAATTTTTACGGATTTGATATAAAAGAAGATGAAGATTACAGTTTCCAGGAAGATCATCCATTCATCCACTTTCTAACAAAAAATCCTTCCTGTCTCACCATCGAACAGTTAAATGAAAGCGGCCTGAAAAAAGACAAAGCTTTAAAAGCCCTGTTATCCTTAGAGCCGACCCTGATTGTGCCTCTTAAAGTCAAAGGCAGGATAAACGGCATTCTGGTTTTGGGCCAACAGATAAACCAGAATCCTTATTCAGACTATGACAAAGAACATATGACGGCGATAGCGTCACTGGCAGCAATAGCAATAAACAATGCCATGCTTCTTGAAATGAGCACAACAGATATGATGACTCATTTAAAGCTAAAACACTTTTTCTATACCGTTCTGGCGGAAAAACTGGAAATGTGCGAAAACAAAGGGGTTTCTCTATCCGTCGTGATGCTGGATATTGATTTCTTCAAACGCTTTAACGATACCTACGGACATGCCTGTGGTGACCTGGTTCTTCAGAAAGTTGCCGAAGTTATCCATCAGAATACCCGTATCCAGGATTTGGCGGCAAGATACGGCGGAGAGGAATTCGTTGTCTTATTGTGCGATACGGACAGCCGTACTGCTGAGAAAATAGCGGAAAGAATCCGTTTTTCAATAGAAAACATGGATATCGTTTACGGAGAACAACATTTAACCGTAACCATCTCCGGCGGCATTGCCCAATATAATCCGCAGATTGACTTTTCCCCGAAAATTCTGGTTGACAGGGCCGACAAAGCTTTATACCAATCCAAGGAAAACGGAAGAAACAGAGTTACCGTTGCAAATTCCGGAGGTCTTTGATTTCAGAACATGAGTATCATCACAAAACCATTCAAATACACTTTTCGAAACGTGGCTTTAATTCTCATAGGCATAAATATACTTGTTTACATGGGGCTGCAGATTTTCCCGCAGGGAAAAGTTTATCTTTCCCTCAACCCGGCGTTATTCGTTTACAATAAATTTTACTGGCAGGTTTTCACATATCAATTTGTACACAACGGTTTCATGCATCTTTTTTCAAATATGCTGGGATTGTTTTTTTTCGGAATGGCGGTGGAACGCAAAATAGGTTCTAGGGAATTCCTCTCCGCCTATCTTGTTTCCGGAACTTTATGCGGAATAATTTCCCTGCTGATTTATATTTCAACAGGAATGTGGCGTGTGTTTTTGCTCGGCGCTTCAGGAGCGGTTTTCGCAGTGTTACTCCTGTATGCGGTTCTTTTTCCGCGGTCAGTGATTTTTCTGTGGGGAATAATCCCTATCCCTGCGCCGCTTCTGGTCATAGGCTATGCGGTTCTGGAGACGGTGTATATGATTTCGGGATCCCAGGCAGGAATAGCCCACGGCACCCATTTGACAGGGTTTGCGGTTGCATGGATTTATTCCGTAGTCCGGCTGGGAATCAATCCCTTACACATTTGGTTTCCGAAGCGTTAAAATGACATCCCGGTTATATAGCAACGCTTTCAGAATTTCTTTTTTCATATTTTTCATATTGAATCTTTGGCAGAATTCTTTCTTCGCCGCACAGCACGCGACACCGGTTCCAAGATTCTCTTCCGCAACCGTCTGGGTGTATTCGGAAGAAGTCCCCGGAAACGAGAAATATTCACCTTATGAGGCTCTGGAAAATACCGCCTTGTTTATACTTTCCGGAATGGTTTTCGGCTGGCGGTTTGAATATACTCCACCGGATAAAGCCCGCAATGTCTCTGAATATTTCCTGCTGGAACCTGTTGCAGAAATATCTCCGGACAATCCTTCCTTTTCCCTGTCGGAAATACAGGATAAAGGCCCCAGGCTTTATGGCCGCGCGGAATTCATCCATGATGAAGCAACCGTACAAAGTTTTCTATACTGGGGTTCCATCGTTTTCAAGACAAGCGGAGGCCGGGGATACGGAGACAGAAAAGACGAAACAGCGGGAATCATCCAGGCTTATACAAATGCAATTAAACAAGCCGTCAGGGAATACGCCAGGGCAATAGAAAAAAACAAGCCCAAAATAATAACGGGGGAGATAAAGCTCAAAGATGAACCGCGGCTTTTCGCTGATCAGGGACAGGTTATTGCAGATGTCAATATTCTTCTGAATATAAAGGAAATAATTCCTTACTCGGTTTTTTGAAATTCGGAAAATATTCTTAATCAGCCGTACTTCACATTTTTTTCAAAAACGTTATACTAAACGAAAGGAAGTTTTGTCATGGATGTAGCGCAAATAATAAAAAATCTGCACCCTCTTGAAATCCGTCTTTTGCGGACATACAACCCGGGAGAGAATTTAACTGCGGAAAAATTAGAGAAAGAGCTCGATTATAAACCTGGTCACGCCAATCAGGCGTTTTCCTGGCTGAGCGGGAAGAACCTTCTGAAAGAAGTAAGCCGAGAAACCCGGACTTTTTTTGAAATTACGGAAACCGGGCGGATTTTTGCTGGGTCGGGGACTCCGGAAGAACGTATTCTTGATTTCCTGAAAGAATCCGGGCCCAAATCCCTGCCGGAAATCGCCGCGGCTTTATCATTGGAAAACAAAGACGTGGGATCCGCTTTCGGACAGCTTTCAAAAGAAGGCGCCCTGCAGATGGACAGTGAAAAAAAAGCTTTATTTGTGAAATATCCGGAATCGTCCCGGCTGGATACAATAAAAAACCTTCTGAAAAAATGCATGGAGAATCCCTCGGGAACACTGGAAAAAGAAAACCTCTCGGATGCGGAAAACGCGGTCATGCAGACCCTGGCAAAAAAACGCGGATCCGCCGATTCCCCATTCAGGATTGTGGAAAGGGATACCGTCGTTTTCTCCCTCACGGAGGAGGCTTCCGGAATAAAGGATGCGTTGAATAAAGCAGGAATCACCGGAGAAGAAATCGGGGTTTTAACCTCCCCGATGCTTAAAAACGGAACATGGAAAAACGGGGTTTTCCGCAGTTACAACATAGCTGTACCGCCTGCAAGAATCATACAGGGACGGACAAATCCCTATGTGAGCTTTCTGGAAAGCGTTAAGGACAAACTCTCTTCCCTGGGGTTTGAGGAATTTGACGGTCCCCTCGTTGAAACGGAATTCTGGAATTCGGACGCACTTTTTATGCCCCAGTTCCATGCAGCCAGGGATATTCATGACGTATATTATGTAAAGAACCCGCAGAAGGCAAAAAAAATAGACGAGCCGTTTCTGTCCCAGGTGGCATTAACCCACGAAAACGGAGGCAAATCCGGAAGCCGCGGCTGGAATTATACTTTCGACAGGGAATTCACAAAGCGGTTGATTCTCCGGAGCCAGGGAACCGTTCTTTCCGCACATCAGTTGGCGTCAAATCCGAAGATACCCGGAAAATATTTCGGTATAGTCCGTTGCTTCCGTTACGACAAAGTTGACGCGACCCATCTGTCAGACTTTTACCAGACGGAAGGAATTGTCCTCGGAAATGAAGTGAATCTCCGGACATTGCTCGGATTCCTGAAGATGTTTGCCGTTGAAATCGCCGGAGCCACGGAAGTCAAATACGTCCCCGGTTATTTCCCATTCACGGAGCCTTCCATCGAGGTGCACATAAAACATCCGGTGTTGGGCTGGTTTGAGCTCGGCGGTTCGGGAATTTTCCGGCCGGAAGTCACAAGTGCGATGGGAATTGATGTACCTGTCCTTGCCTGGGGAATAGGGATAGACAGGATGGCGCTTATGGCCCTGGGTCTCAACGATTTGAGGGAGCTTTTCAGTACAGACATTGAGAGTGTCCGTCTTCGCCGTGCAAAATATTGATTTACGCAATGAATAACTGGAGAAAACAATGCCAAAGATAGATGTAAACGAAAAACTTTTTTTCACACTCCTCGGAAAAAAGTTGGATTATGAAACTCTTGAAGAAAAACTTGTCTGCGCAAAGGCGGAACTTGACGAAAAGCCGGACGCATCTCTTCCTGAAGACGAAAGAATTATAAAAATAGAATTGAATGACACAAACCGCCCTGATCTTTGGTCCACAGCCGGACTGGCAAGACAGCTGCGGACTCATGAAGGCGGAAAAAGCCCGGAATATCCGCACTTCATGTCATCCAAAGAAAAAACCTGTGATTGCGGAAACCGTATTGTAACTGTGGATCCTGAATTGAAAGACATCCGCCCGTTTATGACAGCGTTTGTCATCTCAGGAAAACCCATTGATGAACCCATGCTGCTGGATATAATACAGACACAGGAAAAATTATGCTGGAACTTCGGCCGGAAAAGACGTTCCATATCCATGGGCGTGTACCGTTCAGCCAAAATAACCTGGCCGGTTCATTATTCCGCAGTGGATCCTGATAAAACATCCTTTGTACCTCTCGCCTGCGAAGAGGAGATGACATGCCGGCAGATACTTTCCGAGCATCCGAAAGGGAAAGAATACGGCTGGATTCTAACGGGCGCACCGAAATTTCCTCTGTTAACCGATAACAACGGCGAAGTTATGTCAATGGCTCCTATCATCAACAGTGCCACGCTGGGAGCGGTCAAAGTCGGGGACTCGGATCTGCTGGTGGAGATGACAGGAACTGACATGCCTTCACTTCTGCTTGCCACAAATATAGTCGCCTGTGACTTTGCGGACGCCGGATATACAATCCTTCCTGTAAAGGTTGAGCATCCCTATGAAACGGGGTTCGGCAAAAACATCACGACACCGTATTATTTCCAAAAAGACACGGAAACGACCATATCCGCCGCCAATAAACTCCTTGGTTCCGGGTTATCAGCGGAGGAAATAAAGGAAGCCCTCAATCGGATGGGAATCTCAGCGGAAATTTCCGGGGGGAAAATAACAATTCATCCGCCTGCCTACAGAAATGACTTCCTTCATGAAGTGGACATTATCGAAGACGTTATGATTGGCCGGGGAATCACGGAATTTCCGCCGGAAAACCCCTGTGATTTCACAATCGGACGTCTTTCGCCCATAACACTTTTCAGCAGAAAAGTAAAAAATCTTATGGTGGGGCTCGGATACCAGGAAATGATTTTCAACTATCTCGGTTCAAAGAAAGATTACGTTGAAAAGATGAATATCACCGGAACTCTTTTGGAGAAAAAAGTCATCGAGATTTCAAACCCAATGACAGAAAACTACCAGTTTGTAAGGCCTTCGATTCTTCCCAGCCTTTTATCGGCGGAGGCTCCATCCGGAAACGCGGTTTACCCCCACAGAATTTTTGAAATCGGAAAAACCGCCTTCCTCTGCGACGAAGAAGACACCGGAACAAGAACCCGCCAGATGCTGGGGTTCCTGCTTGCGGACGCAGAGGCGAATTTCAATGTGCTGGCAAGCCAGGTTTCCAGCCTGCTTTATTACCTTGGACTTGAATATTGTGTAAAGGAAGCGGATGATCCCAGATTTATACACGGACGCCAGGCGGAACTTATCGTAAAAGATAAAAGCACAGGCATTTTCGGGGAACTTCATCCGGCTGTGCTGGAAAACTGGGCCATAGGTATCCCCTGTTCCGCCGCAGAACTTGATTTGGAAACATTGATGTCTTTAGCATAAAATTGCCGGGATAACCCATGAAAACCGGAAAAGCGGATTAAAATTTTACAAAGGACATTTTTTTGATTTGTTTTTTTGAGCTTCATGATGTATACTGTTCAGATATCAAGAGGATTTTATGCCGGAAACACAAAAACTGTCTAAAAAAGAATTTTTTGATAAAATAAAGCTTGTCCCGAAGGCTGAACTGCATATTCATTGTGAAGCGGTAATCACACTTAAAACAGTAAAAAAGCTCTATGAAAAAAATTTTAACGCTAAAATGCCGGAAGAAGAGGAAGCCTCGCTTTTCGCTTTTTCAGATTTAAATGGATTTATCCAGTCTTTTTTGAAAGTACAGTCATATTTCACCGATGTTTCCGATTTTGACCTTTTGTTCTCCGATATTTCAGATTATCTGGAAGAAAATAATATTGTTTACTGCGAAATGTTTTTCTCCCCCTCTGCCTTTTTGAAAAAGGGATTTTCTTTTGAAAAGATAGCTGAATCCCTTTCCAGAAATATTGAAAAGATAGAAAAAGAAACCGGGCGAAAACTCAGGATTTTATTTGACGTTTCCAGAACCTTCGGAAGAGAAAACGCTGAAAATAACTTTGATTTGGTTTCAAGTTATAAGAATGACTATTTCCTCGGGATAGGACTGGGAGGAACGGAAGCTTCAGGACCCGCGAAAGATTTTGTCCGTCTGTTTGAACGGGCCAGGGAAAAAGGACTTCATGCGGTTGCCCATGCCGGAGAGGACGTCGGCCCGGAATCTGTCTGGGATACAGTGAAATTGCTGAAAGCCGAGAGAATAGGGCACGGAATCTCTTCAATCCGGGATCCAAAACTGATGGAATATCTCAGTGAACACAGGATACCTCTTGAAATTTGCGTCAGCAGTAACACTTTCACAAAAAAACTGGTTTCTTCAGCCGAAGACCATCCTGTAAAAGCTTTTTATGAGGCTGGAATTCCCGTCACCATAGCTACAGATGATCCCACTTTTTTCTTTACGACTCTTTTGAATGAATATTGGATTCTGTATTCAAAAATAAATTTCAGCATAAAAGAAATTCTGGATTTAATAGCGAACGGATTCCGTCTTTCTTTCCTTCCGGAAAAAGAAAAAAACCTTTACCTTGAAGAATTGGAAAAAGCCGTTTCAACCGCAGGGTTTTAACCGGTTTCCAAAACAAAGGGCTGCCATTCAAGGCAGCCCTTAAAAATTTTACAGACAGCGGTTGGTTTTCTTATTACAAATCACCGGATATTCAGGATTTCCAAATCAAAAACCAAAAAGGAATTTCCGGGGATAACTCCCGGAATTCCGCCTGCGCCATAACCCAGTTCCGGGGGAATCACAATGGTACGTTTTTCCCCTTTTTTCATCTCTATAACCTGACTGTAAAACCCGGGAATAAGGCGGGCATTGCCGACCTGCATTTCAAGCGGTTTGTGCATATCCGAATCATCAAAAACCTGGCCGTTAAGCAAATATCCCTTGTATTTTATCGTCATTGTCTGCCCGTGTTTTGGCACAGAACCTTCGCCTTCTTTAAGAATCGTGAAAAATACTCCGTTTTTTGCCTGGACAGCAGACGGCCATTGCTCCCGGATAAGATTGTAGGTTTCCTGGTTCTCTTTTTCCTTACGTTTTTGTTCATTTTCAGCTGCTTTTGCAAGATATTCATCAAAATCAGATTGTGAACAGGTAAAAGCCTTGGCCGAATCCCCCCGGCGTTCAATTTTAACTGAAAGAATCCTATCCCCATTTTTAATTTTATTGACGGTATCCATACCATGGATAACTTCTCCGAAAACAGTATGTTTCCCGTCAAGCCAGGGAGTCTCAACATGAGTTATAAAAAACTGGCTGCCGTTTGTTCCCGGTCCGGCGTTTGCCATCGAAAGCACTCCGGGACCGTCATGGCGCAGAGAGCTGACAATTTCATCCGGGAAACTGTACCCGGGTCCGCCGGTTCCGTTTCCAAGAGGATCCCCGCCTTGTATCATAAAGTTTTCTATAACTCTATGAAAAGTCAAACCGTCGTAAAAAGGTTCCCCGCGTGCGGCGTCAAGAGTTCCTTCTGCAAGACCCGCGAAATTACAAACAGTCAACGGGGTTTCTTCATAGAATAACCTTAAAACAATGAGCCCCTTGTCTGTTTCCATAACAGCGTACATTCCGTCGCCGGCACCGGCAATCACCTCTTTTGCAATCTCTGCCATTTTATTCCCCCTAAAACTGGAATCAGGTCCGGCAGCAAAAATAATAGCGGCCGCAGAAACTGTTCCGGCAATAATAATTATTACAGTTAAAAGCAATATAATTTTTGTGTGCTTTTCCATATTAACTCCAAATTATCCGTCAGTTTACTTTATCCTCGTAAGCCGAAACAAACCATTTATACATGGCATCCAGCCTCGAAGACAAGGAAGCGTTTATTCTATTTTTTAATCCGGGAAAGGAGATATAATTTGTACGGACTAATCCGTAAAACAAAATTTCATCCCCTAAATCTTCAACAAGCAGAACATTTTTCATCTGATTAGGATCAATAACATCAAGGAACATCAGTTCCATCGGTGTCTCGTTTTCATAAAAAAGGGCTATCTGATTCCCGTCTTTCAAATATGAAAACCTGTATAAATTCTCACCGAATGTCAGATCTTCCTGGAGCACAAGAACGGAAAGTCCGTTGATATCTTTATCCACAGGGTCCGGAACTGGGGTTCTGGTTTCTGCATCAGAAACGCAAAAAACCCTTTTGTACAAAAGCCTTTCCGCCTGGCGGGAATTGGAAAAATAAGTTATTCCTTCAAGTTTAGAAACCGATTTCAGGATATTTTCCAGAATTTCCACCGTATTTTCCGGGGAATTCTGCCCCCCAGTTCCGGAATCCGGTTTGGAAAATAAAAAAACAGTCTCGTTTATATATGAACATTTTTCATCCGTCCAGAAATTCCGGATACTTTCGTTCAAATTCCCGGAAGGCAGATACACATAGTCCAAAGCTTTCTGTTTGAAAAGACTTCTTTGAATTCTACCTTCTTTTCTCAGGATTTCACATACATCCGGCGGAAAAATATCCTCCAGCTGTCTTGTTTTTGTCGTTTCCACCGGCACAGGTGGTTCCGCCTGCTGCACGGACTGCACAGGTTCTTCAGCAACTACAGAAAACAAAACCACAGCAAAAAAGAGTGTAATAAAAAATTTCTGCATTTGTCTTCCTAAATATTGTTTTCAGATTGAAACCTAATTTCAGCGTCCTTTGTATAAGACACGTACCTGTTTATATAAACCTTCTCCCTCGCTTTTGGTTTCAACATCAGCAATATCATTCAAACTTGTATGTATCAGCCGACGCTCGAAAGGATTCATCGGCTCAAGAAGAACGGAAGTCTTTGAAGTCCTTACCCTGTCCGCGGTGTTATAAGCCAGCCGGACCAATGTTTCTTCCCTGCGTATCCGGTAATTTTCTGAATCCAGAATTATCCGCGTATCAACCTGCCCGATTTTCCCGGCATAAACGTTCGCAAGAAGCTGCAGGGCATCAAGATTTTTACCCTTCCGGCCTATCAAAATCGAAAAATTGGGGGAAACCAGCCGGAGACCCAGCTTCTTGTCTTCGCGGAAAATAACCTCAACTGTGATTTCATATCCCATTTTTCTAATCACGGAAGAAACGAAGTCCACAACCGCCTTTTCAAAATCATTCCTTGGGAGGGGATCATCAAAAATTCTTGGGGAACCGGCAGAACGGGAATCTACATCCGTTTCTCCAGATTTATTATCGCTGCCGGGGAATTTTTTCTGGGTCGCATTTTCATCCGCGCCGTTTTCCACATGAACACGGATACGCACAAAACCTTTCTTGAATAACGAATTTTTTTGAACTTCTATTATCTCTACGTCAAACTGGTCTTTTTCCAGACCCAATTCAAGTTCCGCGTTTTCAATTGCTTCTTTGTCTGTTTTTCCTTCAAATTCGTATGTCATAAAATTACTCCTTGTCATTAAAAACGATTTTATTTTTTCGGCGCTTTTTTTACAGGCGCTTTGGTGGAAATATTCCCGCCGGAATCCTTTCCGTTGCTTTCAGCCTTTTTCCCGTGAATCATCTTGTTTATAATAATCTGCTGCACCAAAGTCAGGAGGTTGGAGGCAATCCAGTAAATAAGCAGCCCTGACGGAGCGTTATAAAAGATAAAGAAGAAAATCAGCGGCATTCCATACATCATGAATTTCATTGACTTTGCCTGCTGTCCGCTCATTCCGCCGGGCTGTGTGATTTTTCCGAAAAGCAGCTGGGAAAACACATAAATTATCGGTAAAAGCCTGACCTGGTTTCCAATACCGAAAGGAAGGTTGAATCCGAGTGTATAGACGGAATCACCGCGGGATAAATCAGGAATCCACCCGGGGATAAACATCGCACCGCGGAATTCAAAATAATTATTGAACAGGTTATACATGGCGAAAATCAGCGGAAACTGAATCAACAGCGGAAGACAACCAGAAAGAGGATTATATCCCGTTTCTTTGTACAGCTTTGCCATTTCCTCATTCATTTTCTGGGGATTACCTGTATACTTATCCTGAATTTCCTTCATCCTCGGCTGCAGTTCCTGCATCTTCAAAGTGGATTCAGAACTTTTTCTTGTCAGCGGGAATATAATCACCCTCATAAGAAGGGTCATCAAGAGAATGGATACACCCCAGTTGGGTATAATCTTGTGGAAAATCTCCATTATCCATTTCAAAACTATTTCAAGTGGGGCAAGAATACCGGAACTCTCAACCGCCTGATTCAAATTCCTGCCGCTCAAACCATAGGGGTTGTTTGAAGCGACATTATAAGCGGCCAGCTCCTTTTCAGTCCTCGGTCCTATGTAAACATACCAGACATCACTGCTGCGTGAAGCGTTTACAGCCGGTCTGGTGAGATAAATCTGGGCGGCGTTTTTACCCTCTCCCTTTACTACAGTGGAATATGAAGTTTTTTGAATCGGAAAATCGGGAACGGCTATGAGCGTAAAATATTTCCCTACAACGCCTGCCCAGGAAACATTTCCTTGAACGGTTCTGGTCTGTCCGTCCCCCAGCGTGATTTTTTTCTGTTTTCCGTCCTGGATATAATGGAACCGCCTGTAATCATATTTATCGCGGACTGAATCCCATTCCGGACCTATCTGCGGCGAAGTTTTTAAAGTGTATGCCGAGCCTCCAAAATTAAGACCGTTGAAACTATTATCACCGTCAATTGTCACGACAAGCTCGAACATATAATCATCAGGATGGAAAGTATATTGCTTTGCAAGCACAAAGGAATTTTCCGTGCCGGAACTGCCTTTTGTTTTCACCGTCGTATAAAACCCTATTGAAGTATCATTTATTACTCTGACATTGAAAATCTTATCAACGGGAGCTCCGCTTTCATCCCCGAACATGAGCGAAAACGCCCTGTTTTTCTCCGTTGTATAATCAGCCATTTCTATAAAAAGGCTTTCATCGGTTTTATCCCCGTTGGAATTTTCCTCTTTCAGAAGATATGAAACGATATCCCCTCCGCGGTTTGTAAAAACAACTTTTACAAGATCCGTCTCAATTGTATATAACTGCTCTTCCAAAATTTCTTCCGATTCGGTGATTCCGGAATCAACCTCATCTTCTATAAATGAAGTGACTTCCGATGTCTGCATTTCCGAACTTCCGTCAGTTTCCTGAACAGATCCGGAAGCGGTTTCAGATGCAGGTGTTTCAACCGGAGGAAACAAATAACTTTGAAGTGAAAATCCGACGATTATTACTAAAGCAGACAAAATAATGGCGATTATTGTGTTTTTTTCCATACCCGGGCAGCTCCTTTTTTCCTGTCATGGTACTGGGTCGCAGCCGCCTTCATGAAAAGGATGACATCTCAGAATACGCTTTATACCAAGCCAGGAACCTTTTACAGCCCCGTATTTTCTTATGGCCTCATAAGCATACTCCGAGCAGGTCGGATAATATCTGCATGACGGAGGAAAAAGAGGAGAAATGAAATTACGGTAAAATTTTATAATGAGACAAAAAATGCGTCCAATAAAACTTAATTTTTTTTCTCTTTTCATTCCCATGGGGAAATTCCCTCTTCCAAAAGACCCGCTTTTCTGCAGAGCGTTTCAATTTGGAATTCTCTTTCGGAAAATTTATCTTTTCCGGGGAAAATGAGAAGAGCCATATCAAATCCTGTTTTTATCCTGGGTTTTACAAGCCGGAAAACTTCTCTACTCAGTCTTCTTGATTTGTTCCTGTCAACAGCTCTTCCATATTTCCGGGGAAAAGTAAAAACTATCCTGTTTTGTTCCATTCCATTCGGCAGAACAAATAATTTTGCCCCGTCGCAAGTAATTTTTTTTCCTTTTCTGAAAACAGCTTGAATATCAGCTGGGCTTTTCAAATGCTCAGCTTTCGGAAAACTAAATTTTTTCAAGACTTATAAAGTGTCAATACGGCTTTTTTTCGTCGGAAACAGTGAGTTTATAGCGTCCTTTTGCCCGGCGGCGTTTTAAGACAAGTCTGCCCCCTCTTGTCGCCATTCTGGCTCTGAATCCGAATTTTCTGGTGCGTTTTACCTTACTGGGCTGATAAGTCCTCTTCATGAAATTAACTCCTTATATGCATGAACCCGCTTGAATATTCCAGATACAAAAGCAGGTTCAAGTATTTTCAAAATAAAAAATAATAAAAAGAAAAATCCGTAAAATCAGGGAATACAGTATACAAATAGTTTAGGTTCAGGTCAATACGGGTATTTGGTTCATGAATTGAAGCCTTTTTTGCTTCCTGATTCATTCATTTCAAGGGTTTTCCTTAATTTCTGGAATTGGTTAAACAAAATTTCCTTTTCATCAACTGAATCGCATAATTCGCTGTTGAAAGCATCATCTTCTTCTTTAATGTAACTGATTTCAGAAGAAAAATCCCCTTTGCTGCCGTCCTCGTCAGACAGCAGGTTATTTTTATCCTTTGACTTTACTCTTATGAAAATATTTCGGACTTTTGATTCAGGAAAAAGGTTATTAACAGACTGTATGATTTTATTTTTTTTGAAAAGAATCTGCTGGCTCCATCCGGGATGGTCTGTTTCAATGACAAGATTTCCTGAAGAAATATCTATCAACTTTGAATGGGAAAAAATCTTATCGCCGACTATATTTTTCCAGGTTTTTTGAAGGGAATCCGCTTTCAGAATTTTTTCGTTGACCATGTTATCCACAAGGATTTTTAAAAATTCAGATGCTTTTTTGCATTTATCATCCATTCCATGAACCTTCTTTTATTTCATAAATCTTTGTTTTGCTTTTTCCGTAATTTTCATAAGGCTCTCCCGGCAAAAACGTACAAAAAAGCTGGTCATATTCCGGAAGAACGGAAGTGAATTTTTTCCTTTTTTCCGGGTCAAGTTCCAGAAGAACGTCGTCCATGAGAAGCACGGGAAGTTTTTCAGTCTGTTCGGTGTAAAAAACCGCTTGTGAAACCCTCAAAAGAAGGGCTAAAAGTCTTCTTTGTCCCATGGATGAAGTACTTACAAAATCAGTCTTATCCTTCATGAAAATAATTTTATCCCTGTGAGGCCCGGACATACTGGTTCCGAGGGCATATTCCATGCCGCGTTTTCTCTGTAAATTTGAAACAATCTGCTCAACCGAATCGCCTGTCCAGGAAGGAAAATAATTTATCGAAACGTTCTCTATTCCGCTCACCTCCCCGTACAGTTTGGAAAAAATCCAGTTGAAATTCCACACAGCCTTTTTCCGCCTATTCATGACTTCAAGTCCCGCAGAAACAAACTGAAAATCAAGGATTTCAAGGGTTTCTTTTGAAGCCTCCTTTTCTTTCAAAATCAAATTGCGTGATTTCAGGATTTTTTTATATTTCCGCAGAATATCCACATAGTCAATGTCGTACATGGACAGCGACTGGTCTATAAAAAACCTTCTGCGCTCGGGGCTTCCGCTCACGAAATCCATATCGTCATGGTTAAAAAGAACGCAGGGAATATCAGAAATGAGCTCCTTTCTGTCATTTATTACCCTTGAATTCTTTTCTATCCGTTTTTTTCCATTCCTGAATAAATAAGAAAAGGAATTATTTCTTTCCCTGTCGTCCCTGAAAACGGTTCTTATTGAAAATTCCCTTGTTCCTGAACGGGAAATTTCGGCATCCATTCTTGTTCTGAAAGAAGATCCGTAAGAAGACATGTACAGCGACTCAAGGATGTTACTCTTTCCCTGTCCGTTTGAACCTACAAAAAATATTTCGGGATAACAGAAATCAATTGTACCGTCTTTTATATTCCTGAAATTAGTGTAAGAAACAGAAAGAAAGGGCACGTTTCAGATTATTCCATTTGCATCGGCATAATTATGTGGAAGAAATTTTCCTCAGGTTCAGACTTCAAAGTTATAGCCTTCATGGATTCAGTGAATTCTATTTTGAGAGTGTCTGTGTCTATAACTTTTATAGGCTCTTCAAGATAAACATAATTTATTGCAATCGTTATGTTTTCCCCGTCATAACGGCATGGAATTTCCTCATTGGCGGCACCTATTTCCGTTTCCTGGGAACTTATCGTAAGGGTTCCGGACGAAACATTGAGATAAACACGCCTTGATTTCTGCTCTACAAGGAGGGCGACTCGCTTCAAAGCTTCAACCAGCTCTTTTCTTTCAACCTGGAAAGAATAAGCCTGGGATTCAGGAATTACGCGGCTGTAATTCGGGAACTGACCGTCTATGAGAAGGGAAGAAAACTCATAGTTTCCGAATCTGAAAAATATGTTTTTATCGGTTATTCCTATTGATACAGGCCCTTCATCAGGAGCACGCTTTGAAACTATATTCAGTATCTTTGTGGGAATAATGGAACCTTTGAAGTCTGGAAGCACATAGTCCTGCTCTGAAGAAATAAAGGCAAGACGCCTTCCGTCTGTCGCAACCATTTTCAGGGTTTTTTCATCCTTTTCCATGTAAACGCCATTCATGAAATAACGCAAATCATCATCGGAAACAGAGAAGATTGTCTGATTTATCATTTTTTTCAGGGTTTTGGCAGGTATGTCAAAGAAAGAAACATTTTCAGCGGAAATTGATTCGGGAAATTTATCTCCTGCTATGCTTTTCAGCTGGAAATTCGCCTTTTTAGCGGTGGGCCGTATATTCACCCTTATATTGTCCTGCGAAAAATTTATCTCCCCTGAAGGCAGGGAAGAAAGGATGCTGGAAAATTTGTCACAGAAAACAGTTACAAAACCGGGTTCTATTACTTCAACAGGTATTGAAGTTTCAAAATTCATTTTTATGTCTGTGGCTTTTATTTTCAAGGTTCCGTTTGAAGCTTCAAGAAAAACATTCGATAATATCGATATGGCATTTTTCGTTGAAATAATTTCCTGCGCTATTGATATTTCTTTTAAGAGAGCGTCTCTATCGAAATTAAAGTTCATGTTTTATCCTCCGTCTTTTCCTTTATTATTATATATATATAAATAAATAGTAATAATATATAGTCTGTGAATATCTGAAAAACTTTTTAAGTCTTTATCTTGAAAGAATTTAAGCTCAGATTTCCTGTGGATTGTAAATTAGTTTTATACACAGTTTCAACAGCATCCTTGTTTTTCAACATATTTTACACAGTATTTTATCATATAATCCACATAAAATTCCACAATAAAAGATTATCAGGATTGGATTTATTTGGGCTCTTTTACGCTTTTGGTTATCTCCATTATGCTTTTTTCAAGGGCTGGTTCGGCTTTTATTCTGTCCTCTATTTTTTGTGAGCCGTGCATGACAGTTGTATGATCCCTTCCTCCGAATTCAATGCCTATTTCAGTTGTGGATAACTCTGTCAGATTTCTGCATAAATACATGGCTATATGGCGCGGAAAAACAAGGGATTGATTTCTTTTTTTGCCTTTCAAATCTATGTAAGAGATATTGAAATATTGCGCCACA
Organism: uncultured Treponema sp.; assembly: GCA_949300145.1. Classification (GTDB taxonomy): domain Bacteria; phylum Spirochaetota; class Spirochaetia; order Treponematales; family Treponemataceae; genus Avitreponema. Next base: position 108,494 of record CASGDA010000004.1, on the reverse strand, counting down.
GCTTTTTGTATCATTTCCACCGTGATGTTTTTTTGAGGCTGGGAGCCGAAATTATCTTTAAGGAGATGATAAGCCATATCTTTTGTTATCTCTGTATTTTTGAAATTTGAATAGGCTATTATCTTTGTGAGGCATCCTTCGAGATCACGTATATTCGTTGAAACGTTTTCAGCGATAAGAGAAATAACATCGTTGGAAATATTCATTCCCTGGTTGGATGTTTTTTTTCTGAGAATTGCGCAGCGCGTTTCAAAATTAGGCGGCTGTAAATCCACGTTGAGGCCTCTTTCACACCTTGATTTAAGCCTGTCCTGGAATTTTGAAAGCTCGTTTACCGGTCTGTCGCAGGTAAAGACTATCTGCTTCCCCGCCTGGTCCAGGGCGTTGAAAGTGTGGAAAAGTTCTTCCTGTATACCTTCTTTCCCCTGGAAAAAATGTATATCGTCAAGCAGAAGAATATCAGCCTTTCTGTATTTGTTTTTGAATTCGGACATTTTATTGGATATTTTGTGGGAGCTTTTGTTCTCCAAAGGTACCTGTAGGAATTCAATGAATTCGTTGAGAAAATCTTCAGCTGTTATATAAACTATTTTATAATCGCCGTTCTCCCAGGCATAATTACCGATTGCTTCCATAAGATGCGTTTTACCAAGCCCGGAACCTCCGTAAAGGAGCAGGGGATTATAAGCTTTTCCGGGATTAGCTGCCACGGATTTAGCCACGTTTGCCGCAAAGGAATTATTTTCACCTATAACGAAATTATCAAAAGTATATTCCGGTTTTAAAGACGGATGGGGATTTTTTTTCCTGGCTTCCTTTATGAAACTTGTTTCGTTTTTTGTATCAGCCTGTATTTCCGTTTTGGAAATTTCATGGCTTTCTGTTTTGTCTTTTTCATCTGTGCTTTCAGGTGAAGGAGAAATTGAAACAGGTTTCTTATTTTTTTGCTTGTCTGTTTTGTCGGTGCTGATTTCAATGTTCAGTTTTATCTTTTCTCCCGATATTTCGGTCAGATTTTCTTCAATTAAATTTTTATAGCCTCTGGTTATGAGTTGGTCTCTGGAAAACGAATTGAAAACGGAAACATTTATGATGTTGTCCTTTGAATTTTTGTACTTTATATTTTTAAACCATGTGAATTCTTCCGGTTCGAGGGTTTTTTCCAGTTTTTTTATAACTTCTTCCCATATCTTATTGTAATCCAAAGTGCACATGAGCCTATTATAAACCTTCTTTACTTTTTTTGACAATGACAGTATATTTTCTTTTACGTGTTTTCGTTTTCCAATACTAAAAATCACTTGATTTAAGTATGTTTTAACCGGAGAAAATAGACGATGAGTTCTTCATATTCAGCTACAAATATTCAAGTTTTAAAAGGACTTGAGGCGGTAAGAAAACGCCCTGGAATGTACATAGGTTCCACAGGTCCCGACGGACTTCACCATCTTGTCTATGAGGTTGTTGATAACTCAATAGATGAGGCTATGGCTGGTTTTTGTGACAGAATTCTCGTTGTTCTTGAAAAAGACGATATATGCCGGATAGAGGACAATGGCCGCGGTATTCCTGTTGATATACATCCAACGGAAGGTGTCAGCGCCCTTGAACTTGTTTTGACAAGACTTCACGCCGGCGGAAAATTTGATAAAGGCTCTTATAAGGTCTCTGGAGGTCTGCACGGTGTAGGTGTATCCTGCGTAAATGCCCTGTCGGTGTGGATGGAAGCTGTGGTGTGCCGTGACGGAACTATGTATCAGCAGCGGTATGAAGTGGGTGTTCCCGTTTCTCCTGTCGAAGAAGGCGGCTTTACCGAAAAGCAGGGAACCATGATACGTTGGAAGGCCGATCCTTCTATTTTCACAGAAACGACAACGTATAATTATGAGATTCTTGCAAACAGGCTCAGGGAGCTTGCCTTTTTGAATAGCGGCATAACAATTGTTTTAAGGGACGAGCGGCTGTCAACTCCGAAGGAAACGGTTTTTTCATTTGAAGGGGGGATTAAACAGTTTGTTGTTTATCTTAATGAAAATAAACAGGCTGTTCCGGCTGAACCTATTTATATATCCGGTGAAAAAGAAGACATACAAGTGGATCTTTCCATGCAGTATAATGACGGATATAACGAGAATATTCTGAGCTTTGTTAATGATATAAATACTAAAGAAGGTGGAACACACCTTGAAGGTTATAAAGCGGCTCTTACGAGGGTTATGAATGAATTCCTCAAGAAAAACCAAAAGCTTCAGAAAAAAATGGAAAAAGAAGAGAAGCTTGCAGGCGAGGATGTCCGCGCCGGATTGACTGCTGTTCTTTCCATAAAAGTAGTTGAACCGCAGTTTGAGGGACAGACAAAGACAAAGCTTGGAAATACAGAAGCCCGCAGCGTGGTTGATTCTCTTGTAAATGAGCAGCTTACCCTTTATTTTGAGCAGAATCCAAGGACTCTGGATTTTATTCTTGAAAAAGCTGTTTCAGAGGCTTCCGCAAGGATTGCCGCGAGAAAAGCAAAAGAAGCCACCCGCCGGAAAAGCGGTATGGACAGTTTCGGGCTTCCGGGAAAATTGTCCGATTGCTCGCTTAAAGACCCTGAAAAATGCGAGGTTTATATAGTTGAGGGTGATTCTGCCGGCGGTTCTGCAAAAAAAGGCCGGGACAGCAGGACTCAGGCAATCCTTCCTTTGTGGGGAAAAATGCTCAATGTGGAAAAAACCAGGGTTGACAAGGTTATTAACAACGAAAAGCTTCAGCCTATAATTGCCACCCTTGGAACCGGAATCGGGAAGGATTTTGATATAAATAAAATCAGGTATCATAAGATTATAATAATGGCGGATGCCGATGTTGACGGTTCCCATATCAGAACCCTGCTTCTGACATTTTTCTTCCGTTATATGCCGCAGATTATTGAAAAAGGATACGTTTATCTTGCCATGCCTCCTCTCTATAAAATTTCCTTCAATAAAAAGGAATGGTATGTGTATGATGACTCGGAGAGGGACAAAGTTTTGGAAGAGATAGGACGCGACAATGATAAAATTTCTGTCCAACGCTATAAAGGTCTTGGTGAAATGGATGGAACCCAGCTTTGGGAAACAACAATGGATCCGGCTCAGCGTAAAATGATGAGGGTTACTCTTCCCGATGCAGTGGAAGCCGACAGGATTTTCAGCACTCTTATGGGGGAAGAGGTTGAACCGCGCAGAAAATTCATAGAAGAAAACGCCGTTTATGCGAATCTTGACGTTTAGCAAATGAAGGCATAGGAGATTTCTGTGGAAGAGATAAAAACACCTGAAGGCGGAACTCTTATACCCGTTCCGATAGATACTGAGGTAAAAAAAGCCTATATCGATTACTCTATGTCGGTAATTGTCAGCCGGGCTCTTCCGGATGTCAGGGACGGGTTAAAGCCGGTTCACAGGCGGATTCTTTATTCCATGGAAGAAAGGGGCTTGCGGAACAGCGGGCCTACACGAAAATGCGCCAAGATTGTCGGTGATGTCCTCGGAAGTTACCATCCCCATGGCGATGCATCTGTTTATGATGCGCTTGTAAGATTGGGACAGGATTTTTCCCTGCGGTATCCTGTTATAACTCCCCAGGGAAATTTCGGAACAATTGCCGGGGATCCTCCCGCCGCCTACAGGTATACCGAGGCTAAGATGGCCAGGCTCGCAGAGGCCATGGTCGAGGATATAAAAAAGGAAACGGTGGATTTTATCCCCAACTTTGATGAATCCACCAAAGAACCGGTTGTTCTTCCTGCAAAGTTTCCTTTCCTTCTTGCAAATGGTTCCAGCGGAATTGCGGTCGGAATGGCGACGAATATGCCTCCCCATAATTTACGGGAAATAGCCGCGGCGGTTTCCGCATATATCGGTAACCCGGATATCAGCATAGACGAGTTGATGAAATTCGTGACCGGTCCTGATTTTCCCACAGGCGGTATCATCTTCGGACGGAAGGGGATAAAACAGGCGTATAAAACCGGCCGCGGAAAAATTTTAATACGCGGCAGATTCATCATCGAGGTTGACAAAAAAGGCCGGGAGACGATTGTGTTCACGGAAGTCCCGTACCAGGTGAATACAACCGTCCTGGTTTCCAAAATAGGGGAACTTGCCCGCGATAAGGTTATAGACGGAATCGCCAGTGTCAATGATGAATCTTCCGACAGAACCGGATTACGTATCGTCATTGAACTGAAACGCGGTGCCATTGCGAAGGTTGTTTTGAATCAGCTTTTCGCCAAAACTTCACTTCAAACGGCCTTCGGTGTCATTAACCTGGCTCTTGTTGACGGCCGGCCCGTGACACTTACATTAAAGGATTTGATATCCCAGTTTGTCAAACACCGGCAGGAGGTTGTGGAGCGCCGCTGCAGATTCGACTTGAAAAAGGCTGAGGAAAGGGCCCACATCCTCCGCGGACTGATAATAGCCGTAAATAATATCGATGAGGTCATAAAAGTTATCAGGGCTTCAAGTGATGTTGAGACCGCAAAAAAATCCCTTATGGAACGGTTTTCACTGGATGATGTTCAGGCTCAGGCTGTCCTTGATATGCCTTTGCGCAGGTTGACCAGTCTGGAAATTGAAAAGCTCGAAATGGAGCTGAAGGAGCTGGAAACTTTAATAGCCCATCTCAAGGATTTGCTTTCCCATCCTGAAAAAATACTTGCCCTGATAAAAGATGAAACAAATGAGCTGGCGGAGAAATTCGGGGATGACAGAAAAACCGATATAGTGGACGGGGAAATAGAGCAAATTAATATAGAAGATTTGATAAAAAAAGAAGAGATGGTTATTTTGATTTCCAGCCTCGGTTATATAAAGCGTATCCCCAGCAGCGCCTATAAGAATCAAAGTAAGGGCGGGAAAGGCTCCGCCAGTGCGAAGCTTGCGGAAGACGATTTTATAAACCAGATATTTATCGCTTCCACCCATGAGTATATTCTTTTTATAACTACGGAAGGAAAAGCTTATTGGCTTAAGGTTTTCGAGATTCCGGAGTCCAACAGAACCGCCCGGGGAACTCATATAAAGAGTTTGTTGAATATTTCACCAAATGAAGAGATAACGGTTGTGGTTTCCCTGAAACAATTTTCAGATACCCAGTTTCTTTTGCTGGCGACAGCCAACGGAATTGTAAAACGCATTAAAACGGGTGAATTCCAGAATGCAAAGGCCAGGGGAATCCGCGCTATAACCCTTAATTCCGGGGACAGGCTTATTTCCGCGATTCTTACGGACGGCGGGGATGATGTGGTTCTTATCACCAGAAAGGGAAGGGCTCTGCGGTTTAATGAGGAAAAAGTCCGTGTAATGGGACGGACCGGAGCCGGGAATAAGGGAATTAAACTTTCTTCCGATGATGAGCTGGCCGCCGCTTTGCGTATGGAGGAAGAATCCCGGATGATAATGATAACTGAATTCGGCTACGGTAAACGTGTTGAGTTCTCTCAATTTGAGCCCCACGGACGGGGAACCGGCGGACAGAAGATTTACAATATCAGTGAAAAATCCGGCGAAATTGTCGGGGCGATTACAATTGCTGACAGGGACGATGTTGTCTGTATAACGAGCCAGGGAAAAACCCTGCGCCTTAAAGCCGGAAAGATTCCCACAAGGAGCCGTACCGCCGGCGGTATAAGGATGTTCAACATAGATATTCCTGATATGGTGGTCGGTCTTGATAAGGTTGTCCGGGAAGAGATTGACAGGGATGCAGGGGAGAATCTTTCCGCCGAACAGGATACGGAAGAAGATTTGACACCCATGGATTTTGAGGATGATGCAAACGCAGCTGTTTCAGGGGAAGATGATTTGCCCGAGGATTCCATCGAGGATGCGGGAGATTCTGAATAAACCCTAAAATGTTTCACGTGAAACATTTTAGGGCTGTTTGCCGGTCGCCGGGTTATTTTTTCCAGAGTGATACGTCTGTTTCCGATTCCAGGTTGCTTTCTTCCTCCTGAAGCCAGGGGAAAAAATCCTCGCCGGTGATTTTTTCAACTTCATCAATCGGAACTGCGAATAAAAAGAAATCATCCTCAGTTTTTTTGTTCGGAATAATAAAAGCGATACCCTTTTTTTCCGGCAACGTGTAATCCAGAATCACCTTATAAAAAAAATCAGGAACAGCAACCCCGTTTTTTCCTATTCTGGCAAAATCATCCGAAGTGAATACCGGACCGGTTATTATCAGTAATGCTTCATCCCTTGAAACCCAATCCCTAACAGCCCGTTCCAGTTTTGCCCAGATTCCCCGGTTGAATTCAGGTTTTTGCGGGGTGATGTTTGTCAGGCAGAAACTGTCCTGCATCGCTTCTTTTGAGAAACGCATATCTGCGGCGGGGGCAAGATGGCCTCTGTCGTAGCGGGAATAGCGGTAATCGGAATCTTCCGCGGTTTTTTCCGGTATGGTCATATCGCTGTAAAAACGGTTTGTTCTTGACGCTGTTTTTGAAGAAGCCTCTTCTTCTGTTAATTCATATGCAACCCAATCTGAAATTCTAAGAGCCTCATTATACTTTAAAGTAAATCCCGTGTATTCATAGACGGAATCGTAAGGATGCTCTGTCGCCGGGATTTCAGGTAATTCCGTAAAACCTGCCGGAAAAAGAAACAGACGAAGAAACAGGAATAAGGCCGGGGAAAAAACAGAGTGCATCATACCTCGCGTGTATCCGGTAAATCAAGCGGATGTCATACTGTAAATATATGGTTCTCTTCTATCAGCATGTTGAATTTTTCTATAGGGATAGGTTTGGAGAAATAAAAACCCTGGATTATATCGCAGCCGGTATTTTTAAGGAAATCAACCTGTTTCTTTGTCTCCGCTCCTTCGCACAGGACTTTTATGTTGAGTTTTTTAGCCATGTCTATGATACAGGTGAGGACTATTTTATCCTTGTTGTTCATTTCATTTCTGGCAAGGAAACTTTTGTCCAGCTTCACGATGTCGAAAGGCAGCTCTTTCAACAGTGTTGTGGAAGAATATCCTGAACCGAAGTCATCTATGGATATTTTGAATCCTTCCTGATGCAACGTCGAAAAAACCTGGGATGCGGTCTGTAAATTATCCAGGAAAGTTGTTTCCGTAAGCTCGAATTCCAATAATTCCGATGGAATTTTATAGCGGTTTATCAGAGGAAGAAGTTTGGATATGAATTCGGAGGACAAGAGGTGATGCCCGGAAACATTTACTGAAATAGGAACAACCGGTTTGCCTTCTTCAATTCTGTTTGAAATATATCTGCATACACTCTCATAGATGTAAAAATCTATCATGGTGATTAATCCGTTTTCTTCAAGAGAAGGGATGAAATCTCTTGGTTGGAGAATATCCCCGTTTTTTCCCCAGCGGACAAGGGCTTCTGCTCCCGCAATTGTTCCTGTTTTCAAGTCTATTTTTGGTTGGAAATAAACAAGAAATTCATGGCGGGCAAAAGCCGTCGGCAGTGAATTGGTAAGGTATTTTTTAAATTCGAGTTTATCTGCAATATTGCCGGAATATATTTTGGAACAGCTTTTGAATAACGATTTCAATTCCTTCCGGAGGCTGTTCGCGTTATCCATCGCTTTTTGTATGTCAATTTCAGGTAACATGATTTTACAGGTTCCCGAAACAATCCGGAGATTGCATCTGGGATATCTTTGGATTTGCTTTTCCAGGAAGATATCGATGTTTTTAAGAATCGCATCGTTTATTGCTTCTTCAGTTGTGTTTTTCGGAATTTTACTCAGGATTAAAAATATATCGGAAAGCATTCTGCAGCCGAGTTCAAAATACGGCGATTGGGAAATAAAATCCGCCACGGACTTCAAAAATAAATCCCCGCTTTTATAACCGTAAAATTCATTGATGTATTTGAATCCGCGTATATCTATGGAAGAGACAATGAAACTGTTTTTTCCCCTGTCGGTCGCGATGATTTCGATGGCATTTTGACGAAAATCGTCATAATGATAAAATCCGGTGAGGGAATCGATTTGCAAGAGCTTCTTCACCAGCATTTCCGCCCGGTTGAAAGCTCTGATTTGCGGCATATAACCGGAAAGGATTTTACTGAGGGTCCGGAGTGTCGCTATTTCTTCTTTTACCCATTTGTGATTTTTGTCTTTATGCAGGAAAAGAACAAAGCCGAAAAATTTTCCTTCCCCGTATATTTTGTTCTGGGCAAAAGAAAAATTCGATATCCACGGATATATTTTGTGGAAAATAGGGGGAATTTCCCGGGATTCTTGTCCGTCGGAATCCAAAGGCCAGAGCAACATTTCATTCGTTGTTTGAAGCTGAAGAATTTCCGCATGGGATAAGCGCATGGGATTACTTCTGTCTTTGTATTCCGTATTGCTCGCCCAGTCGTAGGTTTTTTGTATCTTTGTGCTTCTTCCATCCTGAAGTAATTCCAGAATACGGACACTGGCCAGATTATAAAGGGTTCCTATCTTCATTATGGAGAAATTTACCGCGCTGTCCAAATCCTTTGTTTTGGAAAGAATGTCGAGCAGCATATCGGCGATTCTGTTTTCAGAAATAATATCCGTATTCAGTTTTTCTGTACGGGATATAATATTTTTATTTATATTCAGGATTTTTTCATCAATATCCGGGGAATAAAACGGGGAAATTTTTTGATTGTCAGTCTTTTGCAGATATATCGTTTTGTGCGCCTTTTCCAAAAGGCTTTTCAGGTCTGTTTCTCCCGAAGACATGACCGCGCCTATATAAACGGAGAACTGCGGAATTCCTACTTCCCCTACATATATTTTTTTCAGTTCCTCCAGAATCCTGGAAAAAATTTCCTGCAAATCAGAATCGTTTTTTACGTCTTTAAAGAACAGCAGGAATTCATCACTGAGAATTCTTCCCATGAGGCAGTTTGATTGTTCGCAGACTTTGGAAATTTTTTCAGCTGCAAGTATCAGGATTTCATCACCGAAAACGTGTCCCAAATTTTCGTTTATTTCCGCCAGGTTGTCAAAATTCAGGACAACCAGAGCGTCCCTGCGGATTTCCAGGCGGGTGTTGAGCTCGAAAATTATAAGTTTCTGTATTTCAGTTTGATTCAATAACCTGGTCAGAGGATCCTGTTTTTTCTTTTTTTCTTCCTGTATGGGTCTTTTATCCTCGATTTTTGTAAAATACCCGAATATTTTTTCCGGACTACCGTTTTTGAAAAAAGTTTTTGCAAAGATTTTCACCCACTGGAAAAACCCCTCATCCGAAAGAAGGCGTATTTCGGCTGAATGTATTTCGGATGATTTTTTCAGTTCCTTGAAAAAATTATCCGACCGGATTTGGTCGTCAGGGTGAATCATTGTAAACGTGGAGGGTATTTCCAGGGTTTTCTGCGGGGAATCCGTTTTTTCCGAAGATGAATTCTCTGAATACAGAGACAGCTGAATTTTCTGGCTTTTAAAGTCATATTCAAAAAGAGAAACCTGTAAAAGTTCCGACATAAAATTTCTTTGTATATCGGTGACTTTAAAATCGGACTGACTTTTTTCCATCATAGTTTAAAAGAATAACTTATTTTTGCGAAATTTTCAAATGATATAATGGTGGAATTATATCGTTTTTTTTTTTATTGTGTGATAAACTGTCCTGAAACTGAATCTTAGGAAGACCTTTTATGGAACGAATGAAACGAACTGAAACTTGTGGCGCTGCCAGAAAAGAAGATAACGGACGGACTGTTGTTTTAAACGGATGGGTTCACAGAATCAGAAATCATGGAGGTATTTTCTTCATCAATCTGCGTGACCGGTACGGGATAACCCAGGTTGTAGTGGATTCTGATTCTCCCGCAGGGCTTGCGGAAATCGCGGCCGGCCTTCACATGGAGTATTGTATAGCGGTTCAGGGAATTGTCCGTCTCCGTCCGGAAAATATGGTTAATCCTGATATGGCCACCGGTGAAATAGAGGTTTCGGCGCAGCAGATAGAGGTTCTGTCGAAATCAGAAACGCTTCCTTTTGTTATTGACGAACAGACAAATGCAAGTGAAGATTTGCGTTTGAAACACAGATATCTGGATTTGCGCTCCTTTTCCATGCAGTATAATCTGGCGTTGAGATCCGCGGTGACTTTTTCTGTCAGGAAATTTCTTACCGAAAAAGGTTTTTTTGAAATCGAAACCCCGACTTTTATCAGGTCAACTCCCGAGGGAGCCCGGGATTATCTTGTGCCGTCCAGGTTGTATCCGGGCAAATTCTATGCGCTCCCACAGTCCCCCCAGCTTTACAAGCAGCTTCTCATGGTTTCCGGATTTGACAAGTATTTTCAAATTGCCCGGTGTTACAGGGATGAGGATGCCAGAGGGGACAGGCAGCCTGAATTCACCCAGATAGATATTGAGCAGAGTTTTGTTTCCAGGGAGGATATTCTTTCCCTTATTGAGGAGATGTTCGGAAGGGTTTTCGCTGAAACGATTTCAGTATCTCTGCCGGAAACGTTTCCCAGAATTTCTTACACTGACGCCATGGATTTGTACGGAACCGACAAACCTGACCTGCGCTTTGACATGAAACTTCAGGACGGTTCCTTCCTGGCTCCGTTGGGAAGCTTTCAGGCTTTTAAGGATGCTTTGGCTGCCGGAGGAAAAATCAAAGCCCTGAAAGTGGAAGGCGCCGCGGAAACGTACAGCCGTAAAAAAATCGAGGAGCTTGAGGCCGTCGCAAAGATATACAAGGCAAAAGGGCTGGCTTGGATGAAAGTCGGTGCCGGAAACAAGCTTGAGGGCGGAATAAGTAAATTCTTTGAAGGCAAAGAAAATGAGGTCTGCTCTTCCCTGAATGCGTCTGAAAAAGATCTTCTGCTTTTTGTTGCTGACAGCAATGGAAAAACCGCCTGTACCGCTTTGGGGGCGGTTCGCTCCAAAATAGGCAGGGACAGCGGATTCTGTGATCCCAAAAAGTTTTCGTTTGTCTGGGTTGTTGATTTTCCCCTGTTTGAATGGAATGAGGATGAGAACAAGTGGGAAGCCGCCCATCATATGTTTTCCATGCCCCAGGAAAAGTATCTGGATACCCTCGAATCTGATCCGGGAAGCGTGAAAGGCGATTTGTACGATTTGGTGCTGAACGGTTATGAGCTTGCTTCAGGCTCAATCCGTATCCATGATTCAGAGCTTCAAAAGCGTATTTTCAAAATCGTTGGGTTCAGCGAAGAGGAAGGAAAACAGAAATTCGGCTTCCTGACCGAAGCCTTTAAATACGGGGCGCCTCCCCACGGAGGAATAGCTCCCGGGCTTGACCGGCTTATTATGCTTATGTGCGGGCAGACATCCATAAAAGAGGTTATTGCTTTCCCGAAAAACAGTTTTGCTCAAAGCCCGATGGATGGATGTCCTGGTGATGTGGATGCACTTCAGATGGAAGAACTGCATCTGAAGATTACCGGAGAAAATGATGCAGAAAACTGAGCAGAAAACGCCTGAATTTAAAATAGGTGTTTTTCTCCGCAGTATGTCAGGTTCTTTTTTCGGGCGGGTTGTCAAAGACTTGATGCAGACCGCAAAAGACAACGGAATTCTTCTGGTGTTTTTTGTCGGGGATTCCGGTGAAGAAGCTGTCGAAACAGATTCCAAAAATTCTGTTTTCCGGCTTGCGGAAAACGCTTCTCTTGACGCTCTCATTATATTGACGGATCTTGTCCATTCTTTTCAATTTCAGTCAGAGGCAGCCCGGTCCTTACTGAAGGAAAATTTTCCGGGTTTGAATGATGTTCCGGTTTATTCCATATTTTCTCCCTTAGAGGGAGCCTTTTGTGCCGTTATTGATGAAAACGAAGCTGTTACCACAATGATGCGGCATCTTATAAACAAACATGGATATAAGAAATTTGCCATGCTGTGCGGAACAGACTTTTGTATGGGGTGTAACTCCAGGCGGTTTTCAATAATAAGCCGTGAGCTTGAATCCGCCGGACTTTCCCTTCCGCCTAAGATGATTTTCCGTGGAGGGCTGGCGGAAAAGACCGGGAAAACAGTGGCGCTGGATTTACTGGTACGTGAAAAAGAAGATTTTCCCGATGTTATAATTTCAATGAATGAAGAGGTGGGTATCGCGGCGCAGGAGCTTCTCGCCTCCAGGGGGATTTTTGTCCCGGATGATGTAGCTTTTGTCGGCTTTAATGACAGCATTGAATTGGTTTCGGATCATCTGCCCAGAAGCACGGTTGATTATCCGGTTTGGGAAATGGTTTCCTTTGTGATGAACAGGATTATTTCTGATTTATCAGGGAAGACAAAATTCTCTCCCTCCGAACAGGTGTTTAAAGCGGCTTTTATCATCCGTAATTCCTGCGGGTGTACCAATGCCCAGATTCCTTCTTCGGAGGAAATGGAGGATGATGAAACTTCTGTAAGCACCATAACAGGAAACAATAAAAACAAGGACAGGTTTTTCTCCGGGGAGTTGAAACAGGTTGCGGCTTTCAAGAAAACCCTCAATCTTATTGCGGAAGAATGTCTGGGAAAGGCAGATGTTTCGGAAATCGGTTCTTTCATGAAGAAAACGGTTTCAATGCTTAAAGAAGGGGGAGGCATCTCTTCCGACTTTATCGATGCGTTTTCCACCCAGTGGATAATCACACTCTTAAAACATCCTATTCCGCAGGAACAGATGCTTATAAATTCGGCTTTTATAGACGCGAACAGACTTTTATTCAAAACTCAGCTGGATGTTTCCCTGGAAATAAAAAAGGCCGATAAGGGATTGCTGGATTTTTACCAGTGCTGTAATGAAATAATGGCGAAAAAAGAAACCGTGACGAACGGGCTTAAAGAGATAGGATTGCTGCTGCCCTCTTTGGGTGTTTCGTTTATGTATATTTTCTTAAATAGGGAAGAAAATTCTCCGGAAGTTGATTACAGACTGGGATTCAAGAAAAATAAGATGATTTTTGTTCCGGAAAAGGATTTTTCGGTTTTCGATGCGTCGTCAAAAACCGGCAGTTTTTTGAATAATCCGGAATTCCTTACAAACGAAACGAAAAGTCTGGCAGTGTATTCAATTTCCCAAAGTAATGTAAATTACGGATACCTGCTTCTGTCAGTGGATGAAAAATATTTTAAGAATTTTGCGGAAATCCGTCATATTATTTCCCACATGATTGAGTCCCTCATGATGCATGAATATACGGAACGCCAGCTTTTGGCTTTGCAGCTTAAAAACAGCGAATTGTCAAAACTTTCTTTTGTTGATGAATTCACCCAGCTGGGAAACCGCCGCGCCCTTCTCACAAAAGGGAAGGAGATTTTCAATTCCGCCATGGAAAAAAAAGACTCTATCTGTATGATTTTCCTCGACATGGATAAGCTGAAATATATAAATGATACGTTCGGCCATGCGGAGGGAGACCAGGCTATCCTTTCCTTTGCGGAAATTCTCAAGAAATGTTTCCGAAGCACGGATTTGCTTATCCGGTACGGAGGGGATGAATTTGTCGGTATTGTCACGGGCTTGCAGAAGTCTGCCCATCAGGAAATCTTCCGCCGTATTTCCAACCATATAGATAAGTTCAATCAGGAAAAGCAAAAGCAATGGATTCTTGCGGCCTGTTGGGGATTTGAATACTTTGATCCAAGGGAAAACGGAATTCCGCCTACTTTTGAAGAAATGCTGCGTGCCAGTGATGAAAAACTTTACGCGGAAAAACGAAGGAAAAAGGCGTTGCAGTCTCCCGACGGAAGCAGATGAGGTTCGGAGAGCATTTCTATCCGGCGGAAACCTGTTTCAGTCCTGACACAAATCCCCGCCTTTTTGTTTTCAAATTATTCAGACAATAACAACAGAATTGTCCACATCACCGTAAAGTGATTTTTCGTATTTGTCCGCATGCCAGTCATTTTCCCAGCGGCAGTCGTCCATCAAATACCTGAACTGGTATTCGTGTCCGGGTTCAAGGGTCACAGTCGCTGCGAAAAGGCCGTCTTTATTTTTTTTCATCATTGTCGCCCTTGTTTCCCAGTTGTTGAAATCACCGACGAGGGCAACTTTTTTTACACCTTCTGTCGCCTGTGCCGGAAGTTCGAAAGTGACTTTGCACTTATTCGTTGTTTTTGTATAAGCTTTATGTAATGCCATAAATCCTCCTAATGCCTGTTTAACTGTCTCTAGTATAAACGGCAATATTTTGGTATTTTATTAAAGATAGGTATATGATACGCTTTTAAACAGATTTTTCAAGGGAGTGTAAAATGGGTATATCTCGTCATGTTTTTACTTCGGAATCTGTCAGTGAGGGACATCCGGATAAAGTCTGTGATCAAATCGCGGATGCCGTCCTTGACGAATGCCTCGCTTTGGATCCTGACTGTCATGTGGCGTGTGAAGTTTTTGCTTCAACCGGTTTGATTCTTATAGGCGGCGAGACATCCTTGGTCTCTCCCATTAATGTCCAAAGAATAGCGCGGGATGTAGCCAGAGACATAGGGTATACGGATATAGATTTCGGTTTGGATTGCAATTCCATGGCTGTTCTTAATATGATGCACTCACAATCCGGTGATATAAACCAGGGTGTTGTGGGGGAAGGTCTTTCGGAATTTAAAGGACAGCAGGGTGCCGGAGATCAGGGAATGATGTTCGGTTTCGCCTGCAACGAAACGCAGAATTTTATGCCGGCCCCCATAACCTATGCCCATAAAATTCTGCAGGAGGCGGCCAACCTCCGTAAAAGCGGGCTTATTCCATGGCTGCGGCCTGATGCCAAGAGCCAGGTTACTGTTGAATACGAAGGCCATAAACCGGTGGGAATTGATACGGTTGTGGTTTCCCATCAGCATAATCCGGATGTGACTTATGATGAGATAAAAGAAACAATTATCGAAAAAATCATAAAACCGTCCCTTGAACCAACAGGGCTTCTTCATTCCGGCACCAAATATTTTATAAACCCTACAGGGCGGTTTGTCACGGGAGGTCCTTTCGGGGACACCGGTCTTACAGGGCGTAAAATAATTGTTGACACCTACGGAGGAATGGGGCGTCACGGCGGCGGTGCTTTTTCCGGCAAGGATCCGAGCAAGGTGGACAGATCCGCCGCTTATATGGCCCGCTATGTGGCGAAGAATATTGTTGCCGCCGGACTGGCGGACCGCTGTGAACTTGAGGTGGCATATGCAATCGGTGTTCCGTTCCCGGTTTCTGTCATGACTGAAACCTTTGGTACCGCCAAAGTGCCTGAAGAAAGCCTTACAAAGGCTGTCTGCGAAGTTTTTGACCTGTCCCCGGCCGGAATTATCAAAGCTCTCGATTTGCGCCGTCCGATTTACAGGAAATGTGTAAATTACGGGCATTTCGGATGTCCGGATTTGCCTTGGGAAAAAACGGATAAAGTTGAAGCTTTGAAAAAAGCCATTCATTGATTCTGCAGGGTGAATTTTGCGTTATAATCTGGAAGCGGTTCGGAAAAATCTTTACGGTCTGTTGGTTTTGTCGCTTTTATGTCTGGCGGGCTGTGCAAGTATGCAGACAAAACGGACTTACCAACAGACTGTTGTGGATGCTGTTTATCCCGAAATAAATCTGTCTGCGCGGACCGGAACGGAAAATATAAACGGAGCTTTCCCGGAAAAAATTCATGTAAACACTCTCGTCCAGGTTTCTTCGTTTGGTTTTGATTTCTGTCTGCATGACGGGAAAATTTACCATAAAAAATCAGGCGAAACTGACTGGGTTCTGATGCCTCCCTCCGGGCTTCCCTTTTCCGAAACCGATACTACTTTTATTCATCCTGAAGAAATAGTTGAAATTGCCGCGGATGCAGACTGTCTTTACGCTTTTTCAAATGAGGGTATTTTATACAGATATTATTTCAGGAAAATACGGACAGAAAAACTGGATACATGGATAATGAATTTCGGCTGGCCCGTGCCCTCTGTTCTCAAACAGAATATTCTGGTTTCCAATAAACGCGGTTGGGGAATGGGTGTAAGGCGGGGAGATATCCTTTGGTATGAGGATATTTACGGCAACCAGCACCACTACGGGACTATGGGCCTGGAGACGCTCTATTTTTTGTCGGATGACGGACAGTCCATCCATTTCACGGATTCCGGGTTGCCTGCGGATTTCAGTCATTTAATTCAGGGGCCGGAGAAAGGCAGTTTTATTGCGGAGAATATCAGCGTAAGCGGCTCCACGATTTTCCTGATAAATAAAAACGGGGAAATGTACACCCGGCTTATTGATTTTGACACAATGGGCTGTGACCCGATGTTTTTCAAGTATACATACGAAAAGAAAGAGCAGGCTTATTCCGGCTCCGATTACAGGTCGAATTTTACGCCCTGGGCGCTTCCGGCGGAGCCCTGGAAAAAACAGCCGCCGGTTCCTCTTTCTGGACAGGCCAGGATTTCCAGATTTATTTCAATTTTACAGAACGGGCAGGGGAATTCCGCACGGGAGCTGCGTATAGCAGGCCTTTCAAAAGACGGGTATACAGGATATTACACGAAACAGATAGACGATGATGAATGGCGTTTCGCTTTCGCTCCTCTTTATATTCCGGAAGCGGCTTTTCTGGAGCCGGAGCCGGATACCGGGAAATTCCGCGGCGAGCCGACGAATTTTTTCTATGAAGGCTACGCCTCAAAAGACGGCATCATGATTCCTGAGTTTGAATGTTCTGTCCGTGATTTCTCCCTTGCAAGCGAGGGGAAAGCTGTTTTATCCCTCTCTTCCGGAAAAGGAGACAGGGCCGGTGCTGTTGAGATAGACCTTCATTTTGTGGAAGTCTGGACATATTTACGCCGGATTGCGCCGGGATTTGACGGGTCTCCCCGGCAGTTTTTTGTCACTCCGGAATTTAATCCGGAGGATCTTGAGTCCGGCGGTGAAAAATTTTCAGGAATGCTTCAGGAAATATTCGGGGATAAAAATAAAAGTTTATTTTCCTGTTACCTTGAAGCGACAACAGATTACTTTCAGTTGATGATAAAAGGAAAAGAACACGATTTCAGTTTTTTTCTGACTTCGGACAATATGCCGCCGGTGAATCCGGAAATCGCCAAAGGCACGATGTTTTATGAAGAGGACATCACCGGAATTTTTGAAAGCGGCGAGTTGGTTTTACCTCAGAAGGAAGACGGGTTTTCCCGTGATGATGTCGCTTTGATTCAGGAGAAGATTCAGAAGAATACTGAGGTTGTCGAATTTCTGGAGGAAGAAATAGAAGTATACAATTTTTTCCACCGTAACAGTTCCCATTTCAGATGGGGTTATTCGTTTCTTGATTTATTAACAACTATTACATTTCTGGATAAAATAGATTTTCCGAAAATAAAAACACTGACAATGTTTGGACGTGATATTGTACAGATAAACAACCAGAATTTCAGGCAGATGGCTGATCTCCGGGAATGGATTTATACACATTTCATTGAATTGTCCCGGACAAGGATTGAATATTATACGAAACTTATTGAGGAAATTGAAAAAACGGAAGCCCCTGTGTTCCCGGATGCCCATGTTTTTGATACGTTCCCGGAATATTTCGCTTCAATCGGGATTCCGCAGATTTCATCCGGAACGCTTTCTGTATTTGATTGTGAGGCAAAATTGTATTTTTCGGATGAGCTCGCTTTCTTCCCGGGATTTTTTCTTGCTTTCAATATAAACGGGGAGGATGTTGTTTTTCTTCTGGAGCTTGAAAATTCCCTGGAAAAAATATGTTGCCTGCCGCTTTCCGGGAATTTAAAAGAAATTTTGAACGGCTCTCCCTTCCATGTGAAAACCCACATTCTTTTATTGACCGCAATTGACAATGCCGAAACTTATAATATGCTGCAGGATTTTATGAACACTTCGATGGTGTTTGAATGGGACGGGACAAATATAAGGCTGCGGAAAGGCAGAGCCTCCGGGAAAATTCTTCTGGAAACTTTCCCGTTGGAGGAAGAAAAAGATGTAAACAGGTTAATTCCGTCTGTTCCGGGAGATAAGAATCAGCCTGAAGAGTGAGGCTACCGCCGTCAGGGCGGAGGCTACATAAGTCATCGCCGCGGCGGTTAAAACTTTTTTTACGCCTTTAAGCTCTTCCTCGGAAAGCACGGCGTTTTGCCTCAGAATTGCGATTGCCCGTTTGGAAGCGTTGAATTCAACCGGCAGGGTTATCACGTAAAACATAACCGCGGCGGAAAAAATAATTATGCCGACGTTTATAAGCGGTTCCATGCTGAAAATCAATCCTGCAATGACGATGTACGGGCCCAGAGAAGAGCCGATGTTTGCAACGGGAACAAGAGCGCTGCGCAGCCATAGCGGGAGATAGCCGATTTTATGTTGGATAGCATGGCCTGTTTCATGTGCGGCGACGCCCACCGCCGCTATCGTGTCTTCGCCGTAAACAGGCTGGGAAAGCCGGAGTTTTTTATCCGTGGGGCTGTAATGATCCGTGAGCTTTCCGTCCACCGGTTCAATAGTTACATCGGAAATATTGTTCTCCCGTAATAAAAGATTTGCCGCGTCTTTTCCGGTAATCCCCCGGGCTGTTTTTACTTTCGACCACCGGGAGAAAGCCGATGAAACGGAAGCCTGCGCTATCATGGAAAGAATTAATGTGGGAACAATAAGAATAATGTAATATTGGTCTATGAACATATTTTGAATATACTTATGAATTATTTTTTAAGCAAGGTTTAAAAGATATAGAATGGATTTTTCTGCAGGTGTTGTATTTTTTTTATCTTTAATTACAGCGGGATTTTTGATTTTTTCCGTTGCAGCCGGGTTTTCCCTGTATCCCGTTCTTGTGAAAAAGTTATACAGCCTTCTTGTTCCATCCTCCGGCGCGGAAAAAGTTACGGAAAGCGGAATGCCCCGGCCTTTTGATGCTTTCAGGGTAGAGACATTGAAGATAAAATTCCACCGGAAAATTTTAACGGGAAATATTTATTTACCGGAAGGAATCACTCCTGATGAAAAAATAAAAACCAGAATACTGGTTATTGCGCCGGACGGGAATCCGGAGACGGAAGGATTTTCCCTTTCCGGATTAAGTGAATCCGGGGCGGAGGTTTCCGGCGGCATGGTTTTTTTTGTTCCCGCGCCTGTGGAAAAATTTCACCCCGGAAAAGCTTTTTCTTTCGGATTAAAAGAAGGAAAGGCGTTAAGAGCGTGGGAGAAATTTTTCAGGGTGAAATATCCGGAGGCGGAAATTTCGTTTTACGGCAGATTTTGCGGTGCCGCCTCTGTCCTTTTTTGCGCAGCACGGTGCGGGAAGTCCGGTTTTTTGCGTATATTTTCTGACAGCCCTTATTTTTCTGTTCCTGATTTTATGCGAAAAGAAATCGCGGCTGTTTTCCCCGGTCTTTTAAGGCGGCGGCTGATATTCTGCGGGGTTGTTTTTGCCTCCTGTTTTTCCGGCGGGCCTGTTTTTTTCCAGAGACCCTGTCGTGTGGTGGAAAAGCTTTCCGGTGAGGCTTCCGGATTTATTCCCGGGAAAAAGCGGCCGGAGAAAGCGGCGCCGCGTATATCCCTGTGCTTTAATTCAGCATTCAAATCCGGAGGAAAATCCGGGGAATTTTTTTCAACCCAATATACCTTGTATAAAAATTTTTTTTTGAAGAAAAAAAAGAAAATTTGTGATAGACTTTTTTTTGTCCCCCGGGAAAATTCCGAAGAAACGGAGGTTTTATCAGATGAAAACATTGACACGTGAATTGTGGTTTTGCACGGAAAAAGAACGTGAATTTTTGAATATAACGCCTGTCATTGAAAATCTTGTGCAGGAATCCGGAGTAAAGGAAGGATTGTGTCTTGTCAACGCCATGCATATAACGGCAAGCGTTTTCATAAATGACGATGAATCCGGACTTCACCACGATTTTGATGTCTGGCTTGAAAAACTTGCGCCCCATGAGCCGGTTTCCTCTTACAGGCACAATGTCGGCGAGATTAACGCTGACGCCCATATGAAAAGACAGATAATGGGAAGGGAAGTTGTCGTCGCCGTCACGGAAGGAAAACTTCATTTCGGTCCCTGGGAGCAGATATTTTACGGTGAATTCGACGGGTGCAGAAAAAAAAGGGTTCTTGTAAAAATAATCGGAGAATGATTTATTAATGGAATAAAGCTGGAGACAGCGAGGAGGAAAAATGCAAGTGTCAAAGGACAAAATCTTTCTGTTTGGCGGAATCCTCATGATTCTGTTGGGCGCTGTGATGTTGATTTCGCCGACAACATTTACGGAACTTTTTTCAATTGTTATAGGAATCGCCGTTATTCTGGAGGGATTCATCACCCTGTTTGCGGTGGTTCCGGAGTTTGAAGATGAAGTTCTGCGCCGTAATTTGAAAATCCGGGGAATCCTTGGAATTTTAGTCGGGTTGCTTGCTGTTTTTCTTCCTTTATTTATGGCGGGTACTGTTTGGATTATCATGCTTTATATTCTCGGTGCGGAAATGCTTGTTTCCGCATGGCTGGAATTTTTGGTTGTCCGCAAGCTGCGGGAAACAGGTGTTCCTGTGCGGGATTTCGTAATTGAAATTGTTTTGCTCGTGGTTCTTGCCCTTCTGCTTTTTATATTCCCGTTCCAGATAGGACTTCTCTTTATCAGGATTGTGGGCATCGTTGTGATTATCGGGGGCGGCGTGGGCTTGTACCGCTGGAAAACTTACGCTGCCTGACAGCGGGGCTTTTTCCCGGACGCGGAAAGTTTTAGGGAAAGATTCCGACAGGATTCTGGCAGAAAAAACGGTCGCTGTTTTTGGACTGGGCGGAGTCGGTTCTTTTGCTGTTGAAGCTTTGGCGCGTGCGGGAATAGGCCGTTTCCTGCTCGTTGATTCAGATACGGTCGCGGAGAGTAATTTAAACCGGCAGTTGTTTGCTCTGCACAGTACGCTTGGATTGAAAAAAACCGAGGTTGCGGCGGCTAGAATTCAGGATATAAATCCGGAGGCAAAGGTCGAATCTTTCCCTGTTTTTTATCCGGCTGACGCGCTTCCTGATTTCCCTGTGAATCTGGGGGAATGTTCTTTTGCAGCGGATTGTATTGATTCCGTTCCTTCAAAAATATCCCTCATAGTGAATGCGAAGGCCGCCGGTGTTCCGCTGATTTCATGCATGGGAACGGGAAACAAAATAAACCCTTTGCTCTTCCGGTTCGCTGATATTTATGAAACTTCAGTGTGTCCCCTTGCGAAAATAATCCGGCATGAATTAAGGAAAAGGAATATAGAATCGCAGAAGGTTTTGTTTTCCGTGGAAAAGCCTGTTTCTCTTGATGCGGAAAATACCGCCGGGGAAGCGCGGGAGAAATTTATCGGCAGCGTTCCCTTTGTTCCCTCTGTTGCCGGACTGATGCTTGCAGGTGAAATCATACGCGAATTACTTCAATCTGAAAGTGCTGGAAGTGGTTGTAAATGAAAGTTGACAATGACAGAAAGGATTCATTTTTTTTCGGGCTGAAAGACGGGCTTCCCATTTTTTTGGGTTATATATCCGTTTCCTTTGCTTTCGGGATTTTTGCGGTCGGGAGCGGGCTTTCCGTTTTGCAGACACTTGTCATTTCCCTTGTGAATGTGACTTCCGCCGGCCAACTGGCCGCCGTCCCCATAATTACCGGCGGAGGTTCCCTGATGGAACTCGCCCTTTCCCAGCTGGTTATAAATTCCCGCTATTCCCTCATGTCCATTTCCCTGGCCCAGAAACTCGGGTCCGGTATCCGGCTTTTTGACCGGTTTGTCATTTCCTTCATGAATACCGATGAAGTTTTCGCTGTCGCCTCCGGCCGGGCCGGGCTTGTCGGCAGACGGTATATGTACGGGCTGATATTTTTGCCCTATATCGGATGGGCGGCGGGAACCCTTCTCGGTGCTGTCGCCGGTAATATCCTGCCGGGGAAAATAACGAACGCCCTCGGCATTGCGATTTACGGGATGTTTATTGCGATTATAGCACCTGCGGCAAGGAAAAGTTTTCCGGTGCTGACCGTTGTTTTATCAGCGGCTGTTTTAAGCTGCTTGTTTCGGTTTTTACCGGGATTGAACAATATTTCCTCAGGATTGGCGGTTATAATTTGTGCCTGCGTTTCCGGCATTTTCGGTGCGCTGTTTTTTCCCGTGGAAGGCGTCCGGGGCAGGGAATCCGGGGATGCCAGTGCTGGTGAGAGGCAGGATCAAAAATGTTAAATACTGAAATTGTTTCACCGGGAATATTCTTAAAATATCTTCTCGTTATGTCCCTTGTAACCTATGCGGTGCGTATGCTGCCTTTGGTGTTGTGCAAGGAAAAAGTGAAAAACCGGTTTTTGCGCTCTTTTTTGTGTTATATTCCCTACAGTGTTTTGGGAGCCATGACTTTTCCTGCGGTGTTTTTTTCAACCGCTGATGTTATCTCCGCTGCGGCCGGGTGTGTAGTCGCCCTGATTTTCGGATTTTCAGGCAAAAGCCTTGTTTTTGTGGCGGCGTCCGCCTGCGCGGCGGTATTTCTTGTCGAAGTTTTTATGTTTTTGTGATAAGGTATTCATCATGATAGGCTTTGATAATGAAAAATATTTGAAAATCCAGTCGGAACATATAAAAGAAAGGATAGCTCTTTTTGAAAACAAACTCTACCTGGAATTCGGCGGGAAATTGTTTGATGATTTCCATGCTTCCCGCGTTCTTCCGGGGTTCCTTCCTGACAGCAAGCTCAAGATGCTGATGCAGCTGAGCGATTATGCTGAAATTGTCATCGTTATAAATGCCGTCGATATAGAAAAGAATAAAATACGCGCTGATTTGGGAATCACTTATGATATGGATGTCATAAGACTGATTTCGGAATTTTCCTCCCGCGGAATGAAAGTGTCAAGCGTTGTCATTACCCAATATCTTGGTCAGTCCGCGGCGGTGAGCTTCAGGGCGAAACTGGAAACCCTGGGCATAAAAGTTTATTACCACTATACCATAGAGGGGTATCCGGCGAATGTTTCCCTCATTGACAGTGATGAAGGTTACGGAAAAAACGATTATGTTGAAACAACCAGACCTCTGGTTATTGTTACCGCGCCCGGTCCCGGAAGCGGTAAACTCGCGACCTGTCTTTCCCAGATTTATCACGACAACAAAAGGGGGATAAAATCCGGGTATGCAAAATTCGAAACCTTCCCCATATGGAATCTGCCGCTGAAGCATCCGATAAATTTGGCTTATGAGGCGGCCACCGCCGATTTGAATGATGTGAATATGATAGACCCCTTTCATCTGGAAGCTTACGGGAAAACGGCGGTGAATTATAACCGGGACATTGAAACTTTCCCGGTATTGAATGCCTTGTTTGAACGGATTTACGGGAAAAACCAATACAAGTCCCCGACCGATATGGGCGTAAATATGGCCGGCTACTGCATAACGGATGACGAGGTTTGCAGTAACGCCTCAAAGCATGAAATTATCCGCCGGTATTATGCCACCCTTGAAAAGCAGGTTTCCGGATTCGATTTGAATGAAAAGGAAATTTATAAACTGGAGCTTTTGATGAGCCAGGCAAAAATCACTCCGGAATTCCGTTCCGTTACAACCGCCGCCAGGGAAAAAGCGGCGTCCGCCGGAACAGCCGCCGCCGCCATAGAGCTTGCGGACGGCACTATTGTGTGCGGAAAGAATTCCGATTTGCTTGGAACCTCGGCGGCCCTTCTTCTTAATGCGGTGAAACATCTGGGTGGAATCGATCATTCAATCCGGCTTATTCCTCCGAGCGCGATTGAACCTATCCAGGAGATGAAGACAAGATATTTAAGCGGACGGAACCCCCGCCTGCATACGGACGAAGTTCTCGTCGCCCTCGCCATGCTTTCAAACAGCGATGAAAACGCACGGCGGGCGATGAGCCAGCTTTTAAAACTGAGGGGCTGCCAGGCTCATTCAACCGTTCTGCTTTCTGAAGTGGACAGGAAAATATTCAAAAAGCTTGGGGTTGACATAACCTGTGAGCCTGTTCCGAAGAAAAACCTGAAAACGCTGATTTGAGATTGCCCGCCAGAAAATTATTTCACTTCGTGCAACGTATACTCGCTGCTTCCAAGTCCGATTTTTTCTGCGTGCGCAAGGCAGGACCGCCATTCGGATTCCGGCGTACTGTTTACAAAATGGTCGTGCTTATCGACAAACCCGTTTTTTGCCATATTGTCTGAAAGCTGTGAATCCGGTAAAGGTTTCTGCTTCAGGCAGGCGTCGGCGCAGGCTTTGTCCAGGGCAACCGGATCAAAAGATGCGAACATGCCTATGTCCGGCAGAATGGGCGCGTCGTTTTCAGAATGACAGTCACAGTTTGGGGAAATATCGATAACAATCGAAATGTGGAAATTGGGTCTGCCGTCAACAACCGCCTGCGCATATTCCGCCATACGGCGGTTTAAATCCTCCACAGCGTTGGAGGAATTAAAAACAATGGCGTCAAAGTTACAGGCTCCCAGACACCGTCCGCAACCCACGCAGTTGGAAAGATTTATTTTCATCTTTTTGGTTTCCGCGTTGAATTCCAATCCGTTGTTGGCGCATTCCCGGAGACACCTTTTGCAGCCCCTGCATTTTTCTTCTATGACGTCGGGTTTTCCGGAGGCATGCTGTTCTGTTTTTCCAGCCCGGGATCCGCAGCCCATCCCTATGTTTTTTATCGCGCCGCCGAAGCCCGTCATTTCGTGTCCTTTGAAATGGGAAAGGCTGATGAAAATATCCGCATCCATGACGGCACGGCCTATCTTTGCGGTTTTGCAGAATTCCCCGTTTCTTACAGGAACTTCTATGTCGTCTGTTCCTTTCAGCCCGTCTGCTATAATCACGGGGCATCCGGCTGAAAGAGGCGTGAATCCGTTTTCCCACGCGCAGTAAAGGTGTTCGATGGCATTTTTCCGGCTTCCCGGATACATTGTATTGCAGTCTGTGAGGAACGGCTTTCCGCCCGCCGCCTTAACCACGTCAACGACAGCTTTCGCGTAATTCGGTCTGAGAAAGGCGATGTTCCCTAATTCCCCGAAATGCATTTTTATCGCGACGAATTTACCGTCCATTCCGAGTTTTTCTATGCCCGCCGCTTTGATGAGCCTTTTTAATTTTCCGGGAAGACCGTCTCCGATTTTTGTCCGGAGATTGATAAAATAAACATCCGACTTCATTTTGTACCCCCAAAATAATAAAATTCAGCCGTTAGTTTCTGGATTTATGTTTCAGGAGAAGATACTACTTCATTACGGAAAACAATTCAATAAGCCCCGTTGTTGACTTGGTTTTTGGTTTTGATTATCATTTTCGTGATATGAGGTTTTCCCATGGATGTAAATGATGTCCGTGCTTATTTGGACAGATTCGGTTCTTCCTCCAGAGTGCGGGAGTTTCCGGTTTCAAGCGCGACCGTGGAACTTGCGGCGAAAGCTTTGGGAACAGAAGAAGCCAGGATTGCAAAAACAATTTCTTTCGATTTGGACGGAAGGACGCTGCTCATTGTGGCCGCCGGAGATACGAAGATAGACAACAAGAAATATAAAACTTTTTTCGGAAAGAAAGCCTGTATGCTCCGTGGCGGAGAGGTTGTTGACCGCACCGGATTTGCGCCGGGAGGAGTCTGCCCTTTCGCGGCGGTTTCCGGTGTGGAAGTTTATCTTGATGAATCCCTCCGGCGGTTTCCCACGGTTTTTCCTGCCTGTGGAAGCGCCAACAGCGCCATCGAGGTGACGCCTTCCGAATTAGAGGAATTTACTCCCGGCAGCAAGTGGATAGACGTCTGCAAAACCGCCGGTACAGAATCATAAATTTATTATTCCGGGTTTACAAAATGCAAAAAGTATTCAATACAATTGAACAGCTTGTCGGAAACACTCCTTTATATGAATGTGTCCGTACCGGGAAAATAAAAAAACTTTCCGCCAGAATTTTCCTCAAACTGGAAATGTTTAATCCCACCGGCTCTGCCAAAGACAGGGCTGCTCTTTTCATGCTGGAAGAAGCGGAAAAAAAAGGGCTGCTCAAGCCGGGGACTGTGGTTATCGAGCCGACATCCGGCAATACGGGAATCGGTCTTGCCCTGTTCGGAGCTCTGCGGGGTTACAGGGTTATAATCGTCATGCCGGAAAATATGTCTGCGGAAAGACGGCTGATGATGAGCGCTTACGGCGCGGAGGTTGTTTTGACGCCGGCTTCGGAGGGAATGTCCGGGGCTGTCGCCAAAGCGGAGGAACTGTCCGCCGGTTTCCCCTGTTCCTTTATTCCCGGGCAGTTTAAAAATCCGGACAACGCCCTGGCCCACCGCAAAACCACCGGGCCGGAAATCTGGGAAGCAAGCGACGGTAAGGTTGATATCTTTGTGGCCTCTGTCGGGACAGGAGGAACCCTTACGGGAGCGGGGGAATTTTTGAAATCGAAAAACAAAGCCCTGAAGATTGTTGCGGTGGAACCGGCTTCCTCTCCGGTTCTTTCCGGCGGAAAGCCCGGCCCCCATTGTATTTCCGGTATAGGTGCGGGCTTTGTCCCCGATGTTTTGAATACAAAGATTTATGATGAAGTGATCGCCGTAACGGATGAGGAAGCGAAAAAAAACACCCGTTTTCTTGCCGCGACTGAGGGAATTCTTGCCGGTGTTTCGTCCGGGGCGGTTTTTTCCGCTGTGCTGGAACTGGCTTCCCGGAAAGAGAATGCCGGAAAAAACATCGCCGCGGTTTTGCCTGATACGGGGATGCGCTATTTATCAACGGGGCTTTTTTCTGAATCTCCGGAAGGAGCGGCTGTATGCGGGAAGTAGTTGCCGGGCTTTTGATTCCATTCGCAGGCACAACCCTGGGCGCCTCCCTGGTTTTTTTCATAAAGGGGAATATTTCAATACGTTCCCAAAAAGCCTTGAATGGATTCGCCTCCGGTGTGATGATCGCCGCCTCTGTCTGGTCCCTCCTTATCCCTTCCATGGAAATGACCGCCGGGAATGCTTTTCCGTGGCTGCCGGCGGCGGCGGGATTTTTAGCGGGGGTTTTCTTTCTTCTGCTTTTGGACAAAGTTATCCCTCATTTTCATACCGCTGATTCACAGGCGGAAGGACCGGACTTCCATCTGAAAAAAGCGACAATGCTTTTCCTTGCGGTGACAATCCACAATATTCCGGAAGGAATGGCGGTGGGCGCTGTTTTTGCCGGACTTCTCGCGGAGAATACAAGCCTTTCCATTGTCGGGGCGATGACGCTTTCAATAGGCATCACCATACAGAATTTTCCGGAAGGAGCCATAGTTTCCGCGCCGATGAAGGAATTCGGGTTTTCAAAGATGAAAGCCTTCCTTTTCGGATTTGTATCCGGCGCCGTCGAGCCGGTCGCCGCCTTTTTGACGGTGCTGCTGTCTCCGTTTCTTGTGCCTGTTTTGCCGGGGTTTTTGGCATTTGCCGCCGGAGCCATGATATATGTGGTTGTTGAGGAACTTATCCCTGACTCCCAGCAGGGGAAACATTCCGATACAGGGACGATATGCACGGCTTTGGGATTCACCGTCATGATGGTTCTTGACGTGGCGTTGGGGTAGGTGGAATGAATAACTATAGAGAATGGCATGAAAACGGAAACATCTTTTTCCGTGAAATCAAACTGCATTTCGGCCAGTGCGATTTGAATCAGCGGCTCAGTCTTCCGGAGCTTCTTCTGATAACTTCGGACAGTGCTGTGGAGGATTTTCACCAGAGGGGGATGTCTTTTGATATTCTTCTGGAAAATGGAGTGGTTTTTCTTCTTTCAAGATTGGTGTTCAAAATCCATTCTTTCCCGAAAGCGGAGGACAGGTTTGTTTTGAAAACCTGGGAGGACAAACCCTCCGGCGGTCTTCTTTCAAGAAAATATGAGATGAAAAAAGAGGACGGAACAAAACTCATTTCCGGCACCAGTCTGTGGCTCATCGCAAATCCGGAATCACGGCGGCTGTTAAAGCCTTCTTCTTTCACGCTTCGGGAAGAACCTGATTTCGTTGTTTCTGTGGACTGTCCCCCGTGCGGAAAAATCCGGGAACCTGAAAATATGGAGAAGCTTGGTGAACGGGAAGCCGGGTATTCCGACATGGACGCCAACGGCCATATGAATAATTCCCGGTACGCGGCGTTCATAATGGACTTTCTGCCGGAAGAGCTTCAAAAAAAAGAAATAGATGTTTTTAAAATAAATTTCGCCAAAGAAGCCCGGAAGGGTGATATAATATCAATATATGCCGGTGTTCCTGAAGCGGAAACGGAAAACAAGATAACCGTTGTTGGGAAAAGCGGGGAACATGTCTGCTTTGAAAGTGAATTGACTTTCAAGTGATATTCATCCGGTACTGATAAAGCCGGGCAGGCATTTTGTTAAAGGAGGCCGTAATGGAAAAACCAACTTGTGGAAAAGCGCTTTTTCTTGCGGCCGTTTTCTGCCTGGTTTTAACCTTTGTTTCATGTTCCGGGGCGGTGACCGGCGGCGGTTCCGGGGAGGATACAACGGGCAGGTTTACTTTTGACCTTCCTTCCGGGGTTTCCTCCGGTGCTTCGGAAGCAGGGGACGCGGTTTCCGTTTCCGTATACAAAGTCGAGATGGTTTCCGCCACGGGATTTGAGGCGGAAACTGTTTGTGAACCCTCCGAAGAACCCGTTGTGATTCAGGATATTGAGTCCGGTCACTGGCTCATAACCGTTACCGCTGTGGGCGGGGACGGCGCCGTTATAAAAAAGGTCAGCCGGAATATGGATTTGGCTGTCGGAGAGGAAAAGGCTGTGTTTTTAGGCTTTTCTTCCTCTCCTGCCGCCCCCGCTTCCGGAGAGAACGGGGGATAAGCGCGCGGCTTATTCAGGAAAGCCCCGCCCTCAATCCCGGGTGATATTCCTGAGCCATTTGAAAGAGCGGTACCGGGCGTAGGCGACGGGCAGCTTTAGTATTTCATCGCTCATAAGAATCACGTACACAACCATGACCGGAGCGTGGAAAATAAAGGCCGCGATCCATCCTCCGGTTATCGCTATCCCCCACATGAAAATCAAATCGAAGAAGAAGCCGAAACGAGTGTCCCCGCCGGCCCTGAATATTCCGACGATGAAAGTGGAATTTATTGACTGCCCGATGACAAAATAACTCAGGACAAACATCATGCCTGAAAGATAAGAGGCGGCCTGCTCCGACAGAACCATAAAATTGAGGACGAGGGGCCTTGCCGCAAGTATAATGATGGAACCCAATAAGCCCGTGAATATACTCAATATCGCGTATTTTCTTCCATAATCCCGCGCGCCTTCAATATCCCCTTCCCCGATTTTTTTACCGATTTCGATTGTCGCCGCCACCGATACACCGAAGGCTATAATCATGGAAAGCTGGCGGGCTACCTGCGCCACGGCGTTCGCGGCGACTGAAGCCTTTCCGAGATGCCCGAGTATTCCTGTAATCGTGGAAAGCCCGAGCCCCCAGAGAAGCTCATTCGCAATCACGGGGGAAGAATATTTCCAGAAATCCCTGAAAAGCAGCGGGTTTTTTATGGTGAGGAATTTCCAGCTGAATTTCAGGACGTCGTTTACTTTCCGGTCGTATATTATAACGACAAGTGTTTCCACCATCCTGGCGATGACAGTTCCCAGTGCGGCTCCTGTGATTCCGAGCGGGGGAATCCACAGGAAACCGAAGATTAAAACGGTGTTCGCCGCCAGGTTCGTGAAAAATGAGCAGGTGTAAGCCAGAGTGGCGATTTTTACCCTTTCCATGCTTCTCATTGTGTTCAGGTAAATCAGGTTGAAAGCCGTGAAAGGATAGGCGAAGCAGACATAACGCAGGTACTTTACGCCTTCCCGGATGACTTCCTCCTCCTTTGTGAAAACCGACATTATCCTGGCGGGAAAGACCAGTGCGGCGGCCGTGAAAATAAAACTTATCAAAAGGCCGATTTTCGTCGCGATGCCGAAAATCGTTGATATTGCCTGCATGTTTTTTCTGCCCCAGTATTGGGCTGTCAGGACGGAAGCTCCGGATGTGACTCCGAAAAGAAAAAGACTCATATTGAAATAAACCTGGTTCCCCAGGGATGCGCCGGAAAGAACGTTTTCACCTACCCGCCCCAGCATAAAGACATCAAGGGAATTTATGGCCGTTGTTATGAGGTTCTGGGCCGCCACGGGAATTATCAGTACAGCTGCTGAATGCAAAAAAGTTCTGGTGCTCAATTTGTTCATTTTTTCACTAAAATATTTTTTTTAAACGATGTCAAGCGTGATAAAATTCTGTACATTATTTTCTATAAACAACAGCTTGAATCAGGAGGAAACCATGAAAGATACGGATCTTTCAAAAGACGCATTGATTGAATTTATTAAAACCCGCAGAAGCTGCCGTTCTTTTTCCGCCGGAGATATTCCGGAAGAGGATGTACGGACAATCCTTGACTGTGCTCTGGCCGCTCCCTCCGCAAGGGGTATGCAGACCTGGAAATTCACCGCCGTCATGAATCGGGAAAAAATCGCGGCCTTGTGCGCCGCTGTGGGGAAAGCCCTGGGAAGGGAAGGCTATGATATGTATAAACCGTCCGTTCTTATTATAACTTCAAATGAAAAATCAAGCCCTTTCAGGGAAGTTGATAATGCCTGCGCAATGGAGAATATTTATCTTGCCGCGAAGGCTCTCGGATTGGGTTGTGTCTGGATTAACCAGCTTTTGGATTGTTTCGACAATCCTGAAGTCCGGGCTGTTTTGTCCGGCTTTGGAATTCCGGAAAATCACGGCGTTTACGGCTGTGCGGCGCTTGGATACCCGGGGGAGGTTCCCGGACCGAAAACCGTAAAAGGGGAGAGCCGCATAGTAAAATAATACTGTAAAAGGTGAAAATATTAAGACTTTATGAAGTCTGTTGAAAATTTTCAGTTTTAAGTGCGTTTTTATTTGACTTAGCATTTTTTGTTGGTTATAATAAATTATCATTCATATTTTTCTTAAGATGGAGGAAGAAAAATGAAAAAAATCTTAGGCATTCTTTTGATTTTTGCCGTTATCGGCGGAATTGCGTTTGCCGGAGGAAGCGGAGAGAGCGCCAGCGCTGTCGCTAACGCTGAAAAACCTCTCGTTTGGTTCAACAGACAGCCTTCTGATCCTACAACTGGAGCTATAGACATGGACTCCATGAACTGGAATGACAAAACCTACTATGTTGGTTTTGACGCTGCTGGCGGTGGTGCTGTTCAGGGAAAACTTATTACAGATTATCTTGCTTCTGCAGATCCTGCCAAACTTGACCGCAACGGCGATGGTATCATCGGTTATGTGCTTTGCATTGGTGACGTCGGTCACAATGACTCCAAAGCCCGTACACAGGGTATCCGCGAAGCTCTCGGAACATGGAACGGTTCAACAGACGCCGGTGACGTTAAAGAAGGTTCTGCGAATGTCGGCGGAACAACAATGAAAGTTGTTGAGCTTCAGGGTCTTCCCATGACCGGTACAGACGGTTCAACATGGAACGCCAACGCCGCTACAGATGCTATGCTGAACTGGGCGACCCGCTTCGGTACAGCGATTGATATGGTTGTTTCCAACAACGACGGTATGGCTATGGGTTGTCTCCAGGCTTCCAACTATCCTGCCGGTGTTCCTATCTTCGGATATGACGCCAACGCCGATGCTATCGACGCTATCGGTGCCGGTACTCTTTCCGGAACTGTTTCCCAGAACGTAGACGCTCAGGCTGCCGGAACTCTCCAGGTTATCCGCAACCTTCTCGACGGCCTCACAGGTGCTGATGTCTATACAAAAGGTTTCTCTGAACCCGACCAGTACGGAAACAAGATTACTCCTCCGGTTGACTACCGCACGGATGAAAAAGCCATTATGGCCCAGAACTCCGGTGTAAACGCTTCCAACTGGAAAGACTACACATTCGGAAACCGCGACGCCGGAATCAAGCAGACAAATGCCGAGAAGAAACGTGTTCTTCTTACCATTTACAACTCTGCTGATAACTTCCTGTCTTCATCCTATCTGCCTGCTCTTAACTACTATGCGCCTCTCATGAACATCGAGCTTACCGTTGTTCAGGGTGACGGACAGAACGAAGCCAGCTGTTTGGATCGCTTTACCAACCTCAACAACTACGATGCTTATGCCATCAATATGGTAAAGACAAACTCTGGACGTGACTATACTGACAAGCTGCGCTATTAATCGTCAAGAATTGACATTAAGATTTGTTTCAGACAAGTCTTACAGTTTGTTTTAGTCGGTCTAAGCCATGCCTTGCTTTGTCGGGGCATGGCGATTTTTTGCTATGCAGATTAGAGGAGTAAACGGAGAAGCATATGAATGACTCTGTTTTGGAAATAAGAAATCTTTCTAAAGCGTTCGCAAAAAATAAAGTTCTGGATGGAATTGATTTGACAGTCAAAAAAGGTTCTGTTCTCGGCCTTATGGGGGAGAACGGCGCCGGAAAATCCACAATGATGAAATGCCTTTTCGGTATTTACGCCAAAGACGAAGGGCATATTTCTTTGTTGAATAAACCTGTTAATTTCAAAAATCCGAAAGAAGCTTTGGAAAGTGGTGTTGCAATGGTTCATCAGGAGTTGAACCAGTGTCTGGATAGAACTGTTACTGATAATCTTTTTCTGGGGCGTTATCCGACACGGGCCGGTGTTGTTGATGAAGTGAAGATGCTGAAGGAAAGTATAAACCTTTTCGCATCACTGAATATGAATGTAAACCCCAAAACTGTAATGAGGACGATGTCCGTTTCGCAGCGGCAGATGGTGGAAATCGCCAAGGCTGTTTCCTATGACGCGAAGATAATAGTTTTGGATGAGCCGACCTCTTCTCTGACAGAAAGGGAAGTCCAGAAACTTTTTTCAATTGTCAGGGATTTGCGGGCTAAAGGCGTTTCCTTCGTTTATATTTCCCATAAAATGGACGAAATATTCCAGATTTGTGACGAAGTTGCGGTTTTACGTGACGGCAAGATGATTTTGACCAAGCCTGTTAAAGAAACAGATATGAATGAGCTCATAGCAGCTATGGTCGGCCGTTCACTTGATAAACGCTTCCCTGAAGTTGATAACGTTCCTGGAAAAGATTTTCTTGAAATCAAAAATCTTTCGACAAAATTTGACCCTGTGCTGGAAAATATTTCCTTCACTGTCAGGAAAGGGGAGATTTTCGGATTGTACGGACTGGTCGGTGCCGGCCGGAGTGAGCTTCTGGAATCTCTTTTCGGTGTCCGGACCATCGCATCAGGTGAAATTGTTCTGAACGGCAGAAGGCTGCGGTTCAGGAACAGCAGGGACGCCATGGATCACGGGTTCGCTTTGGTTACGGAAGAGAGAAAATTGAACGGAATGTTCGGGAAAGACACAATCCAATTCAACACTGTAATTACAAATCTTTCCAGTTACAAGACATTCGGTGTTCTTTCTGACAAGAAAATGAAAGAGGCCGCGAACCGTGAAATCAAGGTTATGCGCACAAAGTGTGTTTCTGCGGATGAACTTATAAGTGCTCTCAGCGGCGGAAACCAGCAGAAAGTTATTATCGGTAAATGGCTTGAGCGCCAGCCGGAAGTTTTCCTTATGGATGAGCCTACCCGTGGTATTGATGTCGGTGCAAAATATGAGATTTACCAGCTCATTATCAAAATGGCTAAAGAAGGAAAAACCATTATTGTTGTTTCG
The DNA here is from genome assembly GCA_949300145.1 of uncultured Treponema sp. Taxonomy (GTDB): domain Bacteria; phylum Spirochaetota; class Spirochaetia; order Treponematales; family Treponemataceae; genus Avitreponema. The sequence continues at coordinate 74,870 of CASGDA010000004.1, read as the reverse complement.
AGTGAAATGCCGGAAATTCTTGGTATCACCAACAGAATCGCTGTTATGTCGAACCATAAGATAACCGGTATTGTAAATACAAAAGAAACAGACCAGGAAACACTCCTGCGTCTGGCCGCTGAAAATTTGTGAGGATGAATCTGATGAGTGAAAAAATTGCAGAAGTTAAATCTTTGGAAAACGATGCAAAACTTCAGGAGTACACCTCCGCTTTGTATGAGTTGAGGAAAGACGGTGTAAACAAGGTAATGACCCTTCAGCAGGAAATTATTGCCATCAAAAAGAATAAAATCATTGATGCTGATGAAAAAGACCGCCTGATTTCGTCTTATATGAAACAAATTGCGGAGGCAAAGCGGATTGCGGCGGAAAACCGCAGCGAAGAGCTCCGCATAGAAAAGGAAGCCGTAGCTTATTCCAATTCCATCGCGAAAGGTTATATCGCCGGTATTCTTGCGGAAGAGGATGAAAGCATCGCCCGGTATACGGAAAATTACCGCGCGGAAGTGGCAAAAATAAAGGAAGAAGCAGCCGCTGATTGTGAGAAAATCAAGGTTGATTTTGCGGATAAAGATCCTTCAGTGATAAAACAGGAGCTTTCCGTCCGCAAATACGAAATGAATTCTTCTCTTTATGATGCGAAATCCCGGTTTGTGTCCGCTGTTTCCCGGTGCAAAGCGGCGAAGAACCAGGCTTTTGTTGACCATGTTCAGAAGAACAGGAGTTTGCGTAACGGTAAGTCAAAGTTCTCCGAGGATATAGGATTGAGCTTCCGTGATTATATTTATAATTTCACGGCTCAAAAGTTCTTCCTCGAAAACGGATTGTATCTTGCCATCCTGGTATTTTTCATCGTGTGCGTTATTCTGGCTCCTCTTTCCGGAAGGGGTGTTCTCTTGTCCCTCCCGAATATTTTCACGATTTTTGAGCAGGCTTCCACCCGTATGTTCTACGCCCTCGGTGTCGCCGGTTTGATTCTTCTTGCCGGAACCGACTTGAGTATAGGCCGTATGGTCGCTTTGGGTGCTGTCACCACCGGTCTTATTCTTCATCCCGGTAAAAACATTGTCATGTTCTTCGGTATGGGTCCCTGGGACTTTTCCGCAATGCCGATGGCTCTCCGTGTTATCATGGCTTTGGCGTTGTCCATAATTTTGTGCGTGCTTTTCAGTTCTTTTGCCGGTGTATTCACCGCCAGGCTGAAAATCCATCCGTTTATTTCGACTTTGGCAACCCAGCTTATTATTTACGGTTTCCTGTTCTTCGGTACGACGGGAACCCCGGTAGGTTCTATTGAAAGCGGTATAAAGGATGCCCTGGGAGGACGCTGGTTCCTGTTCACTCTGAACGGAAGTTCAATAACATTCCCGAAACTGATTATACCGGCTATCCTTGCGGTTATTGTAGCCTGGTTTATCTGGAATAAGACGACCTTCGGAAAGAACATGTACGCTGTCGGCGGCAACTCCGAAGCCGCTGCGGTCAGCGGTATAAGCGTGTTCCGCACAACAATGGGCGTGTTTATCATGGCCGGTATTTTCTATGGATTCGGTTCTTTCCTGGAAGCCTTCAAGGCTAACGCCAGCGCCGGAACCGGACAGGGATACGAACTTGACGCCATCGCAGCCTGTGTCGTGGGTGGAATTTCCTTTAACGGTGGTATCGGTAAAATAGGCGGCGCCGTTGTCGGTGTAATTATCTTCACAAGTTTGACATATTGCCTCACCTTCCTTGGAATCGACACGAATCTCCAGTTTGTGTTCAAAGGATTCATCATCATCGCCGCTGTCGCGCTTGACAGCATCAAGTATCTGAAAAAGAAATAATCCCATTCCTTTGCAGGATATGCGGAAGCCTCCCCGGCCGGGGAGGCTTTTTTTATGGTGCCTGTGACATCCGAACGGTTTTCCGGAAACAGTTCTGCATCCGGATACCGAATCGTGCTATACTTTCCGTATGGAAATTGAGTCCGCTGTTTTTGCGAAAAAGAAATGCGATTTTGACCGGCTCCAGCGATTCGGCTTCCGGCCGTCCGGTGGCGGCGGATTCGAGTTGCGTGCACCGCTTTCCCTTGAAGGCTATGAGGCGGAGGTCCGTGTCAGTGCCGGCGGCCTTGTCAGCGGACGGGTTTTCGAGACGGCGTTTGATGACGAATACCTGCTTCTGCGCGCGGAATGTTCCCGCGGTTTTGCGTGCGAAGTCCGGGAGGCGTACATTTCTTTTCTTGAAGATATCGCGGCGGAATGTTTTGAGAGCCTGCCGTTTGTTTCCGCGCAGGCGAACCGGCTTGCGCATCGGATTCATGCGGAATTCGGGGACGTGCCGGATTTTCCGTGGAAAGATGATGCGTCGGCGGGCGTGTTCCGGGTGTCTCCCGGCGGCAAGTGGTATGCGCTGGTCATGAACATCGACGCCTCGAAACTCAATCTGTCCGCGTCCGGTAAAATCGACGTGGTGAATGTCAAGGCTGAAATCCGTGGCAGGACGGAGGGCGTTTTTCCGGCGTACCACATGAATAAAAAGCGCTGGGCGACCGTTCTGCTCGACGGGACGCTCGATGACGAAACCGTTTTTGACTATGTGCGGAAAAGCCGTGCGGCGGTTCTTCCGGGCGGTGTGGCGGCCGCCCGCCGCGACTGGATTGTGCCGGCCAATGTGTCATGGTTCGATGTGCCTGACTACATCGAATCGAACGCGGATTCCGTCGCGTGGGGAAGCCGCTCCAGGATTTTTCCGGGCGACACCGTTTTCCTTTATCTGACCGCGCCGCTTTCCTGTGTGAAATATGAACTGCGCGTCGAGCGCACGGAACCGGAACCCGGCACCGGCGGAACGGTGAAATATATGCGCCTTTTGCGCACGTTCGCCGACGGGGAATTCGGCCGCGCGTTTTTGAAGCGCCATGGCGTCAATTCCGTCCGCAGCGCACGGAGGATTGACGGGCGGATTTTCAGGGGTCCCGGGGAGGACGGGAGTTCGCGGCAGGAATGACGGCGCTTGCCTGCGTTGGAAGCGGGAATCGGCGCCCGCACATAATCCGGCAGAATCCGGCCGTCAGGGGTCTGCCACGGTTCGTCCGCCCCATGCGGCGGAGTTCCGCTTTTCCCGCTCAAGGACGGTGGCGAAATCCGCTTCAGGCGAACAGTTTTCTTCTATCTGGAGGGCCGTCTCATGGAGCCGCCGGATGCAGGCGGATTTGTCGGTATAGCCCAGCCTGGATTTTTCTATCGCGTCCTTCAGAATGCGGATGCTTTCATCGTAAATCCGTGTAGGGACGGGGAACGGATGTCCGTCTTTTCCGCCGTGGGCGAAGCTGAACCGGGCGGGATCCCGGAAGCGGGACGGTGTTCCGTGAATCACCTCGCTGACCAGACACAGGGACTGGATGGTTCGCGCTCCCAGTCCGGGGGTGAGCAGCAGGGACTCGAAGTCGGCGGGCCGTGCCTCGTATGCCGTGGCGAGGACGCCGCCCAGACGCTTCAGGTCGATGTCGGCCACGGTGATATTGTGGCGGGCGGGCATCGACAGGTTGCGCGTTCCGCATCCGCAGGGAAGGGCGTGCTCCGGCGGGTATCCGTCCGTGCCATCGCTTTTGCTGCCCGTGTCGGCGGCGCCTCCGTCTTCCGCCGGGAAGAGCGTGCCGTTTTCCGCAATCCGGGCGATGGCTTTGATTTCCCGCATCAGCCGCTCCGGGCTTTCCCCGGTGAGGGAGAGGACCGCGGAACGGGTGCCGCAGGCGGCTTTGTCCGTCAGATTCAGGATGGGGCCCCGGTTTTCCCCGGTGACGCCGGAATGCGGCTCCTCCACAAAGGATTTCAGATTCTGCGAACACCAGTGGTAGCGCCGGGCGGTTTTTGCCGCGGGATTCATCCCCTGCTGGACGACGGTCCAGTCGCCGTCATCCGAAAGGATGAAATTGTGCTGGTACAGCTGGAAGCCGTCCTGAACCGCGGTGTTGTCCGTTTTCGCGCAGAGGCGGCTCGCCCGGATGAGGGACGGCGCGTCGAGTCCGGTGCGTTCCCCCAGATAGGCGAGCTCCTCCGGCGTCCTCCGTGAATATCTGCCCCGTCCGCCGCAAACGCACAGTCCGAATTCCTTCGCCCGCGGATTGATTCCCCGTTTGAGGGCGTACAGGACGCTGGTGGTGATGCCGGAGGAATGCCAGTCCATTCCCAGCACCGCGCCCAGCGACTGGAACCAGAGGGGATCCGCAAGCCTGCGGAGGACTTCCCGTTTCCCCGAGTTGATGAGGAGCGATTCGATAATCAGCGTGCCCATATCCCGCATCCGGTCCGCCAGCCAGCGGGGAACCGTTCCGGTGTGGAGCGGAAGGTCAGCATGTCCTGTGCGTCTTGCCATTGGAAAATCCGTTATATTTGCATCTGCCTATGTGCTTGGCGGTAATATGTGCATGAGAGTGACCGTTTTTTAAGGGAAATGGAAGACTCCGGGTACTGTCCGAAAGGCTGCGCATACTGTTTGCAAAAACCGGCGACAAAGGGCGCGGATTTGATGAACAGACGGCGGGTTACGGTGTTCATGATGTGATTATACCATAAATTTTGACGAGAAACAGGACATTCACAGGAAAAAATTCTGTTGACAAATTTTATGGGGGGGGGGGGTATAATTAGCCAATTCCTGATAAGGAGGTTCAGTACAATGCTGCGCAAACAGTCTTTGCCTTATTTGGCGGCGGGTTTTGTTTTTATCTGCTTTCTTTTTTCCTGTTCCAACGCCGCTAACGGTTCTGACGGTTCCAATGGAGATTTTGATTATACGGGGGACAGTTTCCGGTTCCGTGGTATCGGAACACAGACGATTTCTCTTACATCGGAATCCGGGAGTACGGGCAATGAAAGGGTTGCGCAAGTCTCCCAGAGCGTAAAAGAACTTGTGCAGTCAGACGGGCTTACCCAGGGTTTGAATATTGACTTAAGATACAAGAATAAAAGTTACTCTTACGAAGACTTTACGGGCTTTACCGACAATCCTCCCGATAGTACATGGGGCATAAATACAGAAAACCCCCGCACCGGACCGCTTCATAAATTCAGTGATCATGATTCTGTGTGGGTTATGAAAGACGGGAACGATACCTTCGTATGTCTGCGGAAAGGTGACTGGGACGGCAGTGAATTCACCATTGAAAATGTAATTCCGGGTTTTGATCAAATGACCGTTCAATATCAGATAGGCGTACTGGACACCCTCATTAATGAATTGAACAATCCCAGGTTTGTTCCCTGGAATAACAGCAGGCAGCTTCTTGAAACTTCCTCCGGTTTGGGTTTGAATGCTCATGTGAATGGAACGGCGAATGGATACGTTGTGGAAATATGGGGAAAACGCTGGACGGATCCGCCGCTTCCCGAAAATTGCTACGGAATGATTGTGTCGGTTGTGATTGATGAAGCGGGTTCAGCAGAAGATATCGATATTCAATTTACAAACGACAATGACGGAGATACACCTATAAATAATAATGAAGATATTAATTTTTTGAGTACTGAAAAAAAGGAGCCAGATTTAAGATTTAATAAACTGTGGTGGACGTGCTGTCCTGCAATGCTTGAATCGGCGGTTCCCAGGTCGCTTAGGGAGGATCTTGAAAAGGAAGGGTATTTCAACAAGGTTCTTGAAGGGCTGCGGAGATCCGTGGAAAGTCCCTGTCCGCAATGTAAAAGCGAATTTTAATGAAACCCGGTTGAACCTTTGAAGGCTGCATTGTGCAGCCTTTTTTACCGGGAGACCTGTTTACTGGAAGCAGGTTCCTGTCCTTCCGCAGTCCCGCCGGAAGCGTTTCTGCGCTCTTCCCTGAAACGGGAAGGCGGGCAGCCGTACTTCTGTTCAAAAGCCCGTGTGAAATATGATGCTGAGGAGAATCCGCACTCCGCCGCGATGCCGGTGATTTTCCTGTCGGTTTCCGACAGCAGACGTGCGACGGTCTCCAGCCGGAAGTTCTTTACGTAACTGATGAAACTGCATCCAGCCATATCACGGAAGAGTTTCATAAAATGGCTCTCCGAGACCGCGCAGTGTTCCGCGGCTTCCCGGACGGTGATTGCATTCATGTAGTTCTGCCGGACAAAGAGAATTATTTTTTTCAGCCGGTCATAGGATTTTCCGGCGGATATCCGGTTTGATTCCGTGTGCTCCGCGTTTTTATACAGAAGATGCATGACGGCGAAAAGGTCGCTCTTTATTTTCATGCTGAAACCGGCGGTTTTTCTGTTTTCAATTAAGTCTGCGAGATACGGACGTATTTCCCTGTTAAGGCCGCTGTCTTTCGGGATTAGAACCGGTATATTTATGCCGCCGGTCTGCAGCGGCAGGAAAAAGGATTGGAAGATTTCATCCTTTTCGTCCGGGCACAAAAGTTTAAATTTAAATAGAATCGTGAAATATTCCAGCGTGTCGGTGTTGTGCCGCGAGATGGCGTGGACCGTCTGCGGGGTGATGAGCGCCATGTCGCCGCCGGCGATTACATATTCCCGGTTTTCTGCCCTGATTGACGCGCTTCCCTTGACCGCAAAGACAATCTCCATCTCATCGTGCCAGTGCAGCGGATAGGAGCGCATGTAGCCGGGGATGTTGCCGCGGTACACTGTATAGGGAAACCCGATGCTGCCGTGAAGCTTTGTTTCGTGGAACGCTTCATCCGGATAATAGTTTTGTGCAAGTAAATTCATCTTTTTCGTAAAGAATTATAGATTTTATGATAGTATACTTCAAGTATGAAAACCGAATGTATTGAACATAGAACCGCACTGCATTGCAGCGCACTGGACGAAAAAACCGTAAGCGTCAGGATAAAAACCGGAAAGGATGTTACGGCTGTTTTCCTGGTTGCCGCCGACCCCTTCACCGGAGGTGTTTCGCCCTCTGACCCCTGGGACGGGGAGCGCATCCCCATGGAAATTGAGGCGGAGCTGCGGAATCATTTTATGTGGAAAGCCTGCGCTCATGCGGAATGGCGGCGGCTTCAGTATTATTTCGAGATTCAGCAGGGCGGGGAACGCCTTATCCGGCTGGAAAGCGGTTTTTACACGCCGGAAGAATTCGCCGCATACCGGGGGCTTCGGCAATATTCCCGGTTCCCGTGGATAAACAGCAGCGACATAAATCTGCCGCCCCGGTGGGTAAAGGAAACCGTCTGGTGCCAGATAATGCCCGACCGGTTCTGTGCCCGGCTGGACGCTTCCGGGAAACGCCCGGCGACAAAGGTCTGGAAATGCGAGGACGGCATGAGCCACGCTGATTTTTACGGCGGTGACCTGCCCGGCATTACGTCCCGGCTGGAATACCTGAAAGACCTGGGGTTTTCAGGCATATATCTTACACCGGTGTTCTTATCCGGCTCTTACCACCGCTACAACACCGACGACTATTACACCATTGACCCGGATTTGGGTACCCGGCAGGACATGAAGGAAATGGTGGACAAAGCCCATTCCCTGGGAATCCGGGTTATGCTGGACGCCGTGTTCAACCACTGCGGCACCGGGTTTTTTGCCTGGCGGGATGTGCTGGAAAAGGGGGAGGCATCGCCGTACAAGGACTGGTTTTTCATTAATTCCTGGCCGGTGGAAAATTCCGGGAAGGATACCCGGGACGGCCGGTTTTACTCTTTTGCCTTTGTCTCCGAAATGCCGAAGCTGAACACCGACAATCCGGAAGTGCAGGAATATTTTACCCGGGTTTGCGCCTCCTGGATTTCAGAGTGGAATATTGACGGTATCCGGTTTGATGTGGGGAACGAGATTTCCCATGACTTTATCAGGAATCTTTCCCGGAGGCTGAAAAAGCAGAAACCGGAAATTTTTCTGCTGGGGGAAATATGGCACGATTCCCTCAACTGGCTTTCCGGCGGGGAATACGACTCGGTGATGCACTATCCCTTTTTGATAGACCTGTGGGAATTCTGGGCAACGCCGGGCCGGGTTCAGGCGGATTTGATGTACGGCATGAACAACAGCCTGACCATGTACCGGGACGGGCTTGCCGCTTCACTGTTCACCTTCCTTGATACCCATGACACGGTGAGGGCTGCCAGCCGTTGCGGGAACAATGACACGTTGTTGCAGCAGCTCGCCTTCCTGTTGACCATGCCCGGAAGCCCCTGCCTGTTGTACGGGACGGAAGTGCCGCTCACCGGGGAAGATGATTTGCAGGGCCGGAAATGTATGCCCTGGGAACGGATGGACAGGGGCGATTTCCAGCCGTTTTCCGGAGAAGTAAAGAAACTCATCGGTCTGCGGAATTCCCTGCCCCAGCTGAGGACTTCTGTGTGTGTCTGGAATCCGGAAACAGCCGGAAGCAGGCTTGTGTCTTATGCCCGCCTTTACGGGGATCTTCCGCCGGTGGTTGTGTTCCTCAATGCATCCGGGACGGCGGAAAAAGTCCGCGTTGACGGAAACTTCCCTCCCGTGAGCGGAAAACCCCGGCGGCCGGAAATCCTGTACAGCCGTCTGTTTTCCCCGGAGGAAGGCCTGCTTGAGCCGGGCGGTATTCTGGTTTTCGGATTTGCGGGGAATAAGTAAACAGGGAATCGGCGGATGGATTCTTTCGGCGGAGATTATACCCGGATTGTCACGGAAAAGAGCGAGGTTGCTTCCGGCTCTCTTATTGAAATGGCGGGCCGCAGCTGGCGCGTTGAACGGCTTCTGGGCAGGGGGAAGGGCGGCTATTCCTGGCTTGTGACAGGACGGAAACCCGTCGGGCAGGCTGAAGCACCTGAAAACAAGCCCGCTCCGGCTCCGGAATATTCCGCCGTTCTGAAGCAGCTGCACCATGAGCCGTGCGAATACTACAGCTTCGGGGATAAGTTCATGAGCGAAATGAATGATTACGCGAAGCTGTGCGCCCTCGGTGTGCCGCTGCCGCGGATGATTGCGTCCGACCTGGAACGCGAGCTTATTCTGAAGGAATATATCGACGGCGAAACCGCGCTTCAGCTTGCGGAGCGGAACGCCGTGACCGCGGAACAGCTTACGGCTGTGAGGAATTTGAGCTCTGTTCTCAGGGCTTCCGGAATCAATATTGACTGGTATCCCACGAATTTCATTGTACGAAAGACGGACGGGGCAGTCTTCTATATCGATTACGAATGCAATCCCTTCGATGAAAAGTGGAGCTTCGAGACCTGGGGCATAAAATATTGGATTCCGGCGGAATTACAGTCCGGCTATGTCGTTGACAAGTGAAGATACTTCGCTTGCATCGGTACTCCAGCTTGTGCAAAAACGGACGCAGTGCAGACCTTCTCCCAAATCCTTTTCGTATTCAAAAATATATTTTTCTGAAAGTTTGTCCATCTGCGCTTTTGTCAGGACAGGGAACTGCTGGTTTGTCGGACTTTCAGAATACAGGGGAATACTCCGCGCTTTGAAGGCTTCCTTTATTTTCATTGCCTGCACAACCGCATTTCTTGTGATGGAAAAATACAGTCCGTCTTTGAATAAAGTATAGAACTGCAGACCGGGCAACCATCCTTTTGCAAGCATAGCGCCGTTCTGTTTCATATAGCTTCTGAAATTATCTTTGAGGGACGGATTCTTGAGAACCATGGCTTCCCCGAAAAGGGCGCCGCATTTTGTTCCGCCGATGTAAAAAGCGTCGGCGTAGTGCGCTATATCTTCTATTGTGACGTCCCCGCCTTCCGCGCCGAGTCCGTATCCGAGCCGCGCTCCGTCTATGTAAAGGAACATCCCGAATTCATCGCATATTCTTCGGATTTCCGCGAGTTCGCTTTTTGAGTAAACCGTGCCCAGCTCTGAAGGAAAGGAAAGAAAGACAAGTTTAGGCTGTGTGATGTGCTCTTTGACACCGCTTGATTTATATGCCAGCGCTTCTTCCAATATCGAAGCGACGGAAAGTTTTCCGTCCGTGTTTTTCCGGGCAAGTATCTTGTGTCCGGTGTTTTCCACCGCACCTGTTTCGTGTCCGTTTATGTGCGCGCAGTCCGCGCTGATTACCGACTGGAAGGGGCGCAACGCGGCTGCTATCAGCGTGTAATTTGCCTGTGTTCCGCCTGTCAAAAAATGAATGTCGGCGTCAATTCCTCCGAGGTATTTTTTTATTTCTTCCCCGCCTTTTTTGCACCATTCATCCAATCCGTACCCGCAGTAACTTTCGGTGTTTGTCCGTCCGAGGGCTTCCAGAATTTCCGTGCAGGCGCCCCGGTTGTAGTCATTGTTAAAACGAATCATGAAGCTTTTGTATCATAACTCTGCCGAAAATTCAACGCTTTGTAACACACCGCAAGAAGTATAAACGATGTCACCGCCGAGACGGTCGAAGCGATTGGTTCCGCCCAGAAAATTCCGTTTACGCCGGTAAAAACGGGAAGGATGAGCGCCAGCGGAATCAGCAGTATGACCTTGCGCAGCAGGGCGACAAAGATGGAAGTGCCGGCTTTTCCGAGTGCGACAAAAGTCCGTTGCGCGCTCATTTGTATGCCGAAAATCCAGACGGCGCCGCAGTACACGGGAAGAAGTTTTACGGTCAAAGCAACGAGCTCCGTGTTTTTTGAGAATACCGAAACAAAGAAGCGCGGGAAAATATTCAAAACGGCGAACGCCAGAACCGAAACCGCAAACGAAATAATTGTCATCCTTTTGATTAAAAGTTTAACCCGTCCGGTTTTTTCCGCCCCGTAATTGTAGCTTATAAGGGGTTGCACGCCGTCAGTGAATCCCTGGATCGGGACGTAACACATCTGCATTATGCTTTGCAGGATTGTCATCGCTCCCACGTAAATATCTCCCCCGTGTTTTTGCAGGCCGGAATTGAATACCACAAAGACGGCGCTCTCCGTTGCGGACATGATGAACGGTGAAATTCCCAGCGCTGAAATTTTCGCGGCGACGGCTTTTCTAAAACGGATGGAAGACATCCTCAGCCTGATTCTGGATTTCGCCGACGCCAGAAAGAGAAGAATCCATGCGGCGCTCATTGCCTGTGAAATCACGGTCGCTGTCGCCGCGCCTTTTACCCCCATTCCGAATACAAAAATGAAAACCGGATCAAGGATAATATTCGCGGCGGCCCCGATGATTGTGGAAAGCATTGCCGTGCGAACCCGCCCCTGCGCATTGATAAAGGGATTGAGGCCCACGCTTATCTGGACAAAAAAAGTTCCTGTCAGGTAGATTGTGAGATAATCTTCCGCATATTGAATTGTGTCCGGGCTTGCCCCGAAAGCGAAAAGGACAGGCCTTTTGAATATCAGGAAGCCTGCTGTAAGCAGCACGGAAAATGCTGTCAGCATTATAAAGGCGTTGCCGAGGATGCTTTCCGCGCGGCCGAGCGCCGTTTTATCGTGTTCCGCTTTGCCGAGTTCAATCGCCGCCAGAGGCGCGCCTCCCGCTCCCGCAAAAAGACTGAAGGCGGATACGATTGTTATTACCGGATAGCATATTCCGATTCCTGTAAGCGCAAGGGATGACGTTTCGGATAAATGCCCTATGTAAATGCGGTCAACTATGCTGTAAAGGATGTTGACGACCTGCGCCGTGATGGAGGGCAGGGCGAATTTCAGCATGAGCCGGTTGATAGAGGCGCTTCCAAGTACAGTGCCGGAGTTTTTTTGGACGGAAACAGACATTGGTTATGATTATAACATATTTTGTGATTGAAAAGAAAGGGAGGCTTCCTTTTTGCCGGAAGACAATATTTGTTTTTGCTTGTTTATTCTCATTTTAGAATTTATACTGTTCGCATGGGATATTCAGACCGGATTTTGGAATCGGAGATTCAAGACATTGCGGTAAAAGCCGGGACTATTGTGCTTGAAAACGGGGGAGAAACATACCGCACGGAAGAAACCGTCGTGAAAATTGCCCGTTCACTCGGCGCGGCGGATGCCAGTGCCTTTGTCACCCCGACAGTGGTGATTCTTTCTTTTTCCGGCGAAGACGGCGTAAAACACACATTCATGAACCGTATTTTCTCAAGGGCCTCCAATTTACGGAAAGTTGCGCTTGTGAACGATTTGTCCCGCCGTCTCGAAAAACGGGGAAAAACCTCTAATCCCCGGCAGGTGAAATTCCTTTTGCACCGGATAGACTCTTCCCCTGTATATCCCGCCTGGAGCCTGCTGCTGGCAGGTTCCCTTACTTCCATGTTTTTCACGCTTATGTTCGGAGGCTCTTTGTTTGATGCCGCCATTGCTTTTTTCTCCGGATTTTTATTGAAGGCTTCCCTTCTTTTTCTTGAAAAAGTCCGTATGAACGGATTTCTTGTTTCCCTCATTTCCGGTGCGGTTGTTTCCATAGTCGTGGATTTTATCAGTGTAAGCAATCTGCCTGTTGATTCCTCTGTCATTATGACCGGGACTTTAATGCAGGTTGTTCCCGGATTGGCGCTTGTGAACAGCATCCGTGATATTATCAGCGGGGATCTTGTAAGCGGAACGGCCCGGCTTGTCGAGGCTCTTATGATAGCGGCGGGTCTTTCCGTCGGTGCGGTTTCCGGTTTGTTTCTTACGGGATTTTTATGATGGACATTCTGGACTTTCTTTTTCCGGCGGTTTGGAGTTTCGGTGCGAGCTTTTTTTTCGCTTTTTGCTTTAACGGCAATAAATGGGATATGCTCTTCGGCGGTTTCTGCGGTTCTGCCGGGTGGGTTGTGTATATTTTTGCGGGAAAGTATTTTTCCCAGGGGGAAGCTTTTTTTGTCTCATCCTTTGTTGTCGCCTCTTTAAGTGAAATCTTTGCCATTGCTTTTAAAAAACCTGCGATAATATATCTTATTCCCGGCATTCTTCCTATTGTACCCGGAGGGGGTATATTCTACATGATGCGTTCTGTTGTTCAGGGCAGACTGGAAGAGTCGGTTGTTGTTGGTTATGATACTTTGATTGCGGCCTGTTCCATCGCTTTCGGAACTGCAGTAGCCTCATCTGTTTTCAGAATTATTCTTATAGTGAAAAAACGCCGGCAAAAATAGAACGAATCTTTTTATTGTCTGTTTTACAACTATGAAAAATATTTATCAAAATGTAAAAAAATTGTCAAAATATTTGACAAATCTTCAAAAGAGATATTACACTGAAAAGGACTATTTTTAATTTTCGGAATTGACTATGCGCATGCAAGAAAGAAAATTTCGTCCTTCACTCATGCTTGAAGTACAGGCCCTTTGTCTGTTTCCTGTTATTTTGTTTATAGTAGGACTTTGTTTTGTTTTTTCATTGATTGTAACAAAGACTATCCAGGAGGATGTTCTTGCACGTGTTTCTGTTTCCATGGATAAAGTTTCGGCGGACATAGATGTATTGTTGTCTCCCGATATAAAAATGCTTATGGTCGCCGAGCAATATATCGAAAATAATTATACTCCGCAGGCGATTTATCCCTTCCTTAAAATTCTTCATGACAAAACGGAAAATGCCTTTATGATTTATTATGCCGAAGAGGGATATCATGTTCCGGGTGAGAGTGGCTTTGGATTCAACAGTATCGATCAATTATGGGAAGACAGCTGGATTGCCAGAGAACGGATTTGGTATAAGCTTGCGGTTGCTTCTCCGGACTCGGTTGTTTTTACGGAACCGTATGTGGATGCACTGACATACGCAACCTGCATTTCGCTTTCCAAGGCTGTCATAAAAGATGGTTCGGTGGTCGGTGTTGTTGCGGCCGATATTGCGGTGGATGATTTTTCCAGGGTAATACAGTCGATGGTGCTTTCCGAGAATTCAAAGATCCACCTTGTTTCAGCGGACGGACTGTATATCACCCACGATGATCCGGGTTTTGTGATGCAGGAAAATTATTTTGCCACATCCGCACTTTTTCCGCCGGGAGCTTCCGTTGCAGACTATCTTACCGATGAAAAGAGCATGACGCTCATGGGGGATGTTTATTTCTGTTGCAGCCGCATTTCAGGAACTCCATATTATCTTGTGTGTGAGGTTCCTTTTGCAGATTTTACAAAAGACTTTTTTTCAATGCTGTCTAAAATAATACTCGTTGTTTCAATAGTGCTTGTGGTTGTTATCATCGCGATTCTTTGTTTATCTCGGCTTGTTGCGCGGGCTTTCAGCCGCATTGCCGATGACTGTGAAATCCTTGCAGGAGGCGATTTTACAAAAGATTACACGCCGTTTCTCACGAAAGAGTCGGACCTGATTCGGCAGGGATTCAGAACGTTTACAGATAACATAAGCCGCCTGATAAGGAATATTAAAAATTCTTCCTGCAATCTAAGCGGAGCGATGCAGAATCTTTCGTCTTCGGCGGAGCTTATTGACAGATCGGTCGCATCCACAGGGGATTCCATCCAGATGATGATCGAAGCCGCGCAAATTCAAAGCAGGGCAATCGACGAGACAAACAAGGCGGTGCACAATATTGTGCAGGAAGCTGAAAGCTTGAAAAATGAAATAGCCGGACAGAATCAGCTCATAGAAAATTCCGCGGAGTCAATCGCCCGTGTTATGGAAAATATCATTGCGACTTCCGAAACCGCCCGCACGGTTTCAGAGTTGGTCCGGGCTCTTATGGATTACGCGACGGAATATCAGCGCCGCATTACGGAGTCCTCAAAGGAGATCCTTCAAGTGAAGGAAGATTCAGCAGGTCTGCTTGAAATGAATAAAGCGATTTCAGATGTGGCGGCGCAGACGAATTTGCTTGCGATGAATGCCGCGATTGAAGCAGCCCACGCCGGAGATGCGGGCCGGGGATTCTCTGTGGTTGCCGGTGAAATCCGCAAACTTGCCGAGACAACCGCAAGGCAGGCAAAGGATTCGAGTATTTCCCTTAACAATATTCAGACGCGCATTGCTGACATTGCTGATCCTTCTGTTGGTGTGGCAAAGTCCTTTGAAAGCACTATCGCACAAATTGACAGGATAGAGAATGCCATGAACCGCCTGCGCCAAAGTTCCGAAGAACAAAGTAACTCCGCGCAGGAAATATCATCCTGTCTCGGACGGATAAAAGACTGTTCTGAAACAGCGTTGCAGAGCGTGAATGGTATTTACGCCAGTACAGAAGCCGCTTCCAACTATTGTGACCGCCTTTCAAAAACAGGCGGAGATGTTGATTCCGGAATAAAAAGATGTAACGATGCTGCAGAGAATCTTAAAACCTCCTCCGCCAACATATCGCGTGTATCTGTGGAAATCCGTACCTGCCTTGACGACTTGGAAGCGCGCGTGAATGCGTTCAAAATCAAGGAAGAGGAGTAATCCCGGAAGAACCGGAGGTTGCCCCGGACAGCGTGTTTTACGAGGAGAATGAATATGTTGAAAATCCGCCGGCATCCGTCCATCCCGCAACTCACGCAATCCACCATTCCGGGGTGATTTCTCCGAGCGTGGTTCCGGCCGGGATTTTTGTGTCAATTTCTTCCATAATTTCCGGTGTAATAAATTTTATTGCTTTTGTGTTATGTCAGAACGATGGGTTCATTAAAATTCGACTTAAAATTCCTTGAATCTGGCTTCAAATTCTTCCTCAAGCCACAGCGCGATTTCTTCCGACACATTCATTATTTTCAGCGCCCGGTTTTTTCCGGTAATCGAGCATTCCCACACAACACCGACCCGCCAGCCATCTGATAAAAGCCGCTTTATTTCCTCTTTGTCCCGGTCACGGTTTCCCAGGAGTTTTTTCTTCCAGAACTCGGTGTTTGTTTTAGGAAACCGCATTTGCCGGCAGCCTTCATGCCAGTGCCAGAAACAGCCGTTTATAAAAAGGATGGCGTGATACTTGGGCAACACAATGTCTGGTTTTCCGGGAAGTTTCCGGTAGTTTTTCCTGAACCTGAACCCGAAGCTGTGCAGCCGGCTGCGGATAACTTTTTCCGGCTTGGTGTCACTGCCTTTTATACGGGACATATTGTAATGTCTTTGTTGTGGTGTTAGGGTGTCCACGGAAATACTATAGCATATTTTTAACACTTTGGGGATGCATTCTTTGGAATCAATGCGTTTTCAGCACATTTTTCCGTAAGTTCTGCAAGTTCTGTTCTGTATGAGGATTTTTTTGAAAACAAATCTGCTGCATAGGAATACATGAGCGATTTTACATCAAGCAGGAATGCGTGGACTTTGAAATGAGGTTTGAATTTTTCCCGGGCCATGTCCTTCCAGTTTGAATCCGCATATCCTATGTATTGTATTTTTTCAGAATCATGGGTTCCGTCATAGGGGAGAATGAATATGTTGAAAATCCGCCGGCGTCGTCCATCCCGTAAATCATGCAATCCACCATTCCGGGGTGATTTCTCCGAGCGTGACGGTTTTTTCTTTTTTCCAGTCCAGCATGATTTCAATGTGTTTGCAACGGCCGTCCGGCATGAGCTGCACCATAAGTTCGCGGCAGGCACCGCATGGCGCAACGGTTTTTCCGTCCGGGAGGATGGCGAGGACTTTTTTGATTTCCTGTTCGCCGCAGGTGAGCATATTGAAAATGGCGCTGCGTTCCGCACAGATGCCGAGCGCGCAGCAGGCGTCCACACAGACGCCTGTGTAAATTTTTCCTGATGCGGAAAGTATTGCGGCGGCGACTTCCCCCGCGGCGACGTACTCCGAGATCCTGCGTCCGTTCAGGACGGATTTTGCCGCCTTCATCATTTGCGTCCATTGCCATCCGTCTTTTGTCATGCTGTTTACGTGGCCGGTTCTCTTTTCGTGCATCAGCGGAACATCGACATCCTTTGAAGTCCGGCGGTAGCGGAACCCGATTTTTTCCTGGGCGCGTTTTGACTTTTCGTTTCCGTCGTAGTACGCGCACCAGATTTGCGTCATGCCGAGTTCCTCGAAGCCGCGGCGGAGAAGCGCTTCCGCCGCCTCCGGAATATAGCCGTTCCCCCAGAACGGTTTTGCAATCCAGAATCCCATTTCGCATTCGTCGTCGCGCTCCGTCAGATCCGTGTGCCCGTTCAGCTTGAGCTCGATGCAGCCGACCGCCCGTGCCTCCGGTTTGATGCAGACGGCGTAACATTCTTTTCCGTTAAGGACATTCTTGATGACACCGCGGCTTTCTTCCACCGATGTATGGGCGGGCCAGCCGGCGATGGGCCCGACATCGGGATCGCGTGCGTATGCGTAAAGGGCTTCGGCGTCCGCTTCTTCCCAGCGGCGCAGAATCAGGCGTTCGGTTTCCAGCGTCATGTGCGTCTCCTGTTTTTCATCTCGGCTGTGTCTTATAATATTGAAAATATATTCGGCTTTCAAGGTGGCTGTAATTCGGAGTGCAGGCGTCCCTTTGTATTTCTTTACAACACGATTATTTGGTGTTAATATTTTTTTTGTATGTATTACCTGATAATTCCTTTTTCAATTCTTGTATTGCTGTTCATTTTGGTGACTCTATCTAGGAAAAAGAAATCATTGCGGAATATCGTTGAACTTGAAAAATATGTGGAAGAAACAGATCGTTTTTTCGATATGATTTTCAAACTCTCCAAGAAATACATAAGTCATTCCGCTAAAGAGGAATTTAAAAACAAATGGAATCATTTTTATGAGGAAGTCAGGAGGAAAAATTTCTATAAAAAATCTCCCCGCTACGAAACTATAAGGCATTTTCTTTCTGTTTTTTCAGATTTTGAATCTGAAATCGAAAAGAGGAACGATGCTTTTGTCCTGTCTGAAATTGAGATGTATGATTCTTTTTTTTCAGATATAGATGGAAAATCTCTCGACCAACAGCAAAGAACTGTCGTTGTTACGGATGAAGACCGGATGCTCGTATTGGCGGGGGCAGGAAGCGGAAAAACGCTTACGATTGCTGCAAAAGTTGACTATTTGTGCCGGATAAAAGGGGTTCATCCAGAAGATATTCTTTTAATTTCTTTTACGAATAAAGCTGCGGATGAAATGACAGCGCGTATTCAAAATAAACTTAATATTGCAGTGCGGGCGGTGACTTTCCACAAGTTGGGATTGGAAATAATAAGCCGGACTTCCGGATTCAGACCCGATGTCTTTGATAAACTGGATGTGTTTGTCTATGATTTTTTTGAAAACAAATTGTTGGATTGTCCTGATTTAGTGAAATTCTTGACGGAATATTTTATCTATTATCTCGAAATCCCCGAAACAATGGATGAAAATATTTCTTTGGGTGAGTTATACAAAATAGAAAAGAATTCTGATTTGGAAACTTTAAAATCAAAATATGCGCGTGCAAAATTTGTTGATGACACTGTTGCGAAAAAACAAGAGGATTTTCTCACATTGCACGGTGAAAAAGTGAAAAGTCTGGAAGAAATAAAGATTGCGAACTATTTATTTATGAATGGAATAAACTACAAATATGAAGACGAGTATCCCTATGAATCTGATGATCCGCTCAGAAAGAGATACAGACCGGATTTTTATTTGTCTGACTATAATATTTATTTGGAACATTTTGGAATCACACGAAAAAATACAGCACCGTGGCTGTCTTCTGTTGAAGAAAAAAAATATCTTGATGAAATTCAGTGGAAAAGAGATTTTCATAAGAAGAACGGGACAAAGTTAATAGAGACATATTCATATTTTGTATCGGAAGGAATTCTATTCACTGAATTGGAAAAAATTTTACGGGAAAATGGAGTTTCCCTGAAGACCCGTGATTTTGCAGATATTTTTGAGAATGTTTACGCAAAGAAGAGTGAGAAATATTTTTCCGGATTCATAACCTTGTGCTGTACTTTTATATCTTTGTTTAAATCCGTCGGTTGTTCTATTAGTGATGGACTGGCGGCCATGAAACAAAGGTGTCTTATGATGCGGGATGGTTTTTCAAGGGAACGTAATCTGGTTTTTCTGGATATAATAAAATACATTTTGGAGGCGTATCAAAAATACCTTTCTGATAATAAGTCTGTTGATTTTTCGGATATGATAAATGAAGCTGCAAAACAATTGGACTCCGGTTATAGGATTCATGAATATAAATATGTGATTGTTGACGAATACCAGGACATAACCCGTGCTAATTTTAATTTACTTAATTCTGTGCTCAAGAATACCGGGGCAAAGCTTTTATGTGTCGGAGATGACTGGCAGTCAATTTACCGATTCGCAGGGAGCGATGTTTCTTTGTTTACGGAATTTGAAAGATATTTCAGATTTTCGAAAATTCTCCGTATTGAAAAAACGTATAGAAATTCTCAACAGCTTATTGATGAGGCATCTTCTTTTATTGAAAGAAATCCCTCTCAACTTCACAAACAATTAAGGTCGGACAAACATCTTTCATATCCCCTTGTCTTTTGGGGTTACGATGATGACAGTTTTGGAAAAACGCTTGAACTTGTAGTCAAGAAAATCATACATGAATTTGGAAAAGATGCATCAATCCTTCTATTGGGAAGGACAAATTACGATGTTGAACTGATAAAGAAAAGTCCTCTCTTCAGAATTAAAAAGGAGAAAGGAAGGGAACGAATTCTCTTTATACCCTCTCCTGAAACGCCGATGTCTTTTTTATCAGTTCATAAATCAAAAGGTCTTGAGGCGGATAATGTCGTTTTGCTGAATTTTAAAAATGACCGTCTTGGCTTTCCGAATCAAATTGTCGATGACAAGATTTTAGATCTTGTTCTGACAAAACCCTGCGACTATCCGTTTGATGAAGAACGCCGCTTGTTTTATGTCGCGATTACACGAACAAAAAACAGAACGTTTGTGCTTACGGATAATAAATCCCCATCCGTGTTTTTCAATGAATTCAATGAATTCAATGAATCTGAATCCGTTTGTTTTGTTTCAATTCAAAAACGCGATGAAGATGAAAAAGAAAAAACATTCTGTCCGCGTTGCAAAACGGGAGTGTTGCTCAAGGTCAATAAAAACGGAAAAAGCTTTGTCGGTTGCAGTAATTTTCCCCGCTGTGATTATACCGTAAAAGAAACATCAATATTGTTCAGTCCGAAAAAATGTCCGGAATGCGGCGGTTTTTTAATAAAACGGGTCGGAAAAAACAGACATTGGTTTGTCGGCTGCACAAATTATCCCTATTGCGAATATACAGAACAGTTGAAACAAACCTGAGAATTTTCTCCTGGGGGGGGGGTATAGCAACATCCTGTTCCTGTTATTTTTCGGGATTTTCCCGGCAGAAGGGTGGTGCATATTTTCAGGGAATAACGCAAATTTTTTTTCCTTATCCGTATTGACAATCAATCTGAAAATCCATATAGCTGTGTTGTATGGCGAAAGACATGACAAAGGACATGACGACGGGAAGCCCGATGCGGCTTATCCTGGGGTTTTTGATTCCGGTTTTCTTCGGATATTTGTTCCAGCAGTTTTACAACCTTGTCGATACCATCATTGTCGGCAAATGCCTCGGTGTGTCCGCGCTTGCGGCGGTCGGTTCGACGGGTTCCGTCTGCTTTTTGATTATCGGCGGGTGCATGGGCGTGTGCAGCGGATTCGCGATTCCGGTCGCGCAGAAATTCGGCGCGAAGGATTTTGCCGCGATGCGCCGCTTTGTCGCGGGGAGCGTCCGGCTCACTGCGGTGATTGCGCTGATTGTCACCACGCTTACCGTAGCTTTGTGCAAGCCGCTCCTCGTCCTGATGAAAACGCCCGCCGACATTTTTTCCGGCGCCTACGCATACCTTGTCATCATGCTCGCGGGGATACCGGTGAGCCTTTCGTACAATCTGCTTGCGGCGACGATCCGCTCTCTCGGCGACAGCAGGACGCCGCTCGTTTTCCTTGTTGTTTCTTCCGTCCTGAATATCGCGCTCGACCTGTTCTTCATCCTTGTCCTCGGTTCCGGGGTAGGCGGTGCGGCTCTGGCGACGGTGATTTCGCAGGGCGTCTCAAGCGTGGCGTGCCTTGTGTTCGTCGCAAAACGGTATCCGGTTTTGCGGCTTTCCAAAGGCGACTGGAAATACAATTCCCGCGACACGGTGAAGCTTCTTTCGATGGGGCTTCCGATGGGGCTGCAGTATTCAATAACCGCAATCGGCAGCGTGATTCTGCAGGCGGCGGTGAATTCGCTCGGCTCGATGGCGGTCGCTTCCATTGCAAGCGCGCAGAAAATCGGCATATTCTTCTGCTGTCCGTTTGATGCGCTGGGAACGACGATGGCGACGTATGGCGGGCAGAACACCGGCGCGGGCAAACTGGAGCGGCTCGACAAAGGGATGATCAGCGCGTCCGCTCTGGGCCTGGCGTATTCCGTCGCGGCGTTTTTGATTATGTTTTTTTTCAGCCGCTATCTGGGGATGCTGTTCATCGATCCTTCGGAAGAAGGGATTCTCTCCAACATCCGTCTGTTCCTTGTCATCAACAGCGCGTTTTATTTTCCGCTTGCGCTGGTGAATATCGTGCGCTTTATGATTCAGGGAATGGGCTTCAGCCGCCTTGCCGTTTTCGCCGGGATTTTTGAACTTGCGGGACGCGGAATTTTCGGCCTCGTTTTTGTACCGGTCTTTGGCTACATCGCGGCGTGTTTCGCTTCGCCCGCGGCATGGGTTCTTGCGGACGCGTTTTTGATTCCCGCGTATTTTTTCTGCAAGCGCCGGCTCGGGCGGGAATATGCGCGCGCTTGACCCGCTTGAATTCCGTGCAGGTATCTCCGTCCCTTCGTCCGTGGATTTTCCCGCTTTGCCATAATTCCGGTATTGTTCTATAATGAAAGGGTGACGATTCAACAGCTGAAATATGTGATTATGATTGCCGAGTGCGGTTCCCTCACAGAGGCCGCCCGGCGGCTCTTTATTTCCCAGCCGAGTCTTTCCGCGGCGGTAAAGGAGCTGGAAACGGAATTCGGTGTGGAGCTTTTTTACCGTACCGCCCGGGGAGTCTCTCTTTCGGCGGACGGCTCCGAATTCCTTTCATATGCCAGGCAGATAGTGGAGCTGTCTTCTGTTCTGGAAGAAAGGTGGCTCAGCCGCCAGCCCCCGCGGAGGCTGTGTTCTGTTTCAACTCAGCATTATGCCTTTGCCGTGAATGCTTTTGTCAACATGATATCGTCCCTCAAGGCGGATGAATATGAATTTACTTTGCGTGAAACCCGGACATATGAAATTATAGAAGACGTTGCCGCCTTCCGCAGCGAAATAGGTGTGCTTTATATGAGTGCCTTTAACGAAAAGGTTTTGAATAAGCTGATAAATGAAAAAAGGCTTGTTTTTCATCCGTTATTCAAAGTTGATCCCCATGTGTTTATAAGCGCCTCCCATCCTCTGGCTTCATGTAGCGAGATTACACTGGAGATGCTGGAAGAATATCCTTTTCTGGCCTTTGAGCAGGGA
This sequence comes from uncultured Treponema sp., assembly GCA_949300145.1. Classification (GTDB taxonomy): domain Bacteria; phylum Spirochaetota; class Spirochaetia; order Treponematales; family Treponemataceae; genus Avitreponema. The sequence continues at coordinate 52,649 of CASGDA010000004.1, read as the reverse complement.
ACCTTCAACTCTTTTTATTTTTCGGAGGAGATTCTGAGCGCGGAGCCTCGTAAAAAAGTGATTAAAGTCAGCGACCGTGCGACGCTTTTTAATCTGCTGATAGGATTGAACGGTTACACCGTTTGTTCCGGAATATTGAACCGCAATCTGAATGGCGACAATATTATCGCCGTGCGCCTTAAAAGCGATGAATCCATGTGCATCGGATATCTTGTAAACGAACAGGCAAGGCTTTCGTCTTCCGCTGAACTTTATATCAGCGAGTTGAAAAAGCTCATAGAGGCGAACGGGTTTAAAATACTTTCAGAATAGTCCGACGTGAACACGTTTTCTATTTCTAAAACGATATGATTTCTTCAAAAACCTGGATGGCAAAAAGGTCTGTCATTCCGGAAATATATTCCAGCACGCATTTGTGGAAAGAGCCTGTGTTTCCCAAATCAAAGATCTGTTTTGTGTTGTATTTTGGGTAAGTGTTTGTTCCGCTTTTTTCTGCCGTCTGGAGATTTTTGTCTGGCCGGTATGCCGTGTATTTCACCAGCCATTCTTCAAAGGTTGATGAAAGTTTCGGGTAGAACTTCAGCGCCTGATGCACCCGTCCTGTTTTCGCATACGGATGGGTTTTCAGCAGGGTTCTCCATATAGTCTGCAGAACCCCCGCGGCGTAGTGCTGGAATTCCTGAAGCCGCCAGTGGGAATAAATATAATTAAAACTGAATTTTTTCAGTTCCACTATGAATTTGAAATATTCCGGAGAAAAGCACAGGCCTTTTTCCGGAGAGCTTTGGCGGCACAGATCAACGATAAGGTCGTTTATGAGCACGGTTGTGTTGACCGTGGTTTTCCCCGGAAGGGTTTTTCCGCTGCCACCGCTTTCCTGTAGTCCGGCTATACAGTCTCCGACTATTTCCCGGAGCGTCCTGTAAGCTTTCATGTCCAGAATGCGGTACTGGCGGGCGTCTTCCAAATCCCTTCCCAGATATGCTATTTTGTCCGCTGTTTTTACAATGCAGCCTTCCCATGTAAAAGGCTGTGTGGTTCCAGGTTTTTTTATTGAATAAAGGTCCGTGTTTTCCGTCCGGGGCTTTATGCCCTGCTGGTCGATTTCCCCGCAGTGGCATATAAGTCCGTCCCTGACTGCATAGGTGAGATTGAGAAGCTGCTCAACTCCATTTGTATCCGGAAGTGTTTCAATGTAATCGGCAAAAAACAAGCTGTTCCTTTCATGCCAGAATTTTTTCCAGCTTTCAGTCTCTGTCTTGTTTTCCCCGCCGGCTTCCTCCTGCTTTGTATCGCGCAGGATTGCGTTCAGGCAGTCCTCTCCGTGGTGGCCGAAAGGGGCGTGTCCTATGTCATGTCCTATGGCGATGGCGGAAGTCAGGCTTCCGTTCAAGCCGAGGTATTTCGCGATTGTTCCGGCAACGGATTCAACATGAAGGACGTGTTCCATCCTGGTGCAGATGTGGTCGTTTTTGGGTGCAAAGAAAACCTGGGTTTTATGCTTCAGGCGTCTGAATGCCTGGCAGTGCAGAAGCCTCGTGTAATCCCTTTCAAATTCGCTGCGGATATCGTTATTACGCGCGTAAATTTCCGTTTCCCGGTGAAGGACAGCCGCGTCTCTTTTTGTTTTTACTTCCTGAAGGGTGTCGATGCTTTTTTCGGCTTTGAAGGCATCTTTCATGCTTTTTCCTGTTTTAATTGTCCCTGATCTGCGCTTCCCTTGCGGCGATGCACAGCGCCTCTATAAGCTCGTCCAGATCACCCTGCATAACCGCGTCCAGCTTGTATAAGGTCAGGTTTATCCGGTGGTCGGTAATCCTGTTCTGCGGAAAGTTGTAAGTGCGGATGCGCTCCGACCTGTCTCCCGAGCCCACCTGGTTTTTCCTGTTTTCCGCCCTTTCTGCGTTTTTTTTGCTTTCTTCCAGTTCAAAGAGTCTTGTGCGCAGAACACGCATTGCTTTTGCCTTGTTCTTGATCTGGCTTTTTTCATCCTGTTGTATGACGACAATGCCTGTGGGAAGATGGGTTATCCTGACGGCGGAATCCGTTGTGTTTACGCATTGTCCTCCGGGCCCTCCTGCGCGCATAACGTCAATGCGCAGATCTTCCTGCCTGATATTGATTTCGGTTTCCTCCGCCTCCGGAAGAACCGCGACTGTTGCGGCGCTGGTTTGAATCCGCCCTGATGCCTCCGTTTCCGGAACCCGCTGGACACGGTGGACGCCGGATTCGTAGCGCAGGCTGCCGTATACATACTTGCCGGAAATGGAAAGGGTTATTTCCTTAAAACCTCCAAGTTCCGTTTCATTTGAGCTCATTATTTCATATTTCCAGCCTTTGCGCTCCGCAAATCTGGTATACATCTTGAAAAGATCCGCCGCGAAAAGAGCCGCCTCCTCTCCGCCGGTTCCCCCGCGGATTTCCATGATGATGTTTTTTTCTTCCAACGGGTCGGGCGGGATAAGCAGGGTTTTCAGTTTTGAATTGCTTTCCTCCAGCTTTTTTTCCAGCTCTTTTTGTTCTTCTTTTGCCATTTCCTTCAAGTCTGGGTCTTCCGCGTCTCTGGAGAGGATTCTGGCGTCTTCAAGTTCTTTTTCAACTTTAAGGTAATTATCGTATTCTTCCATCAAATTGGAAAGATAAGTATGCTCGCGCATAAGGTCTTTATATTTACCCGCGTTTTTTACAAGTGAAGGGTCTTGGATTTCCGTTTCCAATTCATTGAAACGCTGTCTTAAATTTTCCAGTCGGTCTTTCATATTGAAACTATACCAAAAAGACAGAGGAAAGTTCAATCAGAGGAATCTGCGCGGATTTTCAGCTTTTAAAGGAGTCGGTTTCCTCAAAAGAAGCGATGGCTTGATCCACTTCGGAAATTCCGGTTCCCTTGGATTTGAACCTGTTGAAAATGCCGGGATTTTTCCCCGGTTTTACGGCGGGTTTATGCTCCGGTTTTCCTTCCGTTTTCCGCGCCAAATCCGCGAAACCGAAAGAGGCCGTCCGGGAGTCTTTGTCCTCTTCCGCATCATCCTGCCGGGTATCCTGTCCGGACATATCCTGCTTTCTCCAGAGGGCGGGGGTACTGTAAGTGTCCGGATTATAAGCCGCTCCCCTGGTTTTTGCCGCAGCTGTTTTCTTTCCCGAGGAAACGGCGGCCGCTTTTCCCTTCCCCCGGGCGTTTCTGGAGGTCTGGCCTCCCTGCGCAAAAAAACCGAAGAGGCTGCCGCAGAGTCCTCCCGCCAGATGCGCGAAGTGGGAAATGTCATCATTCCCGAAGGCGTTCACGATTTCCCGTCCGAGGAAAAGAACCACGACAAGAATGAATGTGAGCGGGATTTCATTTTTTTTGTGGTTTGTAAAGGAACTCAGAAGAACCATCATAAAGACGGCGCCGGAAGCTCCGAGCAGTGATGTCTGGAAAAAGCATACGTTTATAACGCCTGTGGCGAATCCCGTCACAAGAATCATCAAAGCCATGTTTATTGAACCGTAGGAAATTTCCAGCATGGGACCGAGAATCAGGATGTATGAAAGGTTTGCGATTAAATGGCTCCAGTTCGCGTGTCCGAAAATATGGGTGAAAAGTTTCAGGTAATCCCCGGGGGACGACGGATTGAATGTCTCGGAAGACGGGACGGTAAAAAACGTTTCGATGAGATTGAAGGAACTTCCCGTTGCGGGAATTATATACGTGTTGATAATGAAAACCGCGAAGCACAAAAGTGAAAAAGTAATTGTTGTCGGGGCGTTGTATTTTATTCTCACTTTTTATTTCAACTCCAATTTGACCGGGCAGTGATCCGAGCCCTGCACGTCGCTTAAAATCAGGGAATTTTTTACTTCCCGCATAAATCCTTGGTTTACACAATGATAGTCAATGCGCCATCCGATGTTTTTTTCCCTGGCTTTAAAGCGGTAACTCCACCAGCTGTACATTCCCGGCTCACCGCAGAAACTGCGGAAAGTGTCGGTATATCCCGCCCCGGTGAAGGTGTCCATCCACGCCCTTTCCTCCGGCAGGTATCCGGGATTCTTCTCATTGCTTTTGGGATTCGCCAGGTCTATCGCTTTATGGGCTATATTGTAATCCCCGCACAGAATAATATTTCTGCCGGATAAGACAAGTTTGTCGCAATATTCTTTTATTGCGGCGCAGAATTCAAGCTTGTACTGGAGGCGCGCCCCTCCTTCCTGGGAATTGGGAAAATAAGCCGAGATGACCGAGAATTCATCGAAATGGGCCGCTGTAATCCGGCCCTCCCGGTCAAAATCCTTCACCCCCATTTTTTCCACGGCGAGAGGCGTTTCCCTGCAGAATACCGCTGTCCCGGAATACCCTTTTTTTTCGGCGGAAGACCACCATGTTTTATATTTAACCCCGTTTTCAAATTCAGGTTCCGTGAGGGCGGGCGGAAGCTGGCCTTTTTCCGCCTTGGTTTCCTGAAGGCAAAGTATGTCCGGGGTTTCCTTTTTGAGCCAGTCAAGGAACCCTTTTTTTTCCGCCGCGCGGATTCCGTTTACATTCCAGGAAATGATGGATTTCATCCCTCCATAATGCAGAAAATAGGGCGGACATTCAAGTAAAATAGTTGTTTCCTTCTTCATTTTGGAGTATTTTTTATATATGAGAGAAGCAGGAAAAACCGAAGCCGGATTACCTGAATTTTCAGAGAATTTCGACCTGGAACCGCCGGTTTCCAAAAAAGTTATTTTATTAAACGATGATTTCACGACCAAAGACTTTGTGGTGGCCGTCCTTATGTATATTTTCCATAAGAATAAGGATGAAGCTTATACCATAATGGAAAAAGTCCACTGTGAGGGCCGCGGTTTTGTGGGGGAATACACCTATGATATTGCCGCGACCAAATGTATGCAGGTGAAACAGGCCGCAAGGAAAAACGGTTTTCCCCTGCGTTGTGTTATGGAATGATTCCTGTTTTCAGGGAGACACTGAGATGAAAATTATACTGAATAACCAGTTGCAGAAAATTCTTGACCGGGCTTGGGTTGATGCGAAAGTCCGGCATCATGAATTTCTTACGCCGGAGCATTTACTCCGTTCCATGATTACTTATTCCCCCGTGTCGGAGGTTCTTTCAAAAATAGGCGTTGACGTTTCCTTTGTTCTTAAAGAAATAGACATTTATTTACGGGAAAATATTTCCGTTATCGGCGGGAACCAGGATCCTGTCCAGACGGTTGGTTTCCAGAAAATTTTCCGCCGGGCGGCTGTTTTCTGCACCAATGCTGAGAAATCCGTGATGGATGCCGGGGATGTCCTTGTCAGTGTGTTTGAGGAGGACAATAACTACTGCTCCTGGATTCTGAAAAAAGCCGGAGCGGAAAGGCTTCCCCTTATCGAGGTTGTTTCCTCCGGCGATGTTTCGTTTTCTGATGCGGAAGACGGCGTTGAGGAATCTTTCGGTGAAAACGTGAAAAACCTTTTCTCCGGGGACTCCCCCGCGGACGGGGATCCCTCCGTAAATCCGAAACAGAGGTGGGAAATGAGTTCCGAAGACCCGGACGGCGGCTCCGGGCGCAGACGCTATTCTTCCGGGGAATCCGCCGGTGCTTCCCAGGACACGCCGGGACACCGGTCCTTTCTGGACAGGTTTACCGAGAACCTTTCCAAAAAGGCTTCCCGGGGCCAGTTGGATCCCGTTATAGGCAGGGAAAAGGAATTGGAGCTTACAATACAGACCCTTTGCCGCCGGACAAAAAACAATCCGATTCATGTGGGGGAAGCCGGCGTGGGAAAAACTTCCATAACCGAAGGACTCGCCCGCCGCATCGCCACCGGAGATGTCCCTGAAAAGCTGAGGCATTCCGTTATATACCGTCTGGATGTTGCCTCCCTTCTTGCCGGAACAAAATTCCGCGGTGACTTTGAGGACCGCATAAAAAAGCTCACCGACGAGCTTATAAAACGGGAAGGTTCGATTCTGTTCATTGATGAAATCCATATGCTTGTCGGCGCGGGAGTCGGAGGCGGAAGCGGGGCTGTGGACGCCTCCAATCTGCTGAAACCTGTTCTTTCCTCCGGGAAAGTCCGTTGCATCGGCTCGACCACTTATGATGAGTATTCGAAGCATTTTGAGAAAGACAGGGCTTTTGCCCGCCGTTTCCAGAAAATCGATGTTTCCGAGCCGACGGAAGAGGAAAGCGTCCAAATATTACACGGACTGAAAAGCCGTTACGAGGAATTCCATCATGTCCGCTACACGGATGAGGCCGTATCCGAAGCGGTCCGTCTTTCGGCTCTTTACATCAACGACAGATTCCTTCCCGACAAGGCCATCGACATAATTGATGAGGCCGGCGCCCGGCTGCGCATAGCGGAAGGTCCCGTCGATTTGACCCGGGAAATTCCGGAGGTGACTGTACCCCTGATAGAAACTGTTGTGGCAAAGATTGCCAGAATCCCGGAGAAAAGCATCGGGCTGGATGAAAACAAAAAGCTTAAAAACCTGGAAGAAAATCTGCGTGAAAATATTTTCGGGCAGGAGGATGCCCTGTGTGAGCTCGCCAAAACCGTGAAAAGGGCGAGGGCGGGATTCAGAAGCGGCTCGAAACCCGGTGTATGCTTTCTGTTCGCGGGGCCGACCGGTGTCGGAAAAACGGAGATGGCAAGGAAACTTGCCGAAATTCTGGGGCTGCCTTTAATCCGGTTTGACATGAGCGAGTATCAGGAGAAGCATACCGTGAGCAGGCTCATAGGTTCTCCCCCGGGATATGTGGGCTTTGAGGATGGAGGGCTTCTTACGGATGCTGTGCGCAAGCAGCCCCGCTCCGTTCTTCTTCTGGATGAAATTGAAAAAGCCCATCAGGATATTTTTAATGTCCTCCTTCAGGTTATGGACTATGCGACTTTGACTGACAACCAGGGACGGAAAGCGGATTTCAGGAATGTGCTTCTGATAATGACGAGCAATGCCGGGGCGGATCAGATGGGAAAACCCGCCATCGGGTTCGGCGGCGGTGAGGTTTCCGATGAGGCCCTGGACGAAGCCGTGAAAAAAGCCTTTTCCCCTGAATTCCGGAACAGACTGGATGCCGTAATTAAATTCAAGCGCCTTTCAAAGGAAATCATGGAGTCCATTGTTTGTAAGGAAATTTCCCTGATAAGCCGGCGTCTGGAGGAGAAGAACGTGATTCTGTCCGTCTCCAAAAATGTTGTGTCTTTCCTTGCAGAGAAGTCCTATTCTCCGGAATTCGGGGCCAGAAATGTCTCCCGGGTTGTCGAAGATGAAATCGCCGCGCCTCTCGTGGACGATGTTTTGTTCGGCAGGCTTGAAAGGGGAGGAACCGTTTCCTTCAACATGAAGAACGGGAAAATTGCGCTGACAATTAAAAGCTCCGGAAGCGGAATAGACGGGCAGAACGAGTCCGTTGAGTCCAGGGAATATGAAACCGAGCCCTCCGAAATAGGCTGATGAAAGAATATAACAGTCAGAACAGGCAGGATCCGGATTTTCCGTGGTTTGAATGCGGTGATTATTTCCGGTTTCCGGACCCTGATGAGGCTAAAGGTTCTGTTGTTGCCGTGGGCGGGAATCTTTCCCCCGGAATGATTCTTTCCGCTTACACACAGGGGATTTTCCCGTGGTTCAACGAGGATGATCCCCTGTACTGGCAGTCTCCCAATCCCAGGTTTGTCCTCATGCCGAATGATTTTCATGTTCCCTCCAGATTGGCGCGGGATATGAAAAAGCGACGGTTCCGGATTACCGCGGACACTGCATTCGAAAAGGTTCTTGTTTCCTGCGCCGAAATCATCAGGCCGGGGCAGCAGGGTACGTGGATAACCGAGGATTTGATGGATGCCTGTATGGAACTTCATTCGGAAGGTTTCATGCATTCAATTGAAGCATGGAACGGAAGCCGTCTGGCCGGCGGTTTTTACGGGCTTCAGCTGGGGCCCGTTTTTTTCGGCGAGTCCATGTTTTCCCGTGAGAATGACGCTTCGAAAACGGCGTTTGTTGTTTTTGCGGGGGAGTTCTTTTCCGCCATGGGCGGCTCCCTGATTGATTCCCAGGTTTATACTGACCACATGGCCCGGTTCGGCGCAAAGAATATTTCCCGCCAGGCGTATTTAAGGATTCTGCGGGACTCTCTTTCCGGGGCGGATCCCGTCCTGCAGGAAACCGGCACACCCTTTTATATTTTTCAGAAAAAGCAGGACTGGAAGGAATTCTTTAGCGGAGATACTGAAGTGTGAAAGACGGGCTTTCAGTCCGACCGCTGCGCAAAAAAGTATAGGGATGTCAGGAAGAAACCCGCGGCGACCACCGCCAGAATGGCCGGAATGGAAAAGGCGGGGATTTTCACCGAAAACAGGAGGATGCACAGTCTCGCGGCGTATCTTGCTGTTTCCATAAGGTAAACGCAGACCACCGTCACAAGCGGCATTACAAGAATCCACCAGGCGCTGAAAGGCCTGTTTTTCCGCAGACGGAGTTTCCATGCCCAGGCAAGCATTAAAATCGCCACAGTGAAAACTATAAACGGATCCGAGATTCGCTGTATAAATTCCGCCAGGTACAAATCCTTTTCCATTCCGTAGCTTTCAGCCTTGAATGAAAAAGAAAACAATTCAGAGAGCGTCATCAATTCCGGCCCGGCCGTGGCGGAAAGGAGGAGGTTCATGTCGTCATAAGGCATGTCAAGAACGATGACGGACTTCGACACTGCTTCCGGCGGCGGGAATTCTCCTGAAATCACTTCCGGGTCTATCCTGTTGTTTTCCTTTTCCCGGTCAACCGAAGTTAAAATAAGCTGCGGTTTTGGATTTTCTCCGTCCGGGGAAAAAGAAAACATTTTCGCGTAAGGAACCGCGATATGAAAAACAAGATTTCCGTCCGCGTCAAACCGGAGAAGCTCGAATCCCCTCAAATACGCGGCGTCCTGCCGGTCAATGTGTCCTCTGGATATCCCCTTCATTAAAACGGCTTCTTTCTCTCCGTCCGCCTTGTCCAGTGTGAAAAAGACATCCCCGCTTTGTTCAAAAAGCCTCAGGCTTTTAGTTTCATCGGTGAAAAAGAAAGATTCCAGCAGCCCCCGTCTTGAAATTTCCAGGAACCGTTCTATATCCGGATCTATACCCTTTGCTTCCGCCTTCTGTTCCCTGTCCATTTCCAGAAACAGGTAATAAGCGGAAAGGTAATCGTTCGCCTGTATAGCTGTGTATCCCCGTTGCTTTTTTCTGTACCACTGCTGGTCGGGGATTGCCCGGACTGAATCCAGGGAAGCTGTTATCCGGTTCCACGCTTCGGAGGCGAGCCGCATCGCCGCTCCTCTGTTTGGGTCATCCGGCCGGGAGAGCCGCCAGGACAACATGGCATAATAATGGGCGTTGTAAAAATCAAGGGCCTGCGCCGATTCCCTTGCCTTCTCCAGCAGCTCGAAAGAGGAATATCCTGCCTGGGGAGGCAGCGGTGTTCCGCCGCCGGATTCTGACGCCCGGTTCCCTGTTTCCGGCCCGGGGATTTCTGTCTCTGCGAGTTTTAAACGCATGTTTTCCGCCAGGACGGAGGCTTCCTGACTTTCCTCCCAGATTGAAAGGGCCGCCTCCGCGTTTGAAAGGGCGCTCCTGTATTTTCCCGCGGCGGCTTCCGTTTCAGCTATAAACATATAGTCATTATAGGCGTCCGTCTTTGCTTTTATGTCTTCCTGCTTGTTTTTCAGGACCGGAACCAGGCCTTCCGATAGGAGGATGTACACACCGATACAAATAATGCATATGAGAAAAGCGTTTGTCAGACTGGAAAAGATTTTAGCTGACCACCTGTCCACCTTTTCCGGAATGATTTTTCTGAATGCCATTGCAAAACCGGTCAAAAGACCTGCTGTCATGAGGGCGGGGAAGAATCTTGTGAATTCCGTCAGGGCGTTCCACAGCTTAAAGGTGTATTCAAAGGGTTTCAGAATTTCCGGCTGAATATTCCCCGTCATTGAAAAAACAAAAACAACGACAAACCCAATAAAAAGATGAATCAGGATTACGGGGAAAACCTGCTTTAATATTTGTTTCACGATTCAGCCCCTCTTGGATTTCTCTTTCTGTATCTGGGCATGAGGAAGAACAGCCCTGCGGATGACAGGATGACGGCAAATATGAATGCAGGAAGTGCCGGTATTATTTCGTCCGGAAGAAAGCCGGGAAGAAGTTTTTCGAGGAAACGGCGGCATTCTTCTTCGTATATAAGCGGGAAAATTTTATAAACCAGCCGGAGAACCGGCAGATAAATCAGGATGTTTATGAGCTTCCAGTCGGTTAAAAAACACAGGAAAAACAGGGCGCCTATGGCGGCAAAAAAGGCTGTTCCCGAAAATATATAGGAGGCCGCTGATTCCCGCAGTGAAGAACTGAATACCGCGTTAACGGCTTTGATATCATCCGCCAGCGAGGACAGGAAGGCAGGCGATTCCAGTTTCTTTTCAACGCCGGGGTTAAAATAAGATACGGGATATGCCCCTTCGTCCGTTTTCAGGCTTGAGGTTTCCCTGTCAAAAACAGCCCGGGGGAAGGTTGAAATTCTGGGAATCACTCTGTTACCTGTAAAATCCGCCGCGATGAGGTTTGAAACCGCCGTATTTTCCCCCGGGGTTTCCTCCAGCCAAAGAAGTTTTTTCCCCTGTTCGTAACTCCGTATAAACCCTGCTTCCGGCAGTTGTTCCGGGCTGTTCTCCTGAGTTCTTTCGTCAAACAGCCTCCTGCCTGCCATGGAAGTCAGCGGGATAAGGACCCCGGCGGCGAACACAAAAAGGAAAAGAATAACGGGAACGGCTATGTTTTTTCTGGCTCCGTGGCGCATGATGAAGATATAGACGGAGGTAAAGGCCATAACTGTCGCCGTAGGTATAAAATTCAGTATGTTTTCAAGAAATCCTGAAAGGAAATATATATACTGCCCGTCTGCCAGGGCGTAAAAGACACCGGGTTGCGCCAGGGAATAGAAAAAAGGACATAATAACGCCCAGGCGATTGTATTGAGGAAAAATAACGGGAGAATCATAAAGGCGTTTTTCATGCCTGTTTATCGTAACACGGCGAAAAGGCATTTACAAGAACTTTTCCGTTTCTTTTCTCTTTCCGGGAAAGCCTTTTGTGGATATATCTTTTGTTTTCCCAACTTATCTACAAGTTATACACAGGCGGAGCAGGGTTTTCTTTTTTATTTTTAAGAAAATTCAGCGGAATTTTAGTTTACCTTAATACGGTAAGCGAAGCTGTTTTTATGTATTTCTTTGTAGTATAAGTAATTATGTTAAAACCAGATTTTCCGGCAAAAAAGGCTTTTATTTTTTGTCAAGTGCTTATTCACAAAAAAAGAAAAAAAGTTTGTAAAAAAACAGTTATCCACAGGATGTTAACAATACTTGAAACAGTTCCACAGTGAAATCAGTTCCTGCCGGCGGATACAGCCTGTCCGGGAGGAATCAATAGGCCCGTTTTACCAAGTCGAACAAATCATCGGCTGACATGCTTCTGGGGATGTAATTCATCACGTCCATCAGGCTTGCGTCTTCCACCGCTGTGGCCAGCTGTTCTATCGACAGGTTTAAATCTTTCAGCCGGACGGGCAGCCCGCGAACGGCGAGCCTTCCCCGGACTTCATCCGCCACCCGGGCTGCGATTTCCCCGTCGCTTTGTCCTGCGGCGGCAGTTCCGAGGATTCTGCCCAGGGTCGCTGCCTGGCTGACCTTCGCGCGGGATGCGTCATCGATTATGTGCGGAAACATGATGGAAGATACAAGGGCTATGGAGGTTTTGAATCTTGCGTTACAGGCAAAGGCCAGGGCGGTTCCCGCTCCCGGCGAGCTTATGGCTGCCCCCAAAGAAGCCATGCAGCCTCCCTGGGCGGCAAGCATCTCCTGCGAATTTCCGGAATTTTTGCTGCGTTCCTCATCCAATCCCAAAAACAGTATTTCCAGGGCTTTCCCCAGAATTGTATCGGAGAAAAAGTTGGCTTTTGTTGAAACATATCCTTCAAACGCAATCAGAGCCGCCTGAAACATCATTGATGTTTCAATATGCGGGGAAATATGCATGTAAAGGTTCGGGTCCATTATGACTGCTTTGCATACGTCATTTTGTATTTTCATCAGGACTGCCTGATTGTTCCTGCTGTCAATTATGGGGGTTTTATCCATGAACATTGCGGGATCCCGGCAGGTTGAAGGCACTTCGACAAAGGGGAGCGGTGCCGCTGACGGTTGGGCTCCTTCAATGTAATCGTAAACATCGCCTGTTTCGTTGTATAAAGCTGAAACCGCCCTTCCGATGGATGCGGTTTTCAGTCCTCCCAGAGAAATTACCCCGCAGATGTGCGCTCCCCTGGCTAAAGACAGGGCGTCTTCCAGGACGGAAGATGCAGCGTCGGGAATATCATCGAAGATAAAGGTTTCAATTCCCTTTTCCTCCAGAGATTGAACCGCGTTGTCTATTATTCCGAAATCTTTCAGAACCGGATCCGCCACGAGCATGAATCTCTTTTCCGTCTTGTCCAGCCAACGGGAAACCGAATGTCCAAGTCTTGATATGGTGTGGGTTCCCAATGTTATGTTCGGTGATATTTTGAAGAAAAAATCTGCCATTTTTTTTCTCCGGGCAAAATAAAATAAAAAGGCGGAAAGCCGGGGCAAAACCGCCCTGCAATCCGCCTTATACCTGGTAAATTTCCCGGGATATTTTATATTCCCATTTCATCCAGGAAGCGGTCTGCGACAATATCCACGATTGTGCCGGTTATATATCCCGGATCCTTTATCTTTTCAGCTACTTCGGCTACCCGGTCCGCCCTGACGTCCGGGGCGGATGTTACTGCTTCCATCGCAAAATACATCTCCGAAAGACCTTTCGCTTCTGAAGATACGCTTACGGAATCCGGCTTTTCAGGCGTTTTTACTCTTTGAGGTTTGCTTGTGTTCTGAACATTTTCGAGAGGATTTATTCCCCCCAGACGGTCAATTATCATACTCATCCTGCCTTGTTTTTTTTATCGGCTGAAACCGTATTTTCCTTAACGGTTTTTCCGGAAATGTATACGGAAAATTCCCCCGCCGTTTTCTCTCTCCCCAAAAATATCCCGTAAACGTCTTCTGCTGTCCCCTGGACAATCTCTTCGTGCAGCTTTGTCATTTCCCTCCCAACCACAACGAGCCGCTTACTGTCAGTTTCGGCAATATCCGCCAGAAGTTTAACTATCCGGAACGGGGATTCGTATAAAACGAACGCATATCCTGTTTCCATCAGCTCTTTCACCCGGGCTTTTCTGCGTCCCGGTTTGGGGGACAAAAAACCCTCGAAAACGACCGTTTTGTCCGTCCCGCCTGAAACACTGACCAGGGCGGCGAAAGCGGAAGCCCCCGGTATGGGGATAACCCTGTGACCTGCGGCTCTGGCTTTACGGACTGTGACTCCTCCAGGATCGCTGACGGAAGGGGTTCCCGCATCACTGGCATAGGCCACGTTCTGCCCCTTGTCCAAAAGGGCGAGTATTTTCCCGGATGCGGACTGTTCATTGTACGCCCTGCATGACAGGAGCGGCTTTTTTATCCCGAAATGATTCAGGAGCTGCAGTGTTCTGCGGGTGTCCTCACAGGCAACCACATCCACGGATTTCAGCGTTTCCACCGCGCGGAAAGTCATGTCGCCTAAATTCCCTATCGGTGTCGCAACAATGTACAACTCTGCCACATTAAACATAATAGCTTAAAAAACGGCGCACTGCAAGTAAAATGTAATATTCTGTTTTCAAAACTGAAAACTTCTGGCAGAATACCTCTGAAGGGATTTTGAAAATGTTTTTTTCTCCGTTTTATCTGTTGCTTCTTGTCTTTATAGCCATAGGGCTTTTTGTTTTCGGCTTTTCCCTGTTTTTTTCTTCGGCCAGACAGCCTTCCAAAAAGAAACTGAAAAAGGTCGGGAAGCCGGGGGCTCCGGGAACCTGTCCTGTGTGCGGAGTTGTTTTGACTCCGGGGCGGCAGATAAAGTCCGCGGTGTTCCCCGGAGGTAACGACAGGATTTGCCATATATTCGGCTGCCCCAACTGTCTTCCCTATCCTGAGCCGGATGTCCGCCGGGTTTGTCCTGTGTGCAGAAAAGATTTGAAACCTGATGAATATCTTGTGGCGAGGGTTTTTTACAGGACTTCCGGCAAGAACCATGTCCATATCCTGGGGTGTGTCAACTGCAGGAACGGCGCGCACAATTCCTGACGTACTGATAATTTTTTATTTCATACTTATATTTTGTCTTGTTTTTATTTCCTGCGTGTTTTTTCTGTTTTCTGCTTCCCGTTAAATTTGCCGGCCGGAAATATTTTTTTTCTCAAGCCGTGGAAGTCTCCGCCGATATTTGAAGTACAGGTTAAAACCTAGTGCCGTCCGGGGGCAGCTGACCGAACGGCATCCGTCTTCTGTACAGGAATGGTCAGGAGATCCGGTTAAATTGACAGATCGGCAGGGATGCCGCGGCAGCATAGCACAGGCCGCCGAAAATCGCCAAAGGAGTAGCATTATGATCATCAATCACAACCTCAGCGCTATGTTCTCGCAGCGTGTTTTGGGAGAGACCAATATTTCCAACACGAAGAACATGGAAAAACTTTCCTCCGGTATGCGCATAAACCGCGCAGGGGATGATGCTTCCGGGCTCGCAGTGTCTGAAAAGATGCGCAGTCAGATCCGCGGTTTGAATCAGGCGAATATCAACGCACAGAACGGTATTTCGTTTATTCAGACAACGGAAGGGTATCTGCAGGAAACACAGGATATTATCCAGCGTCTCCGCGAACTCAGCGTTCAGTCCTCGAACGGTATCTATACCGCAGAAGACCGCATGCAGATCCAGGTCGAAGTTTCTCAGCTTGTTGCTGAAATCGACAGGGTTGCAAGTCATGCGCAGTTTAACGGTATGAATCTGCTTACCGGAAGATTTGCTCGGGAAACCGGAGAAAACACAGTTACCGGATCCATGTGGTTCCATATCGGGGCAAATATGGATCAGCGGACCCGCGCGTATATCGGCACAATGACAGCCGCCGCGCTCGGTATCCGCAATTTGGGGGATGAGAGCATCTTGTCTCTTTCTTCTCCTGACAGCGCTAACCGCGCTATCGGAACTCTTGACCAGGCTATCAAGATGGTGAACAAGCAGCGCGCGGATTTGGGCGCATACCAGAACCGTCTTGAATTCACCATGCGTGGCTTGCAAATCGGTGCTGAAAACCTTCAGGCAGCCGAATCCCGCATCAGGGACACGGATATGGCGAAAGAGATGGTTGACTTCACAAAGAACCAGATTCTTACCCAGTCCGGTACAGCAATGCTTGCACAGGCAAATCAGGCTACGCAGAGCGTTTTAAGTCTCCTTCAGTAGTTGTTCCTGTATTCGACGGAGGTTCATTTCCGCGGGGAAACCCGTGTTGAAATGAACCTTTTTTTTTTCTTATACTTTCTGGCATGAGGAAAATAACTGATTTACAGTTGAAAATCCTGAAAGAAGAATACCCGTATTTATCATTCGATACGGATACAGATATAGAGCGGTATTTTGAACTCTGGAAAATGGGAAAACACAAGGAAGCTCTCGTCTTGTACAACACCCGGCTCCGGAGGAAATTTCCTGATGAGAACGCGCGGGCGGAGCTGTTGCGTTGCTATAGATTGCGTGATCCGGGATTCAAAAAGTTGCTGTATGAGTGCATTCTTATCCTCGCTGATAAAGTTGAAAAACGTGTTTTTTATATTATTTCCGTTTTGACGGAAAACATTGATACCGTGAAAATATCCGACGCCTATTCTGTCATAAGATTCGCGGAGAATCTTCTTTCGGTTGTTTCTGCTGACAGAATGAAAGCTGTGGCCTTTACCGAAAAATATGCCCGCTATGCGGTTCTCCTTGGTTTTAAATCCAAAGAAATGAAAAGGACGGCGGAGATTATCCGGATGTATATTACGGATACCGTTGAAAGTGTCCGTAGTTTAAAAAAAGAGAGGGAAGCCCGCCGGTATGCCGGGCGGAAGAAAAAACAGGAATCTGTTTTTGTTGATTTTTCAAAAATAAAATTTTCCGAAAAGGATTTATCCAGAATCCTTATACCTCGGGGTGTTTCCAGAACGGAGGATTCCGTCATCGCTTACTGCCTGAAATATTGGAATCAGGTGTTTGACCCTGCCTTTGAAAGGATTATCGTTCTTTACAGCAAGAAGTATAAAACAAAACACAGTGAAATTTTTTCCGCTATAAAAAACGGAAGGGAACATGGCTGGCGGGATGAGGAAATCCTGAATGCGGTTTTGTCTTCCGTTGTAAACGGGTATTATTATAACATTTCCGGCGATTTATATATGCAGCGGACCTGGCGCTATTATAAATCCAATTTACAGCCGGCTCCGTCGCCTGCCGGAGAAAAAGCCGCCGGTGCGGATAATCCGCCGCAACCGCAGGCCGCACCGCCGCCTCCTTCAAAATCTTCTGAGGTGAAAACAAGGAAGGCGAAGACCGTAAAAAAGGTTCCGGCTGAATCCCTGAAGCCTGCCGGGGCGGAGCCGTCTGAAAAACCGAAGGTTCCCGTCCTCAGGCGTGACAGGCGCGGAAAAGAAAAAGGTCTGCCGGATTTTGCAGGTAAGGGCAGAGTTAAAAATTTTGTGCCGAATTCCGTCGCGGATATTATCAAGCGTGTTTCCGGTAAAACATACACCGTGTATAAGGAAATATTTTTTCAGGAAATACGGTCTTCCATACGGGAAGAACTTTCCGCCTGTGTTGGAAAAAAAAGCGGCGGTATTTTCAGCTCGAATCAGAATGAGGCGGAGGATATCGTTTATAATTATCTGATGTCCCATTACGATGATCCCTACCAGAACTGGGGAACAAGCCGGGATAAAAAACAGGTGGATTCTCTGGGATTTAACATGAAATCGATAGAGCCGATTGTCAGCCGTTGGGTTGAGGCTAAACTCACCTGAGATTCCGGAACCTCAGACGTTATGTCTTTCTTCGAGGCGGCTCAGTTTTTGCAAAAAGAAAAATGCAAACGGAGCCGCCGTCAAAAAGCTGAGTAAATCGGCGATGGACTGCACTGCTTCCAAACCTGACAAGCCCCATAAAGCCGGAAGGATGGTTACAAGCGGGATGAAAAAAACTCCCTGCCTGTTTGATGACAGGAAAGTTGCTATGCCTATTTTTCCTGTAGCCTGCATCATCATGTTCGTGCTTATAATGACCGGATGGAACGGCAGGGCGAGGCATTGCCATCTTAGGACGACTGTTCCTGCCGCAATCACTTCTTCCCGTGAGCTGAAGGTTCTTATGATGTCCGGGGCGAATATAAACAAAAGGACGGACGAGACGGAGAGGATGACGAATCCTGTCGCAACGGTGAAAAAATATGCGTCCCGAACCCTCCTGAATTTTCCGGCTCCATAATTGAATCCGACCACCGGTGTTAATCCCTGTCCTATGCCTATCATAATCGAAGAAATGAACATGGTTATGCGCAGCACGATTGCGAATCCTGCTACAACAGCATCCCCGTAAAAGGAAGCGCTGCGGTTCAGCATCATGGTCGATACGCTTGCAAGGCCCTGACGGCAGAGTGAAGGAAAGCCGGTGGAAGCAATCAGCATGGCGGATGCGAAGTACTTCCCCGCCCTGGGTATGCTGAAAAAAGATATCCGGGAAACGGATTTCCCCCGCAGAATGAATTGCAGCAGAATGATGAAGCTTATTGCCTGGCTTATCAAAGTTGCGGCTCCCGCGCCCGCCGTCCCCATTCCGAATCCGAAAATAAAAAGCGGATCCAGAATGATGTTCAGGATTCCTCCTGTAGTTAAACCCACCATCGAGAAAGCGGCCTTCCCCTCGGCTCTCAGAATGTTATTCAGGACGAATGCCCCGCACATTAGCGGCGCCCCCATCAGAATGTAAAACGCATAACTTTTGGCAAATGGAAGGATTGTCGGAGTTGAACCTAGAAAGAGCATGAAGGGGTTTAGGAAAACCAGGCCCGGAATTGAAATACACAGTCCTAAAAACATGGCGGAAAAGAAGCCTGTGGAGACAATCTTGTTCGCTTCCTCTATGTCTTTTTGTCCCAGCAATCTTGAGAGCAGGCTGCCTGTTCCCATTCCAATGGTAAAGCCGAGCGCCTGGATTAGGGCCATCACTGAAAAAACAATCCCTACCGCGGCTCCTGCGCTTGTCCCTATTCTTGCGACGAAAAAAGTGTCGGCCATATTGTACAGTGAGGAAACGAGCATGCTTATCACGGTTGGTACCGCCAGCTTTGAAACAAGAGAGGGTATCGGGGTTTGTGTCATTCTGGCGAATTGTGTTTCACCCGCAGGAACCGCCGCCATTTCTTTCCTCTGTTTTTACAGTTTTACATTTACACTGGCAATCAACCGGTAAAACCCGAAATCATAGGGCGAGGTTTTGTCAACCCGTCTGTCCTGGTAAAAGTCAAAGTCCTCCGTTTCCCCGGTTGCTTTCAAGGATGTTGCAAACTGAAGTATCGCCGAAAGTGAAATTGAATCAGTGCATTTAAAACTTCCAAGAATTCCGAATTTCCATCTCGGGAGGTTTTGTCCCCAGTATTCCCCGTCATGGAAATCACCTTCAACCTCATATAAAGCGGTGTCTGCTTCCACGAGCAATGCCACGAGATTAAACCGGATGGGCATCTGGTATCCGAGCAGCAAATTGGCGTAATAGTTCCATCCGTTACGGTTCATGCTCCAGTCGCATTCATACGCCCATGTTTCATCATCGGAGGCGCCTGTAAAACCCCTGTACCGGAATTCGTGCATGGATTGTATTACAACATGGTTCCATTCCCCCGGAAAAAGGGCTGCAAAGTCAAACTGAAATGTGGCCGCCCCTCCGTAGCCCCAGATAAGACCGTCAAGGCTTTTGTCTTCATATTTTGTTTCATGTCCGTTTTCCCGGACAACAAGGCACAACCCGTTGTCAAAGGATAGAAAATTCCAGCCGCTTCCTGCGAAGGTGAATGTATGAAACTGAAGGAACGCTACAGGTGTAAAGGTGAGTTGCAGCGACCCTCTGGCGCTTACAGGTGTCACCACTGCGGATGTTTTGAATTTGATACCGTTTGAGGCTGTCAGGGGATTCTGTCCTCTCAGCAGCGGATAAGCCAGCGTCACGTTTACCGTTGCCATCGCTTCCGGAAGCGTTGTCACTGTGAATGATGCGTCTTTGCTTATTTCAAGGCTGTTTTTTTGTTCCTCCGCGTTTAATGGCAGTAAGTTAATGAAGAGAACAGCGGCGGCAAAAAAAGCGTGAAGAATGTGCCTGCGGATTTTATCAGTTGTTTTATTTGGTTCCCCGTGTATCATAATTTATTATTTTGCATGAGATTTTAGTATAATGCAAGTTATTTTATATATTCTGAAGAATGAGACGGGAATCCTGTGGAATATTGAATTATATGATATAATTATAATATGGCGAAAAAAAATACGGCAAATACAGCGGATGCGGCGAAAAAAAAGCTTGCGGATGAGTTGACAGCCCTGCTGCCGAGGCTCGACGAAGAGGGTCTGGATTTTTTGATAAGCCAGGCCCATGTTCTTATCCACAATATGGAAGTTGACAGGATAAACGCCGAAATCGAAAAAAATGAAAAGGAGCTGGAAAAGTCTTCCAAGGCAAGGACGTCTTCCGCAGGAAAATCCCGCGGGAAAAGCGGTGCCGGTTCTTTCAGTATAAAACATTCCGCAGGGGCGGGGTGTTATCATGTGGGTTTCCATGGAGACTGGAAACTTTTCACTGAAGACGAAATGCTTTCAATCGTCCGTATCGCCAAATCTCGTCAGCCGGCGGCGGATGTTGAAAGGCAGTGTTTTGTCTGGCTGAAAAAGGAGCGTTCCGACGCCCTCGTTGAATTCGGGATTTCAACTCCGGACAGCGAAAATCTGAAGGAATTCATAAAATTCCTGAAAAAGACTTTCGCCATCCGCAAATAGGCCGGTAAAAATAAAACCGGATTGCACGGCCTGCGGTTTTACTGCGGAAATCCCTTTGCGTTGACTTAAAACCGTATTGTTTCTATAATTTTTCCGTGCGTATAACTTTGGAAAATCTGGTGCGGACTTATTCTGACTCTTCTCCCGGAGCGGGAGCGATTCACGCTGTGAACGGGGTGAGTTTGTCAATCCGGCCGAACAGCATTTTCGGCATAATCGGAAAAAGCGGCGCGGGAAAGTCCACGCTTGTCCGTATCATAAGCCTGTTGGAAAAGCCTGATTCCGGGACTGTCTTTTATGATGATGAAAGGGTTGACAGTCTTTCCGGCCGTGCCCTGATAGAAAGACGGAGACGGATCGGAATGATATTCCAGAATTTCAATTTGTTCAGCTCAAGAACCGCCGCCAAAAATATCGCCTATCCGCTTGAAGTCAGCGGGGTTCCCGCCGCGGAAATAAACGCAAGGGTGAAGGAGCTTCTTGCACTTGTCGGCCTTTCCGACCGGGCGGACAGTCCCATAAGCAAACTTTCCGGCGGACAAAAGCAGCGGATTGCGATAGCCAGGGCGCTTGCAAATAATCCCGACGTGCTTTTTTGCGATGAAGCGACGAGCGCACTTGACCCGCAGACAACCCGTTCCATTTTGAATCTTATACGGGAAATACAGCATAAAATGAATCTGACGGTGGTTATGGTCACCCATCAGATGGAAGTTGTCAGGGATGCCTGCGATTTTGTCGCGGTTCTCGACAACGGTTTAATCGCCGAGCAGGGTACCGTTGAAGAGATTTTTATGCATCCTAAAACCGCGGTCACCAGGGATTTTCTGCTGAATCTTCCGTCCGGCGGATTCAGTGAAGAAACACAGGCCGGGAGCGGATTGGTCCGCTGGTCCGAGGAAGGCGGGGAATATATTCTGCGTTTTATCGGAAAGATGACGGGCGAACCTGTGCTCAGCAGGCTGGCTTCCAAATTCAATGTGGAATTCAATATACGTGCGGGCGGTATACAGCACCTGCACGGTCAGGATATAGGTACATTGATAACGGATCTTTCGGGTTCAAAAGAAGAGCTGGCAAAGGCTCTGGACTATCTGAAGGAAGAGGGAATAGTTGTTGAAAAAAACGGGGAGGAAAGATAATGGATTTGAATTCTTTATTTTTTCTTGTGGGGGAAGCGACCCTGCAAACTCTTGTAATGGTTTTTGCCTCCGCTTTTTTTTCTCTTGTTCTTGGGCTGCCGCTCGGAATCCTTTTATGCGTCACTGATCCCCGCGGCGGAATAATGCCGAAGCCGCTTTTGAATCAGGTTCTGACAAGAATTGTAAACGCGCTGCGTTCCTTTCCTTTTTTGATTTTGATGATAATACTTTTTCCCCTTTCAAGGATTATCATCGGAACGAGTATCGGAACGCAGGCGACGATAGTTCCGCTTTCAATCGCCGCCGCTCCCTTTGTTGCAAGAATTATCGAAACGTCTCTGAAAGAAGTTGATCCCGGTGTAATTCAGGCGGCGCGTGCCATGGGCTCTTCAAACTTTCAGATTATATTCAAAGTCCTGCTGCCTGAAGCCATGCCCTCGCTTGTTTCCGGCGTTACGTTGACAATCATAAATTTAATAGGCTATTCTGCGATGGCAGGAGCAATCGGCGGCGGCGGGCTTGGCGACCTTGCCATACGTTACGGCTACCAGCGCTTCCGTCCCGAAGTGATGGCGGTATCTGTCGTCGTCATTCTTCTTCTGGTGGAAATCATACAGTTTGCCGGATCAAGAATAGGTTCAAGTTTGCTTTCCAAACGTTGATATTATATTTTCAACATAACATCATTTCATTTTAACAGGAGAAAAAAATGAAAAAACTTTTGTTCGTCCTTGCCGTTCTTTGCGTCTGTTCGTTGTCTTTCGCCGGCGGTTCAAAAGACAGCGATTCGCAGAAGATTAAGGTTGGCGCAACGCCCGAACCCCATGCCGAAATGCTGAATCTCGTCGTTTCGGATCTTGCGGAGCAGGGCATAACTCTGGAAGTGGTTGAGTTCACCGATTATGTTACTCCCAACGAGGCTCTTGAGAGCGGACAAATCGACGCCAATTTTTTCCAGCATCTTCCTTATCTGGATTCGTTCAATGAGGAACGCGGCTACCATCTTGCAAATGCAGGCGGAATTCACATTGAACCCATGGCCCTTTATTCCAAAAAGGTGAAATCTCTCGCGGATCTCAAAAACGGTGTCGTCGCGATTCCCAACGACCCCACAAACGAGGGAAGGGCCCTCCTTCTTCTCCAGTCCGCCGGTTTAATCAAGCTGAAGGATGGCGCCGGAATCACCGCCACTCCTCTGGATGTTGCTGAAAACACTTACGGATTGACTTTCCGCGAAATAGAAGCCGCCTCCCTTCCCCGTGTCCTTGCCGATGTGGACGCCGCTGTAATTAACGGTAATTACGCCATTCCCGCCGGGCTTGTCGCCAGCGTTGACGGCCTGTTTGTTGAAGGCGCCGATTCCCCTTACGTGAATGTCATTGCCGTAAAAGAAGGGAATGAAACCGATCCAAGGATTGTCGCTTTGGTAAATGCGCTTAAATCAGATAAAATCCGCGGTTTTATCAAAGAAAGGTATCCTAACGGCGAAGTTGTTCCCGTCTTTTGATTTTTGAATAAGTCAGCCGGAGTTTTCAATTCCCGGATTGCCATCTAGGATAATCCGGGATGAAATCGGCATCAGTTTGTCTGCTGGTTTCTTTTTTTGTAGAATTCAATTATGGATTTTACATAAAGTTTGTCTTCATAGGCTATGTGCCTTAAAATCCAGTCGTATAGAAATTTGACAAAATCGAAGGTTGTTTGAAAAGTAGCCTTGTCGAAGTTCGTGATTGTTTCCGTAACCTTGGAAATAAATTCCTGATGCCTCGCCCTGTGTTCGGCGAATTTTTCAAATCCAGCCGCTTTCATCAGCTTTTCTTCATCCCTGAAATGAATGACAATGTATCCGGCTGTTTCCCGGAGCGCTTCTGAAAGGGCAATCTGCCAGTGTTCGCTTCCAACCTTCTGCTGATGGATTATGCTTTTGTATAATTTGTTGCACAGCTCCACCAGATGCTCGTGCTGGGTATCTATCGCAGGAATTCCCAATTCAAATTTTTTGTCCCAAACAAGTAAGTCTGTATTTTCATTCATCGTATGTTTCCCCCCTGTATGTTATTGCTGGTTGTTTTTCAAATATTCCAAAATCGGTTTCACATAAAGCTTGTCCTCATAAGCGATATGCTCCAGAATCCATTCATAAAGGAATTTTGAGAAATCAAGGGCGGTTTGCAGCGTCACCTGGTCAAAAGTGGAAAGCGTCTTGCTGATTATCTCTATGAATTCCTGGTGCCGTTTTTTGTGCTTGGCTGTCTGTTCAAATCCCGCCGCAACCATAAGTTTCTCTTCAAGCTGGAAATGGGTTTGCGTGTAATTTACCGCTTCCCGCAGAGCATCCGAAAGGGCTATCCTCCATACCTTCCCGTCCGGGGAACGGCGCATCATTATTTCGGAATGAAGCTGGTTGCACAAACTTACCAGATGCTTATGCTGTTCATCGATGATGGGAATGCCCAGTTCGAATTTTTTTTCCCACTTTACCCATACAGGCTTGTCGTTTTCTTTTTCGTCCATAAAGCCCTCCGCATAAACCGTGTCCCGAAGTGGTGTTTGTTTCTTTCAGTCATTTATTAATATTTTAATAAACGGGTCAAAAGACAAGCTTCCGGGTATAATTTTTATTTTTATTGAAAAAAGTGACAATGAATCTTATACTTTAGGGATAATATACCTGAATGGATGGAAAAATGCAAGAGAAAAAGATATAGGGGGGGGGGTATTTGTTTTTTTTAATTTTGTTTTTTTTAGCGCTGACCGTAAATCCTTTGTTCGCGGATTCAGTCGGAGCCGAAATGTATGTCAATGTCCAGCAGACTTCTCTGAAAGCCGGAACCGGTTTCTTCGCCAGAAAAACCGGAACCCTTTCCTATGGTGACAAAGTTGAGGTTCTTTCGGAAAAGTCAAAATGGTATGAGGTTGTTTCAGTTTCGGACAGTTCCGTCCGGGGCTGGATGCCGGCTTCCAGCCTGACAAAGAAGAAAATTGTTTTAAGCGGGGACAGGAACGCTGTGTCCGCCTCCGCCGATGAGCTTGCCCTGGCCGGGAAAGGGTTTTCCGCCGATGCTGAGAAAGTTTTCCGGAGCAATGACGCTGAGCTGCGCTATGATTTGGTTGACAAAATAGAGAAAAACGCCCCTCAGCTGGAGGATGTTTATTCCTTTGTTGTTGAAGGGAATCTTGAAAGGGGCGAAGAATGAAAAACTTTTCCACGGCTTTCGTCTTGAATTTCAAATATTTATTGGGCGCCGCAGGTTTCGCCGTTTTGGTTTTCTTCTGTGTTTCCTGCGCAACTACAAACGCTGTTTTTGAAAGTATCGCCCAGGTTGGGGAGGCGTCTGACAATCCTTTGCTGAAATCTGTCGGAAAAGCGGGTTCTTCCATTTCAAAAGCCGCGGAGACCATAACTCCGGAACAGGAATATTATATCGGAAGGGCTGTCGCCGCCACTATTTTTGAATCCTATGATTTGTATGAAAATGAAGCGCTGACTTCGTATGTGAACAACATCTGCACCGCCCTTGCCGCCAATTCCGGGCGTCCGGAACTTTTTAAGGGATGGTTCGCCGGGGTTCTTGATTCGGATCAGATAAACGCGTTCGCAACCTCCGGCGGGCATATTCTGATAACCAGAGGTCTTATTTCCTGCGCGGAAAATGAGGACGCCCTTGCCGCTGTAATCGCCCATGAAATCGCGCATGTCCAGCTCCAGCACAGTATCAAGGCGATAAAGACAAACCGGCTTTCCAACGCCCTGCTCGCCACCACCGGCGCCGCCCTGACTGCCTCCGGAAACGAGGATCTGGCGGAGATTGCCGACATTATGGATGAGTCCGTGAATGAAATCGTCACCACACTGGTGGACAAAGGTTATTCCAAGAGCCAGGAGTATGATGCGGATGCTGAAGCTCTTTCCATAATGGCTGCGACCGGGTATAATCCCGCCGCCATGACACAAATGCTGGCCATGCTTGAAGAAAGGCAGAAATCCTCTTCCGGCGGTTTTGCTTCAACCCATCCTTCCGCGAAGGACAGGCTCAGGGAAGTGGAAAAAGAGCTGGAGAATTATCCTTCCGCCGAAGCCGATGCTGTCAGGACAGAAAGATTCAATGCTGTCATGTCCGCTGTGAATTTATGATTTTTATGATTGGGGAAAGATGAAATCCGGTAAGAATCATACGGGTTCCGTGAAAAAGAAAAAAAACAGGGGGAAATCCTCTTCCGGCGCGGGAAATTTTTTCCTGCGCCCGGCGCTTATATGCGTCTTTACTGTTGTTCTGACATTGACGGCTTCAATAGCCGGTTTGTTTGACACCGCCGAAAATGTTTTTTACGATGACAGGATGAGGCGCACCGCCTCCAGTGTCCGGCCTTCAGAGGAAATAGCCGTTGTTCTTCTTGACCAGGAAAGCCTTGACTGGGGAAATTCTGAAAACGGATGGTCCTGGCCGTGGCCGAGAAGCGTTTACGCCGATATTGTCCGTTTTTTTGAAGCGGGCGGGGCCGCTTCCGTCGCTTTTGACGTGTTGTTTACGGAGCCTTCCGTGTATGGTTCAGGGGATGACGGGGCTTTCGCTGAAGCCTGCCGGAATTACGGGAGGATTGTTCAGACCGTTTTTTTCAGCGACACACAGGGTACTGTCTCCGGATGGAAGGATACCGCCCCTTTGCCTCCCGGAAGCGAAGGGAAGCAGCCGGGCGACAGCCCCGTGCTTTTTCCGATAGACAGCCTTTCCGCTTCCGCGTGTGTTCTCGGCTCAATAAACAGCCTTGCCGACAGCGACGGAACAGTGAGAAAGGCGCTCGCTTACTATGCATACGGGGAATATCAGGTGCCATCCCTCGGTGTCGCACAGTTATATGCGGCCGGGAAGGATGCCCCCGTTCCGGAAGAAGAGCCTGCCGCCGGGCGCTTTTTGAAATTCCAGAATGATATAACCGCCTATGTTCCTTACAATGCGAAACAAATCCTCGAAAGCTATTACGCGGTTTCCGCCGGGGAGGAGCCCCTTCTTGAGCCCGGAATGTTCCGGGGAATGCACGTGTTTTTCGGCTTTTATGCGCCCGGCCTTTTCGATATTTGTTCAACGCCTGTTTCTTCAAATTATCCCGGGGTAGGGGTGCATATAACACAGCTTGACAATTATCTTCAGGACGTTTTTTTGGAGCCTGCTCCTGCTTCCCTGTCTGTTTCGCTTCTTGTCTTCTGTGCCCTGCTCGGTATTGTCCCTTTCACCGTTTTCCAGGCTGCGTCCAGAAAAGTTTCCGTTCTGGCTCCGGTGCTGATATTTCTGCTTTCCCTGGGGCTTTATATTTTTTCCGCGTATCTCGCTTTTGCGGCGGGAAGCATTCTTCCCGTTGTTCCTCCCGTGTTTTCCCTCTTCTGCGGGTTTTTGGCTTCCGCCCTTGTGAGTTATTTCTCCGAGGGAAGGAAGAGGCGTTATCTTAAACAGGCTTTTAAGCAGTATCTGAGTCCCGCCGTTATTGAAGAGCTTATTGCAAATCCCGACAGGCTGAAGCTGGGAGGAGAAAGAAAGCGGATAAGCATTTATTTTTCGGATGTTCAGGGATTCACAAGTATTTCTGAGAAGCTTCCCCCGGAGGAACTTACCGCCCTTTTGAATGACTATCTTACCGCTATGACTGACATCATCCTTGATTCCGGGGGAACCATCGACAAATATGAAGGTGATGCTGTCATCGCTTTCTGGAACGCGCCTACGGAGCAGGAGGATCACGCCAAAAGGGCTTTGGAGGCCGCCGTCGCCTGCCAGAAAAAAGTGGCGGAGATGCGTCCCGGACTTGAGGCGAGGGCGGGAAGACCCTTTTATATCCGCATAGGATTGAATACGGGCAATGCCGTTGTCGGTAACATGGGGTCGAACAGCCGTTTTGATTATACGATGCTGGGGGATTCCGTCAATCTGGCGGCTCGCCTTGAAGGCTTGAATAAACAGTTCGGAACTTATTGTATGTGCACCGATGTTTCAAAGCGTGAGGCGGAGGCCGCGGGTACAAATCTTAAATTCCGGGAGCTTGCCAGAGCCGCCGTTGTGGGGAAGAAAGAGGCTGTCACAGTGTTTGAACCGATGCCTCCGGAGGAGTATGACAGAAAAAAAGATGTTCTTTCCGCTTTTGCCGCGGCCCTTTCCTTTTTTTATGAGGGGCATTTAAAAGATGCGCTGGCGGCTTTCGAGGGCATAAGTGAAAAAGACGCAGCCGCGGAACATTATGCCGGAAAATGCCGCGCCCTTATTGAATCCTGGGGCGGTGCGGAAAATGTTCCTGGGGACTGGAACGGTGTCTGGGTGGCTGATTCAAAATAACCCACGTTTTCCCGCAGGCGAATCCGTAGGGGCGGTTATTCTTTTCCGTCCGCGGACTCCTCTTCCGGATTTTCGCCGGAATCGGTGATTTCGCTTGCCGAGGGGATTTCCGCTCCTCCGGTGGAAACCGCTTCAAGTACCCTCTCCGGGGTGCCCATAATGAAGAGAATATCTTTGTCCTGAATTTGCGTGTTTCCCCTGGGCGACATGATTTTTCCGTGGCGGACCATTGAAGAGACCACAATGTCCTCCGGCAGGGAAAGCTCTGAAAGCCTTTTTCCGCACCAGGGTGAATCGGAGTGTATTTCAACGTCAATCACGTCAAAGTCTGTTTTATCAAGGGCAAATAATTCCAGAGAATAGGGTGAATGTGTTTGCGGCGGAACCGAAAGATCCAGCTTTTTGGCAAGGAAAGAAAGCGTAGTTCCCTGCAGGGAGCAGGAGAACAGCACCACAAAAAAGACAATGTTGAAAATCATCCCGGATGGATCCATTCCGTAAGCGGCCGGATAGGTGGCGAGAATAATGGGAACGGCCCCTTTCAATCCTCCCCAGGAAATGAAAATTTTATCCTTCAGCGTGAATTTAAACGGCGCGGTACAGATGAAGACTGTAATCGGGCGGGCCACAAAAATCAGCGCCAACGCGAGAATGATTCCCTGCTGCCAGACCTGTACCATCGAATGGGGAAAAACAAGCAGACCCAGCATAAGGAACACGAACATATTCGAAAAAGATGATAAACCGGAAATAAAGTGGGACAAGCCTCTCCTGAAAACAAAGTTCGTGTTGCCCATCCAGTATCCGGCAAAGAAAACCGCGATTGTTCCGTTTGCCTTTATTATATCAGCGGCGCCGTAAATTGATACGACAACCCCCACATACAGGACGTAGAACATCGCCTGATTCTCGCTTCCGAAATGGTTGAAAAGCCATACGGCGGCCTTGCTTAAAATGAAGGCTGTTAAGATTCCGCCGCCGAATTGCCACAAAAGGCTGCCTATGAAAAAAGCGTACTGGGAGAAAGATGCCGCCCCTGTATTTTGGGCGAAGGTTATCATGAAAACAGTAAGAAGAATCGCCATAGGATCGTTGGCGGCTGATTCTATTTCCAGCGTTGATGAAACGTGCGGCTTTACAGGTTTTTCCCTCATTATTGTCATAACGGCGGCCGCGTCTGTCGAAGAAACGATGGCTCCGATAAGAAAAGATAATTTCCAGTCCATATTCAGCAGGTAATGCACAAGGACGCCGAGACAAACCGCTGTCAATATGATTCCTATTGTCGCCAGGGAAAGGGACGGTCCGCTGTATTTCCGCAGATTGCTTTTTTTTGTATTGAAACCGCTGTCAAACAGGATAAAAATAAGGGCCATGTTTGCGAAATCCCGCGCGATTTCATAGCTGTCGAATGATATTAAATCCAGGCCGTCGCTTCCTGCAATCATTCCCACACCGAGGAAAACCAGCAGGACGGGCAAACCTATCCTGGAACTGATTTTAGCCAGGAATGTTCCGCAGACAATCAGAGAACCGAAAATTAAAATGAGAGATGACGACATACTTTATAGTATCTTCCGCGCGGTTTTCATTCAAGAGTTTCTTTTTCAATATTACTAAAAATTATTATTTATTAAAAATATGAAAACACATGATTTTCCGAAGTTGTCCTGAAATTTGCCGGATTCCACCCCTCCGGAGGAATTTTCAGTCTGTTTTATCTTTGATTTTCCTTAAATACCTGTATACAGTCGGCTCGGAGATGTTTAATTCCCCGGCGACCTGTTTTATCGCTCCCCTGGTGGCGAAAACCCCTTTCTTGTTAAGTTCGCGGATGATTTTTTCTTTTTCCGATGTGTGCATCGGTCTGCCCGGTGTAGCGATGTCAAGTATGGTGCTGTGTATCAACGTCGAGGAAATTCCTTCGATGGAGTTGTCCAGGGTTTCAGTCATTTCGGAGTTTTTGTATTTTCCAGGAACCCTGAAGGCTTTAAGCAGGCTCTGTAAATTCCTGTCCGCTATTTCCAGGCTTGAAATGTCATGGTTGATGCAGATGAGCCCCAGCAGCTCTTTTCCGTCCTTTATAAAAAAAGTGGAGGATACAAAGCGTTTCCCCTTTCTGTTCCGGCCCTCGTAATTGGCTATAAAATCTTTTTTCTCGTAAATTTTTTCTCTTATCAGTTTTTCCGCAAGTTCCGTCATCGGCGAACCTATTTTTCTTCCGCTTAGATGCCCGTTGTAAATCGCGACTACAGAATTTTCGTGATTTGAGGCGTCGTGTAGGACGACTTCAAAATCCTCCCCGCAGATTTCGCTGATAAAGGAAACCAGAGGAAAATACCGTTTTAACTTTGAAGCGTTGTTACCCATGAGGCCTCCTTCCCATAAATTATATATTGATGTGTTGAAAAAACAAAGTATTTTCTGAAAAAAAAGAAAAATCTCTTTTTTAAAATATTTTTCTTGACAGATTTAAAAATGATAAATTATTATCATAAGTGATAGTTTTTTTTAATTGGAGGAATCTATGAAAAAGGTTATCGAAGCTGATTGCGCCCCAAGGCCTGTCGGTCCTTATTCCCAGGGTATAGAAGCTTCGGGTTTTATTTTCGTTTCGGGACAGCTGCCTGTTGACCCAAAAACCGGTTCCATGCCGGATACCCCCGGAGATCAGGCAAAACAGTCCCTGGAGAACATAAAGGCTATCTTGGAAAAACAGGGTGCTTCAATGGCGGATGTTGTAAAAACAACGGTGTTTCTGGCGGATATCGGTGATTTTGCAGCTGTTAACGAGGTATATGCTTCTTATTTCCCTGCTCCCGAGCCGGCAAGATCCTGTTTTGCTGTGGCGGCTTTGCCTAAAGCCGCGAAGGTTGAAATAGAAGTCATTGCTGTAAAATCCTGAAATTAATTATCCATGTATGCGGATTAAAAGACATCCTGATTTTTTTTTAAGGAGGAAAAAATGGGTGAAAAGAAAGTTAAGATAGGCTTGCTTCCAAGGCTTATCATCGCTATCGTTATTGGTATTCTGATAGGAAGCTTTATGCCTGAAGTTTTCTGCCGGATTATCATCACGTTATCAGGACTGTTCAGTACATTCCTGTCATTCATCATCCCGCTGATGATAGTCGCATACGTATCTATGGGTATCGCCGGACTTACATCCGGTGCGGGGACTCTTCTGCTGGTAACCTTCCTGCTTGCATACGGCTCCTCCCTGCTTTGCGGTTCGCTGTCGTTTATCGTCTCCAGCACAATCTTCCCTTCATTCATCTCCCCCGATGTTGTTGACCTGATTGTGGAAGCTTCTTCCAGAACACTTGACAGGTACTTCAGTATTCCGGTGGCCCCGATTTTAGATACAACGGCGGCTGTTGTTCTTGCATTCACCCTTGGTCTTTGTATTTCGATCCTCCGTTCTAAAAAACAGATTGGTGATTTCCTGTACGGCTCGCTGTCGGATTTTTCAAAAATCATCGATCTGGTTCTTAACAAAGTCATTGTTCCCGGCCTGCCTCTTTTGATTTGCGGAACTTTCGTTAACATGACATATTCCGGACAGACTGCGGCTATTCTCGGTGTTTTGTGGAAGGTATTCCTTATCGTCATCATCATGCACCTGGTTTATCTGCTTTTTATGTTCGTTGTAGCAGGGGCTATCGGAAAGAAAAATCCGTTCTTTTTGCTGAAGAATCAGGTTAAAGGTTATTTGACTGCAATCGGAACCCAGTCTTCCGCCGCCACGATTCCCGTAAACCTTCAGTGCGCGGAAGCCGACGGCATTTCAGAAGAGGTCCGCGAATTTGTTGTTCCTGTCTGCGCGAACATCCACATGGCCGGTTCCATGATAACCATTACGGCCTGTTCCACCGCCGTCTGTCTTATGTACGATCTTCCCATCGGGTTGCATACCGTCATCCCCTTCATAGCAATGCTGGGTATCGCCATGGTCGCTTCTCCCGGTGCTCCCGGCGGTTCAATTATGACAGCGCTGCCGTTCCTGTATATGATTTTCGGACGGGAAATGGGCGATGTGAACGGTCCTCTGTGCGCCATCATGATAGCGCTGTATCTTACCCAGGATTCCTTCGGAACAGCCTGTAATGTTTCCGGTGACAACGCTATCGGTGTTATCGTTGACACGATTGCGAAAAAGATACGCAGTAAACCTGCGCCCGCTGTGTCTTCCGGTTCCTCCGCGGATAACTGACGAGAGGTTTTCTGAAAGATATTGAAATTCCGGCCGCCGGGGATTCTTCGTGAATCTCCGGCTCAGCCGGGCGGCAGGTTTTGTCTTCGGGAGGTTCAGATGAATGTATTTGATATTATAGGGCCTGTAATGATAGGCCCCTCAAGTTCCCATACTGCCGGTGCTGTCAGGTTGGGACGGATTGCGGCGAAGGTTCTGGGATCCCGTCCTGTCCGGGCTGACATTCTCTTGTCCGGTTCGTTCGCACAAACCCACAAGGGTCACGGAACAGACAAGGCTCTGATTGCCGGAATTCTCGGAATGTATCCTGATGATGAGCGGGTCCGATCCTCCATTCAAATTGCGGAAAAAGAAGGTCTGGAATTTTCCTTTGTGGAAGGGGATATTCCTGATTCCCATCCTAATACTGCCAGGATTTCTTTGACGGGGGACGACGGTGAAAAAATTGTATTGCAGGGTGCTTCCATCGGGGGCGGGAATATTCTTGTCACCGAGATAAACGGAATGGAAGTTTCCGTGTCCGGACAGTACAACACGCTGCTTGTCCTTCACCATGACAAGCCGGGGGCCATAGCCGCCGTCACCAACTTTATGGCTTATTCCGGAATCAATATAGGGAATTTCCGGTTGTCCCGTCCGAAAAAAGGCGGGGTCGCGGTTATGACGATTGAAGTTGACGGTTCCGTTGCACAACAGATGATTGACAACCTGAAGATACTGCCCAACGTCATAAACGTCATTCTCATAAAAGTTCTCTAGTTATTTATATTGAATTTTATATTGAATGTGAATGCGTGAATGTGAATCGGGTGGTTTTGTCTGTAAGGATTGAGGGGAAAAAATGTTTGATTACAAGTCGGTAGAAGAGCTTTGCGTTGAAGCTGAAAAACAGGGCACGACAATTTCGGAGGTTGTCCTTGCGGATCAGGCTGAAGAAATGGAAATTACGCCTGAAGAATTGTTCTCAAGAATGAAAAACAACCTGGATGTCATGCAGAAAGCTGTTGAGGAAGGCCGCAAACCGGATTTGAAATCCGCTTCCGGGTTGACCGGAGGGGATGCGCATAAAATGGAGCGTCATGCGGAAAGCGGCGGAATAAGCGGCGGATTTTTGAACCGGGCCATGGCGCGGACCCTTGCCGTCTCCGAATACAATGCGGCGATGGGTAAAATCGTCGCGGCGCCTACCGCCGGAGCCTGCGGAATTCTTCCGGGGACAGTTGTTTCTCTTTTAACGGAAGGTCTTTGCGATGAAAAAGCGGCGGTCATGGCTCTTTTCACTGCCGGAGCAATAGGCATGGTGATTGCCCAAAAGGCTTCCATTTCCGGTGCGCAGGGAGGCTGCCAGGCTGAATGTGGTTCCGCCTCCGCCATGGCCGCCGGTGCGCTGGTGGAATTGATGGGCGGTAGTCCCCGTCAGGTCGCCGCCGCCTGCGCCATGGCGATAAAAAACGGCCTCGGTCTTGTCTGTGATCCTGTCGCCGGCTTGGTGGAGATTCCCTGCATAAAACGCAATGTCGCCGGAACCATGACCGCCTTCGCCTGTGCGGAAATGGCGCTGGCCGGCATTGAAAGCAAAATTCCTGTGGATGAATGCATTTCTGCGATGCGCAGTGTCGGGGATGCCATGTCTTCGTCATTGAAGGAAACCGCCTTGGGCGGTCTTGCGGCTACACCTACAGGCATGGAACTCAAGCGCAGGGTTTTCGGTTGAATAGCGGCCGGCTGTTTTCAGGATTTCAAAATCTCCAGAGCCTTTTCCGGCGATATTTCAAAGAAGTTGTTTATCACCATATCAGAATAGGCCGCGGCGACTGTTTCCGGGTTAGTGGTTGTAAGCCCCACGAGCTTCATGCCGGCGTTTTTTGCGGACTTGAATCCGTTTACAGAATCCTCAAAGACAAGGCAGTTTGAAACCGGCAGGTTGAAAATTTCCGCCCCCAAAAGATACGGGTCGGGTTCCGGCTTGCTCCGGGAAAACATCTCCGCCATAAGGATTTTATCGAACATTGTTTGTATTTCAGGAATTTTCTTGTAGACGCTTTTCATTTTCTCCCGGCTGGAGCTGGTCACTATGGCTGTCTTCCATCCGTTTGCCTTCAGCCCCCGGAAAAAATCCTGAAAACCGTCGATATACGGCATTTCCATTTTTTCCTCGAAATCATCCAATGCGGCGCTTATTTCATCCTGCTTGTCTTTAAGCTCTGAGAAAAATTCTTCAAAAATGTGGACGAGGGTTCCGCCCTTTATGAGTTTTCCGAAATCAGGATGATGAAGATACTGCCTTCCTATCATGTCCCAGAACAACGTGTACTGCTTTTCCGTGTCTATAACAACTCCGTCCAAGTCGAACAGCGCCGCGGGAGGCTTTGAAGAATCAAAATTCATGGGCATATGTTATCTATTGATTTACAGGTTGTCAATGTTCCGAAGTTTCGCATGGTCCGGTTTATAAAGCCTCACTTCACAAATTTGTTTTTTTGAAGTATCATTTTTCCCATGATTTCAAATAAAAAAAAATTCTTCTGTAAGGAAAATATAATCCTTATGGTTTTAGTTTTTGTTCTGCTGCTTATCGCGGTTGTTTTTTTTGCCGCGAATTATTTTGTTTCCTTTGCTTTGGATTCTGAAAATGAAAACGGAAGCTCTTATGAGGAAATGTCTCCGGAAAAAACACGTTTGTGGGAATCCCTTTTGCCTCTTTCTTCCCGCGTGCAGATTTTTTCCCGTGACGGCTTAAGGCTCGGCGGTTTTCTTTTTTCTCCGGCGCATTCCGGCAACGGCGCTTCCCTATCCGACAGCCGCTTTGTGATAGCTGTCCACGGTTATAAAAGTTCCCCGGTTTCAATGGCCTTTATTCTTTCCCATTATTTGGAATACGGCTGGAATGTTCTTGTTCCGGAGCAGCGTGCCCATGGTTCAAGTGACGGCCGCTACATCGGAATGGGTTTCTACGAAAAAGATGACCTTACCGGATGGATAGATTTTATAATTGAAGAAAACCCGGACGCTGAAATTCTTCTGCACGGAGTTTCAATGGGAGCTGCAACCGTCATGCTTGCAACGGGAGAGACCCTTCCGCCGAATGTTATTGCCGCGGTTGAGGACTGCGGCTATTCTTCTTTAACCGAAGAATTTTCAGCGCAGCTTGCGGAAATGTTCTCTCTACCGTATTTTCCGCTTATACCTGCGGCTTCCTTTGTGTCGAAAATCCGCGCCGGTTATTATTTCGGAGACGTGGATTGCCTTGACGCCGTTTCCCGCTCTGTTATACCTACATTATTTATTCACGGGGACAAGGATACCTTTGTTCCTTTCTCCATGGTTAAAGACCTTTACAACGAAGCCGCCTGCGAAAAGGAGTTGCTGGTGGTTCCCGGTGCGGAACACGCATTGTCTGTTGAAGTGAATCCTGATTTGTATTGGACATCCGTTGACGCGTTTGTTTCCAAATATTTTTGATATTTTTGAAAGGAGTTTTTATGGCCGGTGAAAATTGGACGGCGGCGGATACCCGCTACAACAACATGAAGTATATACGCTGCGGAAACAGCGGATTAAAACTTCCCGCTGTTTCTCTGGGACTTTGGCATAATTTCAGTTCCGCCGCTTCGTTTGACTCGATGGAAGAATTATGCATAACGGCCTTTGAAAACGGAATCACCCATTTTGATCTGGCCAATAATTACGGGCCGCCGCCGGGCAGTGCGGAAGAGAATTTCGGCCGCATTATTTCTTCAACCCTGAAGCCGTACCGGGACGAACTTGTTATTTCCACAAAGGCCGGATACACCATGTGGCCGGGGCCCTACGGAGACTGGGGCAGCCGGAAATATTTGACGGCCAGCCTCGATCAGAGCTTAAAAAGAATGAAGCTGGATTATGTGGATATTTTTTACCATCACAGGATGGATCCGGAAACGCCCCTTGAAGAAACAATGGGAGCTTTGGCTCAGGCTGTAAAAGCAGGGAAAGCCCTTTATGCCGGAATTTCCAATTATGACAGCCGGACTATGGTGAAAGCGGCTGAAATACTTTCTTCACTTGACTGCCCGTTCATAATAAACCAGGTCAGGTATTCAATTTTTGACAGAAGAATCGAGCGGGACGGACTGAAGGAAACTGCCGCGAAAACAGGTGCCGGGCTTATTGCATTCAGTCCTCTTGCCCAGGGGTTGCTTTCAAATAAATACCTGCACGGAATTCCCGGCGACAGCAGGATTGCTGTCAGCGGTCAGTTTCTTCACGAATCCGATTTGACTGATGAAAGGATTTCGCAGATTAAAAGACTGAATGCTCTGGCCGAAAAGCGCGGGCAAACTTTGCCGCAGATGGCATTGTCCTGGATACTCCGTGACGGAGCTTTCACCAGTGTGCTGGTTGGAGCGTCAAAGCCGTCCCAGATTGTTGAGAACATTTCCGGGGTGGTCAATGTAAGGGATTTCACGCGGGAAGAACTGTCCGAGATAGACAGCATTTCATCCTGATACCGTGTTATTTTTTCCTGCGGACATCCTCCGCGATATTTTTTATTGAAATCTCAAGCTCGTTGAATGTATCTTCCATTCCTTCCAGCGATTCTTTAAGCATTCTTATATCGCTGTCCAGCGGATTGTGGTAAAAGGATTCGAGACAGGTGACCACATGGGCGGTCAGCTGCCCCATCATGATAACATCCTGATCCGGGATGTTTTTAGGGGAAACACCTGTTTTCTGGACGGAGTGCACGAGTATAATTATCCGGCTGTAAAGGTTTACGAGTTTCCCCCGGTATTCCCCTATGCGTCTGTCCGCAAACCAGTTGTATGACTCTTTCTGCAGGAAAAACTCAGAGGAAACAAACCGTTTGACGGACTGGTATTTTGGAAAATCCTTTGCGGGGGAAGATGCGAGATTTTCAATTCTGGAAATGACGGCCTCCGGTGTTGTTTCATGTTTATACAGGGCGTCCATCACATAGGCATTTAGAATTTCCCTGCAGACGGGAATACCGGTCTGGTGAAACAGTCCGGTATCATCTATCCCTGTCGTCCCCTGAAGCCATTTGTTCCAGCTGCCGGGCACAGGAAAGGGGACCCCTTTTTGCCATAGGCGGGTTTCCGCCCCGTAGGGGGTAAGCTCCACTTTCTTTGAGACGGCGATTGCGGCGGAAATATCATCCGGCGGAAGCCCGAAAAGTTTCTGCCCACCGATGAAAAATGCGGTGGCAATCTGTTCTTCTATGCTTGCGGCCGGGCCGTCCGTCTGGA
This sequence comes from uncultured Treponema sp., assembly GCA_949300145.1. Lineage (GTDB taxonomy): Bacteria > Spirochaetota > Spirochaetia > Treponematales > Treponemataceae > Avitreponema. The sequence continues at coordinate 15,727 of CASGDA010000004.1, read as the reverse complement.
AAGAAAGGATGAGGGCTGTCTCGAATATGTCGCGCCATTTTTTCAATTTTTCGTTGTCTGTGTCTTTCTTGTATCTTACGGAAACGGAAAAAACGGAGGCGCTCCAGTCTTCAACCCTGAAAATGAGAATGTCACCTGAATGAACCTTATTTTTCCAATAGAAATCCCTCATATCGACAACCGTCACCGGGAATTCGTGGTCACCTTCCATAAAGCTGTCAAAGTCGCTGAATATTTCCCTGCTTTCAGAATTGTCCATCGCCAGGTACTGTGCGGTGAATTCTTCTCCGTAAAGGGCGTAATAAGGGTTTATTTCATCTTCCGTCGTGTCCACAAGAATGGTTTCCAGTCTATCCCCGCGGGCAAAAAACTTGTACTGGCTTGGCAAAAGGTTAGGATTCGCAAAGGGAATGCATCTGGATCCGGGAATGAAAATACCCGCCGCCAGCTCCATTTTCGACGGAACAACGGCGAATTCCCTGTCTGTAAAAAGACCGGCGCGGCTGAGCCATAAATCTTCCTTATCTTTGCCTTCTTTGTTGCAGAAAGCCAGGCAGTTTATGACCAGAAAATCACTTAATTGGGAGCGGTTTCCCCGTGAATCGGTTTCTCCCAGAGCGAGAAGGACTTCCCCCAGTGAGAACGGGGACAATTTGTGCCCCAGATACTGGTACAGCATTTTTTCAAAATTAAAATCACTGAATAGATTTTTTTCCTGAAAAACGTCAAAAGGCTGTTTCATTATTTTAAAGATATCACGTTTTTAATTGAATAAACAGGTTAAAATATATAAAATAAAAAAATATTGTGGAGATATAAAAATATGCATACTATTCTTGAAAAAAAGCAGTTTTCGGAGGAAGTTTTTTATTTTCGCGTTTCCGCTCCGGAAATTGCCCGGAACCGCAAAGCGGGGCAGTTCGTTCTTGTACAGATAGACGAGGAATTCGGGGAACGTATTCCGCTGACAATTGCCGATGCTGACGCGCAGGAAGGGTGGATTGCCCTCGTTTTCCAGACAGTGGGAGCTACAACCCATAAGCTCGCCTTGAAAAACAAAGGGGATGATATCCCGGCGATTCTCGGCCCCCTCGGACGTCCCACTCAAATTGAAAAAAAAGGCCGCATTGTGTGTGTCGGCGGAGGTATCGGAGTCGCGCCCCTGTATCCCATCGTGAAAGCTCATAAAAGCATAGGGAACGAAGTTACCGTTATCATCGGCGCCCGCAATAAACAGCTTTTGATTTTTGAGGATGAAATGAAAGCGGTCTGTGACAACCTCATTGTTGTCACCGACGACGGTTCTTACGGCAGGAAGGGGCTTGTTACGGAGCCCCTGAAAGAATTATGCGAAAGCGCCGCTCCTCCCGCGGAAGTCGTGGCGATAGGACCGCCTGTAATGATGAAATTTTGCGCGGAAACAACCCGGCCTTTCGGGATACACACAGTTGTTTCCCTTAACACCATTATGATAGACGGCACAGGTATGTGCGGCGGCTGCCGTGTTTCCGTCGGCGGAAAAACAAAATTCGTTTGTGTTGACGGCCCCGAATTTGACGGACATCAGGTTGATTTCGACACCATGATGCTTAGAATGAAAGCCTTCAAGTCCCGGGAGGATTCCGACCATCATAAATGCCACCTCGAGATGCAGGCTGAAAAACTTGAGCAGGCAGACGATAAAAACAATTAACAGATACAAGGAAGAAATGTAAATGGACAATTCTGCTCCCCATATTTCTAAAGATGAATTAACAAAACAGGCGTCCTCCCTTTGGGCTGAAATTTCCGCGAAAAAGCAGGGTGGAATGCTGTCACCGAAAGACCGGCTTTCCATTCCCTCACAGGAAATGGGAGCCCAGGAACCGAAGGCTCGTGCGAAACGTATGACGGAAGTCGCCCTCGGTTATTCCGAGCCGCAGGCGCGCTGTGAGGCTGAACGCTGCTTGAATTGTAAAAACCGGCCCTGTGTTTCAGCCTGTCCTGTCGGAGTTCCCATCCCGGAATTTATATCCTGCGTCCAGGACGGGAAATATGCGGAGGCTCTGGCGGTTATAAAAACAGCCAATCTTCTGCCGGCCATATGCGGCCGTGTCTGTCCCCAGGAAAAACAGTGCCAGAGCATGTGCACTGTCGGTAAAAGCCTTAAAAACGTGGAAAAGTCCGTAGCCATAGGCCGTCTGGAGCGTTTTGTCGCGGACTGGGAAAGGGAAAACGGAAATTCTGTGCCCGCTGAAATCGCGCCTTCCACGGGAAAAAAAGTTGCCGTCATCGGTTCCGGTCCTGCCGGTCTTACCGTTGCTGCTGATATCCGGAGGGCCGGCCATGACGTGACTGTCTTTGAGGCTTTTCACAAGACCGGCGGCGTTATGGTTTACGGAATCCCGGAATTCCGTCTGCCCAAGGCTATCGTTGCCGCTGAAGTGGAAAACCTGAAGAAGATGGGCGTCAAATTCAGGACGAATTTTCTTGTCGGACGGACGGAGACCTTGTTTGATCTTCTGAATAAGGAAGGCTTTGACGCCGCCTTTATCGGTACGGGCGCCGGGCTGCCCAAGTTCATGAATATCGAAGGCGAGAACCTGATAGGTGTGTTCAGCGCCAACGAATATCTCACAAGGGCAAATCTGATGAAAGCCTATGACACCGCCCGTGCCGCGACCCCGCTTTATGAGGCGAATACTGTCGCCGTTATAGGAGGCGGAAACGTGGCGATGGATGCCGCCCGCATGGCTTTCCGGCTTGGAGCGGAAAAGGTTTACTGCATTTACCGCCGTACCCGCGCCGAAATGCCCGCGCGTGCGGAGGAAGTGGCCCACGCCGAAGAGGAAGGTGTGGATTTCCGCTATCTGCAGAATCCGACCCGTATCATCGGGGATGAAAACGGACGTGTCTGCGCTGTAGAGGTTCTTGATTACGAGTTGGGCGAGCCGGACGCCTCCGGACGCCGCCGTCCCGTTGCCAAGCCGGGGACGGAACATCAGATTCCTGTGGATGCTGTTATTGTGGCTCTCGGCAACGATTCCAATCCGCTGATATCACAGACAACGGAAGGCCTTGATGTCACGCCCAGGGGAAATATTGTTGTTGATGAGGGCCAGAAAACCAGCTTGAAGAAAGTCTGGGCAGGCGGCGATATTGTTCTCGGCGCCGCCACAGTTATTCTTGCAATGGGCGAGGGCAGAAAGGCCGCGGCTTCAATCAACGAATATCTGGCGTCAGGAAAAGATTGAAATTTTCAAAAGAATTGCCTTTGGAATATTTCAGCTGTATATTATAAGTGTCCTGTTTAAGGACATTAAAGGAGGTTTGTTATGTTGAATAAGAAACTGGAAGAGCTGTTGAATGACCAAATAAACAAGGAATTTTATTCCGCTTATTTGTACCTTGATTTTTCAAATTATTATTCCGCGAAAGGATTGGACGGATTCGCCAACTGGTACCGTGTTCAGGCCCAGGAAGAGCGCGACCATGCCATGATGTTCTATGATTATCTTCTGGAAAATGAGGTTCACGTTAACCTTACTGCGATCGCCGCCCCAGACAAGAAATTTGAGAATCCGGGACAGCCGTTGCAGGCTTCGCTGGAACATGAGGAGTATGTAACATCCCTGATTAACAACATTTATGCGGCCGCCTGTGAGGCAAAGGATTTCCGTACAATGAAATTCCTGGACTGGTTTGTTCAGGAGCAGGGAGAGGAAGAGAAAAATGCCAGGGACTTGATTTCCAAGATGGAACTTTTCGGATCCAAGCCCGAAGGCCTTTACCTGCTGGATCAGGAGCTTGCGGCAAGGCAGTATACAGCCCCTGTTGTAAGCGCGACCTGATGCGTCTCCGGACGGCTGGATTTATCCGGCCGTCTTTTATTTTATATTGATTTTTGGAAATATTATGACACACACTGCGAAACTTGTCGTCCGTTCCTACGAACTGGATTCCTACAACCATGTGAATAACGCCAATTACCTTAATTACCTTGAATTCGGACGCATGGAATTCCTTAGGGCCATCGGCTTTGACTATGAGGGTCTCATCGCCTCAGGCTATTATCTGTATGTTACGCACATTGATATCCGGTACAAAGCTTCCGCCAGGCTTTTTGACGAGCTTTCCATCGAGGTGGAACCGATAAAGCTCGGAAAGGTTTCCGGCACTTTCCATCAGGTTGTCAGAAACCAGCGTGGCGAGGTTTGTGTGGAAGCGGATGTCTCCTGGGGATGCGTGGATCACAGCGGAAAACCCTCCAAGCTGCCTGACAACTTCTTTGTTGACGGTCTCCGCCCCGAAATCAAGGCTTAGGCACCGCCTTTCAGATACAGCTGCATCAGCATGACAAAGGCATAGATTTTCTTATATGTGTTTATAAGCATTTCCCTGATGTTGCTGTCAGCTGCCGACTCAATTTCTTTCCAGTTGGTTATGAGCTTGTGCGGCTGGGCTTCGTAATCCCCGAGTATCGCGCGGAGGTTCTTGCCGATAATAATCAGGTTCTGGGTCGCGTTTGTCAGCATGGACAGGGCCGAGTTATTCACATCCTTCAGGTTTGTGTTAAGCTGGCTCTTCGCTTCCCTGTCATGCTCCTGCCGCATCAGCAGGGATTTCAGTTTTGCCCCTTTCGGTGCATCCTCTGAAAGCGCGTCATCGAATTCCGCAAGCTGCCCGGAAATGTCCATTAAAGCGTGGAAGCTGTTTGAGAATGACACTGACTCCTCCTGTAGCGCCCACTTTCCCCGGACGAGACACAAATCCGTGATGGTTGAAATGTCTTTTTTTAAGTAGATTGCCAGGAAAGCGCTCAGATAATTCATTTCGTCGAGATGCTTGAATCCTGCGATTCCTTTCCTCCTGAAATCCTCGTTCCTTGCCTCCGTGTAATTTTTAAGCGGATTCAGCGGCGCGGATCCGAAAAGCTGGTTTATAAGCTCCGAGGATTTTGAAGTCCGCGTTGTCTGGATAATCTGCCGCAAACAGCTTTCCGTTTTTGTTCTCAGGTTCGAGATATAAGCGTCCACAATCCTGGAATTGGCAGTCGCAGGTTTTATCTGTTCATCCGGGTTTTTGTCTATATGCTGGATAATCATTGTCAGGATGTTGCTTTTGCGGACTTCATTCAATGTGCGGGTGATTTTCCCCCACCGGTTCATTGCCGCCGGCTCAACACCCTTGTAGTTCTTTATTATCGAAAAAATACGCTTCCAGTCGGCGTTGAGAGGCAGGGCGAAGGCTACCGCTGCAAAATCTTTCAGATCGTCGAGGATATATTCCCCGCGGATTACGTCATATTTTGGGGTGTAGGAAAAGTTTCTCTCAGGAAGGGTTGAGTCGAATTTTTTCAACATGAAATAATAATCGAAAAGGACGAAATTGGAGAAAGCCTCTATCTGCGAATAAATGTGGTCGATTTGTTTTATTTTTTCCGGATTGAAGTCCCTTTGGAAAGCCTCCAGCTCTTTTCTCACCTGAAGTTCCAGTTTGTTCGTGTTTTCTTTTTGAGCCCTCTCTTTCAGGTTTTCTTCCGCCAGGTCTTCTCTTATTTTCTTTTGGCTTTCCGAAAAAAAGTCTTCGATAACGATTGTTTTCAAAACAGCGGAGGTGTTGGCGTTGGAAAGGATGTTTTGCGCGCCTCCGATTGTGGAATATATCTCATAGAAGAATTTCCCCATCTGTGGCAGGGCTTCCCCTGAAGACGGCTTGTACCATTTGAAGCGTTGGCGGGTTATTTCTTTTGCGATTCTTTTCAGGTTTTTTCTTTTTATTGCTTCCGGATCGGAAGATGTGAATAAAAAGCCGAAAGCTTTTTCGAAAAAACCTACTTTCTGTTGCATATTATAATTATATTGTCATAAAAAAAACCTGTCAATCAAACAAAAATCCCGTGAATGCGGATTCTTTATCGTTATCTGTGAAAAAATTCACAGCATATACTTGACACGATTTTTTTTCTTGTGTATGATGTCAGCATTATTGTGAATTTTTTCACATCCAGGAGAGTATTTGTGGGAATTTCAAAACCTGCCGCGGAACGGTTGGCGAGACTTGCACGTTTTTTGGAACAGCGTGCCGAGGCGGGGAAAAGCGGTTTTATTTCTTCCTCGGAACTTGAACAGATGACGGGTTGGCCCAGCCACACAATCCGGAAAGACGTTTCCCAGCTGGTTTCCGGTTTTCCGGAACCGCAGGACGGTGCGGATATGTTTTCCACCTCCGCCGGCTATGATCCTGTCGCCCTGGCGTCCTGTATCCGCCGGGTTCTGAGTCTGGAGAATGCAAGCCACAACTGTTGTGTGGTAGGTCTTGGCAGGCTGGGCTCTTCTTTTTTGAATTACGAAGCCTTCGCCGGCACCCCATTCACACTCCGGGCGGGATTTGACTCAAACGTGAACCGCATCGAAATTCTTCAGGGAGAATTTCCCCTTTACCCCACGTTCAGGATGAAGGAGGTTATCCCCCGCTTCGACATAAAACTCGCCCTTTTGTGTGTCCCCGGGGAATGTGCGCAGGCTTCCGCCGACAAGCTTTTTTCCTGCGGGGTGACAGGAATTGTGAATTTCACCTCCGTTGTCCTTTCCACCCCTCCGGGAACGGCGGTGGAAAATGTTTCCGTACTTGACGCTCTGGGCGCCCTTGCGACCAGGCTTGCGTTCAATAGATTAAAATAAGGCTGAATAAAAGGAGAAAAAAATGAGCCGTGTTTACAATTTTTCGGCAGGACCCTCAATGCTTCCTGAAAGTGTTTTGAAAAAAGCCGCCGCGGAACTTTCTGATTACCGCGGTACGGGACAGTCGGTCATGGAGATGAGCCACCGCTCCAAAGCCTACAAAGGTATCATTGAGAATACCGAAGCCCTCGTCCGCGAACTGATGGGTGTTCCCTCAAACTATAAGGTGCTGTTTCTGCAGGGCGGCGCAAGCCTTCAGTTCGCCATGGTTCCGATGAATCTGCGGAAAAAAGGCAGGGCCGCCTATGTTGACACCGGTGTATGGGCTTCAAAGGCTGCCAAGGAAGCCAAAAAATGGCTCGAAGTGGATGTAATCGCCTCTTCCAAAGACGGCGGTTATTCCTTTATCCCGGAGGTCAGGAAGGTTGAAGGTGATTATGACTATGTTCACATAACCCTCAATAATACGATTATGGGCACAAAGTGGGATTATCTCCCTGAAACCGGAGACATCCCGCTTGTGGCTGATATTTCTTCCTGCGTATTGTCCGAACCCCTGGATGTTTCCAAATTCGGGCTGCTGTATGCGGGCGCCCAGAAAAACCTGGCTCCCGCCGGCGTCACCCTTGTCATTATCCGGGAGGACTTGATTACAGACAGTCCCGTGGAGAACACGCCATCCATGCTCCGCTATGACATCCATGCTGAAAACGCTTCGATGTACAATACTCCGCCCTGCTATTCGATTTATATGATGGGGCTTGTCCTTGAATGGATAAAGGAAAACGGCGGGCTGGCAGAAATAACACGGCGGAACAGGGAAAAAGCCGCCCTCTTTTATGATTATCTTGACGCGTCTTCCTGCTACCATGCCACGGCGCAGAAAGGAAGCCGTTCCCTGATGAATATTCCGTTCCTTACAAAAGAGACCGATCCTGAGAAAGCCGATGCCTTGAACAAGAAATTCGTGGCGGAGGCCGCTGAGGCGGGGCTTGTCAATCTTGCGGGACACAGGCTTGTTGGCGGTATGAGGGCAAGTATTTATAACGCCATGCCCGTTGAAGGTGTAAAAGCCTTGATAGCCTTTATGGATAAATTTGCAGGGGAGAACCTCAAATAATTCAAGTAATCAGATGATGAGAACAGGAGACTGATGTGTATAAAATACAGACAATGAATAAAATTTCGATTAAGGGGCTTTCTCTTTTCCCCCACGGAAAATATGAGGTGGCCGGTGAAATCATTAATCCGGATGCGGTGATTGTACGTTCCGCTGACATGCATGAAATTGAAATCCCCGGCTCCGTCAAGGCCATCGCCAGGGCCGGTGCCGGCGTCAACAATATCCCTGTGGCAAAATGCACGGAGCGGGGAATCGTTGTTTTCAATACTCCGGGTGCAAACGCGAACGCCGTCAAGGAGCTTGTCATAGCCTCTCTGCTTTTCTCGAGCCGCCCTGTTTTCAATGCGGCGAACTGGGCGAAATCCCTGTCCGGCAAAGGGGATGAAATCCCGTCACTGGCGGAAAAGGGCAAAAGCCAGTTCATCGGGCCGGAAATCCAGGGCAAAACCCTCGGTGTCATCGGTCTGGGCGCAATCGGTGCCCTTGTAGCCAATGCCGCTGTGAGCCTAGGCATGGAGGTAATCGGTTACGATCCGTATATTTCCGTTGATGCCGCCTGGTCCCTTTCCCGCGCCGTTGTGAAGGCGGAGTCGATGGATTCACTTCTTGCGAAGGCCGATTATATCACCCTGCATGTTCCCCAGACGGATGTGACAAAGGGATTCATAAATGCCGAGAGAATCGGCTTGATGAAGGACGGTGTCCGCCTGCTGAACTTCTCCCGCGGCGGCCTTGTGATTAACAGCGACGTGATAAATGCCGTTAAAAGCGGGAAAATCGCATGCTTTGTAAGCGACTTCACTGATGAAGCCCTCCTGAGCACGGAAAATATTATCTGTCTGCCCCATCTTGGAGCTTCCACCCCGGAGGCAGAGGAAAACTGCGCGCGCATGTCTGTCGCCCAGATCAGGGACTTCCTTGAGAACGGGAATATCGTTAATTCCGTCAATTTCCCCAAATGCAAGGTGGATTCCCCGGTGCCGGAGGGCGGAAGCCGTCTGTGCATTGCGAACAAGAACATCCCCAACATGATAGGTCAGATTGCCGCCGTTATTGCCGGCGCGCATCTCAACATCGACGCGATGACAAACCAGAACAGGGCTGATATTGCCTATAACCTTATAGATGTCAACGAATTCATTTCTGACGATATTATGGAACAGATAAAGGCGATTGAAGGTGTCGTATCGGTGCGGGTTATACACGGCGCCAAACAGACAGAGGATCCTGCTGTGGCCGACAGTGACGATGACTGAATCATGATTCCTTTCTCCCGGCGTTTCCCGGGAGCGTAGACTGGCCCGCCTTCCGGCATCGGAACGGCGGGTTTTTTGTGCCTATTGACTTTTCTTTCCTGTTTAACTATATTTATTGTAATCCCATTGAAAAGGATGGAATATTTTGCATATGACGAAAAATAACGAATATACTTCCTCCATACCGAAAAAAGTATTGCTGTCTGTTTTCCTTTTCGGACTTGTTCTGCTGGCCGGCCGGGTTGTTTACACCCACTTCCTCGGAATCTCCGCCTGCCTGAATGAGGATGTGCAGGAATCCCAGACCGAACTTGCTTTCCTGGATTCCCATTCAGTGCTCAACAACGCTTCTTTGAAAAACAAGAACGCCGACGGGGATTTTGCCCTCCAGCTTTACCGCTCGGATGAAACCAGGGACAAGGTTGTCGCCTTTTACACCGATTTGACCGGAAACGCCGAAATCACTTCCATAATTCTCCGGTACGCTGATGAGAACAATATTTCCCCTTCCCTGGCCTTCGGTCTTTCATGGGAAGAGAGCCGCTTCCAGCCCAAGGCTGTGAACCGCAATTCCAATTCAGTTGACCGGGGGTTGTTCCAGCTGAATAACAGGGCGTTCCCTGATCTCACCGAAGAAGATATGTTCAATCCGGAAATCAACGCCCGCAACGGACTTTCCCATCTCAGGTACTGCATAGACCAGTCCGGCAACGAAATCACCGCCCTGGCGATGTATAATGCCGGAACGACAAAGGTGCGGAACGGTAATACACCGAAAAGAACCCTGGACTATGTTTCAAGGATTCTCTCTTTCCGCGACAGCACGGACAAATATCTGCTGCAGACTGTTTTCGGAGGAGAGGAAATCTGATTTTCCGCAGGATGCGGAAGAGGAAAGACCGGGCATTTGCCCGGCTTTTTTTTGCCCTTCCGCCTGTGTCTGCCGTTGCCGCCTGGTTACGGCTGCTTCAGCAGAAACGGCGCGTCCACGAAAAGGGGGTCTGACCCTGCTGCACCGTCAGGTGTCTTGAAAAAGATAAAGTGGGGGTGTTTTTTTTCAAATCTGCGGGCGAATCTCAACCTGAAATCCTCTCCGCCGCTTTCAGGCAGGATGAATCCCAGGATGTTCGCGCAGTCTTTTGTTCGTCTGGCTGTATGGGCGGCCGCTTCAATGAACGCATTCTGTCCTTCCCCGTCCTCCGGGGCGTCAGCGCCGTTTGCGTTGTTTTTCATTTTGAAAGAAACAACCGCCGCAATATGCCTCGCTTCCGCGGCTTTGAGGAACTCCCGCAAATCCGCCAGAAAAGATTCGTTGTACTGCTCCGGTTCCGGCTCCACCTGTTCCCATGATACAGCCGCAACCAGCAGGTTTATGCCGTCTGATTCCAGCCCTTGCAGGAAACCGGCCGCTTCCTGCGGGGACAAAGCAACACTGTCAGGAGCCGTTTCCTTAGCCGAAACAGCCTCCCTGTGACCGGTGCCGTCAGTTAAAAAACCGTCACGGTAAACAAACATGGGGGACGCTTTCATTGGGAACCTTTGATTTTACGAGGGAGTCCGGGATGTTCAAAACCCGTCCACCGTTAAGCGGACGGGTTTCAGCATAAACTATTCGGTTAAGATTTTGATGACTTCGCTCTTGTCGGTGGACTTGAGGATTTCCTGACGTTTCTCTGCACTCTTGAACAGAAGGCTGACTTCAGCAAGGAACTGAAGATGGGGCCCTGTTTTATCAACGGGAGAAAGAGTCATGATGAATATACGGCAGGGTTCCTGGTCAAGGGAATCGAAATCAACAGGATTGTCGGAAATTCCAAGGCACGCCACAAGATCCTCTACGGAATCTGTTTTGCCGTGCGGAATGGCAATCCCGTGTTTCATACCGGTGGACATTTTGCGTTCACGGTCCATAACACATGCCTTGGCTGCATCTTTGTCCTTTACCTTTCCGGCGTTGACAAGGATATCCAGAAGTTCGTCGATGATGGCTTCTTTTGTCGTTCCCTTCAAATGAAGGTTTACAGTGTCAGTTGTTAAGACAGTTTTCAAGTTCATAACAATAAGTGTACGGCTCTTGGTGAGAAAAGTCAAGTTTTTTTTATTTTTCTGTTGTTTCCTCTTCGGAAGGCACCGAAAGCGGAATCCAGTCGGTATCGATGGTAAAGATTATGTCCGTGTCGCTGAAAGAGTTGTATTTGCGGACCGCGCAGACCATTTCCTTCCGGATTTTATCCAGCTCCCGGATTTTCCTTTCCTTGTCAAGGTAAACATGGATGAGGATGTAAAGGCTTCTGCCCCGCTGGGACGAATAAATATTGAAGCCGGAGAACCCGTGTTCTTCCACAAAGGGGCGTATCACCTGGTCAAGCTCCGCCTGTGTATCCTGGCTCGGGGCCGCGATGAGAAGTTCCTTCATATTAAACAGCAGTTGTTTGACAAACTGGGGCGTTATCAAAACAATAAAAAAGAGGGTTATGATGGAGTCCATGTACACAGATATGCCGGCCAGAGGCGTGTATTTCAGGACGGCGATGAGGGCGAAGGAGAAGAGGACCGAGAAGCTCAGAAGGGCGTCGTTGAACCAGCTTTTTGATTCGGCGAACAGGGTGGGCGAGTCCATCTTTCTTGCGTGCCTGTGCAGCAGGATTCCTCCTCCCAGACTGACTATTGCGGAAAGAATCGTGTAAAAGGCGGCGTAGGAAAGGGAAATGGTGTTTCCTCCCCCTATGATTGTCTTTATTGCGTTGGCGGCGAGGGTCAGGTTCATGCAGATTATGAAAATCGAACGTATTACGATAAAAAGCGGTTCAAAGGCTCCGTAGCCGAAGTGGTATTTTTTGTCGTCTCCTTTTAAAACAAGTTTCACGACTTTCGCGGAAATAAGGGTGAAAAACACCGCTGTGAATGAAAAAAGAGCGTCAAAGAATACAGACTGCGAGCGTGATTTCAGGGCGAAAAAAAAGCCGCCCAGGGCGAAGATAAAGCTTATAACCGTTGATTTCTTTAAAAGTGATATTTCCTTGGCAGTTTTTCCTGTCATAGCATATAAATGATACCATAGCCCGGAATTAACCGCAACAGGGCTGTATCCGCCTTTCCTTGAACAGCCTTTCCCCTTGTGCTACTATCATTCTGAAGGAGGACGTGTATGGGAAAAGAAACGGCGCAGGCGGATTCCGCCTCCGCTTCCGCCAGGTACGCGCGGGCGGAGCTTTTTGCCCTGGCCGACAGGGAATACAAGGACTTTCACGCGGCTCTCATCCCTTCCGTGTCTCCGGAGCGGATAATCGGGGTGCGTGTTCCTGTCCTGAGGGCGCTGGCCAAAAGACTGCGGGCGGAGTCATCTTCCGCCGGAGCTTCCTTCTCCGTGGAAGAATTCCTCGAAGACCTTCCGCATTTCTATTATGAGGAAAACAACCTCCACGCCTTTTTTATCGAAAAAATACCCGTTTATGAGGAATGCCTGGAGCGTCTCCGGAAATTTCTTCCGTTTATTGATAACTGGGCCACCTGCGATATGCTGAACCCCGCGGTTTTCAAAAAACATACCGCGGAGCTTCTTGATGAAATCATGGCATGGACGTCTGATTCAAAAATCTACACTGTCCGTTTCGGGGTGGGGATGCTGATGCGCTTTTATCTGGACTATAATTTCGATGCGGGTTTCCATGAAATTGTATCGGGAATCAAGTCCGGTGAATATTATGTCAACATGATGAGGGCCTGGTACTTCGCCACAGCTCTGGCAAAGCAGTATGAGAAAACCGTCCCCTTTTTCGAGCGGCGCAGGCTGGACAAATGGACCCATAATAAGGGGATTCAGAAGGCCGTGGAAAGTTTCCGTGTCAGCGCGGAGCGAAAGGCTTATCTTAAAACCCTTAAACTGAAGTGACGGTATATATATGAATATAATTCTTTTTGAAGGGGAAACGTTTTTCCCCCGTTCGGATGAGCGCTGCACGCACATTGTCAAGGTTCTTCACAAGAAGAAGGGGGACTCTTTTTATGCGGGGATTGTTGGCGGCCCCACCGGACAGGCTGTTATCACGGAAATGGATGAGGGCGGCCTGCGGTTTTCCTTTGAGCCTGAGAATCCTCCGGAACCTCTTTTTCCCGTCTGGCTTCTGATAGGTTTTCCCCGGCCGATACAGCTTAAACGGCTCCTCCGTTCCGTTTCCAGCATGGGGGCGGCGGGGATAATCCTTGCCGGCACGGATTTGGGCGAAAAATCCTACCGCAGTTCCGGGGTGTTCGAGAGGGGGACCGTTCGTTCCGCCCTGCTTGACGGGGCGATGCAGTCGGGTTTTTCCACCGTCAGTGAAATAAGGGACTTTGATTCGGTCGCGGCGGCGCTGGATTTTGTGGAAAGCGGATTTCCGGGCGCCAGGCGCATAATCCTGGATATAGGCTGCGGAAGCATTCCGTTCAGGGCGGAACCCGTCGGCGGAATAAGCGGCGCCTCGCCTCTTTTTCTGGCTGTGGGAAGCGAACGCGGCTGGTCCGCACGGGAGAGGGAGTTGTTCGCCGCAAAGGGATGGCAGCCCCGCCATCTGGGGAAAAGGATAATGCGGACGGAAACCGCCGCCGTCGCGGGGTTCGCTGCGGCCCTGTCCCTGTGCGGGTTCTGGGACGCGGAGTGATTATATGGAAAACACGGATGAAAGCTTGTTTTTTACGCACCCAGAAGATATTTCTAAAAGAAAGAAACTCAACACATTGTTTGAGCAGTGGATGGAGCAAATCCGTTCCTGCGGAGATATTCTGTTCCCGGATGACGGTAAATACTATCCGGCGGAAAGTTATTTTATAAAAGACGGATTTTATCCCGGATATTTTTCCGGAAACCATTCCAAGGTTTTGTTTATCGGGAGGGAAACCAGGGATACCGCTTCCTGTGGTCTTGAAAAAGACAGAATATTATGTGATCTCGGCTGTAGTTTTAAAAACGCCCCTAATGCAGTCTCTTTTTTCAGAAGAATTTTTTACATCTACTATGGAATTCTTACAGAGGGAAAATATCCGTTCTGTGATATTCCTTATCCCGACAAAATGATTGAAGATAAACTTTACGGGTTTGCTTTCATGAATATTTCCAAATATTCCAATGATGCGGAAAATTCGGCGGCGGCAGATTATGATCTCATAAATAAATTTCTGTTGGATTCAAACCTTGAAAAAAGAAATTTCGTCCGGGAAGAAATTGAAATCCTTGATCCCGATATTATTATTACCGCAAATTTGTGGGAAACGCATATAAACCGGAAATATCTTGAACTTAGTTTTCCCTCCGGGGATTTTACAAAAATAAAGGCGTATAAAAACCAGGCTGTTTTATATGACTTTCAATTTAACGGAAAAGTGATAAAACTCATTGATACTTGCCATTTTTCTGCAAGAGGTTCAGATGAAGAAGATTTCTATAAACCGGTTGTAAAATTGTTGTTTGGATAAAATTATAAACTATTTATGCGCGCATTGCTTGATGCAAACGGCGCGAAAATCCTTGATATCCGGGAAGTCTAAAAAAGACCGCAGTCCCGCGGAACATGACGGTATGCATTCCCGCCGGCGCGGGAAACTTTTCCGAGGAGAAAAACATGGAATACCATTTTTACGGCTGGGAAACCGCAGATACAAAACCGGAGAACAGCGCATATCCTTCAATACAATCGCCCGTCGATTTATACAACGCGCTTTCACAAATATGGTGTGCCCAAACATGCGCGCTGCGGCTCCGTTCCGAGTGGACAAAAGAAAATATGACAAAAGGCCAGTGTTCCATAACCGCGTTTCTTGCGCAGGATATTTTCGGCGGAAAAGTATACGGAATTCCCATGAAAGACGGAAACTTTCATTGCTACAACGTCGCCGGCGGCCGCTTTAGTAAAAGCCCTCAAACTTGACGATACGGAATTGAAAGACTGTAAATACTATCCCTACAATATGGCTCATTTCTGTTAGGGAATAACTTAAGAAATCAGACAACAATGAGATACGGATTAATAAAATCCATTTTATACAGGAAAATTGTAAGGATGGAATGCAGGATGGTTATTTTTTATTTCATATTCACATAATG
Source organism: uncultured Treponema sp. (assembly GCA_949300145.1). GTDB lineage: Bacteria > Spirochaetota > Spirochaetia > Treponematales > Treponemataceae > Avitreponema. Next base: position 607 of record CASGDA010000004.1, on the reverse strand, counting down.
GGGTTCTGTTATTTCTGTTGTTAACGAAGACGGTTCAACAAGATCAGTCCTTTTAGATGGCCTATTTAATATTGACCCTTATGAAATTCCAAAAACATTTTAAATCAAAGTTATATTTCATCATGGACATATCATATTATAAACTCAAACGAAAAAGAAAAGTTGTTTACTTTTGAATCCTTTTGAAAAAATCAGTGGAAAACAAGTGCAGGCAAAAAACAGAAAGATATTATTTATCCAACATATTAGAAAATATAAAATCGACAGAGGCTCAAAACTGTAAATTGAGAGAATAAAAACTGGGAGTGTTTTCTATTAATTCAGAAAGCTGTGGTAAGAATGTTGAGTGCGTGGTCAGCCCGATTTGAAACAAGAATCCTATAAACAGCCTGGCTACGGATTGAAAATACAACTTTACAAAGCCAAAATACTCCTTGGCAAAGCGAAATTCAAAACCTGGAAATATGAGACCCTGATATAAAATATTGACTTTTACATTCAATAAACTTATACTTAACCGCAAGAGGTTAAAATGAAACCTAAAATGAAAGCCATCAATATACGGTATTTTATTTATATATTCATTACATCAATTATTTTACTTTTT
>CASGDA010000003.1 GCA_949300145.1 uncultured Treponema sp. | reverse complement strand
AGATACGGGGAAACCTGCTTCCTGCCCGCATTTGGGCGGGATTTTTCCGCCGGAAACGCCGGTGTTTTTAATTATAAGGCATATGTGCGGATTTGTCATGGATTTAAAACGGCGGGTTACAGCGGTCGGGACACCATCGACAACGGTTCCTGAAAACCTGAAACAGCCGGTTCCCGTCCTTTTTCCGGGGATTCATCCTCCACTCCTTATGGGGATGGGCGCGCGTCTGTGACAGGCACCCTCTCCGTCCGGTAAACACTTCCCCGCAACATCAGGAAGCAAAAAAAGTTTCATCGGGATGAAACGAAGTGTTTCATCCTGATGAAACTGCGGGAGGAAGCGGAGCGGCGGCTGTTTTCAAGCCGTGTTCCGGAGCAGTCCGCCGCCTGTGTCCGGAACTCATTCTAGCCAAACACGCTTGTGTGTCCAGCCGGGTACAGTACTCATATAAGGCGCATACAGCATTGTACCGGCTCGGACGAACCGGTCCGTCACTTCCACAGGATTTTCTGGTCATCCACGGCTATTTTGTTTTTCCGCTTGAGAACCGCAAGCAGCTCTTTGGTGAATCCGTCAATAGTGGCATTGTCAACGGTATCGCGGAACGACGCCAGCAGAAAATTCTTCAGGGAGGAAATCTTCTTCGGCAGTTTGTTTTTGTTCTGCGCCTCCAGCTTGAGCAGCACTTCCTCAATACGGTTCTGCCGCTCATCGGTTTCCGTTTCCTTCGCCGCATTTTTCCCGGGCACGGCTTTCTTTTCGGGACGGATGCTTTCCCTGCGGATTGAAATCCCGAGGCTGGAAAAATGCTCCACAACGGAATCGTAGCCCTTGTCCGAAGAGACGATGATGAACTCGGACGATGAATTCTGCGCCATCGACAGTCCCACGTAGGCGGCAAGAACCATGTCCAGCGCGTTGCTCGCTTCCGTCCGGATGCGGATCGGGGTCACATTGAATGACGACGATTTCTGCAGCGACTGGATATATTTGATCGCCGTGTTGTACCATGTGTTCTGGTTTTGGTTCGCGCCGAGGAAACAGATAATCTGCGTCTCAAGATCCAGATACGCCTTTGTTTTTAAAAAATCGATGAACGTTTTCGGATTGTTGACGTTGTCGCCGTCAGAAAACACAAACCGCCTGATATTCAGCGTCTGAAAAAAATCAATCACAGGGCTTTGTCCTCCGCCGGCGTCCAGCCGGCGCATTCATTTTACCAGATTTCTTTCCATCCGTCTCCTGTTTTTTCTGAAGCTCACGCAAGGAGATGTTTTTTGTTAATCGGATATTTCAACAAGAAAATATTTCATATCTCCGCAAGGGAACCATTGAACAATATAGTTTCAATTATTCTCTTTTTCAGCCATAAAGCGGAGGCGCCGTTTTCTCACCGGCAAAACGCACCGGAACCCCCTTTTTGCACTGGCAAAAAAACATTTTCTCACTGGCAAAAAAAATTTGCCACTGGAGAAACGCCCTGAAACCCGGTTTTGCCACTGGCAAAAAATATTTTCCCGGTGGGAAAAAACATTTATCCAGTGAGAAAATCAATTTATCCAGCGGGAAAAAATATTTTCCCAGTGAGAAAACGGGTGTGCACCGCGGCATTAAGCCTGCCTGTCCCGCAGGTGACACAATCCCGAAAATCGGCTACACTGTCCGGCATGAATGACTTAAAAGCCGGCATTATCTCCCGTGTAAAAGGCAGGGACGTTTACTACACCCTCACCTGGTCGCCTCTGACCAAAGCCGATAAATATGAAGTGACGATGAAAGTACCTTCTGTAGCGGGGATTTACGAACTCTACAGAATGGACGGCGAAAAAAAACTCAACCTGCTTGCGGTGACCCACGCCTGGTACGGGGGGCTCAGGAGCCAGATACGGGAAGCCATAGACCCTGAGGCGACCAGGGACCCCGTTAAAAGGGCCGCCATCACCGATGCCGAGCTGTATTACAGGTACGCGCCGGCGGACAATCTGGACACGCTTCTGGATGTGGTGTGGTTCCTGCACGGGAACTACTTTCCCGAAGATGTCCGCGTGCAGAATTCGGGCCGCTATGCAAACATTTATCTGGACGAAAAAGCCCCCGACAGGGTTTACTGGCTCGAATAAAACATCCCCGCAGGACACAGCCCAAGGAGGATTCCCGTGGAAAGCAAAAACGCCTGCTATGACGTCATAATCATCGGCGGAGGGGCCGCAGGAATGAGCGCAGCCCAGTACGCCGCCCGGTCAAACCTGAAGGTTCTCGTAATAGAAGAAAAAACCGAGGGCGGTCAGGCTGTTTTCATCGACAGACTTGAAAATTACCCCGGAATCGCGGAGCCGGTGAACGGCTTTAATTTCTCCCTGACCATGAAAAAGCAGGCGGAGGATTTCGGGGCGGAATTCCTGCGGACGAAAGTCACGGGCATCGACAGAGCCGGAGACGGCTACGAAATCTCAGTTGAAGGGGAATACGCCGGAAAAAGCGGGAAATTCAACACCCTCACGATTATAATAGCCACCGGAGCCGAACACAGGAAGCTCGGCATCCCCGGCGAGGACGAATATTTCGGCAGGGGCGTCTCCTACTGCGCCACATGCGACGGCCCCTTCTTCAGGAACAAAAAAATAGCCGTTATAGGAGGGGGAGACGCGGCCTGCGGCGAGGCGGACTTCCTTTCAAGGCTTACGGATGATGTCACGGTGATACACCGCAAACCGCACTTCAGGGCGCAGAAGGCGGTGGCGGACAAGGTTCTCTCCAATCCGAAAATAAAAGTCATCTTCAATACGGTTGTCATGGAAATAAAGGGCGGCGGGAGCGGAACCGTTGAATCCCTTGTCCTGAGAAACATACAGACCGGTGAAGGCTCCGAAATAAAGTGCGACGCTGTTTTTATTTTCATCGGAATGACACCCAGAACGGAGCTGACCGCCACCGTGGAAATGGACGGCAACGGCTACATCATAACGGATGAAAACATGGCCACCTCCGTCCCCGGTATTTTCGCCGCCGGCGATATCAGGGCGAAACCCTTCAGGCAGATTATAACCGCCGCCTCGGACGGGGCGATTGCAGCCCACAGCGCCGCGGAATATATTTCCAACCTCAAAGCAGACGGAGGGAAATAAACCTTGCGTCCGCGGATTCTTCTCCCACTGATTCTGGCTATATCCGTCATCGCGGCGGGCGCTTCCGTTGTATTTCCTGAAGAACAGCCGCCGGCGGATACGGAACAGGAATTTACGGACAGGCTGCCGTCTTTTCAGGACGACAAACCGCACCACCAGCTTGCGCGGGAAATAACGGAGGCGATGACCGATGAGGAGCTTCTCGCCCAGATTTTCATGTTCGGCTGGGCGGGTGGAGAACCTTCACGTGAGGTCACCGCATGGGTGGAGGAGCGTTTTCTCGGAAGCATAAAGATTTTCGGCTGGAACACGGACGACACAAGGAAAGTCGCCGGGGCGGTCAGCTTTCTCCAGAAAAAGGCGGAAAACGGAAGGTTCAAAATCCCCCTCTTTGTCGCCACGGACCAGGAGGGCGGCCTGATAAGGCACGTGAAAGGCCTGACCTCCGAAACGCCCGGCAACCTGGCGATAGGCGCGTCCGCCCTTCCTTCGGACGCTTATTATTCCGGTTACTACATTGCCATGGAACTTGCCGCGTTGGGAATCAACATGAATTTCGCGCCGACGATAGACCTCTACACGGACCACGATTCGACGGTAATAGGAACACGTTCCTTCGGTGAAAACCCCGAAGCGGCGGGAATTCTCGGAGCCGCTTTTGCGGAGGGGACAAAAGCGGCGGGGGTGTTGGCCACCGCGAAACATTTTCCGGGACACGGAGACACCAGCCTGGACAGCCACGGACACCTTCCAGTCATCGGCATTGACATGGAGACCCTGTGGGAGAGGGAGCTTGTGCCGTTCAAGGCGCTGATTGAATCCGGAATCCCGGCGGTTATGAGCGCACATCTTAATTTTCCGGGAATCACAGACTCAAGCGAGCCGGCGACCTTCTCCAGATACCTTCTGGAGGACATCCTGAGGGAAAAGCTCGGATTCCGTGGACTGGTCATAACCGACGACATAATGATGAACGGAGCCACCAGATACGCGGGGAGCGTGTCAAAGGCTGTCGAACTGGCAATCATGGCGGGGAACGACATCATAGAGTCCTCCGCCACTCCGGCTTTTGACGAAGCCTTTTGGACGAGGAACATAAACAACATGAAACGCCGTCCGGAGTTCCGTGAAAAAGTGAAGGAAGCCGCGTGCAGGGTCATCGAAGCCAAGCTGCGGTATTTTAAAAGCGGCGACTCCGTTCCGGTTTTCCCCGACATTGAGAAAATCCCGGAAAGGGTTCCGGCTCCGGGGGCGGAGGAATTCTTCCTGTCCCAGGCGGCACGTTCCATCACCCTCGTTTACGGGGGAGAGAACCTGCCGCTGGACACCGGCTCTTCCGGCATCCTGATAACGGGGGCTTTCCCGGAATTCCGGGAGGCGGGCAAAAAACGCTTCCCCAACGCGGACACGGCGCTCATGAACGGAATGCTGGTCAATTACGCGGGGAATTACGATACAATCATCTTCGCCCTCTCAAGTGAAAACAGCCTTTCGATATTGAACCGCATCGAGTCCTCAATATCTGATGAAACAAAGGTGATAGTCGTATCGGTTCTCTCGCCGGTTTTGCTGGAGCGGACGGAAATCCCGGATGCAGCTCTGGCGGCTTACAGTTACTCCCCCTTTTCCTTTGAGGCTGCCTTTGCGGCCATCGCCGGAGATTTCACCCCGACCGGGGAACTCCCCCTGGAAGGTATGCGCATACCCCGGTGACGCCATACAACGGACAACGAAAGTGAAGGACTGCAGACGGGATAAAACAATCCGATTGATAACACCAGTATCCGAAAAATATTTTCAGTCATGTATGCACGTCATTTTGTCACGGGAATGGGAATGGGTTCAATTTTCCTCGCAATTCATGGAATACAAAAACGGCGGCAAAAGTTTCGGTGACTTTTTCATGCTGCGGGAAAAGCAGGAAGGCTCAGGCGGATATAAAATCCGGGGGCTTATCTCAATTTCAGTTTTCGGGAATTTAACCCACTGCATTCCGGAAGTTTCCGCAAAGGACAGCGGATGGAAAAAGGTGTTGAAGCCTTTCCTGCGGCAAAGAAAAATCACCTCCATCACGGGGGAAAAAGCCGCCAACATCCTGCTTGAAAAAAGCTGTCCGGGATTTTTCTCCGCAAGGAAAAAATACCTGCTGATGAAAAACAACGCGGGGACGGACGGGAACAGAATGAATTCCCTGCGGCGCCGCGACAGGCGTTTCAGAATAATTGAATGCGGACAGAACCATGCCGGACAGCTTTTACCCCTTCAGGAAAACTACGAGGCGGAAGAACTGGGAGTGGCCGTAACGGAAAAAAACAGGGCGAAAATCCTCCTGAAACTGAAATACACTTTGCGGAACCAGATTGTGCTCGGATGCGCCGCCGGAAATCCCTCCCGGCTTCTCGGCAAAGCCGCCACAAACGCGAAGGGATTCAACTGGTATCAAATCGGAGGGGTTTATACACGGACTGAATTCAGGAACAAGGGCATAGCGAATTTTTTAATCAGCGGGCTTGTGAAAAGAATACATTCTGAAAACAAAGGCGCCGTCCTGTTTGTGCGGTCGAAAAACAAGGCGGCCATAAGGGTGTACAAAAACAACGGATTCACTGAATGCGGTTTTTTCAGGGCGGCGGAAAAAGTATTCTGAAAGGCTATTGCCTGCCCATCTCCGAAGCCCGTGTTCCGGCGGCAATGACGGCCTTGATTACAGCGGAACGGAACCCGGCGGCTTCCAGGGCGGAAACACCCGCGATTGTCGTCCCGGCAGGAGAGCAGACGGAATCTTTAAGCACAGCCGGATGGGTGCCTGTCTCAAGAACCATGGCGGCCGCTCCTTTCAAAGTCTGGGCGGCATATTCGACAGCCTGCTGTCTGGGCATTCCAAGCTGGACAGCGGCATCAGCCATCGCCTCCACGAAAACAAAACCGAAAGCGGGACCGGAACCGGAAACAGCCGTCACCGCGTCCATAAGACTTTCCGGCGTTATTTCCGTCCTTCCGGCTTCGGAAAGAATGGAGCGCAGTTCAGCGGTTTGCTCCGCTGACACAGCCGGATCCGGAGCAACGGCTATCATTCCGCATCCGCAGGCGGCGGGCATATTCGGCATAATCCTGATAATCAGCGGATGTCCGTCCAGATGTTTCCTTACATGCTCTATCTTTACTCCGGCGGCCATGGACACAATAACCGTTGACGAATCCATGGCGCCGTTTATTTCATCAAGAACCGGAGAAATGAATTGCGGCTTCACCGCCAGAAAAAGAAAGGAGGCGCCGCGGGCGGTTTCCCTGTTGGAAGACAGCGCGGTGCAGCCGGACAATTCGGCGAAGGCGCGGGCTTTTTCAAAATCAATGTCGGAGACAAAGACATTTCCGGCGCCCGCTTTTTTTACAACGGCATTCATAAGGGCGCTGCCCATAGCCCCTGTTCCTATACAACCTATTTTCTTAACCGCCATGGGAATCTCCTATAAAAACAGTGCCGGTTGATGAACCGTCCGCCAATGAGGCTAATATACTGGGGGAACTGCCGTTCGCCAGAATCATGTCTATACCGTAGGCACCGACCTTTTCGGCGGCTTCAAGTTTTGTACCTATTCCTCCGGTGCCGAAAGCACTGACACCGCTGGTGGATATGGATTTCCGCAGCTCCGCTACATTCTCCACCACAGGGATAAGTCTGGCATCAGGATAATTCTTGGGGTTCTTATCGTACACGCCGTCAATATCGCTGAACAGCAGGAGGAGGTCCGCGTTCCACAGGATTGCGGTGAGCGCGCTCAAATTATCGTTGTCACCTATTTTTATTTCGTCAAAGGAAACGGAGTCGTTCTCGTTGATGACAGGGACAACACCTTCATCCACAAGGGTAAAAAGAGTGTTGCGCATATTGAGTGTGCGGTGCTCATCGGAAAAATCCTCTTTTGTCAAAAGAAGCTGGCCGATGTGAATACCGAAATTAGCGAAAGCCGTCCTCCAGTTATCCATGAGCTCAACCTGACCGACGGCACACAAAGCCTGTCTGTAATGAATGTCGGTTTTGCGGGTCCAGCAATCGATTGTGGAAAGACCGGCGACCTGCGCCCCGGAAGAAACAAGCACAAGCTGTTTTCCGCTCTCAATAAGAAAGGCGCACTGGGCGGCGAAGTCGCAGATGAATTTATAATTTATTTTCCCGTCTTCCCTGGCCAATGTATTGGAACCGATTTTTATTACTATTTTTCTGGCACGTTTTAGCAGTTTCTGTATCATATGCGGATTTGTCCGTCACCATCTATCAAATATTTTGTCGTTGTGAGGGCCTCGACCCCCATCGGCCCGCGCACATGAAGCTTCTGCGTGCTTATGCCGATTTCAGCCCCCATGCCGAACTGCCCTCCGTCTGTAAACCTGGTGGATGCATTCACATAGACACAGGAAGCGTCTATTTCCTTTTGGAAACGGCGGGCCACCGACCTGTTTTCGGTGATGACAGCTTCGGAATGTTTCGTACCGTATTTGTTGATATGGGAAACCGCCTCATCAAGGGAATTAACAATTTTGACGGCAAGTATATAATCAAGGAATTCAAAACCCCAGTCAGAATCGGAGGCGGGAACAATATTGCAGGGAAGATTTTCCCGGGGGAAAGCGTTTTTCAATACAGAAAGCGCCCTCGGACAGCAGCGCATTTCCACTCCTCCGGCACGGCCGGTTTTTCCTTCATAACCGGCGAAAATCCTGACAAGAGCCGGAAGGATTTCAGCGGCGACATCCGCATTCACCAGAAGACATTCCAGGGCATTACACACACCCGGCTTCTGGGTCTTCGCGTTTTCAATTATGCGCAGGGCCTTTCCTGAATCGGCGGCGGCGTCAATATAAGTATGGCAGACTCCCGCGCCGGTTTCTATGACAGGTATGCGGGCGGAGTCCACGACACGGCGGATTAAACCGGCGCCGCCACGCGGAAGAACCACATCAATTTTACCCGTGGCATTCAGAATCCAGTCAACATCACCGTGGGACGCACCCTCAGGTTCCGAAAGGGCGATCGCACCGGGTTCACCGCCTGACTCCCCGAGGCCTTCCTTTATGGCGGAGACTATCGCCCGGTTGGATTCAAGGGCGGAGGAACTGCCCCTCAATAAAACGGCATTTGAGCTTTTATAAGCCAGGGCGAATACATCAACGGTCACATTCGGCCTGGATTCATAAATAACGGCCACAACCCCTATGGGTACACGGACACAGCGTATCTCCAGTCCGTTGGGAAGTGTCCATCCGGAAACCACCTGCCCCACAGGATCTTTCTGGGCCGCCAGGGATTTCACCGAGTCTATGATGGCATCCAGCGACGCATCCGTTATCTCCAGACGCGCGATGAGGGATTCCTTCGTTCCGGCGGCTCTGGCAGCCGCCACATCCCTGCCGTTCGCCTCAAGTATCTCCGCGCGCCGGGCGTCAAGAGCGGCGGCCACCCCGAGCAGGGCGGCGTTTTTCCTCTCCGCGTCAGCGGCCGCAAGTTTTATGGAAGCGTTTCTGAGTGAAGCGCATACAGAGTCTAAATCCATAAAAAACCCTTAAAAATTCGCCAGGAAACAAACCCCTAAAAAAACAGCGGCCCGGCTTTTTTCCTCGGACCAATTGTCCGCACCTTCCAGACTGTTTATATAATGCCAGAAAAAGCCGAAATCAGGATCGATTCTGACGGCATACTCCAAAAATCCAGGCTCCCGCGCGGCGGAACCGAAAAGAAGGTAGACTGTATCCTGCAGAACAGGGAGAAAATCCTTCAAGGCCTTCCGGTATTTACATTCGGCAAGATTTTTGCAGAGGCCGTCAATTCTGAAGAGCACTTCTTCTTTCATCGCTTCATCTGATTTTTCAACCCATGTTTTTTGAACGAGAAGACCGATGTTCCTGCGGAAACCCGCGGTTATAAAGCTTTCCGCTTCATCGCGTGAAGAAGACTTTTCCCCGGTAAGTCTGGAAAAATCGGATTCATCACCGAAAGCGGCGGCGATGCGCAGAGCGTTGTCAAAAACTTCTTTTTCATTTTCAGACGAAATAAATGCGGGCAAGGCTTCTGCAACAGCTTTCTTTATGGAGGACGGCATGGAAGCGTCATCCTCAAAAATAGAAACAGACATAGATAAAAAATGACTTTTTATAGAGATTTTGTCAAGAATGAATCAGTACAGAAACAACCCGGATTCACTTTAATTTGAAAACAAATCTTGCAAAAAAGAAAAAACAAGGTTATATTAGCTTATATTTGTTGAAAGGAGAAACAAACTATGGCCGATATTCAGGATCTTATTTCCCGGATGACATTGGAAGAAAAAGCCGGGCTTTGTTCCGGGGCGGATTTCTGGCATTTGAAATCCGTGGAAAGGCTTGGAATCCCACGGGTTATGGTATGCGACGGGCCACACGGACTGCGCAAACAGGATGAAAAAAGCGACCACCTGGGGGTAAACGAAAGCATAAAGGCGGTGTGCTTCCCTACAGCCTGTGCAAGCGCCTGCTCCTTTGACAGAGACCTTATGAGAAAAGCCGGTGAGACCATAGGGGATGAATGCCAGAGCGAGAATATCTCGGTCATACTCGGGCCGGCGGTAAACATAAAGCGGTCACCTCTATGCGGGCGCAACTTCGAGTATGTCTCGGAGGACCCTTATCTGGCAGGTGAAATGGGGGCCGCCTTAATCCGGGGAATCCAGTCCAAAAATGTCGGGACATCGGTCAAGCATTTCGCGGCGAACAACCAGGAATACAGAAGGATGACCTGTTCTTCAGAAATAGATGAAAGGACATTACGGGAGATTTATCTCACACCGTTTGAAATTTCGGTGAAAAAAGGAAAACCGGACACAGTGATGTGCTCATACAACAAAGTGAACGGTGTTTTCGCTTCGGAAAACAAAAAACTGCTGACGGACATACTCAGGGACGAATGGGGCTTTGACGGCTATGTCATGTCCGACTGGGGAGCCGTAAACGACAGGGTTGAAGGACTGAAAGCCGGATTGGATTTGGAAATGCCGTCCAGCAACGGAACCACGGACAAGGAAATTGTGGAGGCGGTACGTAACGGAAGCCTGCCGGAAGAGGTGCTGGACAAAGCGGTTGAAAGGCTGCTGACGAAAATATTCAAATTCACGGAAAACAGGCGGCCCGGAAACTTTGATAAAAAAGAACACCACAAACTCGCCGCAAAGATAGAGGAGGAATCCGCCGTACTTTTAAAGAACGACGGCTGCCTGCCCCTGTCTCCGGGGAACGGAAAAATCGCGGTGATAGGAATCTTCGCTGAAAAACCCAGATTCCAGGGCGGAGGAAGCTCCCACATAAATTCCTGCGAAGTGACTTCTGTTCTGGACGCACTTGAGGAATTCAAAAAAACAGCGAAAGGAAAAGGCCTCGAATACGAATATGCGCAGGGATTTACGCTCAAAGAAGAGGCGGAAAATTCCCCGGAAGAACCGGCGGAGAAAGCGTGCAGGCTCGCTTCGGAGGCTTCCGCAGCCGTTATTTTCGCGGGACTCCCCGACTCCTATGAATGCGAAAGCTATGACAGAAAACACATGAGACTGCCTGAACAGCAGAACGCTTTAATAAAGCGGATTGCGCAGGTGCAGAAAAACACGGTCGTGGTACTGCACAACGGCTCTCCGGTTGAAATGCCCTGGATTGATTCCGTCAAATCCGTATTGGAACTATACCTCGGCGGGCAGGCAGTCGGAACCGCCGCCGTAAACCTCCTTTTCGGCATTGCGAATCCATGCGGGAAACTTGCGGAAACCTTCCCGATGAAACTGGAGGACACGCCGGCTTATTTGAATTTCCCCGGTGACGGAGAAAAGGTACACTACAATGAGGGAATATTCGTAGGATACCGCTGGTATGACGCGCGGAAAATGCCTGTACTGTTTCCCTTCGGACACGGATTAAGCTATACATCCTTTGAGTATAAAAACCTGAGACTTTCAGCGAACCGGGTATCCGCGCGGAATCTGGAAAAAGGAGAAAAGGTGTCTGTTTCGCTTGACGTCACCAACACAGGAGCCATGGCAGGGAAGGAAATCATCCAGATATACGTTTCCGCCGTGAAAGGACCGGTGCAGAGGCCGTGCAGGGAACTCAAGGGATTCACAAAAGTCCATCTTGAAAAAGGTGAAACAAAAACCGTCACCGTTGAGCTTGATTCAAGGGCTTTCGCTTATTTTGAAACGAAAACCAACGGCTGGCATATACCTGCCGGGAAGTATACGATAACCGCGGCTAAATCCTCCAGGGATGAAGGAATTTCCGCCTTCATTGACATGGAAGAGGCGGAAAAACTTCCGCTTGAAATAACGGCGAACACCACCATTGGAGAACTGCAGGAGAATTTCAGCGAATCCGTCATCACGGATATATTCAAAGCCATTCCCGGCTGCGCGGAATTTTTTGAACCACCCGCCGAAAGCGGCAGTGCGGCAGAAGCCATAACTTCCGAAATGCAGCACGAAATGATGCTCAACACACCCCTGCGGGCGATGAGGAGTTTTAACAATGTAACTTCGGAACAACTGGACAATATTATCGGAAAATTAAAGAAAGCTTCCGCGGAATAAGAACGCCGCAGGCAGGATGTTTCCGGATTGCGGCAGTGTAATCCGGAACATCAGCCCTGCATTTCGGAAGTCTCGTAAAACCTGATGTCCGGGTTCTTTTCCTTCACCCTATTCATAGCCCATTCCGAATCAGACGCAAAAACATAATTTCCCTTTGCATCCACGAAAATGCGCCGGCTGTTCGCCTCTGCGAAAGCACGGAGTTTTTCTTTGTTTCCGGAAGAAATCCAATGGGCAACGGACAAGTCCACAGGCTCATATTTGCAGGCAGCCCCGTATTCATTCTCCAGCCGCGACTGGAAAACCTCAAGCTGAAGCTGGCCTACAACTCCGAGAACCCGAACGTTAGGCTGGTGCAGCTTGGAAAAAACCTGCACTACACCCTCCTCCGCCAGCTGGGAAAGGCCTTTATGGAACTGTTTTTCCTTTAAGGGATCCGCATTCACCACCAGCCTGAAAATCTGGGGTGCGAAACTGGGGATGCCTTTGAAGTTGATGCACTCGCCCTCGGTTAAAGTATCGCCGATTTTAAACATACCGGTATCATGCAGGCCGATAATGTCACCGGGCCATGCTTCGTCAATTATCTCCCTTTCCTGGGACATAAAGGCTGTGGGATTGGCCGCCCGGACAGCCTTGTCCGCCCTCACATGGTAATACATTTTATTCCTTGTGAATTTTCCGGAGACAATCCTGAGGAAGGCTATCCTGTCCCGGTGCTTAGGATTCATGTTCGCGTGAATCTTAAACACAAAACCGGAGAATTTCTGTTCCTCGGGCATAACAAGCCTCTCGTCAGCGGTCTTGGGCAAAGGAGAGGGGGCGAAATTCACAAGCTCATCCAGCAGCTCCGCCACCCCGAAATTATTCAAAGCGGAACCAAAAAAAACCGGCGTGACTTTTCCTTCAAGGTAATCACCTTTTGAGAAAGCAGGGTAAACGGCGGTTATCATTTCCACATCTTCTTTTAATTTTGCGGCGAAAGAAGCGCCAACGGCCGAGGCAAGCTTCGGGTCATCCAAACCGGAAAGAACCTGAATATCCTCCGGCAGGCGGTTCTGTCCGGGCTTAAAAAGAAAAAGCTTTTTCTCCAGTAAATTGTAGACACCTTTGAAAGCCCTTCCCTGTCCTACAGGCCATGTAACGGGGCACAGCTGGATGTCAAGTTCCTTTTCGATTTCATCCAGAAGTTCGAGCGGCTCCTTCCCTTCCCTGTCAAATTTATTCACAAAGGTCATAATCGGGGTGTTACGCATACGGCATACAGCGCAGAGCCGCCTGGTGCGCTCTTCCACACCTTTAACCGAGTCGATGACCATCAAAGCGGAATCAACCGCGGAAAGCCCGCGGTATGTGTCCTCGGAAAAATCCCCGTGGCCCGGTGTATCGAGCAGATTTATTTTCCTGTCCTTGTATTCAAAACCCATGACGGACGTGCTTATGGAAATACCGCGTTCCTGCTCCATCTTCATAAAATCAGAGACAGCGGCCCGGCTGTTCTTACCGCTTTTAACCGCGCCTGCTATATGAATCGCACCTCCGAAAAGCAGAAGCTTTTCCGTCATGGTCGTTTTTCCCGCATCCGGATGGGAAATAATGGCGAATGTCAATCTCCGGCGTATTTCATTGTTAATTTCGTATGAATTTCCTTCCATGATGAGTCCCAGTACAATCATCCTACCGTATGGGGAAAAGATAAACAAGCGGGACGGCTGATAAATGCGGTATTAGTATAGAAAAACACAAATATTTCAGATATAATTACCGTATCATGGATAAACTGAAGATATTGTTGCCCAAAGGCAGAATTTACGAAAATGTTGCGAATCTCTTTGCGGAAGCCGGCATAAGCATATACCTTCCGGAAAGGGCTTACCGTCCGACAGTGAATCAGCAGGATCTGGAAGCCAAGGTGATGAAGCCCCAGAATATCGGCAAACTCCTTGAGCTGGGGGCCCATGACGCCGGATTCACGGGGGTGGACTGGATTCAGGAAACAGGCGCGGATGTGGAGGAAATAATGGATCTGGGCTTTGACAGGGTCAGAATCGTTGCCGCCGTCCCGAACGCCGTAAATGACGAAATCCTCAAAAGCAAAAGGATTATTGTGGCGACAGAGTACGTGAATACGGCGGAAGCCTGGCTGAAAAAGCAGAACCTCAATTACATTATCGTGAGAACCTACGGAGCTACGGAAGTCTTCCCTCCTGATGATGCGGATATGATTATCGACAACACATCTACAGGTCGCACGCTACAGGAAAACGGGTTGCGGATTATCGATACCGTGACGGAAAGCTCCACAAGGTTATTTGCCTCGAAAGAAGCGATGAAAGACCCTTCAAAAAAGAAAAAGATTCTGGAGCTGAAGATGCTTTTTGAATCCGTCTTAACCGCCAGAGGAAGGGTTATGCTTGAAATGAATGTGGCGGAAAAAGATTTTGAAAACCTTGTAAAAGGGATTCCCGCAATGAAAAGTCCGACAATTGCGCCCCTTTACGGTGACAGCGGTTTCGCGGTTAAAATAGTCGTTAAAAAAGAAGAAGTTCCCGTTCTTCTGCCGAAATTAAAAGAGCTCGGCGCAACTGATATTCTGGAATACACGTTACGCAAAGTTCAGGAGTGAGGTTTTCTTATGGAGAGAAAGGCTGAAACAGCACGAAAGACAAAAGAGACAGACATTTCCCTCAATTTGAATATTGACGGGACAGGAAAATGCGAAATAGACTGTCCGGTTGGTTTTCTCCGGCATATGCTTGATTCTTTTTGCCGGCACGGGCTTTTCGACCTTTCCGGGAAACTCAAAGGCGATCTTGAAGTGGACCAGCACCACTTAATGGAAGATACGGGGATTGTCCTCGGGAACGCTTTCAGTAAAGCACTCGGCGACAAAAAGGGAATTAAGCGCGCGGGTTTTTTCATCTACCCGATGGATGAAACTCTGGCGGCGGCGGCGGTTGACTTCGGCGGAAGGCCGTACCTGGTGGCGGAGCTGTCCCTTTCCAATATACCCCTGGTAAGTATATCACCGGAAACGGGAACCGAGTCTTCTTTCCAGACAGATACTGTAACTGATTTTTGGCAGGGCTTTGTGACGGGAGCGGACTGCAACCTGCATCTGGATATCATCCGGGGAAGAAGCGACCATCACAAAATCGAAGCGGTTTTTAAAGCCGCCGCGAAAGCGTTAAAAGAAGCCGTCTTAATAGAAGAAAGGGTTTCAGAACAAATTCCAAGCACGAAGGGAATCATATAAAGCATTCCGCATAAAATAAAACAATTCGCTAATGAGGAAAAACATATGGTAATTTCTTCCATCGATTTAAAAGACGGTAAGGTTGTACAGCTTAAACAGGGGAAAGACCTCGTATTGGAAAGAACCGATGCTGAAAATTTAATAGCCGAGTTCAATAAATACGGCGAAACAGCGGTAATAGATTTGGACGGGGCAATGGGCTCCACCAAGGACGGAAGGGCCGGAACGGAAACAAACAACACGGCGCTTTTGAAAAAACTCCTGCGCATGGGGAATGTACGGACCGGAGGAGGTATACGCGACATAAAAAAAGCGAAAGAGCTTATTTCACTTGGCGCGGAAAAAATCATAATAAGCTCCGCGGCTTTTACAGCGGAGGACAACAACGGAACCGTGCATTACGGAATAAACGAGCCTTTCCTGAAATCGCTGGCTGATTCCGTGGGAAAAGACCGCATTATTATTTCGGTTGACGCTGTCCACGGAAAAATCGCCCTCCACGGCTGGAAAACCGATTCCGGACTGGATGTTGTTGAAAGCGCAAAAGCGGTCGAACCTTATTGCAGCGAAATATTGTTTACCTGTGTTGAGCGTGAAGGCGGAATGTCCGGCATCGACATGGACATAGTAAAAAAACTCCGCGCCGCGGTAAAATGCCGTCTTGTGGCGGCCGGAGGGGTCGCAAGTGTCGAAGAAATAACCGAACTGGAAAAAGCAGGATGTGACGTCCAGCTTGGCATGGCCCTCTACACAGGAAAAGTGAAACTGGCGGACAGCTTCATTGCCTGCCTCAACTGGGAAAAGGAATCCCTGATCCCGGTGATAGCGCAGGATGAATCCGGCGAAGTATTGATGCTCGGCTACGCCAACAAAGAAGCGCTGAAAACCAGCTTTGAAACAGACAGACTCACTTTCTGGAGCCGGACACGCCAAAAACTCTGGCAGAAAGGAGAAACGTCGGGGAATTTCCTCGAAGTCATAAAAATGCGGGCGGACTGCGACCGGGACACGATACTCGCCACAGTGCGTCCCCGCGGCCCAGTATGCCACACCGGCGCGTGGACCTGTTTCCAGACAACAGCGGACAGACCCTACAGCCTTGATTTTTTAAGCGGAATAATAAAAAACAGGTTTGAAAATCCAACCCCCGGTTCATACACCGCCACACTCACAGACGAGCGTGTCCGTGAAAAAATCATGGAGGAAGCGGAAGAGCTTACAGAGGCTGAGGGCAAAAATGAAGTGATATGGGAATGCGCAGACCTCATTTATTTTATGGCTGTCCTGATGAATAAAGAAAACGTCTCCTGGCAGGATATTTTAAACGAGCTTGACAGAAGACACAAAAAATAACCTCGGCGGAAATATGAAAATATAACAGGGCAACCTGCTAAAACCGGCGGGAAAAAACAGAACGCAGGTATCCGTTTATTTCTCTGACCTCGCCTGCGAAATTCCATTGGGGCCTGACCACAAGAAGTCCGCATCCGTACATCCCGCCGTCATCTTTTCCGGCAAATTCAAGTTCGGAGAAAAAAAACGGTTCCTCCCGTTCCCCGGAATTAACAGAAGGGGAACGGATTCCCGAAAAACAGGCGGACAGACTGTCGGACAGGCTTTTTTTCATCTTTTCAACCTGCTTCATGCGGCGGCCGACAAGGGGATACCATACAATGAAAATTCCTGTATTCCATTTAGACACCGCCCTGGGAACAACCTCCGAAACATTTTTGTAATCGGAAGGCAGCTCGTAACTGGGATCCATAAGAACAAACCCCCTTTTCGGCAGGGAGCCGCCGGGAGGAAGCAAACCGGTGACAGCCTCAAATCCGTCACGGTAGTGTATATGGATATTCCCCCGTCCGGAGGAACCGGTGCCGCAGGGGAAGTCCGGAGGAAAGTCCCGGGAATTCACGCCCTTCATGTTTTGCCGGAGGACGGCTATTTCCGACGGATGAAGCTCGCATAAAACCAGGCTGTCACCCGGACGGGATAAACTCGCTGCGATTTCCGGGGAACCGGGATAAAACCCTTTCCCGTAAAACCGCATACATAATTTTTTATATGCCTCGACGGCCGGGGGAACAGGGGGCAGGGATTCCGTTCCTTCGGCGCTTCCCGTGGAACTTCCCGGAGCTGAAGAACCCAAAAGAACGCCGATACCCCCGGCGGCCTCCCCGGTCTGGATGCTCCATTCAGAATCAAGCTTGTAAAAACCGGCGCCGGCATGGCTGTCGAAATACAGGAAGGGTTTTTCTTTGGCGCGAAAGCGCATCAATACAGCCGTCAAAACAGAATGCTTAAAAACATCGGCTTTGTTTCCGGCATGGAATCCGTGGCGGTACGCAAACATCTTATTTTCCCGGTTTAATCCCGTCTATCCCCAGGGAGGGAAGCCCGTAAATGGAGGTAACGGTATAAATTCCTTCTTTCCGCGCGAAGTCCCCGTGACGGCCGAATTCATCCACAAGGACAGGAGGGCCGCCGACGGCCTTGTACCCCAGAACATATTTCGGGCTGTCGTCAATGAACAGGGTCTCGGCGGGAGACAAACCTGCATCCGAAAGCGGATTCAAAAATCCTGACGCATGGGGTTTGCCGACACCCTTGTTCCAATTCAAATCATAGACTTTGGAGAAAAGGTCAAAAACATCAAGATATTTCAACATCCTTTCAGCATGAATCCGGGGAGCGTTCGTCAAGAGGAAAAGAGGAAGCTCCAGTGAAATCAGGAAGCCCCTCAATGCGGGATCTTTTTCAACTTCCTCCACCTCATTCTCAGGATGCACCGCATTGAAAAAGGAGTCTTCATCTGTCAGCCCGCATGATTCCTTCAGCCATTCAAAGGTTGTTCCGAAACGGGCGAGGCTTTCCCTGCGCAGGCGGACGGCCTCCTCCTCATCTACATTCAGGAAAGCGGAGACAAAACCGATTATCCGTCTTGTAAAACCGTCCTCCATCGCGGACGACTGCGGGTAAAGTGTATTGTCCAAATCAAAAAGTAATGCACGGATCATAACCACAGCATAGCAAATTTAATTCTATTATGATATAGTGCTTCCAGATTGTTTAAGGAGCGCAAAATGCCTTTGATAAAAATCATAAGCGACAGGGAAATTCCTGATTCATTTTTCTCACCGCGCAGGACTGAAGTTCCGCCGGAAACGGTCGGCAAAATAATTTCAGACGTCCGTTCCAGAGGCGATGAAGCGCTCCGTGAATATTCAGAACAATTTGACAAATTCAATCCCCCGGAATTTGAAATTAAAAAAGACATAATCGTAGAATGTGAAGCGAGGCTGAAAAAACAAAACCAGAAGCTATATTCTGCGCTCTGTCTTTCCCGCGATCTTGGAATAAAATTCGCGCTCAAACAAAAAGAATGTTTCAGTGATTTTGAAAGTGAAATATCCCCCGGTCTTTTTACAGGGCAGAAAAACATAGCCGTTGAACGGGCCGGCCTGTATATTCCCGCCGGCAGGTTCCCTCTGGTTTCCAGCGTGGTTATGTGCACTGCGCCCGCAAAAGCCGCCGGAGTAAAAGAAATCATCATGTGCACTCCCCCTAAAAAAAATCCAGAGGGAAAATTTTTCGCCGACATGAATATAACCGCCGCCGCCGGAATATGCGGTGTTGACAGGCTTTTTGCGGCGGGAGGCGCGCAGGCTGTGGCAGCCATGGCTTACGGAACGGAAACCATTCCCAAGGTAAACGTGATAGCCGGTCCGGGAAACAAATTCGTAACAGCAGCGAAAAAAGCCGTTTACGGGGATGTGGGTATAGACATACCTGCCGGGCCGTCGGAGGTTCTGATAATTTCAGACGGTTCAGGCAGTCCGGAATGGACGGCAGCGGATATGCTTGCGCAGGCGGAACACGATACAGCGGCGCAGGCGGTCTTGATAACAACCGACAGGGAATTCGCGCGGAAAACAGAAGCCGCCCTTGAAAAAATGCTTGAAGAAAAGCTGCCGGAGGACAGTGCGGCACGGCAGAGCCTGCCTGCAAACGGCTTCATCATTATAGCGGAAAATCTGGAGCGGGCCGCGGAAATCGCAGATAAAAAGGCGCCTGAACATCTGGAGCTTGCAATGAATCCCGGAAAAGAAAGGGATAAACTGACCGCCGGGTTAAGGAACTACGGCTCGCTTTTTATCGGACACAAATCCGCCGAAGTACTTGGTGATTATGCAGCCGGCTTGAACCACACCCTGCCGACCGCCGGCGCCGCCGCTTTCACAGGCGGACTGTCGGTACGGCATTTCATGAAAACCGTAACAACCCTGCGCTGCGGAGAAAAACCGGATGATGATTTGCGCGGATGGAAAGAATCCATAGCGGCGGCGGAAACGCTTGCCGTATCCGAAGGGCTCACAGGGCACTCTCTCGCAGCCGGGCTGCGTAAAAGCGGAGATTGACAGGCGTTTTGCCGTTTTGCCGTTTGCTTCACAGCAAACTTGAAATCAAAGCTGGAACCGCAATAAAGTTTCCTACAGCCCCTCCAAGACTGGAAAGGAAAAATACCACAAGAATGTGGGCTATCCTGTTTTTATAGAAACCTGAGAATTTAAGGACATCGGCCGAAAGGTTTTCCATGTCCCTTACCCTGGGCTTACGCAGGCCGGCCTCGCAGATTCCGGCGAACAGCCCCACCCCGATAAAGGGATTCACCGTTGCGACAGGAGCGCCGGCAAAGGAAACAAGTATTGTCAGCGGATGAGCCAAAGCCAAAAGACTTCCGGCTGCGGCGAGGGAACCGTTCCACAAAAGCCAGCGCAAAAGCATCTCCATGGAGGTCTTTGCTCCGCCGGTGAAAAATCCGGCTATCAAAAGAGCGGCTATCAAAAGGGGGATGACCGCCCCTGCAAATTTGGAAGAGGCCTTTTTCGGCGGGACTTCGGAAATATCTGAAACATCACTGGAAGCGTTTCCCGACGCCAGACTCTCCAGCCAGCGCACAGTTCCATTCAGATGTCCGGCCCCGAGAACCGCAACGACTTTTTGTCCCGGCGCATCCCATATTTTTGAAGCGAGATATCTGTCCCTCTCATCAATGAGAACCTCTTTTACAGACGGCAGGAATTTTGAAAGCTCGTCCATCATTCCGTCCATCACGCTCTGGTTTTTCAGGTTCTCGATTTCCTCTTCGGTCATTTCCTCCTTACTGAAAGCGCTGGACAGAAGGGCGCTTAAAAGCTTGACCTTGCCGAAAAAGGAATTCTTCGCCCACGCACGGCGCAGCGTCACTTGAATGGGTCTGTCCACCATTGAACACGGGATTCCGGCAGACTCCGCGGTTTCAACAGCGGCTTTCATCTCCGTGCCCGGTTTTATGCCGACACCCTCGCCCATCCGTTTCTGGAAGGAAGAAAGGGCCAGGTTGGTAAGCAGGAGGAAACCCTTCCCGGACTTCAGGACCTTCACGATGTCCAGATCCTGCCAGCCCTTTTCATTCTGCATTGACTTCAGCCGGTCGTCATCCAGCTCAACGCAAACCCTGTCCGGTTTTTCGGAAAC
The DNA here is from genome assembly GCA_949300145.1 of uncultured Treponema sp. Taxonomy (GTDB): domain Bacteria; phylum Spirochaetota; class Spirochaetia; order Treponematales; family Treponemataceae; genus Avitreponema. The sequence continues at coordinate 206,994 of CASGDA010000003.1, read as the reverse complement.
AATCATTTCAGAAACCTCATCGGCGCTGGACTGGGAAATATGCGCTGTCCCGATGAGGATTATTTCCCTGCCGTCCGCCTGAATTCTGCGCAGCATTTGATTTTCACTTTGAGTCTGATTTTCACTCTGAGTCTGTCCGTTCATAAATCAGTTTCCGTCCATAAGGCTTGAAATTTCCGCCGGTGCATTTTTCACCTTCGCCGCGGCGAGTCTGTGTTCAAAAAAAGAAGGACCCTGGGTTTCCGTTATTTCGGAATATATTTTCATTGCCAGGGATTTATTCTGAAAAAGCTCATAATACGAAGCCATGTAAAACATATACTTTGCACGTAAAGACGCGTCCTTTTCCCTGGAAATCCGGTTGACCACATCCGCATCGCCTGTCCTGTCATAAAAAAGGCGGCAAACGAAATATTCGGTGGAAGAGCGGTCCAGGGTATTCATGAACTTCGCAATGAATTTCCTTGCCTCCTCTTTTTGCCCCAGATGATAACAGCACAAGGTGTACATCAGGGCGTAGGAGGAATCCTTAGGGGCATATTTATTCGCATGGGCAAAGGCATCTTTGGCTCCGGCGTAATCCCCCTGAAGCCACAAAAGGGCACCGAGGCCTTCCGCGGCATAATAATATTGCGGATACCGTTCACACACGAACCTGTAATCCGAGACAGCCGCCTCCGTATTCCCAAGGCTGTCGTTTACACCGCACCGGTAAATATACGGCAAATAATCATCCGGATTCAACTTTATCGCTTCGGTGAATGCGTCCAGGGCATCTCCAAGTTTTGAAGCTTTCAGAAGGAATATACCGTAATTCGTCCAATAAGAGGAAACTTCCGGATTCAATTCAATGGCCCGGCGGATATCATCAAGGGCGCGGGGATTATTCCTTTTTTCGCTGTGAATCAAAGCCCTTTCCGCCCAAAGCTCGGAAGAATCAGGATTGTCAGCGATTGCTTTGTCAATTACGGACATGGCTTCGTCAAGTTTATCCTGCATAAAATATGAATGAGCCAGCCCCTTCACCGCGGAAATATTTTCCGGATCCGCATTAACGGCCTTCTGGTACCAATTCTTAGCGTCACCATAAGCTTTTTTACCGAGGGAATCCTCGGCGAGCGTCACCAGCGCCTCTGTATTGTCCGGATCAATCTCCACGATTTTTTTAAGATACCTGCCCCGCTCCAGGGTTTTGTTTTCCGCAAGGGCTATTACAGCCTGGGAATAAAGGATTTCGGTATCATTTTTATATTCAGCTTCCAGGGAATCAGCCAGAGAGGAAGCCGCCTTCAAATCCCCGGCGGAAATAAGGATGGAAAGTTTGAGTTTCAGAATATCCAAAGAGGAAGCGTCCGGCTCCGGAACTGTATCGAAAAACGAAACCGCGGCGTCAAAGTCCTCCGCCTCCAGAAGGTCAGCCAGAGTGGAAGCGAAGGCGTATTTGTCGAAACCGCTTTCTTCTTCAACATGGGAAAGGGCGGGGGTTTCCTCAACGGGTTCCTCCTGCACGGGTTCCGTAACAACAGAGGTCCCCGTATCCTCCGCCGCGGGTGCGGCTGAACCGGTTGTTGCGCAGGAAATCACCAGAGCAGGGAAAAGCAGACAGGCAGCCGCCAGGAAAAAAAAGACCCGGCTTATATCCGTAAAAACTCCGATGATGGGGTTGTTCTCGTTTTTCATATTCAAACACTCCGTTTTATATTTAAACCTTGATTTAATCATTCGGTTTCAGTTACACTGGAACAAATGGCGATAAATATTTTCAAACGAATTATCATAATACTGGCAATTTATATCATTATTATCTTCGGTATTTTATTTTTACAGTTTACCAACGACAGCGGATTCTTTCTATCCATAGACGGACTTAAAATCAGCGGTTCGGAAAAAACGAACGGGCAAACCGGCGCAAAAACCCCGGAGCTTCCGGTATTTATTTCTGCAAGCGGCATCAATTTTTTCATAGACAACGAAAATCCGTTGACAGCGGTCACAGAAGACGGAAGGTTTTTTGTGGCGGAGCCTGAATCCTTTATAAAAGAAGAAAACAGCTTCGCAATAAAATTCAACCGGGGTATAAGCCTAACATTTTTCCCTGCGGAAGTAAACAGCAACGGCGAAAACAATAAAAAAGATTCCGCCGGAGTAATTATTTCAGCGGAAATTCCGGAGGGCATTTCCGAAATAAGGTTGAAATATAATCTTGCCACAGGGGTAAGGTTTGAAACCATGAGCAATGTCCTCATGCTCAGAGTGGAAAAAAACCTTTTCAGTCTTTCGGGGGCGGCTTTCGACACGGGGAAAAACGGGGAAAATCCGCCTGTAACCTCGTATCTTTCAATCAGGAAGGACAATCCGCTGGTTGTATACCAAAAGTATGAGCCGCGGCAGGAAACAACCATTGCGGAAATCGCCACGGATCCCGCCGCATCCGAAGATTCTTACCTGAAGGCGACCCAAATCTTTTACAACGAGGTTTCCTCCTTATACAAGGCGGCTTCAAGCGCCGGTTCCCTTTCGGAACAGCTTCTGGCGGCGTATGTTTCGGAAAGCGGAAAGGCGGGCACATACCAGCAGACGGTGAATTCCATTCCCGCATCCTTCGTATCGGGAACAAACCGCTCATACCTCACATCAGTTTATATAAACAATCTGGAAAGCAACTGGGAGAAGAGGCGGGAATCAAACGCGGGGGAACTTAACGCCTACAACAAAAACCTGTCGGAAGGGAATCCCGCTGTATTCGAGAAAAAAGCCCTCGTATCTTTTCTGATTGAAAACAAAAAAACGGCGGATATTCCCGCCTTGACTGAACTCGCGGTGAAATCCGCTGGAACGGAGGCAATAACCGCGAGACAGGCCGCCGGAATCCTTGAATTCTACACGGACAGGGATTCGGCAGACCAAAGCAACGAGACTATCGGAAATGACATCATCATTCTCTGCGAAGAAAAAATACGCGAAAACCTTCAGTATGTAAAATATTCAGACAAAAACGGAAGGGCTCTCTACCTTACCAACGGCAGTAAAACCGTTGACACCCGGCTTATGCTGGAAACCGCGTCTATTTTATACCGTTACGGGGATAAAAACAGCGGGAAAGCTGACTGGAAGGCGGTCGGAAGATTTTTGACTGTAACAATATTGGATATGGCCGCCGACAGAAACACAGTCCCCAAATCTTTTGACATTTCCGAATCGCAGCGGGATTCAAGCGCAGGAAGCGGCGGTTCTTCTGATGGAACCATGTCCCTGGGAGAAATATATCCCCTCGTGGAACCGCTTCAAACCTGGTACCCGCATATGGTAAGCATAAATCCCTACTGTGTATGGACCTGCGCATTGTCCGTGAATATTGTCTCCACTGAAGGAAACGTGATAGACATAACAGCAAGATTTCCCGCCGGGTCAACCCATTACATGATTGTCACGGGAATCCCAAGATTCAACAGGGTTCAAATTTACGGCATCGACTTCAGGACAGATCCGAGGTTTGAAACCTACAACTCTTCGGGCTACAGGTATCATCCGGAAACAGGCACACTGTTCCTGAAAATGCGTCACAAAAGTGAATATGAAACCGTCCGCCTATTCACGGGAGACGCCGCGCCTGCGCAGCAACAGCAGGCGCAGGAAGAGCCCCAGTCCGGCGGAAATTAAGCGGGACACGTCACAGACAAGCCGCGGCGGTCTCCATCGTCAGGAGAAGCTCTTCAGGGCTGTCACAGGCCAGGCTCGCCGCGAAATAAAGGGCTACGGCTGTTTCCGTGGTTAAACCGCCCATTGGTATCAAGCCTTCCCGCCAAAGCCGCCGGGAAGTCATGTAGCCTGAAAAATTCACCTCGCATTCCTGCTGGGAAGTGCAGTAAAACCTGCACCCCTTCTGCCTGCCATTCATCAGCAAATCTTTCAGTGAATACGATGAATCCTTCATGCTGCCGGTACCGCGCCCGTAAACTTCCAGGAAAAATTCCGTGACACCGGCATCAATCAGGGCATTCAGCCTGTCTGAACGCAATCCCGGAAAAATCCTGCACATATGCATTCTGTCAGCCGCATCTGAAAGAATACGGCCCATTACATATGAGTCGGTGTTCCAGTAATCAGAAAAAAGCCCGTGTCCGTGGAAAACAGGCTCAGCCATATTCCAGTTCACGAATCCGCCGGGAGACGGACTGGTAAATTTCAGGTTCACAGGTGAAAGAACCCGCCCTCCGTAAACCACATAAACCCCGTTCTTTTTTTCACCGGCGAGTTTCAGGGCGGCACGCAGATTTTCAACAGCCTCGCCGGAATATACGGCCGCCCCGGCGTCTCCGTTTTTGGAACTGCATACCGGAGGCGCGCTGGAAGCGGTTAAAACAACGGGCACAGGGGAATCGGCAAAAAGCCAGTAAATCAGGGGAGCGGTAAAAGCGAGGGTATCGGTGCCGTGGGTTATGACAATACCGTTTGAATTCCCTCCGGCGATTTTTGAGGACACTGAGCATATTAAGGCGGCCCAATCTGAAGGCTGAATTTCTTCGCTCATGAGATCTCCGGAAATGACATTCTCCACCATCACCTTGCCGCCTGTTTCTGTTCCGGCAGCGATAGCGGACAAAACATCCGCACCGCCGGAATGAATCTCGGCGCATGAAGAACCACCTCCGGAAGACTCTTCCATAACCGTTCCGGAAATAGTGCCGCCCATTGAAAGCACACAACAAACACTTATACCCGCCCTGTCCTTTATTATCCGTTTAGCCAGATCATGGTCGATGGAGCTTCCGGCGGCCTCCTCCATTTTGAGCGTCAAAACATCAAGGGCGCTTATATCACCCGCCAGAAGGCCGGCAGCGTAACCGGGGTTCCCGGCCAGAACCCTTTCCGCCATGGAGGATAAAACCGCGGCGTCGCATATCTGCCTCCAGCCGTTTTCATCCACAAGAACCGAAGGATCCATGTCGGTGTCAACCACCTCAGAAAGGAGAAGCCTCATGTTTTTGGAGCTGATTTCCCCGGAACGGCGCAGGTTTAATATTGAAGCGAATCTTTTCGGGGAAACAGGGGAATTCCTTATATCCAGACCTTTTTTGTCAAGAAGTGGAACAATATCGGACATCATGATGCGGGCGGCGGGCAAAGGCTCCACTCCCAATGACACCGCCTGATCCAAAAAATCAGCCCGTTTCTTTTCCGCGCAGATAAAATCCGCGAGACGCCAGGAAATCCCGTAGGAATTTATAAACCTTTCCCGCCTTTCGGACGGATGCTCCGAGACACTGGCCTTAAGCCCGGAAATAAGGGCAGGCGGACAGCGGAACGGCGGAAGGGACGGCAATGGTTCTGTTTCCGCGGAGGGATTCAAAACCCCGGACAGGGTTTTATAAAATTCCATCCGGCTTTCTTCAGGATTCCATACAAAAATCTCGGAAGGAACCTGCCCGCCCGCGGACAGGATTCCCTCCTGCCTGCGTATTTCAAGGTCAACCGCTTTCTTTACACATTCGGCGGAATCCAAACAGGACAATTTGACGAAACTTCCCGGCTCTCCGGGATATTCAACCACCCCGGCATAAGCGCTGCACCTGGCGGTGTTGCGGGGAAAGTCCAGCCCGGAGGTTTTCAGCAGGGGGAGGAAACCTATGTACTGGATCCGCCTTCCCAATTCTGAAAGGAAGATTTCAGCCTCATCCCCGGTCTCAAAATCAGCGGCTGTGAATATACGGATGCAGGGACAACCTGTACGGGAATAATCCATGACAAAGGACCAGGGGGAACCGGAGGCAGAAGAGGCTATCAGGGTGCCGGTATATTCTTCAATGCGTATTTCCGTGATTTTTATGCATTTTTTACGCCTGTGAAACTGGATTTCCATAAAACCGTTCTCAGCGATTTTAAGTGAAACACCGGAAATCCTGTATTTCGGGGGAACCTCCGGCATATACTTTTGTTTCTCAAAAACAGCGGTACCGGGCAGCCTGCAGTCCAATTCATCCGCCAGTGTACAGGCAAATTCAACGGCGGATGAATTTACCAGGGGGACAGCCCCGGCTTCCCCCCTGCAAAAGGGACAGTTTCCCGCAGATCCCCCGGGACGGCAGGAACAGAAAGCCTTGGCATTGGATGGAAGCATGAAACGGATTTCAAGGAAAACTCTGCTCTGATACATACGGTTCAATTTTATATCATTAATATTTTTTTTACTATAAATTTTATATTTTTCTAAATTTTTTAATTATTGTATGATATACTATCCTTTAGTATTGTTAAAATGGCGTATTTCGCCTTAGCAGGAGACAGGCTTGAACAAAAGGGATTTCCCCACCATTCACTTCTACGATCAGGATTTTGTCGATATTTATGACCGTTCCTGGGCATGGATTCACGATTACTGGATTAAACCTGAAACAGGAGAGGTATCTCCCGACGGTTATTTTATATATCCCTCCGGGGACGACTTTATAATCAACCAGTACGAAAGTATTTTTTCCACGTTCTTTTTTGTTTATTCAAACAGAAACTACCACGCGGATCATAATTTGGACTACTTTTATTCAAAACAGGAAAAAAACGGCGCAATCCGCTGGAAATACGACCTTAAAACCGGGGATCCGGTCCTCTCAAAGGATAATCCCGAGGGGATAGGAATGCCCCTGTTTGCCTGGGCTGAATTCAACCTGTTTCATAAGGGCGGGAATAAAAAAAGGATTAAGGAAATCATCCCTGTCCTTCAGAATTACATGGATTGGATTGACAGCCTTTTCAAACAGGAAAACGGACTGTACAAAGTACCGCTCGCGGCGACATCCATGCCGAACAGCCCGCGGAAAAAAGCCGTGTATCCGGTGGATTTCAACACTGCCCTTGCGGTGAACGCCCTGTATATGTCGGCCCTCGGGGACATTCTGAATGACAAGGAGCTTTCTTTCCGGTACAAGAGGATGTATTTCTCTCTGAAAACCAGGATAAACTCAAAGATGTGGGATCCTGACACCGAATTCTACCACGACCTTGACGCAAAGGAAGAAAGGCTTCCCCAGAAAACCATCGCCGGATTCTGGCCCCTGCTGGCGGAAATACCTAACGAAAACAAGGCGGAAAAACTCATAGCCCACCTGCAGAACCAGAAAACTTTCGGGGTTGACCATCCCTTCCCCTCTCTTTCCGTGGACGACCCTGAATATGACGAAAGGGGGATGGGCTGCAGGGGAAGTGTTTTCCCTTCCTTCAACTTCATGGTGATTAAGGGGTTGGAAAAATACAACCGGTGGGATCTGGCGAGGGAATGCGCCATACGCCATTTATATTATGTGCTCGACGCCCTGTCCCCCAACGGCGACCAGAACAAGGGAAGCCTGTGGGAAGCCTACCTGCCCCAAAAAGAAGGGCCGGCGGTATGGCCCAGCAGGGCGAACTTCCCGAGGAAACAGTACTTCCCATATGCCGGTCTGTCCACAATCGCCCTGATGATTGAAAACATAATAGGCTTGAGCATAAGCCTGCCCCGGAAAACCGTGGACTGGATTATCCCCAATCTGGAAGTCATGGGTATTGAAAACCTGAGCCTGAAACGGAACTTCATAACCATTTTGTCGAACAAAAGCCAGCGTGGATGGGAAATCCATATGGAAAGCGAAAAGCTGTATTATTTTACGATAAACATTCTGGGGCAGAAGAAAAAGACGCTTCCCATCCCGTCAGGGAAGTGTTCAATGCTCATTGACAAGCTTTAAACGATATCTTAACTTTGTACTCATATTTTCGGGTTACAATGTAAAAGCTTATGAAAAAAAAGCGTGACGCAAAAACTGAAAATGTCCCTCCAAAGCTTCAGGGTGTAATCGAAATCGGCTCAACGGCGATAAGGATGCTTGTGGCACAGGTGTTCCCTGACAACACATGGGAAACAATGGACAAAGCGGGAATCGCCATATCCCTGGGAAGGGATGTTTTCACTGACGGTATTATATCCCGGGAATCCCTTATGCAGTGTCTCTTCATATTGAACCGCTTCAGGGAAATCATGCAGAACTGGGGGATATCCGACCAGCAGATAACAGTGGTTGCTACCAGCGCCATAAGAAGCGCAAAAAACAGGGATTCAGTGCTGGACAGAATCGCCGTGAAAACCGGCTTCAGGGTGAAGGTCATCGACGGCATAGAGGAAATCAGGCTCATGTATCTGGTTGTGTCAAACGCACTGAAGAATTCCGACACGCACCAGTCAAAGCAGAATTCTATCATCATGGACGTGGGCGGCGGTTCCACGGAAATAATGCTCCTTAAAAACGGCAGAATGGCGGCTACCCACAGCTTCAGCATCGGCACCGTTTTTATCGACCAGCAGATAAAGGCTATAATGGGCTCGGTGAAAGACATGAACCGTCTTTTGGAGGAACACGCAAAAACCACCGCCGAAAAACTTAATTCAGAGTTAAAGCTGAACACGATAAAACAACTTGTCGCCATCGGAAGCGACATACGCCTGGCGGCGAGAAGCGTCGGGGTGCAGGTTAACGACCTCTATGCAAAGATTAAAAGAAAGGACTTCACAACCTTTGTTGAAAAAATCGCCGAGCTTTCCGCGGAAGAAATTGTCCACCGGTACGGCATAGGCTACAACGAGGCTGAATCCCTGCTGCCGGGGCTGAGCATTTACCAGTTCTTTCTGGACCGCATCGCGGGGGATGACATTATCGTACCGTACCAGTCCATCAGGGAAGGGGTGGTACTTTCAACACTGACGGACAGCAAATTTCCTTCCAGAATGAATTTCTACGACCAGACGATTTCCTCTGCGATGACACTGGCCCAGAAATACCAGTACGACGAAAAACACGCCGCATACGTGACAAAACTTTCGCTGTTTTTGTTCGACTCCCTGTCCGGCGAGCTGGGACTGGACCAGCACGCAAGGATGCTGCTTGAATTGTCCGCCATCCTTCACGACATAGGAAATTTTATCGGGGAAAATATGCACCATCTCCACGGTGAATACATAATACGCCATTCCGAAATATTCGGATTAAACAGCGATGACACAAACCTGATTGCAAACATCGTCCGATATCACAGGGGGTCGCACCCGTCGCCCGAACAGCAGAATTATGCGGCGCTGCCCAGAGATGAAAGAACAATGATACTGAAATTGTCCGCGATTCTAAGGATTGCGGATGCCCTCGACTGCCGGCATTCCCAGCACATACCGGATTACACGATAGATTTGACTCCGGAAACCCTGTTCCTCCATCCGGTAGGTGTGCATGACACCACCATGGAAAAACTGGCGCTGGAAAAAAAAGGCGGGCTGTTCGAACTTGTTTTCGGATATAAACTGACAATAGTAAGATAACAGGCGATACAATTATGAAGGGAAAAGAAGAAGCGAAAAAACCGGTTTATTTTAACAGGGAATTGTCCTGGATTGAATTCAACGGGCGGGTTCTTGACGAGGCGAGGCAAAAAGACGTCCCGCTTTTGGAACGTCTGAAATTCCTTTCGATTGTCTCGTCCAACTTCGACGAGTTTTTCATGGTGCGCGTCGCGGGGTTAAAAGCGCAGACAGCAAAACACAACTCGGAAAAAGACGTGTCGGGAATGACCGCGGCCGCTCAAATTGACGCCATTTCAAAACGTGTTCAGGAACTTGTGGAAATTCAATATTCCGTTCTGCGGGAAGAAATCCTTCCGGGGCTTGACGCCGCCGGAGTAAAGTACATAAAACCTGAAGACTATTCCGACGAGCAGAAGCGTTTTTTGGGGACATTCTTTGAACAGAATGTATATCCGCTTTTAACTCCGGTGCGGATAGATGACAACGACTTCCTGTCTGGGACAGTAAATCTGCGACTCCACGCCGTATTTTCCCTTAAAAATGAAGCCGGTGAAACACAGGTTGCTGTTGTGCAGATACCTGCGGGTCTGAATAGAATCATGGAGCTGCCGGGGGACGGGGATAAGAAAAACTTCACCCTGCTGGATGACGCTGTAAGGGTGTTCGGAGGGAAACTCTTTCCGGGATTTTCTGTGGAAGCCTCCATGCTTTTCAAAATAACACGGGATGCGAACCGCGCGGTGGATGAAGACCGTGACAGTGATTTTATCGCGGCGATGGAAGAAGTGCTGACTGCGCGCCATTCCTCCCGTCCGGTACGCCTCCTGTGCTCCGACGACAGTGAAGAGCTTATGGATTTTATGCGTACACGCCTCCACCTCGACCCTCAGGATGTGTACTGCGTCAACGGTCCGCTTGACATAGCGACACTGAATGCCATATCCAAATTCCCTGGACTTGAGGAACTGAGGGATCCCGTATGGAAGCACTACCCTTCCACGGATTTTCCGCCGGATGAATCCATTTGGGATGTCATCAAGAAAAACGACGTTCTTCTGCATGTCCCCTACCAGGCCTATGACCCGGTAATACGTTTCATCTCGGAGGCGGCGGAAGATCCGGATGTCCTCGCGATAAAAATAACACTTTACAGGACGAGCAAAAATTCGCCGATTATAAAGGCACTGGAAAACGCGGCCCTGGCCGGAAAACACGTGACTGTTTTTGTGGAACTGAAGGCGCGCTTTGACGAAGAACAAAACATAGCATGGGTACGCAGGCTTACCGACGCAGGTATTATCGTTGTCTACGGTATCGCGCGGCTGAAAGTCCATGCGAAAGTCCTTCAGGTTATACGGAAGGAACCAGACGCCATCAGGGCTTACGCCCACCTGTCAACGGGAAATTATAATGACAAAACGGCCACGCTGTACGGGGACATGTCCATGTTCACCGCAAACCGCGAGCTGACGACAGACATCACCCTTTTCTTCAACATGATTTCCGGATGCTCAGCCATACTGAGAATGTCCCGCCTGATAATTTCCCCGGTGAAAATGAAAAACAAGCTTTTATCCCTTATAAAGCGGGAAACCGAGCGCACCGAGGGAGGGCACCCGGGACATATCATCGCAAAAATGAACAGCCTGGCGGATCCTGATATTATCGACGCGCTTTACGAAGCTTCACAGGCCGGAGTCAAAATAGAGCTTAATATACGCGGCATCTGTATGCTTGTACCCGGAATTCCCGGATTAAGTGAAAACATAACTGTTGTCAGCATCATAGACAGGTATCTTGAGCACGCCCGTATTTTCTGGTTTGAGAACGGACGTCAGGGAGAGATGTACCTTGCGAGCGCGGACTGGATGCCCAGAAACCTCGAAAAACGCGTGGAGACAATGTTCCCCGTTCTGCAGGAAAATCTGCGGAAGGAAATCCACAAAATACTGAAACTTTACTTCACTGACAATACAAAAGCCCATGTCCTTGACAGCTCCGGGACATGGACGAGAAAAACCCGCAAACAGGGTGAAAAGCGCATACGCGCCCAGGAAATACTCCAGCAGAAAGAAGAAAAACGCTACACCCTGATGGAGAAAGAGAATATGACGGACTTCAAGGTGAGGCGCAACTAACAGCCGGAGTAATCAGCCGGTGAAGCGGCGGACACCTCTATAATGCCAGACCGCACATATCAGAAACAGAGGCGTATCCTTTTCTGTCCATAAATTCCGTCAAGCCGCTGAGTGTTTCCGTAAACACGGAGGGCCGTGAAAAAACAGCGGTTCCGATTTGGACTGCGGAAGCGCCGGTCATTATGAATTCCACCGCATCCTGCCAGCAGGAAATTCCCCCCAGCCCTATGACGGGAACAGATCCGCCGGGGGCGCATTCCGGGACGGAAACCACCACATCACGCAGAACGCGCAGCGCCAGCGGTTTAATTGCCGGACCGGAAAGCCCCGCGGTCACGTTATTAAAAACAGGAGCGGCCTTTTCGATATCGACGGCAAAAGCCTGGAATGTATTCACAAGACTCAGGGCATCCGCCCCGGAAGCGACGGCCGCGGCGGCCACTTCCGCGGGGGAAGGGGCGTTGGGCGACAGCTTCACAATAAGGGGCTTGTCCGCCAGAACCCTGCGCACGGCGGAAACCGCCTCCGACGCCGATTCAGGATTGAGTCCCCATGCCATGCCGCCTGCCCTGACGTTGGGACAGGAGATATTAAGTTCAACCATATCAACGGAACTTTTATTCAGAATCTTCGCACCAGCCGTATAACTTTCCAGATCACCGCCGGAAAGATTCGCTATCACAACAGGACCCAGCTTTTTCATGGCACGCAATTCAGAGCGGACAAAATGCCTTACACCGGGGTTCTCCAAACCGACGGAATTCATCAGTCCGGATGGAGTCTCCCAGAGGCGGATGCCCGGATTTCCGCTCCTGGGTTCAAACGTAAGGCCTTTTGAACATATACCGCCCAATTCGTGCACGGGTATTATTTTGGAATATTCGCTCCCGTATCCGAATGTACCGGATGCGGCGATCAGAGGATTTTTAAAATCAACACCGGCTATTTTCACGGACAAATCGCTCACAGGCAAACCTCCGCGGCATTGAATACGGGGCCGTCCACACAGCAGCGCCTGTTCCCCGATAATGTAGGTATACTACAGCCAAGGCAGGCTCCCGCACCGCATGCCATATGCTGTTCCAGGCTCAAAAAAGCGACGACAGGCAGACCCGCGCATGAGGCTTTTATGTACTTTAACATCGGGACAGGGCCGCAGGCATAAACCACATCGTACTTCGAGGGATTGAACACATCGGGAAGCATCCCCTTTACGCCGGCGCTGCCGTCTTCCGTGGTGATGAAAATATTTTCCGCACGGGGGGCGGCGAACTCCATGCCGTAGGGCGCGGAGCGGAAACATGCGAACAAATCAAAACACTTTTCGGGGAAACGGCTGGCAAAAAAGGAGACGGGCGCAATTCCTATACCGCCTCCGACTAAGGCCACGCGCAGAAAGTGTATGTCACGTGAACGGAGTAACTTGAGCAGGGCCGACGCGGAAGCCAAAAGCCCGGACGCATTTGCGACAGCCTCAAGTTTTGACTCGTTGAAATACTTTTCATCTTCTTCCGGCAGATTAAAATTCCCGGGGATTATTTTGTCCGGAAGGATAAAGCCGTTGCCGGAAGGACCGGTGACATCCACCGGATCGCCCTTTTTCAAAGCACACAGCTCACCGGTTCCCCTGCCCTTTTTCAAAATCAAAAAGCGGATTGAAGCTCCGTCACAATAATAAACGCTCACCGGACGGGCCAGAAGGACTCCTGAAATTGAAGCCTTCAGCATAAAAAACTGACCCGGAGACGGAACAGGAATTTTTGAAATGTATTTCCCGGCATTAGATCCCGCCGGAGAAGGAACCTGGAACGGGACGGGCAGATGTCTGTTCAAGCTAAGCTCAAAAACGCCGTCCCCGATTTCTTTACAGGAACGCACCCTTGTCTGGCAGTGAATACGGGGAAAGGACTTTAAAGTCATCTTACACCCCTGTACCCGCGGCGGAATTTTTAACGGCGGCTGAAATTTCCGCCTTAGCGCTGAAAGCAGCCCGCCCGGCGGATTCAGCTATTTCGGAAAGCGTAAGCGTACCGGAGCTCGCCTTAATCGCCAGAGAAGAATCCTTTTTCCAGGAACAAATGATGCCGCGGGAAGAATTGACGACACCGCCGGCTTCCGCCAGAAGAGCCGCCGCGATATCAGCGGCACCGCCCTGCGCCCCGTAGCCGGGTATCAGGAAAAACAGATTCCTGTATCTGTCCCTTATAATCCGGGCGTCAGTTGAATCCGTGCAGCCGACAACGGCGCCGAAGGGGGCGCAGGGAGGACAACCGCCTGCCCCCTCGGGATTACCGGAAGCCGTTTTATCCAGATATGGTTCCATGAGAGCGGAAAGCCCCTGTCCGACTGCATCCAGAACATGAACCGGTTTTGATGAATCCTTTATTTCCGCCGGGAAGGCCTCCGCCAGCCTTTTGGGAATAAAACCCTTGTCAAGAGGAAGTCTTTCTATATCGTTCATTCCGGGATTGGAAGTACGGAGAAGGACAAAGGCCCCCTTCCCTTTCCTGTCTATCCACTCCACAAAAGGAGCCAGAGTATCAAAACCCATATAGGGATTCAACGTGACAATATCAGCCTCGAAATCACCTGAGAAATGGGCGCGGGCATATGCGGACGCCGTATCAGCAATGTCACCGCGTTTTATATCAGCAATAACAGGAATCCCCGCAGCCCGGACGGCTTTCAAAGTATTCGCATAACATTTCATTCCGGAGTATCCGAGGGCCTCGTAGTATGCTATCTGAACCTTGTAACAAACGGCGTAAGGGGCCGTGCTTTCAATTACAGCCAGATTAAAAGCTTCCACAGCATCCGCCGGGGAATCATAAAGCCTGATAATTTCCGGCGGCAGATAGGAAATATCTGTATCCAGACCGACACAGAGATGACCCTTTTCCACGCACAAAGCCTGAAGCCTTTGCATTTCATATGCATATTTCATGCTTTTATTCTATCATGAAATTCAAAAAAGATGTATACTAACTTATGGAGCAACGACTTTATGGAAGATTCCCTACGAAAAAAGAAGCTTGAAGGAAAAAAAATAAAGGATCTGGGGATACTGATACCGTATCTGACAGTGCCTTTCAGACTGAAATCACTAAAATGCCTTTGTAAATATCTGATAACAGTTATAAGGGATTTTTTCTTCCTCCAGTTCTCGGTGAAATTCGGGTGGAAAAAAATTGAGGTCATAAATGTGGATCATTATCTTGACAAGGCGATTCCATTCAGGCCGGATAAAAGCGACATCTATCTGGATTTCATACACTTCTGGATACGCCCGTTCACATTCATCATCCGGCGTTTCGGGGTGAAAAGGGCAATCCCCTACTGCGCCGACTTCCTTTCATGCCTCTCGGATGCATACAGGGAAGCATCAAGGGTATACCGCTTTAAAATGACAACCACGGACCGTCCGCCGCCGGGAAAAAACAAAAACCTCAAAATAATACACCTGCTGGACCCCCATTTCCTGTGTGTTCCAAGCCTGCATATTGCCGTCGTGATTCTGACATGGACATTCTTTGACAACGTTTTCCAAAAAGAAGGCATGGACAGCGGGGAAAGGCAGATTTACTCCGGTGAACTCAGGGAAGGCGCTTTGGAAATAGCCGAAACTGTATTGTATTTGAAACAACACAGCGTCAACTGTGTGCCGGCGGCGCTTTACATGATGCTTTTTCTCCAGCCTGAGATTTTTACGATTCAAAAAGGCGTTGATTTCATAAACGATCTTTTCATAAAATCAGATGACATAAAACCTGATGACAACGAGGCGGTTCTGTCGCACATAAACTACATGTTTGAACGGCTGCTGCTGGAGGGATGCAACGAAGATGACTGGGCCGTTCCCGTGCAAAAATGGATAGCCGTTTACAAAAGGGAAAAAGAAGAGAAAGAGAACGGAGAAACAGACCTGCCGCAAAGCCGGTAACGTCCGGCTGTTTCAGTCCCGTTTTTCCATCGGAACATATTCCCGCTGGCGGCATACGGACTTGTAAGCCGGGCGGATGATTTTGCCGTTGTTCGCCAGCTCCTCAATCCTGTGGGCGGACCAGCCGGCCAGACGGGAGGCGGCGAAAATAGGCGTAAAAAGCTCTTCCGGAAGATTCAGCATTTTGTAAACAAAACCCGAATAAAAATCAATATTCGCGCTTACACCCTTGTACATCTTTCGGAAGCGGCTGATGACTTTCGGGGCAAGTTTTTCCACTTTGGAATAAAGAAGGTATTCATCCTCGGCGTGTTTTTCCTTTGCGAGCTCTTCAACAAAGGAACGGAAAATCAAGGCCCTGGGATCGGACAGGGAGTAAACGGCATGACCGATTCCGTAAACCAGACCGCTTCTGTCGAAGGCCTCTTTATTTACAAGACGTTCGATGTAGGCGGAAATCTCATCATCATCTTTCCAGTCTTTCACCTCTTTTTTCATGTCCTCGAACATCCTGACAACCTTGATATTGGCGCCACCATGGCGGGGGCCTTTTAAAGAACACAGGGACGCTACCATGGCGGAATATGTATCCGTGCCGGAAGATGTAACAACATGGTTTGTAAAGGTTGAATTATTACCGCCTCCATGCTCGGCATGAAGAACCAGCGCAATATCCAGGATTTTCGCCTCAAGCTCGGAGAATTTTGAATCCGGGCGCAACATATGCAGGATATTCTCGGCCATGGAAAGGGACGGCTCCGGGGAATGTATAATTAAACTGGTTTTATTGTAATAATAAGCGTAGGAATGGAAACCGTGCACCATAACAATAGGAAAGCGGGATATGAGCTGGATACACTGGCGCAGGACATTCGGAACGGAAATATTCTCGGGATCATCGTCATAGGTGTATAAGGCAAGAACACTCATGGCAAGCTGATTCATCATATCATGCCCGGGGGAAGTCATGATTGTGTCACGGAGGAAAACTTCCGGGAGATTCATGTAGGAGGCGAGCACCGTCCTGAAATCCTTGTATTCCTGCTCTGAGGGCAGATGTCCGAAAAGCAGCAGAAAGGTTATTTCTTCAAAACCGAAACGCCCGGCATCCAGAAAGCCTTTCACAATATCACGGATATCATAACCACGGTAAAAAAGCCTGCCTTCGCATGGAACCAGGTCCTCATCCTCCATTACATATGCCAAAATCTCTGAAATTTCAGTCAATCCGGCTAAAACACCTTTACCGCTGATATCACGTAAACCGCGTTTAACTTCATATTTTGTATACAACGAGGAGTCAACCTGACTGCATTCAGTCGCGAATCTGCTGTATTCTTCCAAACGTCCTTCCACGAAATGTTTGTCAAATACTGTATTCATCTCTTCCATCATTTTTCCCTCCCTCAAATATGAAACCGGGTTATTATTTTACAGCATAAAATTTCCGGTGTCAAACAGGAGAAAACATATCATTTAAATAATTGTCTGTTTGAAGTTTTTGCGTTATGATGTACAGAAAACAAATTCAGGATATATTTTATGGAGGATTTTATGCAGAGTGAATCCAACGGCGGAAAACGGGAAACACTGGCGGAACATTACAAGGAACTTTTCCCGAAACTGCTTGAACTTTCAAATGTGGATCATATTATAACGGAGCA
The DNA here is from genome assembly GCA_949300145.1 of uncultured Treponema sp. Lineage (GTDB taxonomy): Bacteria > Spirochaetota > Spirochaetia > Treponematales > Treponemataceae > Avitreponema. The sequence continues at coordinate 189,933 of CASGDA010000003.1, read as the reverse complement.
CAATGTTTTTCAAACTCCAAACCATGAAATCAGGAAAATCGTTGACGGAATGTGCGATGAAAACCTGCTTCCAGGCTCATGCATAAAAAACATAGAAAACGCGGCCTTGTTCCTTCAGAAAATAAAAGAAGGAAAGAAAGCCCTGATCTTGATGGAACATTACAGCAATTTCGACCTCCCGGTCTTGATGAGGCTGCTGTCCCTGTCCGGGGAAACCGGTCAGGAGCTGGAAAAACGCATCGTGGCGATCGCGGGTATGAAACTGAATGAGGACAATCCATACATAGCGGCCTTTGCGGAAGCCTATGCCCGCATCGTGATTTATCCCAGCCGTTCTCTTGCGGCGATAAAGGACGAAGAAGAATATAAAAAGGAAGTCCACAGAAGCAGGCTTATAAACATAGCATCCATGAGAGCATTTGACAAAGTGAGGCAGGAAGGGAACGCTGTCCTGGTTTTTCCGGCGGGAACACGTTACAGACCTGGTAATCCCGAAACAAAGAGGGGCGTGAGGGAAATAGATTCCTACATCAAACTCTCAGACGTGGTTATGCCTGTTTCAATAAACGGGAACTGCCTCCGGATTCCGGAAGAACAGCATGAGATGACGGATGACATTGTATGCAAAGACAGGGTGATAATGACAGCCGGTAAAATCTATGATTCCGCCGGGCTGAGGGAGGAGGCCAAAGTCTGGGCGGCAGGAGCCGAGCCTGACCAGACCGACAGGAAGCAGATTACCGTTGACTATGTTATGCATATTCTTGAAGAAATGCATACAGAAAACGAAAAAGGCAGGCTGGAAGGATTGTAATCCCCGCGCCGTTTCCTGCTGAATTTCCCGGGAACGGCATATATCGTCAGTATATTGCCATTCCGCGGGATAGATGTTATAATCAGTATATATGTACTGACCTGAAAGGGATTTGTATCCGCTGACAGGAAAGGCTTCCCGCCTGAAGTACGGCATCTATTCTTTTTCGGAGGATCCGGATGGAAACAAGAGTCGCGCTGATTGGGATTATGCTCAAGGACAAGAATTCTGCGGAACGGGTGAATGTCATTCTGCATGAATACGCCGATTTTATAATCGGAAGGATGGGCATCCCCTATAAAAAAGCAAATCTCTACATAATAAGCATTGTGGTTGACGCTCCCCAGGATATGATAAGCGCTTTATCGGGTAAAATCGGCCTGATTCCCGGTGTTTCCACGAAAACGGTTATGCCTAAATCCTGCTGAAAGCATCCTGCGCACAGGGAATATTTATGGGGAAAATATACACAGAACCGGCCGTTCTTGTGAAGGAACTGACCGAAACAAGACGGCTTTCAAAAGACAATTTTGAGGAACTCATCGTACACAGGGAAGAAGTCCGGCGGATAATAAGAGAAGAAGCTGTAAAAATTCAACGCCGGAAATTCGGAAAGGATATCTTCAGGAGAGCCTTGATAGAATGTACAAATTACTGCAGGAACAACTGCTCGTACTGCGGTATACGAAGGGACAACAAAACTGTCGCCCGCTACAGGTTATCCAAAGAGGAAATCCTGGGATGCTGTGGACGGGCGGCGGAACTCGGGTTCAAGACATTTGTACTCCAGGGAGGAGAGGATCCGGCTTTTAACCCTGATTTCACCGCGGAAATTATCAGGGAAATACGTCCCCGGTTTCCGGACACAGCCATTACACTTTCCCTGGGAGAACAAAGCCGGGAAACATACGTCCTCTGGAAAAAAGCGGGGGCAGACCGTTATCTTCTGCGGCATGAAAGCGCGAACGAAGCGCACTACAGATTTCTGCATTCCCGGGACAACCCGGAACGGACAGCGGCCGCAAGAAAAAAATGCCTTGCATACTTAAAAGAAGCCGGATACCAGACCGGAAGCGGATTCATGGTGGGCTCCCCGGAACAGACTTCAGCACATCTGGCGGAAGACCTGCTCTTTCTCTCCGACCTGCAGCCGGAAATGGTCGGGATAGGCCCTTTTATCCCCCACGATAAAACCCCTTTCGCGGATTACCCGGGAGGAAGTCTTGAGCTTACAACTTTCCTGATTTCCGTGATACGCATAATGCTGCCGGACGCCCTGATACCATCAACCACCGCACTCGCCTCAATATCGGGAAGAGGCCGGGAAGAAGGCATACTGGCGGGCGCAAATGTGGTGATGCCGAATATTTCCCCTTCATACGCAAGAAAAAAATATGAAATATATCAGAATAAAATCAGCGAGGGAGCTGAATCCGCCGAAGGTTTGTCAAACCTGGAAAAACGGATGAAAGATATCGGATACAACCTTTGCTGCAGCCGTGGAGATTTCACAAAATAAAGGAAACAAAAAACATAAATATTTACATTTGGAGGAATGGGTATGTACAACATGAAATCATTAAAAGCGGAAGAATTTATTGATGACGGCGAAATACTGGATACTCTTAAATTCGCTGAGGAGCATAAAAGCGACAGAGCTTTGATTTCATCTTTAATTGAAAAAGCAAGGGAATGCAAAGGCCTTAACCACCGTGAAGCCGCCGTACTGTTGGAATGCGACATTCCTGACTTAAACGAAAAAATGGTGGAAACAGCGAAAGAGATTAAAGAAAAGTTTTACGGAAACAGAATCGTCCTCTTCGCTCCTCTTTATCTTTCAAACTATTGCGTGAACGGATGTACTTATTGTCCCTATCACGCGATAAACAAACATATTCCCAGGGTGAAACTTTCACAGGAAGAAATAAGGAAAGAGGTGATTGCGTTACAGGACATGGGTCACAAGCGTCTGGCCATTGAAACGGGGGAAGATCCGGTTCACAATCCCATTGAATACATTCTTGAAAGCATTGATACAATTTATTCAATAAAACACAAAAACGGCGCCATAAGGCGGGTAAACGTCAATATTGCGGCCACCACCGTAGAAAACTACAAAAAACTAAAAGACGCCGGAATAGGCACATACATTTTGTTCCAGGAAACCTACAACAAAAAAGCTTATGAAACGCTGCACCCCACAGGGCCAAAAAGCGATTATGCTTACCATACGGAAGCCATGGACAGGGCTATGGACGGCGGCATAGATGACGTTGGATGCGGAGTTCTTTTCGGACTGAATCTTTACCGCTATGACTTTGTGGGACTTTTAATGCACGCCGAGCACCTTGAAGCAGTGAAAGGAGTCGGTCCGCATACAATCAGCGTTCCCAGAATAAGAAATGCGGATGACATTAACGCACAGTCTTTTGAAAACGCCATAGATGATGACACTTTCGCAAAAATTGTCACGGTGATAAGAATAGCTGTCCCTTATACAGGAATGATTGTTTCGACCAGGGAATCACAACGGACACGGGAACGGGTTCTGGAGCTGGGTGTATCTCAAATCTCAGGCGGTTCCCGCACAAGCGTAGGCGGATACTGCGAAGAGGAACGCCCGGATGACACCGTTCAATTTGATGTAAGCGACACACGTTCACTTGATGAGGTTGTAAACTGGCTGATGAAAAAAGACCATATTCCGAGTTTCTGTACAGCATGCTACAGGTCAGGAAGAACCGGCGACAGATTTATGCAACTTGTAAAATCCGGGCAGATTGCCAACTGCTGCCAGCCCAACGCCCTTATCACGCTGAAGGAATATCTTGAGGATTATGCTTCAGCCGAAACAAAAGCGCTGGGGGAGAAACTCATTGAGAAGGAAACGGTCAAAATTCCCAATCCGGTTGTACAAAAGAAAGTTCTGGAGATTTTAGCCGAAGAAACAGCGGGGAAAAGGGATTTCAGGTTCTAAGAATATTCAACAGGATAAAACAATGGATGAATTGCAAAACACTCCGAGAGCGAACAGGCTTCATATAGGAATCTTCGGAAGGACAAACAGCGGAAAGTCTTCCCTCCTCAATTCACTTATCCGCCAGAATTATGCGGTTGTCTCCAATAAAGAAGGAACTACGACCGATCCTGTATACAAGTCCATGGAAATAAACGGAATAGGACCGGTAACATTTATTGACACAGCGGGCTTCGGCGACAGAACAGAGCTTGGTAAGGCAAGGATGGAGAAAACGGAACTCGCCGCGAAAAGGACAGACATTGCTGTGATTCTTTTTACGGAAAAAAGTGCGGAAGATTCCTTCGCCGCTGAAAAAGGGTGGATTGCGAAACTTAAGGAACAGAACACAGAATTCATTCCTGTGCTTAATAAAACGGATTTGTTATTCAATTCAGAAGATATAAAAAATCTTGTTGATTCAATAGAAAAAATCTCCGGAGAAAAACCTGTAAAAGCCAGTGCGTTAAAGAATGAAGGAACGGCGGATATTCTGGAAAGGATAAAACGAAAAATGCCGGCAGACTTTAATTCAAGAACTTTAACCGCCGGAATATGCAAAGAAGATGACCTTGTTCTTCTTGTCATGCCGCAGGATATACAGGCGCCTAAAGGACGACTGATTTTACCGCAGGTGCAAATATTAAGGGAATTGCTGGACAAAAAATGTATAGTCCAATGCTGTGTAACATCATCCCTGGAAAAAACTTTGGCGTCCTTATCCAGGGAACCGGATTTGATTATTACAGATTCACAGGTATTCAAAACCGTTTATGACAAGAAACCGGAAAAATCAAGGCTCACTTCTTTTTCCGTATTACTCGCCGCGAACAAAGGCAGCATACAAAGCTTTGTGTCAGGAGCGGAAAGCATAGGCAGCCTTTCAGGAGATTCCCGTATATTGATTGCGGAAGCCTGTACACACGCACCTTTGACGGAAGATATCGGAAGGGAAAAAATACCGCGTATGCTCAGACGCATGGTGGAAGAAAAACATCAGGGTGACGGCGACAGGCTGCATATAGACATTGTAAGCGGAACTGATTTCCCGGAAGATCTGTCACAGTACTCCCTTATCATCCACTGCGGTGCATGTATGTTCAACCGCTCCTATGTACTTTCGAGGCAGGAAGCGGCGGAACAGGCCGGAGTTCCCATGACGAACTACGGAATAACCCTGGCATATTTGAGCGGTATTCTGGATAAAATAACCATCCCGGAATAACTTCGGATTTGCCGGCTTACACCTGACCTCCAACGTCAGCGTTTTTTGAAGCGGGAAGGAAAATCTCGAACCTTGCCCCGGATTTTCCGTCAGGTCTGTCAACAGCCCGGATTATTCCTCCGTGGACGTTTATAACATGACGCGCGATTGAAAGCCCGAGCCCGGTTCCTCCCTGATCCCGGCTTCTGCCCTTGTCAACCCTGAAGAAGCGTTCAAAGATACGCTCCTTGAAATTATCGGGGATTCCGGAACCGGAGTCTTCTACAACTATGCATACACCCCTGTCTCCTCCAAGAAGCCCTGACGTATCCGCGGAAACCGAGCAGGTTACAGTCATGCCGGAAGAACAATACTTTACAGCGTTATCAAGCAAATTGCTTATGGCATGTTGGAACAACGCCTGGTTTATATCGACCGGAGGAAGATTATCTTCGGAAGCGAAGGAAAGTGTTATTCCTTTACTTTCAGCGGCTTTCACAAAACCGGAGGAAATTGTCTTTAATACCGAAGCTATATCCACAGGCATTACTTCAGGCGGTTTTGTCTCCTGATCCAGCTTTGACAAAGTTAACAAATCATCAATGATATCCCCCAAACGTTCTGTCTGGGAATTTATTATTTCCAGGAACTTGCGCTGCTCGCCGATGTCTTCAGAAGGATTTTCCAAAAGAGTTTCCGCGAACCCTTTGATTGCAGTGACAGGGGTTTTCAATTCATGCGACACATTGGCCACAAAATCCTTACGAACTTGTTCCAGCCGCCGCAACCTTGTAGTATCAGTAACAATCAGAAGGAAACGCCTCGGCTGGCCGGATTCGGAATAATTCTTTATAGGCACACAGCGGACAAGCAAATCATAAACCTGCGCAGACTGAAAGAGCTGTACGGAAATATCATCCGGCGGACAGGAAGAATCCGAGACGGTTTTATTGATCAATGACATGATATCGGCGTTTCTCACCACCTGTATCAAAGGAGAACCCACAGCATCATTTATACTTACAGCAAAGAACTTTTCTGCAGATTCGTTATAAGCAAGAATGACCATATTGCTGTCAAAAACAATAAGCCCTTCGGTTATACCGGAGAAAACAGCCTGAAAATCATCACGGCTTCTGGCGATACTCTCTATGTTTTCCTGTATCTGCGACGCCATCTGTTCCAACGAAACTGAAAGAGCCACCAGTTCCTTAGGCGAAGTCACATTTGATCTGTAAGAAAAATTTCCGGACGCATATTCACCGGCAGCTCTTTGTAATTCAACTACCTGGCGGATAAGTCTTGCGGATATCAGGAACGAAAAGCCGAGTGCCACGAATAACAGGATGAGAAAAACAAGCGCCATTTTCCTTTGTATACCGGAAGATGACAATACATTCATGTAAAGCGGCATCGAAAGTCTGAGCGCATAGATTTCTCCGCCCAATTCCAGCGGACATGCGTAATACAGAACTTCATTTTTGGACACAGTACTATGCCGTAAATCGGATCCCTCCGATCCGCGCAGAGCTTCAAATACTTCCGTCCGGTATTTATGATTTTCCATCACCGTAACATCATCACTGTCGGAATCAGCGACGACCGATCCGTTTTTATCTATCAAAGAAATTCTGAAGTCAGGCGTAAACCCGGCAGCATCTTTCAGCATCCTGTCCAATGAACTGGTATCAAAATGTCCGTCAACCGCCGATTCCGTGATGCTTCTGTATTTATCCGAAACAATTACGGCGACAGACTTGGCGAATGTCTGCAAATCTTTTTTAGTCTGCGTTAAAGAAACTTCATGGGCAGAGTCCAGACTTATCTGGAAAGCCAGCCAAAAAGAAAAGCAGAAGACAATTCCTGCAAACAGAATCAAATAAACCCAAATGCGCAGTGATTTTTTTTGTATCATATATTTTCTCTCAAACGGTACCCGACACCTCTGATTGTTTCAATCAAAGAAAGCCCATTATCCACAGAATTTTTTTCCGGTGAATCCCCCAGTTTTCTGCGGATACTCAAAATCTGGACATCCACAGATCTATCAGTTACAGGATATCCGTCACCCTTTACAGCATGAATTATCTGCTGCCGGGAAAACACCTGCCCTGGATGCTCGGCAAGGAAAAGCAGTATGGAAAATTCAGCGGCACTTAATTCCACTGATTCATCCCTGACATAAACCTCGTGTTTCTTAGGAATAATCCTGATGCTTCCTACCTGTATTTCACCTGACTCCGCGGAAGCGGAATTTTTATCCGCAATTCTGCGTAAAACAGATCTGATACGTGCAATTAGAACTTTCGGGGAAAAAGGTTTGGTAATGTAGTCATCCGCACCGAGCTCAAGCCCGGAAACAATATCGCTGTCATCCGTTTTCGCACTTTCCATTATCACTGGAATTGAAGACAACTCTGCGTCTGCTTTCAGAATACGGCACACATCAAGACCATTCATATCAGGGAGCATCAAATCCAGAATAATGATATCAGGCTTAAAAGTTTTCGCCATCTGCAAAGCTTCCTGCCCTGTCTTTGCCATGGCGGCTACAAAACCTTCCCGCGTCACATTATATGAAATCAATTCCCTGATAGGCTCTTCGTCATCAACGATTAATATTCTCACAATTGCACTCCAGGCAGTGATTATACCTATACTACAGCACTTTCCGCAATATTAACTATGTGATCTCCCATGCGTTCAAGATATTTGGCAACCATGAGAATATCCAAAGTTTGTTCAGCGATTTTTCTTGGATGATGATTTTCGTCACAAATCATATCCACCAGACTGCTTTTCACTGAAAAGAACAAATCATCCACGACATCATCACAGCTGATAACAGAATCCGCAAGCTGTTTGTCTTTTTTAACGAACGCCGTCACAACATCGGAAATCATTTTTATTACAACTTCCGCCATCTCAGAAATGAGTTTCTTATTGCAACTCTCGGTGAAATCACTCTGCACCGCAATTTCAGCGATATCCGCGGCCTGATCTCCCAGCCGCTCCATATCCGTTATTATTTTCAATGCGGCGCTTATCAAGCGCAAATCTCCGGCAACAGGCTGTTGCTGTAAAAGCATACGCATACACAAAGCCTGAAGCTCGTCTTCTTTTATATCTATTTCTCTTTCCAACGATATCGCTTTATCGGCCTTCTCCTTTTCTCCATCAAGAAGAGCTTGAGTAGCGAACCGTATGCCGTCTTCACACTGAACTCCCATCAGAATCAAACCGTCATTTAATTCTTTCAACTGCTGTTCAAATTTTGCTCTCATTATCCAAACCTTCCCGTAATATAATCTTCAGTCTCCTTTTTTTCAGGTGAGGAAAAAATCTGTTCGGTATCTCCGAATTCAATTATTTTCCCCAGAAGAAAAAAAGCCGTTTTATCACTTATACGTGTAGCCTGCTGCATATTATGTGTTACTATGATAATCGTATAGTTTTTCTGAAGTTCCTCCACCAAATCCTCTATCTTGGATGTCGAAATAGGATCCAAGGCGGAAGTAGGCTCATCCATAAGCAGGACTTCCGGGTTGACCGCCAACGCCCTGGCGATACACAAACGCTGCTGCTGTCCCCCGGACATGCCAAGCGCATTTTTACTGAGGCAATCCTTCGCTTCATTCCATATGGCCGCTTTTGTCAGGGCTTCTTCCACAATATCATCAAGCATACTGCGTTTTTTGATTCCATGGGTTCGCGGACCATAGGCGATATTGTCGTAAATGCTCATGGGAAAGGGATTCGGTTTTTGGAAAACCATGCCAACCCTTTTCCGCAGATCATTGCAGTCAATATCGTTATAAACATCCTGCCCGTCCAGAAGGATTTGTCCCTCAATTTTACAGCCGGCGACCAAGTCATTCATCCTGTTAAGAGACTTTAACAAGGTTGATTTTCCACAGCCGCTCGGACCGATAAAAGCCGTAACAGCCTTCTCCGGGATTTTCAGATTTATATTATGCAATGCCTGAAAATTTCCATAATACAAATCGAGATCGCTGATTTCAATCTTTATATTTTCCTGCGAGGAAATATTCTCCGATTCAACAACACCAGCATCCTGGTTAACTACATCACCCATCCGACATTCCTTTTGTAAGTTTCTCCAATCCGGAAGAAATAATATTCAACACGATTACAACCAGTAACAGAATAACAGCGGTTGCATACGCCTGCTCAGTCCGCAAACCCTCGCTCCACAAAGAATAAAGGTGAACCGCCAATGTCCTTCCGCTTCCCATCACAGTGGGAGGTATCTGGGCTACAGTTCCGGCAGTATAAAGCAGAGCGGCGGTTTCACCGACAATACGCCCTGTACTCAAAACAATTCCGTTTACAATTCCCGGGACAGCGGACGGCAGAACAATTCTGAAAACCGTCCTCAGTTTTCCGGCTCCCAATCCTAAACTCGCTTCCCTGTATGTATCGGGAACAGCAAGAAGAGCTTCCTCCGTGGTACGCATTATCAGAGGTAAAACCATTATCGCCAGCGTACAGCAACCTGCCAGCAATGAAAACTGCCAGTGGAGTGCCGTGACAAAGAACAAAAGTCCGAACAAACCGTACACGATGGAAGGTATACCGGAAAGAGTTTCCGCGGTTATTCTGATAACTCTGACGAATTTATTCCCGCGGCGGGAATACTCCGCAAGATAAATCGCCGAGGCGACTCCTATCGGCGCGGCAATTAAAAGTGTAAGGAAGGTTACAGTAATTGTGTTGATAAGGGCAGGAAACAAAGAGGCATTGTCACTCGTGTATTCGGACGCAAACATTTCCAGGGAAAAATTCGGCAATCCCATATACAGAATATAACACACCAGTCCTACTATTACAAACGCGCTTATAAAGGCGCACAGGCGTACTATCCATCTCAGTATTACAGATTGAACAGTTTGGGAAAATAAATTAACCATCAGCGCCCCTCTTTTTTAGCAATCATGAAAATCATGTTTATAACAAGAATGAAAAAGAAAAGCACGACAGCTGTTCCAATCAAAGCCTGCCGGTGAAGTCCGGCTGCATAACCCATTTCAAGAACGATATTGGCTGTCATTGTACGGATACCCTTTGTCAGTCCCCTTGGTAAAACAGCCTGGTTTCCGGCAACCATTATAACCGCCATTGTCTCCCCGATAGCCCGTCCTACTCCAAGAATGATTCCGGCGACGATACCGGATCTGGCGGCCTTCAACTCAACAAAAAACACGCTCCGTTCTTTACAGGCTCCCAACGCTACAGAACCCTCATAATAGCAGGACGGAACCGCCCTTAAAGCCGCTTCGCTTGTTCCGGTTATCGTCGGCAAAATCATTATTGCAAGAACGATTGATGCGGCGAGAATACTTGAACCGCTTCCTCCGGCGTAATGCCTTATCACCGGAACAATCGCAGTCAATCCGAAAAAACCGTATACAACGGACGGGATACCCGCCAAAAGCTCCACACCCCTTTTCATCGGAACATATATTTTAGGCGGACAAAACCGCGCCAGGAAAACAGCCGTTATAACGCCGAGGGGAACGCCCAGGATAATCGCACCGATTGTAATAACAATGCTTCCGATTATCATCGGGAAAATTCCAAAAACTTCTATCTCCGGAGTCCATTTCATTCCGAAGATAAAATCCCAAAAACCTATCTTTATTATTGCAGGAATTCCGTTTGAAAATATAAAAAAACAGATAAGAATAACCGCACCGACAGAAAGACACGCGGAAAACAGGAACACATACCGCATTGTATTTTCTTTTCCAGCTCCAGCCATTTTACCCCCTGAAAATCCGGTAAGGCTGCCCGCACACAGAATACACAGGCAGCCTTTCACCTTAACAGCTATTCAGAAATCAGTTTTCAATTCCTGACCATTTTGTTATATCGCCTGTGTAGATACGGCGCACAACTTCTTTGGAAACATCAGAGACAGGATTCTCTTTGTTGACGATAACCGCGATCCCGTCAAGAGCGATGACAACAGGCTCCAGACCTTTTTCAATTTCGGAAGATTTTAACTCGCGGCTGGCCATTCCGATGTCACAGATTTCCTCGGCGGTACTGTTAACACCGGTGGTTGAATCACTCTGCAATACTTCGACATTCACGGAAGGGTTAACAGCTTTATAAGCTTCGGAAAGTTTCTCCATGACAGGATAAACAGAGGAAGAACCGGCGACAGTGACTTTTCCGCTGAGTCCGGCAGAGGCATAAGGAGCCGGTTCAGAGGCGGAGGGGATGTATCCGTTGGCTTCAATCACGCCCTGGCCTTCAGCGGAAAGGATAAACTGGATAAAGTCGGCTGCAACATCGGAAACCCTGTCTTTCTTTGTCACGATATTGAAAGGGCGGGAAATCTTGTAGGAACCTGCTTTGATATTCGCGACAGAGGCTTCCGCTCCATCGATGGACAAAGCCTTTACATCATCCTGAAGGGATCCCAGGGAAATATAACCTATTGCAGAAGGATTCCCTTTTACAGATGTAATTACAACTTCGGTGCTGTTGGTTATATCAGCTGTATCTGCCGTCATATCCACCTTTTTACCGTTGACGGACTGCTCAACACCGAACAGCTCCACAAAGGCGCCCCTTGTGCCGGAACCCGATTCCCTGGAAACAACGGTGATTTCGTCCGCCGCAGCTCCGGATTTTTTTGAACACCCGGTGGTCAAAGCCATGAAGACTACCGCAGCCATCATATAAACGGCAAACATGAGCTTAACCAGTGTCTTGTTTTCAATTTTGTAGTTTTTCATTTGTAAACCTCCATTTCTTGTTTACGCCTGAAAAATACTCTCTGTATTTGAAAATGAAGTAAGTTAATTGTTAAAATTCCGTTAAAAAGGGGTTTAACAGATTATTAACAAAAAAACCTCCCGGAGGGCATCCGGGAGGCGCAAATCCATCACCTTGGGGATAATGACAGAAAAGCTTTGTGGATAAATACAAAAATATAAGTATCAGAACTCATAAACCCATTTTACAGGGAAGTAAACCTGATCAAGGCTGCCGTCAACAAATTCAAGCATAACCTCTACAGCGAATGAACCGATGGAACCGGCGTCATACTCAACACCTGGATTTACGCAAAATTTGGGGTCATTCTTTTCGGCATCACGGTTGATCGTCATATAGTCGGAGAGAGTCACATATGCAAGAATCGGATCTGTCACACGGAAATCACCACGGATGGCGGCATAAAGATCATAGTCAGGAATACCGGGACCTTTTTTAACATCGTCATCCTCGCCTGTTCCAAAGTTTGTAATGAGATCCCCGCTCAACGCAATCCTGTCAGTTATCCCCCACAATACACTTGCATTGAGGAGGTGGGTTCCATACACATTGAGAAGTCCCTGATAATCCTGGAAGCCGTAACCGGCGCGGATTTCAAGACCATAAAGCGGATAAATAGCGGCGGATACAGCCACAGACTGTGTATCATGGAAGCCAAAGTGCCCGTTATCTTTGGATCCGGCTATATTGTGGACGGCGGCGCCGATAACAAACATATCGTTCACTATATATTCGGCACCGACTCCAAGCACAAATTCATCAAAGAAATTGCCGATAAAATCATTATCGACTGAACCAACATTAAACGGAGCGGTAAGACCGATAGCCAAATTCGGCAGACCCGTGAACACCAAAGAAAGCCCCTCGCTTCCGAGCTTCTGGGATCCTACATTATCGTCCTCAACAAACATATATGAACCGCGGAACCAGTAATCCGTGCTGAATGCAACATCCAGCACATCCAGCGGGCGGAATAATGTATACCAGTCAAAATCATCGGAAGAATAAAACAGCCGAGCGGAGTCACCGTCAATGCCGCCCTGTGTATCAAACACAGCATATACATCAAGACCCGCATCTATGCGCTCGGACGTAATGTCAACAATGAATTCATTGTAAATGCCTGCGAAACCGTCGTTTCTGCCTTCGCTGTCTCCATCCATGACATACCAAACATCAGAGCCAAGCTCATTTGAAGCAGACACTGAAAATCCCTGGGCAAAGACAACCCCGGAAAGCACCAGTGCGGCGGCACACAACGCCGCAATTTTCTTTATTGAAAGCATCAAATTACCTCCTATCTTTGTTTTAATGCTTATTACACTGTCCGAATCCGACATTCGCCGAACCGAAACAAGAAATTTTACAGTTTTTCATTGTTTATGTCTACCGACATCGGGATAATTTTATGTTAGTTACAATAAAAGCATACCGGGGTATTTAGTTTCCTCCTGATTTTTCCGGATTACGGCCGTGTGTTCCGCAACGGCCTTTGCATGACGCACATGAACCGCCGCAGAACGAACATCCTCCGCGCGCATCTTTCACAATCTTGCGTATAATGAAGAAGACAATCACGCCAAGGACAACCGCGGTTACAATAGTTCCCGCATTCTCAGCAAATACATCCATCATTCCGCCTCCACAAACACGGCGCGGGGACGGATCCGGGACACCCCGAATCCGTATGCCGGCAACTTACAGCTGCATCACGCCGCAGACAATTTCATTTCATTGCGGTTCGGTTTCACAAGCTGGAAGACAATCGCCGCAAAAACAACCAGAGCCACAATCACACCCAAGACATTGGCGTTGCCGGTGAACAGGCAGCCGAATTGATACACCATCAGAGACACACAATAGGCAAATAAACACTGGTAACCGATAGCGAACCAGGTCCACTTCGCATTATTCATCTCACGTTTGATTGCACCGATGGCAGCGAAACAAGGCGCACAAAGCAGATTGAAAATCAGCATGGAATACCCTGCAAGCGCACTGTAATCAGCCTGAAGCCTGGGCCAGAATTCCATACCATCCTCGGCGACCTCCGCGAATCCGTAAAGGATACCGAAAGTTCCAACAACATTCTCCTTGGCGACAAGTCCGAGAATCGTCGCGACAGCCGCTTTTGAATTACCGAATCCCAGCGGAAGGAAAATCCATGAAATAGCGGAACCGATGGATTCGAGAATACTGCCTTCATAATTTTCAACAGCCTGCAATGACCAGCTGAAGCTGGACGTGAACCATATCACTATTGTTGATGCAAGAATAATTGTTCCAGCTTTTTTGATGAAGGACCAACCCCGTTCCCACATGGAACGCAGCACGGCACCGACAGTAGGCAAATGATAGGCGGGAAGCTCCATGACAAACGGAGAAGGATCTCCGGCAAACATCTTTGTCTTTTTCAGCATGATTCCGGAAACAATAATCGCGGCGATACCGACAAAATAGGCGGAAGGCGCGACCCACCATTCACCATTCAACAGCGCACCGGAAATCAAGGCTATAATGGGAAGCTTGGCGCCGCACGGCATAAAGGTTGTCGTCATAATCGTCATGCGTCTGTCACGTTCATTCTCTATTGTACGTGAAGCCATAACACCCGGAATACCGCATCCGGTACCGATAAGCATCGGTATGAACGATTTGCCGGAAAGTCCGAAACGGCGGAAAATACGGTCAAGGATAAAGGCGATGCGGGCCATGTAACCGCACTCTTCCAGGAAAGCAAGCATAATGAAGAGAACCAGCATCTGCGGGACAAAGCCCAACACCGCGCCCACACCGCTGATAATACCGTCAACAATAAGCCCGGAAAGCCATGCCGCGCATCCTATACCCTCCAAAAAGCCGGCGGCGGCAGGTATTATCCATTCACCGAACAGGACATCGTTCGTCCAGTCTGTCACAATGGTACCGACGGTTGTAACAGAAATGTAATACACGACAAACATTATGAGCGCAAAAATAGGCAGCGCAAGGAACCTGTTGGTAACAATTTTATCAATCTTATCAGAAGAGGAAACAAGAACCTTGTTTTTTTTCTTATAGCATCCTTTAATCAAATCCGTAATGTAAATGTAGCGCTCATTGGTAACGATACTCTCAGAATCATCATCAAGCTCTTTTTCAGCTTCAACAATATGCTCTTCAATATGAGCCAAAGTACCGGCATCAAGGCTTATACTATTCTTGATTTTACTGTCACGCTCAAAAAGTTTTACAGCATAAAACCTTTTTTCATTTTCAGGAATCTTATCACCGAGAGACTCTTCGATATGGGCGACAGCATGTTCAGCGACACCGGTAAAAATATGCAGCGGGTCGGCTTTTTTCGCATCTTTATTTCCGGCGGCGGCAACCGCAGCTTTTACAAGCTCGTCAACACCGGTGTTCTTCGCGGCGGATATTTCATAAACAGGGCAGCCCAATTTCCCGGAAAGATACGGAACATTGATAATATCACCGTTCTTTTTAACAACATCAATCATATTGAGAGCCACAACAACAGGAATGCCGAGCTCAATAAGCTGTGTCGTGAGGAAAAGGTTTCTCTCAAGATTGGTCGCATCAATGATATTGATAACAGCGTCCGGTTTTTCCTGAAGAAGATAATTTCTGGAAATAACCTCTTCCAATGAATACGGCGACAGGGAATAAATACCCGGTAAATCCGTAATATTAACGGATTTATCGGATTTCAACTTTCCTTCCTTTTTTTCAACAGTAACCCCAGGCCAGTTTCCTACATATTGATTAGCACCGGTTAACAAATTGAACAATGTAGATTTGCCACTATTGGGATTTCCCGCAAGAGCGATTGTCAAACCCATAATATTCTCCTTTTATCACTTAACTTCAATCAAAGCGGCATCGGCCTTTCTGATTGAAAGTTCATAGCCACGAACAGTAACTTCCACAGGATCCCCAAGCGGAGCTATTTTCTTAACAAAAACCTCCGTTCCCTTTGTAATTCCCATATCCATTATCCTGCGTTTCACAGCCCCCTCACCATGAAGCTTGACAACAGATACAGTCTGCCCGACTTTTACATCCTTCAAAGTCTCCATTGCATCCTCCTTAATTCCAAAAAACTGATATTTTGAATGCCTCAATCACAACGCAAACAAGCGGATCAGACCAGTATCTTTTCCGCCATTTCCCTGCTGACAGCTACCCGGGAATCCTTTATTTTAACAATTACATTTCCGCTGAATTCCGAAACGACAGTCACCGAAGCCCCGGGAACAAAACCAAGCTTTTCCAGATGCAGGCGGACAGCCTCCTTCCCGCCTATTTTTTTTATGGTATTTTCAATTCCGGGATCGGCAAAAACCAAAGGAACCAAGATCTACTCCTTTACAAAAAGCGAGAAATAAAAGAAAGAAAAGGTTAACATTTGTTACCAACAATTAACAACAAAAAGATACCCTTTCCCCATTTGTTTGTCAAGAGCAACTCTACATTATTTGCAGTGAATATCACTAATTCACGAAAAACTTGAAAGTCCTTCCTTTAAATAATATTATTTGCTATAATTTTCCAATATTATGAAAGAAATAAGGAAGGAAATTAAAGAAATCACCAGGAAGAAACTGCCCGGAATTCAAAATAAATTCCGGCGGTTTATCCTGATATTCATAGGTTCAGTGCTCATGGCGGTGAATCTCAACACATTTGTACACACAGGAGGCCTTTTCCCCGGAGGATTCAACGGCCTTACGGTTCTCATACAGTCCATCGGACGCACCTTTTTCTCTGTGGAAATCCCCTTTACGCCGGTAAACCTCGCCCTGAACGCAGTTCCTGTGATTATCAGCTTCTTTTTTATCGGAAAGAATTTCACCCTTTTTTCCCTCCTGTCCATAGTCCTTTCAGGATTGTTCACCGACATAATTCCGCGGATGACACTGACAAACGATATCCTCCTTCTGGCTGTTTTCGGAGGAGGCTTAAACGCAATCGCCATATATTTCTGTCTCCGGGCGGACGCCACCTCAGGGGGAACAGACTTCATTTCAATATGGATTTCCGAAAAATACGGACTGGACGCATGGAATTACATACTGTTTTTCAATATTGCAATCCTGTCCGCAGCCGGAATATTGTTCGGATGGGACAAAGCCCTCTATTCGATTCTGTTCCAGTTTACATCCACCCAACTTCTGAAATATCTGTACAGACGGTACCAGAAAGTAACCCTGCTGATAATTACAAACAAACCTGACACTGTATATGCTATAATAAGCGAAAACACCCATCATGACGCCACTATTTTCCAGGGCACGGGAGGATACACAAAAGCAGAAAGGGACATGGTTTATTCGGTTGTCAGCGCGGATGAAATAAGCCGGCTTGTGCCAAAAATCCGCACGGCGGAACCGAATGCCTTTATAAACGTGTTGCGTTCCAAACAGATTACGGGACGCTTTTACCGCAAACCGAATGACTGAAAAAGGAATACATAGTTATGCAGGAATCTGAAAACAAAATGCTTCACGCGAATTACCACACCCACACAGAACTATGCAACCATGCGGCCGGAATGCCCAGAGACTACATCGCCGAAGCCTGGAAAGCAGGCTGTTCAGCGCTTGGATTCTCAGACCACTGCCCCTATCCCGCTGAATTGAGGGACAGATTCTGGCCATCCACCCGGATGCAGGAAACCCAGGTCATACTGTATTTTGATGAAATAAAAAAAGCGAAGGCTGATGCCGAGGCGGCGGGCTTTTCATTTCCTGTGTATTCAGGATTTGAATGTGAATGGGACAAATCTGTATACAGCTGGTACAAGGATGATCTCCTCGGAGGATTTGCGGCGGATTATCTCATCCTCGGTTCCCACTGGGTTACAAAATACGACGGTTCCCACCTTTACATAGCGGAAGTCACTGACGACACGTCGCTTCTGAATTTGTACATAGACCAGACTATAGAAGGCATGGCAAGCGGAATTTTCAAATTCATAGCACATCCTGATATGTTCATGAGCGGCTGGAAAGAATGGGACGAGAACGCACAGGCATGTTCAAAGGCACTCATAGAAGCGGCCGTGGACCTGAATCTTCCGCTGGAAGTAAACGGATTCGGAATGATTAAATCTGTAAATGAGACTTCAAAAGGCGTCCGTTTTCAATATCCTTACAGGGAATTCTGGGAAATGGCCGCGGACTACGGTGCCAAGGTCATATGCAGTTCCGACGCCCATAAACCTGAATTTGTAATCAAAAATGCCGTACACGCCCGTGATTTTGCAATTGAAATCGGAATAAAACCTGAAAACATAACGGAGGAAATATTCAAATGACTATTGAATTCCCTGTAACAACATCATATAAAACTGAATTCATAGATATAACCCAGAAGATAAAATCAACGGTGAAACAGGCGGTAAAAGAATATGCCGAATATGCCGGCGAATCCGGTGACACCGCAAATCCGGCACCCGACGGAATATGCACGGTATTCTGCCCGCACACAACGGCGGCGGTAACAATAAATGAAAACGCGGACAGCGATGTCCTTCATGATCTGGAAATAGGGCTGGACAAAGCCTTCCCGGACAGGAACGAATTCCGGCACAGTGAGGGTAATTCCTCCGCCCACCTGAAATCATCATGCGTGGGAGCTTCGGAAACAGTCCCCATCAATCAAGGCAGGCTCGTCCTCGGAACATGGCAGGGAATATATTTCTGCGAATTCGACGGTCCCCGCAACCGGAAATGTATTGTTCAAATACATTTATATTAAACCGTCACAAAATAATCCACGATGAACAGTGCCGCGGAAAAAACAGGACTCAACCCGGATTCAGTTTTTACGGTTGATTTCCATACCCATGTTTTTCCAGACAATCTGGCGGGAAGGGCTGTTTCAATCCTGTCGGAGAAACTCAGCGCCTTATACACACCCGTTTCCGACGGAACAATCAGGGGACTTCTGGAAAACATGAGACGGTGGGGTATCAACCGTTCC
Organism: uncultured Treponema sp.; assembly: GCA_949300145.1. Taxonomy (GTDB): domain Bacteria; phylum Spirochaetota; class Spirochaetia; order Treponematales; family Treponemataceae; genus Avitreponema. Next base: position 171,105 of record CASGDA010000003.1, on the reverse strand, counting down.
GTGGCACTTCCGGTAATAACAAACCCCGAACACTTTAAAACCGTAAATGAATTCGCGGCGGCCCGGAACAATATTATACCGGAAATAGAATTTTTCGGAGGACTTCATCCGGCGGACAGCAAATGGAAAGAAAACATAGACTTCATTGTATCCCTCGGCCTGAAAGGAATAAAGCTTCACCCTGAATACCAGGATTTCCGCCCCGCCGACAAATCCCTTTTTCCGATGTATGAATACGCACTGTCCAAAGGCTTAATCCTTGTGTTTCATGCAGGAGTCGATCCCGGAAAAAACCAGCCTTGCAAAAGTTCCCCGGAACAATTTGCGGAAATAGCCTCAGCCATGAAAGGCGGCGTCATTGTTGCAGCCCACCTTGGCGGCAACATGCAGTGGGATGAAGTCGAAGAACATCTGGCCGGCAAAGACATTTACATGGATACTTCCACCGGCTTCAAATTCTACGGGAAGGAAAAATTTCTGCGGATAGCAAAAAAACACGGCGCTGAAAAACTTCTCTTCGCGTCAGATTCCCCATGGGATAACGCAGGAACAGAAAAGCAGACTTTGATTTCACTTGCGGACACAAACGGAAAAACAGAATATTCACTTTCTGAAAACGAGGTCAGACTTATTGCCGGAATGAATGCGGCCCGCATACTGAATATCAAAATATAAAAATTGCGCAACTTTTTCACTCCTAAGGTGTCTAATAAATAAAACGTAAACCAGAATATTAAAATCCAGGCAGGAGAAAACTTGAAATGAAAACATCAGAGAAACGGCCTTACAAACCCGGGGAAGAAATAGCGAATTCAATAACACACGGAATAGGGGTTCTGCTCGCCATCGCCGGAACAGTAATTCTTATAGTAAAAGCAGTGAATGACGCTCCGGAAGGACAGAAAGGTTTTTACGTGACAGCGGTTTCGATTTTCGGGGCATCAATGATTTTCCTTTATCTTATGAGCTGTCTTTACCATGCGCTTTTAAAAACATGCGCCTATACTGTTTTTGAGAGGCTTGACCATTCCGCTATTTTTCTGCTTATCGCAGGAACATACACAGCCTACTGCCTCACGGCACTGCGCGGCGTCACGGGCTGGGTTCTGTTCGGTATAATATGGGGGCTTGCGGTTACCGGCATAAGTCTCTACGCTGTTTTCGGGCGGAAACTCAGGATAGCTTCCGTCATAACATACATACTGATGGGATGGATTATTGTCTTTGCGGCGAAACCCCTGAAAGAAGCTGTCTCACAGGAAAGCTGGCTCTTCCTGTTATCCGGCGGAATATGCTACACAGTGGGCGCCGTGATTTACATGCTGAAAAAAATTCCGTGGACACATCCGGTATGGCATCTCTTTGTCATGGCGGGAACCATACTCCACTTTTTCTCAGTATATACAAGCATCTGAAAACAGGGATTAAAGCTGGCGTCCCGTTTTTATTTTCTCTTCAAAACGGGACAAATCCCTGCCGGTCAAACCGGGTTCTTTCCCGTCCAGGATATTCCGCAGGGCCTGCATTTCTTCACCTGAAAAAGAAACGCCGTTTTTCTGATGTTTCTCAAAGGAAGCTGTCGCAAGCGGGGCGACTCTTCTGCATATGTCAAGAATGACTTCGGCATATTCCCGGATTTCTTTCTGGGCGTGCTTGTCGCATCTCAACCTCAAAAAGTGAAACAGATTGTGCAGGTCAATTTTCCAATACCATTCAGTGTAAGTTGAAAGAGGAAGATTTATTCTTGCCAGCTCCCTTGCCAAATCCTTCTCAAGCAATGAATGATAGGATTTAAAAGCATGAACCTGGGCTTCCTTCATTTCGGAAATTATCGTGGCGGAGGTTTCCGGAGGGAAAGGTTCCTGCCGGCGTCCCTGCTTGTTGTCGGAGCTTTGCGGGGCGATATCTTCCTGAAGGGGAACGTAACACTCATCCTTCAGCACGGAATAACGGCCGGAAATCTCGTTGACACTGGCGGTCCGGTGACGTATCCATTGACGGGCCACAAAAACAGGAAGCTTCACATGAAAGGTCAATTCAACCTGCTCAAACGGCGAGGTATGCCTGTTCCGTAAAAGATAATCTATCAACGCCCCGTCTTCCCTGACAGTTTTGGTGCCCTCTCCATAAGAGACACGGGCGGACTGAACTATACGGGCATCTCCCCCCATATAGTCAACAAGACGGACAAAACCTTTGTCCAAAACAGGAATAATTTTATCGATGATTTCTTCCGCTTCCGGAACAATACAATGCGCCATGGAGGAATTATACACATAACCACAGACAACGGCAAGAGTCCGGGAAAACCAGGCAAAGCGGATACAGTCCGCAACGCAGGCGCCCGTGCACAGACACCGTGTCACGTCCGGGGAGAAACACAGCCTTTCCGCCTCACAACAACGATGAGCAGAATTCATGCCATGAACAATCGCCGCACACACTGTCAAAAAGACCTGCGGCAAGAATATGCTCCTCGACGGCTTTTCTGATTTCACTCCATCCGGAAAGCGCACCGCTTTCACCGTTTTCCGTGGAAAACGCGCACAAATCCAAAACACGCCCGTCATACCGGACAACCTTGGATTCAGTCCCGCATGTTCCCGCGGAATTATGCGGGCAGAAGGCGCACAAATCATCCGCACCGCGGACAATTTCCACGCAGGCGCTTCCCTTTTGCAGACACGAAAAGACCCGTGCCATATTTTCCGTGAATTCACCGGAGTAACCGCGCCCGCGGAAAAAACAAAGGCACAGGCAATGATGAGCCCTGAGGCGAACTGTGTTTTTATATTCCATCACAAAACTACTGGTGCCGCTTCACCTTCTTGGTTGTCGTCATCTCCAGAGGCTCTTCCAGTATCGTAATCTTTGAAATACGCTGATACGGAAGGAGGGAATGATTCACCTTTTCAACTATCGGTTCGATTACAGAACGGACGGCTTCATCGCTTCCCGCCATACCACGAACTATATTCAAACGTTTGAATAATTCATCTGAAGGATAAATCTTAGCCTCAACACCTTCGCTGCGGGTTTCTTTGTCAACAACATAACCGCAGACAGTAATTTGCTCTATTTCGTTAAAGAAAAGCTGGAATTCATTTTCGATTTCCTCGGGGAAAACATTTTTTCCGCCTTCCGTGACGATTATATTTTTAGCCCGACCGCAAAGATATACATAACGGTCTTTGTCAATGCGCCCGATATCACCGGTTTTAAACCAGCCGTCACCAATGAACACGGCGGCGGTTTCTTCCGGCATATTGTAATATCCCTTCATAACCATCGGGCCTTTAACGATAATTTCTCCGATTCCTTTTTCATCCGGATTAAGAATCTTTATCTCCATGTTCGGATAAAAATCCTTCCCGACACTTTCAATCCTGAAATCGAAAGTCGGGTTGAGCGCTATAATCGGGGAGGTTTCCGTCAATCCGTATCCCTGCACAAAATCAATACCGAGTTCGTTGAAGGCACGGAACACAGAAGGAGCGAGCGGGCCGCCGCCGGAAATAGCAATCCTTACGGAAGAAAGACTGGCCTTGCTGAGAACGGATTTGAATATTTTCTTTCCGGGATTCACTTTGAAAATCTTTTTCACAAGATAGGAGACCATCATCAGAAATTTTATGAGGGCATAAACGGCGAAACCTTTTTCCCTTATGCCTTTCAAAATACCGGCAAGAAGCTTGTTGAATAACAGGGGAACACCGAGGAGCATTGTAATCTTACCTTCCTTCAGTTCCCGCATCATTTTTGAAACAGCCATCTGTTTTCCGAATACAGTTTCCGCACCGACCGAAATTGATTCAATGAATACCGCCAGCATTGTGTACGCATGGTGTATCGGCAGCAGTGCATAAAAAACATCGGTGTGGAAAATATTCATATTAGACTGGGCTATATAACAATCAGAAACCAGATTCTTATGGGTAAGCATAACCCCTTTCGGATTTCCCATTGTACCCGATGTGAACAAAATGGCGGCTGTATCCTCCTCTACCGGGGCGGTTATTCCGGCCAGCGAAGCCGTTTTATCTTCAGCCTTCAAATGATATACATACTCCCCGGTATTTTTCCTGGAAAGAGAATAAACGCCGGAACGCATCCGGGAAAAAACAGGGAAGCGCTCTTCATCAACAAAAAAGAATTTCGGGGCAGCCACCGACAGAAGGTTTTCTATTTCCTTGTCATGCAGACCGTAGTCAATGGGAACAATGGTTGCGCCGGCAAACATGGCTGCAAGGTAGACGACAGCCCATTCCGGGGAATTTTTTCCGGAGACAGCCACATGATCCCCGTGCCTGACTCCGTTTTCAAAAAACCAGGCGGCAAGATTCTCAATCTTTTCCAGGGCTTCCGAATAGGTTAAAGTTATTCTTTCAGATTCAAAAACGGTAAAACAATTCCGTTCAGGGAAACGGGCGGCGGATATACGGAACATTTCCGGAACTGTAGGCCATTCCCCCTGAAAATACTCACCCTTCCACTGGGAAAGGAAATCCCACGGAGTGTCCGAATGTTTACAAGCTGTTTTTCCCATCTTATTGCTCCCGATTATAGGAAAACACCTGACTTTTGGCGGTTTTCCTGCTATAGTTATAATATGACACTTGATTTGACACTGAAACTGGAAAAAAAGTTGCACGCGGAAGTAATTTTTTTCCACTTTTTTTTCATTTTGCTTTTGCTGGGAACATTTTCCCGGCTCAACGCCCAATCAAGTGATTTTTCCAGTCTCAATCAGGCGGAAGCAAAGCGTAAACGGGAAGCCTTTGTCAATGCCGCCCTGGATTACCAGGGGACACCGTATATCCGGGGAGGAAATTCAAAGGCCGGCATTGACTGCTCCGGACTTGTGTGCAAAGCCGGCACAGACGCCCTGGGAGTAAAACTCCCGAGAACCGTTCTGTCCCTGGAACAATACGCCGAAAAAATACCTGAAAGTGAAAGGGAACGCGGGGATTTGGTTTTCTTCAATACAACAGGACGAATCTCCCATGTCGGGATTTATCTCGGGAACGGGGAATTCGTGCATGCAGCCTCCGACGGCCCGCGAACAGGGGTCATTATATCCAACCTGTCTGAAAACTACTGGAACAGAACATACAGGTTTTCCGCCCGGATTCTTCCCGCCGTGGAACCTGAAAGGCTCGCACGGCCACAGGACGAATCCCCACACGAAAGGGGAAACACCGCGTTGGCAGACATCAGGGATGACAGCGGCAGTTCCGGCGCAGGCACAGCCGCGAAAACGTCCGGAAATAATCCGGAGTATGCCGGGAAAACATTCCGGTTCGATTTCAGGGGATCCGTACTCTGGGATTTCACCGGAGGCAGCATTCCGGTCAGGGGAACAACGGTGACAGCGTCAGCGCAGTGGGTCAAAGGCGTTTCCTATTTTCCCGGCGTGACAGCCGGATTCACCTGGGACTCCAGGCAGGAAATAATTTCTATGCCGCTTTACATTTCGCTTACATCCCCATCCGGGTTCTCGCTTTTTTTGGGAAGCCGGCTGATACTTTATTCAGGAGGAGAGGGTTCAAAAGATTTTTTCTTTCCGGGTATAATAGGATTATCATGGACTTCAAAAACAAGAAAAGTAGGGCCGCTCGATATAGCTTTTTATCAAAGTATGGAATATGTTATTATACCTGAAGACAATGACAAATCAGAGAAACTTCCGCATGGATTCAGGCTCGCCACAGGACTGACTTTCATGCTCGCAAAGTAAATCCGCAGAAGAGGAAATTAAAATGAACAAAAAGCAAACACATACTTTATTTTTTGCAATGATGATGACCGGGCTGATTATGATGACAGCATGTTCCCCGTCACTTAAAATAAAACTCGATGAATCAAATCCAAACTCCATAGAGGAATCTGACTTCTCACTGACCTTTTCTCCGACAGCCCTTAATTTCGCATCGGCTTTTTCATCCCAGGGTTCGATTTTTGATGCAGGAAAAATCAGCGCCGCCTTCTCAGAACTGGATTTTCCGAATCCTGTTTCGGTTGAAACACCTACAGCGGGAAATATCCAGTTGATTATTAAATTCGGAAATATTGACACTGAATCCTCAAAAGTATTTTCGGTTGAGGGCGGAAATTTAAAAACTTTCTCATTGGATAAAGAAAAAAAGATTTTAAGAATCAACTTCAATAAAGAAATAGTCACGGGAATTATTTCCCTCCTGCCAGAAGAGTTATTTGAATATTCCGACCTGATGATGGCCCCCATCCTTACAGGAGAGAATATTTCCGAAGAAGAATACACAGAACTTATTTCCTCTGCTTACGGGGCATCGGCAGGTCAAGAACTTCAGAATTCATTCTTCAAAATCGACATCGAATGCCCCGGACAAGTTATCAATGCGGATACCACGGAGCAGGATATACGGACTGACATAAACGGAAGGACAGCCGCATTCACAATACCGGTTTCCAAAATGCTGTCGCTCTACAACCCCATCGGGATGGAAGTAAGCTGGAAATAGCCGGAAGAAAAACCTGACCATTATGCGCACAATCAGCAAAGCAGGCGTAAACGAGGCCGCGGAACACATCATGTCGTTCAACTGGGGAGAAGCCGTGCTTTCCATGAAAAAAACAGCCGGTGAAAGCAAAACGAAGGAGAAAAAACGTATCAGGCTGCGGAGGATTTACGGAACGGGAAAGAGCAGCGGACATCACGGGCATCACCCGGACAGCGAATCCGTTTTTTTCATACAGATTGAAGAAATAACCGACAAAAAAGCCGCGCATCATAATTACGCCGAACCCGAATTCAAAAACATCCTTTCGGATACAATCCTTCCGGAATGTTCCTCCGGGGAATTCTTCTCTGCGGACGGAATATTATCCTTGAAGAAAAACAAGCGAGGTGAAATATCTTTACTGTTCTCAAAAAACACCGTAAAAACAAAAAGCTCATTTACGTCTCATGACAAACAGAAGGAATCACTGCTGCCGGAAAACGAACCGGTTCCATTCCTGATTGATTTGGGAATAATGACGGAAACGGGAAAAATAATTCAGGGTAAGAACAGCAAATTCAGACAGATAAACCGTTTCCTTGAATTCATCAGGGATATACTTCCGCAAATAAAACATGTTATACAGAGGAAGGGCAAACTTGTCATCGCAGATTTCGGATGCGGAAAATCTTACCTGACTTTCGCCGTTTATTATTTTTTGAAAATCAGGGGAAACCTTCCTGTGGAAATCACCGGCCTTGATTTGAAAAAAGAAGTAATCGACAACTGTAATTCTTTGGCGGAAAAATACGGTTACACATCCATGAAATTCCTGTGCGGTGATATAGGAGACTTTGCCAAAGACAACCATTTCGACATGATGCTGACATTACATGCATGTGATACCGCCACAGACGCTGCTCTTGCGAAAGCAATTCAAAGCGGAACAGAAATAATTCTTTCGGTTCCATGCTGCCAGCATGAATTGAACGCACAGATTGAAAACAGCAACAACGCGGATAACCATATCCTGACTCCCGTATTCAAATACGGCATACTGAGGGAAAGAGTCTCGGCTGTATTTACAGACGCGCTGCGGGCGGCCCTCCTGACCGAAAACGGATATAATGTACAGGTTCTGGAATTTATAGACATGCAGCATACCGCAAAAAATATTCTGATACGGGCGGTAAAAAGTCCGCAGACAAATAACAACATGAAACGGCAAAAGGCCGCCGGGGAATACCGCCGGATGACGGATTTCCTTGGAGTAAACCCGGCTCTGGAGAAAATGCTTTTGGAAGGCAGAAATAAATGAAGAAGAGAGTTTTGCTCGGTATGAGCGGCGGTGTTGACAGCGCGGCGGCTGCAAAAATATTGACGGAAAAAGGTTATGAAGTTTCCGGCGCAACATTCATTTTTTTTATTCCGGAAACATCGGATTATCCGGGACAGGCGGCGGAAGACGCGGCTGAAATTTGCAGAAAACTTGGAATCCGGCATTATATTTTTGATATGCGGAGGGATTTTTCAAAAACGGTTATAGAGCCTTTTATAGAATCATATATTTCCGGAGAAACACCCAATCCCTGCATTGATTGCAACAGGACGGCTAAAATCCCCGGTCTCTTTCAAAAGGCGGACGAGTTGGGATTTGAGTATGCTGCTACAGGTCATTACGCAAAAACAGATGTCTGCAAAACTTCCGGAAGGAATCTCCTGTTATGCGGAAGCGACAAAAAGAAAGACCAGAGTTACGTGCTGTACAACCTCACACAAAACGAATTGGGCAGAATCCTTTTTCCCCTCGGTGACTTAAAGAAAGACGAGGTGCGTCTCATAGCGGCTCAGGCAGGATTTACCAAAGTGGTGGAAAAAGCGGAAAGCCAGGATATATGTTTTATTCCGGACGGGGATTATGTAAATTTCATAAACAGGAGATGTCCCCGAAAAATACAGCCGGGAAATTTCATCTCCCAAGACGGAACTGTAATAGGAAAGCACAAAGGCGTACCGTGCTATACTATAGGCCAGCGGAGGGGAATCGCCTGTGCCTTCGGGAAACCGTTTTATGTAACAGCAAAAAATCCCGCGGCAAATACTGTGACTCTCGGAGAAGAGGCGGGGCTTTTTTCCGGGGAACTGACAGCCGAAAAGATAAACCTGATTTCCATCCCGGAAATCATTCCGGGAATGGAGGCCTCCGTAAAGACCAGATACTCACAACGCTCAGCCCCGGCCCGTTTGTACCCGGAAGACGGCGGAGTGCGGGTAATCTTTGACGAGCCGCAGAGAGCCCTGACCACGGGGCAATCCGCCGTTTTTTATGACGGAGAAAAAGTCATCGGGGGAGGCGTCATAACCTGCGTCTCAGCAAAATGACAGCGAACCAGGTGTTCTTCACCCGGAGAAGAATGAATGATTTCCAACGCCGGTTTCTCCGCAAAACACTTTCCGCAGGCCGCGGGGCATCTGCCGGCAAAAGCGCATCCTTCCATCTTTGCCTCCGAATCCGGGATCCCGTCCCGCGGCGGAGAAGAACGGACATCCTCCGTTCCGGCGGCGCCCTCCCCGGCCGCCGCGGCGAAAAGCATTTTAGTGTACGGATGAACCGCTGTACGGTAGAGATCAGCGGCCGGAGCCTCCTCCATTATTTCGCCGCGGTACATGACGGCTATCCTGTCACAGAAATAGCAGGCCGCACGCAGATCATGGGCGATAAATAAAAATGAGAGGCCGCGTTTTTCACGCAAATCTATAAGCAGATTCAATATCTGACCCTGAATCGAAACATCAAGGGCGGAAATTATTTCGTCGCAAATCAACAAATCCGGCTCCATAAGAAGGCTGCGTGCGATTGAAATACGCTGCCGCTGTCCCCCGGAAAAATCGGAAGGGCGACGGTCAAGGTCGCCGGGCGACAAGCCGACTTCCTCAAGAATGGCAGCGGCCTGCTCCCTTGCCTTTTTTTCACCGGGCCAGATATCCGACCAGCGCCAGCCGTCAGTAAGAATACGGTAAATATTCATACGGGGATTGAGGGAACGTGCCGGATCCTGAAAAACATATCTGACCCTTCTCCGGTAAGACTTCAGGGCACTCCCTTTCAGTGAAAGAACATCGGTCGCGGCATTGCCGCCGCCGTTAAAAAGAATCGTACCTGTATCGGGTTTGTACATTCTGACAGCAAGCCGGGCCGTCGTTGTTTTGCCGCAGCCGGATTCACCCACAAGACCGAAAGCGAAATTCTTTTTAATGGCAAGGGAAACGTCATTCACGGCATAGACGAATTTCCCGAAGGCGGAAAAAAATCCCGCCTCAAGGTTAAACCGTTTGCTGACATTTTTCATTTCTATGATATTCACATCCGGTGCTTTTTCCTCATCCATTTGAACCCTCCTGACAACAGGAACAATTGATGCAACGCACGGAACGGCCCGGGGAAACCTCCCTCAAAGGGGGAACGGCCGAAAAACATTCACGGGAAGCCGAAGCGCATCTCGGGGCGAAGGGACACCCGGGCTCCGGAAAAGCCGGATCCGTAACCCTGCCGGGAATAGCGGAAAGCCTGCCCCCCGTGTAATGACTGCCGAAAGCGGGGGACGCGGCCAGAAGAGCCTTTGAATACGGGTGAAGGGGGTTCCGCATGATATCCCCGGACAAACCGTGTTCCATAACCAATCCGCCGTACAATACCATCATCCGGGTACATACGCCGGCGGCAAGCTCGATATTATGGCTGATAAAAATCACGGAAAGGGAACGCTGCTCCTTCAACCGCTTCAGCAATTCCACAATCTGAACCTGTATCGTGACATCAAGGGCGGTTGTCGGCTCATCGGCAATCAGAAGACTGCACCCCTGGGCAAGAGCCAACGCGATGCTTATCCTTTGAAGCTGTCCGCCCGAAAACTGGTGCGGAAAATTGACAAGCCGGGAAGCCGCATCCCGCAGACCGACTTCCTCAAGAAGAGAAACGGAACGGGTCCTTATTTCAGCGGAAGAAATATCCCTGTAAGAATTACGCAGGGTTTCCGCAAAAACATTTCCCATACTTTGAAGGGGATCAAAAGAACGTCCCGGCTCCTGAAAAATCATGCCTATTTTTCCGCCACGGTAACAGCGCAGCTGCTCCGGAGGCATTCCCAGAAGCTCCGTCCCCATGTATTTGACTGAACCGGAACATTCCGCATGAACAGGAAGCAATCCGGGAATCGCCGATGTTGTAACGGTTTTACCGGAGCCGCTTTCCCCCACAACCGCAAGGGAGTCCCCGCTATTCATGGAGAAAGACACACCCCTTACCGCCTCGATTTTCATGCGGGAGCCTCCGCGGAAAACAGGGAAGGAAACCTTCAGATTTGAAACATCAAGGAGAGGAGAAACTTGGCCCGCGGCGGTAATTTCACTTCCCATGCGAATCCGCCTTTACCGCAATGTTCTTTCCGTTTTTTTTATTTTTGCGGCTGAAGAAGGACGGACGGAAAACCGTATGATACGGATCATAGAAATCACGCAAGGCGTCGCCAAGAAAATTAAATGAAAGGGTGACTGCCAAAAGAAACCAGACAGGGGAAAGAAGCCAGGGATAATTGCGCAAATTACTCAGCGTTGATATATCCCTTTTTATCAGCGAGCCCCAGCTGACCGCCGGATCCACAATCCCCAAACCGAGATAGGAAAGGGTTGTTTCACTCATAATGAAACCGGGGATACTCAACGCCACACTGACAATAATAAGGCTCGCCATCTGGGGAATAATATGGCGGAAAATAATCACAAAGGACGGGACGCCTTCAAGCGAAGCGTTCATAACGAATTCCTCGCGCTTAATGGAATGAACCAGACCCCGGATAGTGCGGGCGGAACCGGGCCAGCCGACCAGAGCAAGAATCATGGTTATTATAAGATAGGAACTTCCGGAATCCATCGACCCGGAAAGCAACGACCTTAAAAAAAGAATCAGATACAATCCGGGGATGAGCATGAAGAATTCGGAAACCCTCATTATGGACCAGTCCGTTATACCGCCGAAATATCCGGAAATCCCGCCGAACACAACCGCCAGAAAAAAAGAAATGCCGGTCGCAATAAAACCGATTGTCAGTGAAATCCGCGCGCCGTAAACAATCCGGGAAAAAATATCGCGGCCAAGATTATCCGCGCCGAATAAAAACACAGGGGACGAACCTGATTTTGTACCGAAAAAATGGATATCGGAAGGAATAAGCCCGAAAAGTTTATACGGCTCGCCACGGACAAAAAATTCCACATCCTCGTAGCTTCCTTTGACAAAGGCATATGACCAGCGGACAGGATTTATAACCCGGGCTTCCTGAACCTTCAAACCGCCGTTGAAACGGAGATTCGGAGGATGATATGTCAGCTTTTCAAAGGCTGTTGTCTGGGAATAAGGGGCGAAAAACTCGGCGAATATCATAAGCAGATAAAGAACTGCAAGGATTATAGATGAAACAGCGGCGGCCGGTCTTCCTTTAAGATAAACAAAAAATTTCCCCATAAACTGGTGATATTGTAACAGAACGGCCGGAGAAAAAGCAAGGCTTTAATTTTGAGGTTTTAATTTGAATGTAAAAACAAACTATTCCCGTATATTCAATACGGGAGAAACATGAAAACACAGGAATACATTTCGGTTTTTTTCACGGTTTTATTTTCATCGCTGCTCAATGTAATAGTATGCGTCATTTCGGCTTTTATTTTCTGCGGCTGCAGCCAGTCGTTTTTTCCCGGGAAATATCAGGAAGACAAAGTTGAAATTTCCCTGTCACCGGATGTCGTAAAAGTTTTTTCAGAAGCGGGGATACGGCCTGAACAATGGGAACTGTCATGCGTCTCATCTTCCGGGGAAAAAACAATCCTGACTTCAACATCAGGAAAATTCACATTGAAGCTCAACAATGACGAAGTAGCCGCCATATCCATAAAGCCCGCAGGCGGAGAACCTTCCGGACTGCCGGATGCAGCCGTTCCCGCTGTGGGAGCCGTGTACCCCTTCCACTGCACTGTAAAAGACGAATGGCTCAAACCTTCAGGTTCCATGGAAGCGGATTTCATCAAGGCCCTCGCGGCGGATGCAATAAAAAATATCCTTATATCCGGCAGTTACAGCGAAAACAGCCTGAGGACGGTACGTGCCTTCAACTGGGATAAATTTGACACCCATCTGCGGGAAAGAAAAAAACCGGTGCCCTGCCCTCTTCTTATGGACATGGAGGTTTTCCTGAAGGCTTTTTTTGAGAAAAACACGAATATGTACTGGAAGGTAAAAAAGAAAGAAACGAACACGGTGTCCGTAAAAATTCCCGGAGAAAAATACGCGGAACCCGGGCGTAGAATTTTCCTCCTCCAGTTGTATCCGGAACATCTCATCGCGGAAACCGCGGAAGGACATGACGGCGGGGACTTTCAGGTTACGGCGGAACTTCCCGACGGGCACTGGATATTCCTTTCAGCAGATGAATACGGAAGCGCGGACTGGTTCGCCGTGCAGGTTACAAAAGGACAGGTACAGGCTTCTTATACAGCGGACAAACTGTTCTGAAAAAAAGGAGAAAGGCCGGCCTTGTTTTGTTGGAAAAATCAATTATTTTATAATAAAGTATTTACTTTTTATTTTCCCTTTGTATACTTCTTGTATACTTTATCCGGAGGGATATTTATGGCTTTTCCTGCTGATTTTACCTGGGGCGCGGCTACCGCCTCCTACCAAATTGAAGGCGCTTGGGATGAGGACGGAAGAAAACCTTCCGTATGGGATGTTTTTTCATCCAAACCGGGAAACATATTCAACGGAGACACCGGAAAAACCGCCTGCAACCACTACCACCTGTACAAAGAAGACGTGGCTTTAATGAAAGAACTGGGATTAAAAGCTTACAGGTTTTCCACCGCATGGCCGCGGATAATCCCGGACGGCACAGGAAAAATAAATGAAAAAGGACTGGACTTTTATTCAAAACTGACCGACGAGCTTTTACAAGCCGGAATCACTCCATGGATAACCCTGTACCACTGGGATTTACCGCAGAGTCTGTCTTTACGCGGCGGATGGCTAAACCCGGACATAAGCGGCTGGTTTGCGGACTACACTGAAGCGGTTGTAAAAAAACTCGGGGACAGGGTGAAAAACTGGATAACCTTCAATGAACCCCAGTGTTTTATCGGGCTCGGATACGGTAACGGGGAACACGCGCCAGGATACAAGCTTCCTGAAGGCGAAATAATCAGCTGCATTCACAATTCTCTGGTCGCCCATGGTAAAGCGGTTGATGTACTGCGCGCGGCCGGTGGAAACGATTTCAAAATCGGCTATGTGTCTACGATACAGTCCCCCGTCCCGGCGGAGGAAACAGGGGAATGCATTGAAGCAGCAAGGCTTTCCCTTTTCTGCGGCGACAGAAAAAAATCGGCGATATGGAACATCTCCGTTATTTCGGATCCGCTGTACCTGGGCGAATACCCCTCATACCTTATTGACATTCTGGAACCGAACCTTCCCGCGAACTGGGAAAAGGACATGGAATTGATAAGCCGTCCTCTGGATTTCTACGGCATCAATATATATTCCGGATACAAAATAAAAGCCGGGGATGACGGACTTCCTGTCCATATACCCCCCGCCACAGGGGAAGCGCACACCGCAAACCTGTGGAATTTTGAACCTGATGTGCTGAGGTGGGGACCGAAATTCCTTTATGAAAGGTATAAAAAACCCATTGTCATATCGGAAAACGGAATGGCGGGAACCGACTGGATTTGCAGGGACGGCAAAGTCCACGATGCCACGAGAATCGATTATCTGTCCAGATGCATCTCAGGATTTGGGAAAGCAATTTCAGTGGACAAAATCGAAGCCGCCGGATATTTCTGCTGGAGTCTGCTGGACAACTTCGAGTGGGCCCTCGGATACCGTGACAGGTTCGGTCTTGTGTATGTCGATTACCAAACCCAGAAACGGACGCCGAAAGATTCCGCTTACTGGTACAGTGAAGTCATTAAAACGAACGGAAACAGTATCCTGTAAACCCATCCGGTATCTCCGGTACCTCACCACCGCCGGTACCGGAGAACGGACGGATCAAAGAATTCTGCCGTCAGTGGAAATTGTTATCACATTGACGGCGATATTCCTGCCGCTGCGCGAAACCGCATTTTTCACAGCGGCTTCTATACCTCCGCAGCACGGAACTTCCATACGTACCACGGTAATGTCCTGTATGGATCCGGCGGACAGTATCTCACAGAGTTTTTCAGAATAATCAATCCCGTCCAATTTCGGACAACCTATCAATGTAACACGGCCTTTGATAAAATCATTGTGAAAGGATGCGTATGCATAGGCCGTACAATCAGCGGCGACCAGCAGCCTTGAATTCTGAAAATAAGAAGCGCTGACGGGCACAAGTTTTATCTGCACCGGCCACTGGCTTAACTGGCTTACCCCGGTACACATATTACCCGTGGATGAAAGCGGTTGCATGACTTTCGGCGCGCTTCCCGCGCATCCGCAGGGAGAAGCGGATTTATTTTGCACTGCCTTCTCCCGTTTATTCTTTTCGACGGCGGCTTCATCATAGGCTGCGGCTTCCCTTTCCACAAAAGAAATCGCCTTCCGCGGACAGGCAGGCAGACAGTCACCAAGGCCGTCACAATAATCATCCCGCAACAAACAGGCCTTCCCGTTTACAATGCCTATGGCCCCCTCGTGGCAGGCTTCCGCGCATATGCCGCAGCCGTCACATTTGTCTTTATCAATTTGAATTACACGCCTTATCATAAACACCTCCTAATCTATTGACTAAACCTGCTTCATAATAATATAAACAGAATACAAATTCCGTTGTTTTTACAATAAAATCAACAATTATGGAAAAAAAAGTTTTTTTTACTTTAAGCAGAATAAAACTCTTCTCAGAAATCCCCATGCCGGATCTGGAAAGATTCATCATCCGCTCCCATGCGGTAATTAAAAACTATGAAAAAGGCGGCATGGTTTTCCGGCACGGAGACGTCATCAACAAAATAGGAATTGTCCTCTCAGGATGTCTGGTAATTGAAAGCGGAGATTTTTTCGGCAACAAAACCATCCTGAACAGGATTCCCAGCGGAGAAATCTTCGGCGAAGCATACGCGATATGCGGCGAACCTCTGATGATAAATGTTTCAGCCATGGAAAAAAGCGCCGTGATGTTTTTACCGGTAAAACATATATTTTCAGGAAAAGAAAACAATGAAATCCGCTCCGAAATAATAAGGAAACTTATAATAATGTCTTCGCGCAAGAACCTTGAGCTCTCAAAAAGAATTCTTCACACATCCCCGAAAACAATCCGCGGAAAACTTGTTTCGTATTTATCAGAACAGGCAAAACTTTACGGACTTTCTTTTTCAATTCCTTTTAACAGACAACAGCTGGCTGATTATTTAAATGCGGACAGAAGTGCAATGTGCGCGGAATTATCAAAGATGGGAAAAGAAGGCTTGATTACTTACAGGAAAAATGAATTTACAATAAACACCCGCAATTATATAGCAGGCTACAGATAAACACTTATCTTTGAATAAGTTTACAATAATAACGTTATTTCGGACTTCACTTAAAAAAAATATTCTGGTATATTCCAAATATCAGGAGGTTCTAATGAAACAGGATTTAGGATTTTATCTAAAACGGATTGATGAAAGTTTGGATAAAATGGCAAATGAAAACTTTAAAACAGTAGGTATGACATTGGCTCAGGCAAAAGTTCTGAATTTCCTGCATTCAAAGCCGGGTAAAACGGCGACACAAAAAGAAATGGAAATATTCTTTGAAGTTTCGCATCCCACAATAAGCGGAATTTTAAAAAGAATGGAACAAAAAGGTCTGATTTCCTCTAAACTCCTGCATGAAGGGAGAACTTCCAAGCAGGTAACATTGTCTGCGAAAGGTGAAAAAAACTATTTGCTGGCGGAACAGCAGAAAGCTTCATCAAGGAAAATCCTGCTGAAAGGTTTTACAAAAGCTGAAACCGATCAGGTTGAGGACATGCTCCGGAGGATATACACAAATTTAAGGGCGGAAACCGACAAGACGGAAGAGACAGCCAAGAAGAAAACAACCGCAAAAGCGGCCGCAAAAACAACCGGAAAAGAAAAAACACAGAAAAGAGCCGGAGCGAAAACAGCGGCGGCCAAGTCTGCCTCCTCCAGAACAAAAAAAACAAAATGACGGCAATCCATATTAAACCCTGCGGAATTTTCCCATAAATCCGCAGGGTTTGTTGTGATTAAAAACCTTACGATATATTTTACCTGCGTGAACGCTTTTTGAATGTGATATCAAGCGCAATGGCAAACAGCAGAACCAATCCCTGGACAACCCTCTGCCAGTTTGTGGTTACACCCATCATAGACATTCCGTTGTTCAATAAAGCCATAAAAACACTTCCGACAACAACACCGGAAACAGTACCCACCCCACCGTAAGCGGAAGCGCCTCCAACATAACAAGCTCCCAGAGTGTTGATAAGAGGTTCATCCGCGGAAGAAGCGGAGTTAAACCGTCCTATGGTAAGAATAGCGGCCACCGCGGTCAAAAAACCCATATTCACATAAGCAAAAAAGAGTACTTTATTTGTATTGACACCAGACAATCTGGCGGCTTTTTCGTTTCCGCCCATGGCATAGAGATACCGTCCCGGAACTGTTTTCTGGGTGAAAAAACTGTATGCCAAAACAATCATAACCAGAAAAATAAAAACAACCGGGAAGCCGCGTGTAAGACCAAGAATATAACAAACCAGCATTATTATAAGTGACCCCGCCGCCATTTTCAATAAAAACCCGATGCGGGATTCCATAAGGAAAATTCCCGCCATCTTTATACGCCGCATCCTTCCCAAAGCGGAAACCGCAATAAAAACCAGACAGAAAACAATTCCGGTTCCAAGACATACAGTCATAATCATGGAAGAAGCCCCGGTGGAAGGGACAAATGAATTTAAAAATCCCAGATATGTATCAGGAACCATTGAAACAGTCTGTCCCCGTAAAAGAAGAAGGGAAATACCCCTCCACATAAACATACCCGTCAAAGTGACAATAAAGGCGGGAATACGCACAAAAGCTATCCAAAAACCCTGCCATATTCCTATCATGATTCCGGTAAACAACAAAAGGAAAATTGATAAAAATACGTTCAATTCCATATTAACCATGAATACTGAAGCCAGGGCTGTCAGCATTCCTACAGAGGAACCTACGGACAAATCAATATTTCCGCCCGTCAAAATACAAATAAGCATTCCTATAGCCAGAATCACAACATAGGCGTTCTGCTTGATTAAGTTGGAAATATTCATGGGATTAAACAAGGAACCGTGGCCCGAAGCTATCAACATGGTCTGAAAAACTAAAATGACAAAAACAAGAGCGACAACCGCACTGTGTTTTTTCATTGATTTTTTTATTGCAGTTACTCCTATCATATTACACCCCTCAATTTACTGTTTTCCTGACTGAAAAATACAATTCATAATCGCTTCCTGCGATGCCTCTTCCTTCGACAGCTCTCCGGCGATACGGCCTTCATTCATCACATAAATACGGTCGCACATACCCAGGAGTTCGGACATCTCCGAAGAAATAATCAGGACGCTTTGACCGTTTGCAACAATATTGTTTATTATCGTGTAAATTTCGTATTTTGCGCCTATGTCGATTCCGCTCGTCGGCTCGTCCAGAATGAGGACATCAGGCTCGGTAAAAAGCCACTTGGCCAGAAGAACCTTCTGCTGGTTGCCCCCGGAAAGCATTCCCACCTCCTGGAAAACGCTGAAACTTTTTATGTTCAATTTTTTGCGGAATTTCTCCGCCACAAGCCTTTCCCGTTCCCGGCGGACAACCATGCACCTGCTTACCCGCCTCATGTTCGCCAGAGTCATGTTAGCGGCCATGGAATCATTCAGGAAAAGACCGCCGCCATGACGGTCATCAGAAACATAAGCCACATGGTGGGCGATGGCGGATTTCACGGAATTCAGCTTAACCTGCCTTCCGCGGAGAAAGATGGAACCGGAAATCCCCGCGCCCCAGCTTTTTCCGAAAATACTCCTGGCCAGTTCGGAGCGGCCGGAACCCACCAACCCGGCGAGTCCCACGACCTCTCCTTTATGTACGGTGATATTCACACTGTCACAAACCTTTCTTCCTTCAAACTGCGGGTGGTAAACAGTCCAGTCACGGACTTCCAGCATCACACCGCCTATTTTATTGTTTCTGGCGGGGAACCGCTCCGAAAGGCTGCGGCCGACTATTGATTTCATGATGCTGTCCTCGTCAAAACCGCCTGTTTTTTCATCCCTGGAGAAAGTTTCTATTGTCTGTCCGTCCCTCAGCACGGTGATTTTATCAGCGACGGAGGCAACATCTTTCACCTTGTGCGAAAGCAGAATACAGGTAAGCCCCTCGGCCTTGAGCAGTGAAAGAAGGTTAAACAAAAGCTCCGTTTCCGTCTCATTGAGGGAGGAAGTCGGTTCATCCAGAATCAGCAGCCTGACGTTTCTACCCAAAGCTTTGGCTATTTCAACCATCTGCTGCTTTCCGGGGCTTATATCACCCACAGGGGTTGAAAGATTTTCATCAAAACCTACCATATTAAGAAGGGATGCGGCGGAACGGTAGGTGTCAATCCAGTTTATTCCAAAAACCCCCTTGTGCTCATTTCCTATGAAAACATTTTCCGCGATTGAAAGCTCAGGAATCAGGGTGGGCTCCTGATGAATTATAGTGATACCCTTCGCATCGCTGTCCCTGACATTATGAAACCGGCACAACTCACCTTCATATAAAATTTCACCTGAATAAGAACCGAACGGGAACGCACCGCTTAAAACATTCATCAGGGTGGATTTTCCGGCGCCGTTTTCACCGATAAGAGCATGGATTTCACCTTTTTCCACCTCAATATCAACGTTATCCAGAGCCTTGATACCCGGAAATATCTTCGTGATGTTTTTCATTATCAGAATTTTTTCAGGCACAATATTTCTCCTTTAATAAGGAATTTAACCAACACAGAAATTCGCCTGAATTTAAGTATAACAGGCAGAAAAGCCGTTTGTAAATGGAAAATTAACTTTTTAACATACATTGACAGACATTGCGGAAATATCGTTTTTGGGGTATATTTTTTAGTATGAAATTCATTATAGCTTATTCAAGCAGAACAGGAAATACAAAATTCCTTGCGGAACATTTAAAAACAATGATTCCGGAGGAGGATGTTGTTTTCTACGGAAAAACAGAAGATGTCCCCCGCAAATCTGTTGAAGAAGCCGACATAATCTTTACGGGATTCTGGACTGAAAAAGGAACCTGCGACAGTGTAACAGCGCGATTTTTGAAGGAAATCAGGAAGAAAACCATCGCCCTTTTCGGCACCGCAGGATTCGGAGGAAGCAGACAGTATTTTGAGAAAATAACTTCTTCCGTGTCCGAGATTCCGCACAAATCATGCAAACTGACCAGGCCTTTCCTGTGCACAGGAAAAATCACCCCTGAAGTCCTTGACAGGTACAAGGCGGAATTGGAGAAGAATCCCGGCAACGAGAGAATCCTGAAATTGATAGATAATTTTGAAGCGGCAAAAAATCATCCGGACAGCAGGGATTTGACAGAACTTGACGCATGGATTGAATCGGTAATTGCGGACATCAATGCATAATCCGCCGCGGAAAAAACTTCCGGGAATGAAAATCAAAAAAAGGTACTGCTTTATTTTTTTCCTCACGGTCATGATGCCTCAGTTTCCTCCGCTCTCAGCGGAAGAAAAAAAAGTAGTTACCAGCGTATTGTCATTTGATCTGGGATACATCCTGTTGGGGCTTTCAAACAACGGGGTAGGATTCGGAATGAATTACGAGCGCCTTTTTGTCAATCATTTTTCATTCAGAATGATGGCGGGGGCAATGATTTTCCAAACGCAGGAAAAGGACATCTATTCCGCAACATTCACAACATCCGGATTCATAAATTATTATCCACTCTCACCCACACTGGACAGGCTGTATATAGGGCTGGGACAGACCATAGACTACCTCAATTACTTCGGAAACACCACCATGCCTGATCCGCCGACAGATGTACTTATTTCCATCGGTCCGACAATAGGATGGAAGCAGAATGTGCTTAACCTGGTGATGTTTGATTTTTACGCGAACTATAACTTTCTGCTCCTTAATACCCAGAGGCTGAGGAATGTGGAGAACTATATACGGAGCGGATTCAGGATGGGCATAAAATTCAAAATTTTCTGGCGCCCCTGGTCTGACAAATGATTTAGAAGCGGATTAAAGGAGATATAATGAAAAAAAATATAATTCCCGTATTTTTGTTTTTCCTGCTTTTCACGGCGGGCTACCCGGTATGGGCCTGGATAGGGAAACCGATAAAACTATGGAAAAATGTCCAGGGGATGAAAGAAATAACCACAGAAATGTACATGAACCGGGTCAAAAAAGGCGTTGAAAACACCGGGGCCGCGGTAATTGTCTGTCCAGGAGGAAGTTACCACCATCTCGGAATAATAAGCGAAGGACACAAAACTTCGGACTGGTTCGCGGAACGCGGCGTCACGGCTTTTACCCTGCGTTACCGGGTGGCCGGAAACGGCTGGCGGCATCCGGCGATGCTTCAGGATGTGCAGAGGGCCATTCAAATTGTCCGCGAAAATGCTGAGGAGTACGGCGTAAATCCCGATAAAATCGGCGTAATAGGATTTTCCGCCGGAGGGCATCTGGCTTTGATGGCCGGGGCTTTTTTTTCAAAGCATGATGAACTGAAAAAGCTGGGGATAGAGCATACGGTTTCCATCCGGCCGGATTTTGTGATTCCCGTCTATCCGGTTGTTTCAATGACGGACGGTCTCGCCCACGAACGTTCCCGCCGCTCCCTTTTGGGGAAAAACCCCGGCGAAGAAATGAAAGAGGCTTTTTCCATGGAAAAGCAGATACCCCAGGACATGCCGCCGGTTTACATTGTCGCAACAAAGGACGACACCGTTGTGGATTACAGAAACAGCGAAGTCCTTTACAAGGCACTGACAGAAAAAGGAATAGAATGCAGGCTGGCTTTATATGAAACCGGCGGCCACGGGTTCGGCATGAAAAACAACAAATTCGCCGAAGAATCCCGCTGGCGGGAAAGCATGTGGGAATGGATGCAGACAACTGTTTTCAAGCGGTGAATCCATTCACCTGCGCATTAACTGTCCAGGGAAAACTCCCAGGCGCATCCGTTTCCGTCTTCCGTTGAATCCGGATAACAGCTCAGACACCGGCATACAATCCGGCTGTCTATTTCCGCGGCAAAACCGGAATATTCTATCAGGCCGACAGGCTTGCAGGGATGCAGCTCCATACCTTTTTTCTGCCTTGCCTTTTGCACGGCGCACTCAAGGTTCCTGAAAACAAGCCTGTTATCCCGGCGGATAATTTCATACCTGTTTATATTAGCGGTGAACCGTAACTTCAGCGCGGCCTCCAAACCATCCAGACCGGAATTTTCCTGCAAACCGAGGAAAGATTTTATACGGCGGGCCTCCGTCACCGTGAAACGCTTCCAGGCTTCAGCGTCATGAAACATGGCTTCATCCATTCCCAGCTTTCTTTCAACAGACTGGAACCAAACACCGTCCAATGCCAGCGAGTCTTTTGAATAAACGGAAATCAATTCGACAAGTTCTTCTTTTGAAAGCTCCAGCAGCTTTTTATTAACATACTTCTCCATATGATTATTTTAACAAAATCAAGGATTCCTGTATACTTTTTCCACCCGCAGCGCTAAGATATCATGCCATGGAGAATACAGGAAAAATCCGGGCGGCCAGAAACAGGACATTAAGGCTGACAGAAAACGAACGGACTGAATACAAAAAGAAACTGTTGTATGCAGAAGATTTGGACTCGGAACACTGCTGTATTCAAAATAAAATAATCTGCGCCGATTTAGCCGGGATTTCCGGCAAACTTCCGGAAGCGTTCGTTGACCTTCTCATAATTGATCCGCCGTACAATTTGAATAAATATTTCGGTGATTTCAAATTCTCAAAACAAAGCGATGAAGAATATCTGGAATATCTGAGGGGATGGTTCCCTCCGCTGTTGAGGACCCTCAAACCCTCCGCCTCAATTTATATCTGCTGTGACTGGAAAAATTCATGCTGCGTTTACACTCTGCTGAAAGAATTCTGCATAGTGCAGAACCGCATAACATGGCAGCGGGAAAAAGGGAGGGGCTCAAAACGCAACTGGAAAAATTCCTGCGAGGACATCTGGTTCGCCACCGTTTCCGCTGACTATTATTTCAACGTCGATTCGGTGAAACAACGGAGGAAAGTTCTTGCGCCATACCGGCAGGACGGTAAACCGAAGGACTGGGAAGAAACGGAAGAAGGCAGATTCAGGATGACCCATCCGGGGAATTTCTGGGATGATATTTCCGTTCCCTACTGGTCCATGAGTGAAAATACAGACCATCCCACACAGAAAAGCGAAAAACTGCTTGCGAAACTGATTCTTGCCAGCAGCAAGGAAGGAGGAATGGTTTTCGACCCCTTTTCAGGTTCGGGGAGCACAGCGGTTACAGCAAAAAAACTCGGACGGAATTTCTGCGGTGTTGAAATAAACGAGGAGTACTGCCTGTGGGCGCAGAAAAGGCTTGAGGCGGCGGAAACGGACAAAACCATCCAAGGGTATACCGGCGGCATATTCTGGGAACGGAACAGCAGATTCAAATGAGCCCCGGCACAACCGCCGCCGCCCGGATTTTTTTACACCGTTTTACACCATAATTATAAAATCAAAAGAACTGGCGGAATATCAGCAGAGCTTCTCTTTGAAAAAACAGGCGATGATATCCCACACTTCCTCCTGAAAAAAACGTATGTCCGCATGATCCGCATCCTCAATTTCCAAAAGGGAGACATCCGCACCCGCCTTTTTCAATCTGTCATATAAAGCTTCCCCGCAGGGAAACGGAACAACGGAATCCCTGTCCCCGTGGAGAATCAAAAAAGGAGGGGCATCCGCTGTGACAAAATTCACGGGACAAACCGCAGGGGTCTCCTCCACACCGGCCGCGGCGTTTTTTCCTAAAAACAGAGATTCAGGGGAAACCGCATTTTCTTCAGCGGAATATGCTTTCATCAACGAAAAATCCGCCGGAGGATACCAGCAGCAGGCGGCCTGGACGGCCCCGGAATATCCGCTGAAATCTCCGGCGTCAAATTCCGGGGAATCACAAAGGGCGGTCATCGCGGCAAGATAACCACCGGCAGATTCGCCCATCACACCTATCTTTTGTTCATCAATGTTATAACATTCTGCATGAGCACGGAGATACCGCACCGCCGATTTTATATCCTGAATAGGAACCGGATATTTCACCTCATTACTGGTTCTGTATTCAGCACTTGCAACAACAAATCCTTTCCTGGCAAGAGACGCAAGGTATACAAGATGGGCGGATCTGTCCATGGAAAGCCATGCGCCGCCACAAATCCATAATATGCATGGATAAGCGGTTTTGTTTCCGGTTCCCGGCAAAGACTTCCTTTCGGGATAAATAATATCCATTTTGAGATCTTTCCGTGTATGCCCGAACCAGGCGTCAACCTGGAAGAAAGCAATTCCTGTAACTGTTATATATTGCGGTTCAGTTACCTTTACAGTAATTTTTTTCCTCATAAATAAAATCCCTGGAGTCCTACTTCTCGACAGGGCCCGTCCAGCTGTTTATGCCTCCGATTTCTATAATGCGGCTGTACCCCGCCTCCGCCAGTTTAGCGGAAGCCTGTTTGCTCCTGTTTCCGCTGCGGCAATATACCAGAATTGTTCTGTCCTTATCCGGCAAAAGGGATGTCACCGCGGCGCCGGGATTCCCTCCGGCCTGGATTTCCTCATTGGGAAGGAGAACGGCCCCGGGGATGTGGCCGCCGTCATACTCGGCTTTTGTACGCACATCAATAAGAATGAAATCCTTTTCCTCCCGCATAAACTTCCCGGCTTCTTCCATAGTTATGCTTTTAAAGCCGTCCTGCGCTTTTTGCGCAAAACATCCCTGGCACATCAAAAGGGCGCACGCCATAAAGGGAAGAACAGTTTTTCCCATACGAACCTCCTTCCGGGCATCCCGGTTCAAGAAACGCTCAATAAATCCTGAAACTTCAATTTCCCCAAGTTTAGCATACGGGAAGCAAAACAGACAAGCAAACACCATGCATTAAAAACAAAAAAAAGATGCGATTGCCTCTTGATTCTTTTCATAGAAACATATATAATGTTTCTATACATAAAAACAGGAGGAAGTATGAATACCAAAGAAATCCCTTACAAAATCTATTTGAATGAAAATGAAATGCCTGAATACTGGTATAACGTCCGTGCAGACATGAAAAATAAACCGGCGCCGCTTTTGAATCCCGGAACCCATAAACCCATGACAGCGGAAGAGCTTGAAGGCGTTTTCTGCTCGGAACTTGTAAAACAGGAACTCGACGACACAAACAGGCAAATTCCCATTCCGAAAGAAATCCGGGATTTTTACAAGATGTACAGGCCGTCACCGCTCGTGCGGGCATACTGCCTTGAAAAGAAACTGAACACCCCGGCTAAAATCTATTATAAATTTGAAGGCAACAACACAAGCGGCAGCCACAAACTTAACTCCGCCATCGCCCAGGCCTATTATGCAAAGGAACAGGGGCTGAAGGGAGTCACAACGGAAACAGGAGCGGGACAGTGGGGCACGGCCCTGTCCATGGCCTGCGCTTATCTGGGACTGGACTGCAAGGTTTTTATGGTAAAATGCTCCTACGAGCAGAAACCTTTCAGACGCGAAGTCATGAGAACCTACGGCGCCGACGTAACGCCTTCGCCATCCGATAAAACTGAAGTCGGCCGGAAAATGCTGGCGGAATTCCCCGGAACAACGGGAAGCCTCGGCTGCGCCATCTCCGAAGCGGTTGAAGCCGCCGTCACCCGGCAGGGATACAGGTATGTGCTTGGAAGCGTATTGTCCCAGGTTCTTCTCCATCAATCTATAATCGGAATGGAATGTAAAACAGCCTTGGATAAATACGGAATCAAACCCGACATAATCATAGGATGCGCCGGAGGAGGCTCGAACCTGGGAGGCTTGATATCGCCGTTCATGGGTGAAAAACTCAGGGGCGAACAGGATTACAGGATAATAGCGGTTGAACCGGCTTCCTGCCCCAGCCTTACACGCGGAGTCTTCGCCTATGACTTCTGCGATACCGGAAAAGTCTGTCCGCTGGCAAAAATGTACACACTTGGTTCCTCGTTCATTCCATCTGCGAACCATGCCGGAGGATTACGCTATCACGGGATGAGCTCCATACTCTCGCAGCTTTACCATGACGGGTATATGGAAGCGGTGACATCAGAGCAGACAGCGGTATTCAAGGCCGCGGAAGATTTTGCGCGCACGGAAGGAATTCTTCCAGCACCGGAATCAAGCCACGCGATTAAAGTCGCGATTGATGAAGCCGTCAAATGCAGGGAAACAGGGGAAGAAAAAACAATTCTGTTCGGGCTTACAGGAACAGGTTATTTCGACATGATTGCATACCAGTCCTTCAACGACGGTAAAATGGCGGACTACATTCCCAGCGACGAAGACTTGAAAAAAGGGTTTGACGGAATTCCGCGTTTCCCCGGAAACGAATTCTAAGCGGGGGAACGACAGAGACTTCCGATAACCTGACCGGAACATTAAAGCCTGCGGAATTCCAGTAAAGGAAACTGCCGCAGGCTTTTTATTCAGTATAAAATACAGGACATCCGCATTTACACCATTTTCATTTTAGAGTTATAATATAAGCAAGGAGACCAGGAATGAAAAAAAGCTTAGGACAAAAACCCTGCATATATCCGCAGCCTGTATTGATTATCGTTACATATAATGAAGACGGAACCGCCAACGCCATGAATGCCGCATGGGGCGGGGTTTGTGATTACACAAAAATTTCAATGATACTTGATAAAAACCATAAAACCGTAAAAAACATTTTGAAAAGGAAAGCTTTCACCGTAAGTATAGCGGACCTTCCCCGTATGGTTCAGGCTGATTTTTTCGGCGTTACATCAGGCAATGACACGGCTGACAAAGTAAAAAAAGCGGGTCTTACATATACAAACAGCCAGCATGTGGATGCGCCTGTCATAGAAGAGTTTCCCCTTACCCTGGAATGTTCACTGGTAAGTTACGATGAAAAAACCGAGAGGGTCATCGGAGAGGTTGTGAACACCCTGGCGGATGAATCAATACTTACAAATGATAAAATCGACCTTGGAAAATTCAAACCACTGTGCTTTGATTCCGTAAACCACCACTATGTGGCTCTCGGTGAAAAAGCTGGAAACGCATTCAGTGACGGCAAAAAACTAATGTAGCAAAAGACAGTACGCCGCCGGAGCACACTACACTCCGGTATGCTTCAGCTTCAGATTCCGCCGAAAATCTGATCCAGCGCATCCATGTTTCTCTTTATCGCTTCCAAATCGTCTTTGTGGATTTTCACCTGGAATATGCTGTCCTGAAGCATCCCCATCTCCATTAAGGTTTTCCCTGTCCGGGGATCTTTTTCATATGTCCGGCAGAGAACTTCATAACCGTAACCTACGGAAATCATTTCAACTTTTTTAATCCTCGAAGGACCGGAAATCCCGTAAGAGGCAAGTATATCCTCCACATTATTTTTTATCTCGGTATCGGAAATACTATCGCCGGAATCCTTCAGGGAGATGCCGTATTTTTCCAGCTCTCCGATTATACTCTCATGATTGGCGCAGAAATTATTAATATCGTCATCAGTTATCCCCACACATTCAAATTCCATGTCCGCATCTGAATCTACTGCTGTCTGACCGTAAACCGAACCGTGAAAAACCAAAGTTAAAATAATAAAAAGAGGAATCCCTGCCGTTATGTTCCTCATCATATTCTCCTTTTATCATCCTGACACAAAATACAAGCCCTTGCTTTAAGTATAGGACGATGGAAACTCAATTTCAAGGTTTTTATATGTTTTACCCGAATTTCACAAGACGCCGCGGCTCACAAAAACAGACATAATCTCTGAGAGAAGCTGAATATCCATGGAAACGGATTCAGCGGAAACCGCTTCTTTTAATTCATTCCAGTCTTCACCGGAAAAATCCATATCTTCCTCAAAGCACCCGGAGAAAAGAGCCAGAACATTCCCCAGCCAGCGGACAGCCTCTTCCTTCTGCTCCGCCGACGACTGCCCGGAAAGCAGAACAGCGCCGTATTTTTCGTCCCAGTAATTGAGGAGCTCCTCCTCCAACCCAGCCGGTATCCCCGGCAGACGTGAAAAATCCCTTGTGAAAAGGTTAAGCAGTCTGGAACGGGCTTCATTCAATGAAGAGGCGTCATTCTTATAGATGGAACGAAGTATTCCGGAAGTGTCGGAAAAAAATTTATCAAGATCCGTCATAATTAAAAAGAATAACAAAGAACTTGAAAGATTCATAGAGGAAGTATATCCTTGGCTTATAATTTTTGATTCAGAGGTTATCATGCAACACTGGTTGGATAAAGCTGTCTTTTACGAAATATATCCGCAGTCCTTTCAGGATTCAAATGGAGACGGAACAGGAGATATTCCCGGAATAATTTCCCGGCTGGACTATATAAAGAATCTCGGATGTGACGCCATATGGCTGAATCCCTGTTTTCTGTCCCCTTTCAATGACGCGGGATATGACGTAGCCGATTACTATACCGTTGCGCCCCGTTATGGTTCAAACGAAGACCTGAAAAATCTTTTCACCGAAGCCCATGCCCGCGGAATCCATGTTCTTCTGGATCTTGTTCCCGGACACACCTCCGTCGAACACCATTGGTTCAAGGAATCAATGAAACCGGAAAAAAACAAGTATTCTTCCCGGTACATCTGGACGGATGACATATGGAAACCCGTTGACGGATTGAACACGCTACGTGGAATTTCCGCCAGAAACGGTTCCTGCATACTGAATTTTTTCTCCTCACAACCGGCCCTGAATTACGGTTTTTACAATGTCACCGAATCATGGCAGGATACGGTTGATTCCCCGGCGGCCTGTGCCACAATAGAAGCCGTTAAGGATGTCATGCGTTTCTGGCTTAAAGCCGGCTGTGACGGATTCCGTGTGGACATGGCGGGGTCGCTCGTAAAAAATGACCCGGACGGACTGGGGACAATCGCTCTGTGGAAAAAAATACGTTCTTTTCTGGACAGGGAATTTCCGGAAGCTGTCCTTATTTCAGAATGGGGTGAGCCGGACAAATCACTGGAAGCCGGATTCCATATGGATTTTCTCCTTCATTTCGGGCCGTCCCATTATAATGACTTGTTCCGCTGTGAAAACCCGTTTTTCTCTTCGGAGGGGAAAGGAGATGTTTACGCTTTCGTTGAAAAATACAAGGAAAGCAGGAGGAAAGCGGAGGAAGGCTTAATCTGCATACCTTCCGGGAACCACGACATGAAAAGGCTGGCCCACAGGCTTTCAGAGAAAGACATGAAGACAGCCTTCGTCTTTTTGCTTTCAATGCCCGGAGCTCCGTTCATTTACTATGGGGATGAAATAGGAATGCGCTATCTGGAAAACCTTGTCTCCGTTGAAGGAGGATATGAAAGGACAGGAGCGAGAACCCCAATGCAGTGGGATGACGGGGTAAATGCAGGATTCAGTACGGCGGTTCCGGACAAACTGTATATTCAGCAGGACGAAAGCAAAGACCGTCCAACTGTAGCATCACAACAGAATAATCCGGATTCACTTTTCAATGAAGTGAAGAGGCTTATTTCCCTAAGACGGGTCCATCCTGCCCTCCAAAACAAATCAGGAATTGATTTTGTCTATGCGGAAAAAAACAAGTATCCACTGGCGTACATAAGGAAATGTCCCGAAGAAAACCTCCTGGTAGTGATTAATCCCTCCTCAAGCCGGGTTGAATTCAAAACGGAAAAGACAGGGGATTTAATCTCAAAAGGAATATTATATTCCACCGGAGGAGAGGGTTCGATTGAAAACGGCATTGTTAAAATCCCGCCATGTTCGGCTTCCATTTTCATCATATAATAACTAATAACCGGAAGGAAACGATGCAGGATACACAGGAAAGAGTTAACCCGAAAACAGCAGGATTCAAATGCAGGCTTTGCCCGTGTTGCAACGGGAAAGCTTGCACCGGTGAATTACCGGGCATGGGAGGCGTGTCCGGTAATTCAAATTTCAAGGCGAATTACGAAGGATGGGAAAAAGCAGCGGCAAACTCCGGAAACCGGGAGCCGGTTTCTTTTCCTGAAATTTGGCTTGCACCCATGACAGGAGCCGTTGAAAATATCGGATACCACCAGGAAAGGGAATATTACTTTGATATGGTGAATGCATGTGCCGGGGCGGGAATAAACATCACAACCGGGGACGGTGTTCCGGATGAAAAATTCCTGTTCGGACTGGAGGCGCTGAAAAAGGAAAATGTGAAAGGCGGAATTTTCATAAAGCCTTACAGCGATGAAAATATTTTTGAGCGCATGGAAAAAGCCGTAAGCTGCGCGAGGCTTATAGGAATAGATATCGACGCGTATTCGATTGTAACAATGCGGAATCTGGCGAAGCTCGAGAAAAAAAGCGTATCCTCCCTGAAAAAAATACAGGATAAGGCTCATGAAGCCGGGCTACCCTTCGCAGTCAAAGGCATTTTTCTGCCGGAAGAAAAAGAACTGCTGGAAGAACTGCATCCTGATATAGCCGTAATATCAAACCACGGCGGAAGAATTGAAACCCGGCCGGGAAACACCGCGGATTTTCTTTCCGGATATGCGGAAGAATTTTCACCGCTGTGCGGAGAGCTTTGGGTTGACGGAGGCCTGCGCACATCCGCCCACATAAAAGCGGCGGGACTGCTGGGAGCGAAGGCTGTAATGATAGGACGGCCGTTTGTATCCGCATTGCTTTCCGGGGGTGCGGCCGCGGTAAAAAAAACGGCGGAAAATCTATCCGGGGAAAATCGGCAGGGGATTTTATGACAAGGAAAAAAAACACAGGTACAGAAAGAAAACCCGAAAATGAAAATTCCTGGCGGGAAGCAGGCGGCCGCACAATCAGCAGAATATTTGAAATACTGTCAAAGAACTGCCCTGAACCGAAAACGGAACTTGAAAGCGTAAATACCTACACACTTCTTGTCGCGGTCATGCTTTCCGCGCAAATGACAGACAAGGGGGTGAATAAGGCTACCCCGGAACTTTTCGCGGTTGCGGACACACCGGAAAAAATGACAGCCCTGGGAGAAGAAAAATTACGGAATTATATAAAGTCCGTCAATTTATATCCTACAAAAGCGAAGCGGATTATAGAAACATCAAAAATCCTGACGGAACGATTCAAAGGACAAGTCCCGTCCACACGGGAGGAACTTGAGAGTCTTCCAGGGGTCGGAAGAAAAACCGCAAACGTTATCCTGAACTGTGCTTTCGGAAAACCAGTTATGCCTGTTGACACGCATATCCTCCGTGTTTCCCACAGACTGGGATTAAGCGGAGGCAAAACACCGAAAGAGGTGGAAGAGGATTTAATGAAAATAATTCCGGAAGTGTATTTAAAAGACGCGCACCACCTCCTGTTACTTCACGGAAGATATGTCTGTACAGCCAGAAGCCCGAAATGCGGTTCATGCATACTTTCCCCGGTGTGTCCGAAAAATCTGGAAGCAAAGCCGTAAAACACGGCAAAAGAACAAGCGCTCAGGATGATTTTGAAAGCGTAAGATTCCTCACCCAGCGTTCTTTTTTAAGCTGCCACATCGCTATACCCACTTTTACAAAGTCCGTTGTTTTAACGATGGCATACATCTCTACAGGCCCCAAATCTGTAAACATTGCGAGCAGGAATATACCGGGCAAAAACAAAGTCGAATTGATGCTCAAATCCACCCATGCACCCATAACCGCATCGCCTCCGGATCTCGCCACCGCGAACTGGGCATTCAAATACGACCAGACAGGCATATACACACTTATGACAATTATCATCATCCTGCAGACATCCCTGGCATTATCCGAAAGATTTCCGAAAACAACAGGAATCAGAATAATGGAACATAATTCGAGCAGACACAATCCCAATCCGAAAATAAAACTTCCGTTGCGTACCCAGCGGGCTTCCTGTCTGGCTTCAGACAATTCATTCCGCCCCAACCGTCCGCCTATCAA
Source organism: uncultured Treponema sp. (assembly GCA_949300145.1). GTDB lineage: Bacteria > Spirochaetota > Spirochaetia > Treponematales > Treponemataceae > Avitreponema. The sequence goes on along the minus strand of CASGDA010000003.1, from coordinate 139,317 downwards.
TACCCCGGTGGCAGTATGAATTCCGTTAAAGGCTATCATGAAAATATTTGCAATCGCCCAGGCGGCGGAAAGACCTGAAACTATGCCGGCTCCACCACGCCCGTAATAAACGGCGGTCATAATTATTTCGGTTACAGCCCAAGACAATTCGGAAATAAGAATCAATCCCGATTTCCGCAATATCTTGAAAAACAACCCGAAATCCATTTGAAACAGAGTCGTTATTCTTATAAAGAATCCCGGTTTCGTTTTTACAATAAAACAGATGAAAAGCAGCAGCTCAACGACACGCGCGATAATTGTCGCCACAGCGGCGCCGCGTATTTCCATACGGGGCGCGCCTAAATTACCGTAAATAAAAATCCAGTTAAAAAACGTATTAACGGCTGTGGCACAGATGGAAATTACAAGGGGAGGAACTACCCGGCCCGTTTCCCGGAGGGAAGAAGCAATTGCGGTAGAAACAATTATGGGGATAAAGGTCAAAGTCATAAGTTTAAAATACGGAACGCCCTCGGCGACGATTTCATTTTTTTGAACATTTTTATTCAAAAGCAACTCAAGCAGTTCTTCCGGAAAAACAATCGCACATACCGACATCACCAACACAAGGAAAAAACCCGTAAAAAGTTTAAACCTGAAAACCTGTCCCATTCCCTTTGAATCCCCGACGCCGTTGAATTGAGACATGAATATTCCGCCGGCAATCATTGCGGTATTGAGGGCGATAAAAAACAGGAACATAAACTGGTTTGTCACATTTACGCCGCTCATTTTCAAGTCACCTAAACCGGCGACCATAAAATTATCCACGAGGGACACAAGAGTCTGAATCAATCCCTGGAACATCACAGGTACGGCGATTAAAACCGCCTTCCTGTAAAAAGAAAGCGGGCCTAAATGTAAATAGAGTCTCATTTTTTCACCCTGTTTATTTCAACTGAAGAATTAAAATCCTGGAACCTCTTGAGGGATCCATTCTGCGCAGTCTTTCCTCCGGCAGACTTTCCTTTCCGGCTGATTTGAAGCCGAACCTTTCAAACCAGTCAGAGGCCTGGGTTGTCAGCACAAACACAAAACTGAACCCCGCGCTCTCAGCCTCTTCAATCAGCCGCCGCATCAAAGCGGGACCTATTCCGGAATTGGAATATGAATCGTCAACGGCGACCGCGGCTATTTCAGCACAGGAACAATCCTTGTAAGGTTTCAGCGCAGCGCAGGCCCTTATGCCGCCGTCAACTTCGTACACAGTGAATAAATCCGCCTGCTCCTTCAGTTCCTCTTCCGACCTCGGAAGGAGAATCCCGGATTCAACAAACGGAAACATAAGGGACAGGACAGAAGGAACATCCTGGTGCCGCATACTGCGGAACACCCCGTAATTGCTCCGGTATATCATGGTACCGGAACCAATCTCGGAAAAAATTTCGCCGGGAATAACACCGTCTTCATCCCCATTCAAAATATGGGAACGGGACACACCGTTCAGGCAGGCATCCTTCCCTTTCCTCAAAAGAAAAGCCAGCTTCAAATTGTATGCGCCGGAGGAGTCAAGATTGTTCACTGATATAAACGTCTCAATATCATCCACGGAAACAGACGCGATTCTATTCTCCGGAGAAACCACGGAATTTCCGGGAGCGACGAAACTATCCGCCGAAACCGACATCCCTTTTTCCAGGAAGAAAAGTTTATCGGCATTCAAAAGCTTTGCCGTTTCAGCGGCCAGCTCAATGGAAGAAATATTATATGACTTGCCGACCGCGGTCCATCCCACGCATGGGATTATCGGAATAAAACCGTCGTCTATCGCTCTTTTAAGGGGCTCGATGTCTATGCGGGTTATCAGTCCGGCACTTCCGAAATCAACGCCGTTCACGACACCCTTCCCCCTGGCGGAAACCCAGTTCCCTATAACGCCGTGAAGTTTTTCGGCGGCAAGTCTGGACATAATCCTGTTGGAAACATCAAAGGCCGCCATCTTTATAAAATCCATCCCGTCGCTGTCAGTGACACGGGTATCGCCGACAAATTTCCAGCTTATTTTGTATGAATCAAGAATGCGCGAAATCATCATCTTTGCGCCGGGAACAATCACTATTTTTATTCCAGTTTCAAAAAGAAGCGCCAAATCATGGATATGACCGGCAAAAAGAGGAGAGTCCAGAAGTTCATCATCAATTTGTATAACGACGGTGGAATTCCTGAATTGCTTTATGTATCTGATTGCATCTCTGATCATTTCAGTTTTTGTCATGCCAATAACCCCGGAATATGAGCCGATATATTCTCATATCACTTTGATTTTAAAATATCAAGTTCTTTCAGGCTTTTTTTAGCCGTTGAAATTTTAGCGAAAATCATGCACACTTCCGCTGTTGAAAAGTTTGAGATTCAGAATACCCGTTTTAAGGAGCAGTCCGTGAAGGTTCTTTCCAAGCGTCATAAACTGGCAGGCAGCATCAAAGTTCCGGGCTCAAAAAGCCATACCATCAGGGCATGTATCTTTGCGGCCCTGGCAGAAGGGACATCTTTTATCAGGAATCCGTTGGAAGGGGCGGACTGCCTTTCAGCCCTGCACACGGTGGAGGCTTTCGGAGCCGGGGTGGAAACCGGACCGGGACTGTGGAAGGTCACAGCGCCGGAGGGCGGGTTGAAGGTTCCGCGGCAGGCCATAGACGTGGGGAATTCAGGCTCCGTCCTGTACTTCATCACCCCGCTGGCGGCAACATTTCCGGAAAAAATCGTGATTACCGGGGACGAATCAATACAAACCAGACCCATCGACCAGCTCATAGATGTAATCAGGAAGCTCGGCGGAAACGGCTTCTATTTACGGGAAGGTTCGAAATGCCCGCCTGTAGCAGTATGCGGCCCGATTTCACCGGGAAGGGTGGAACACGAAGGTGTTCTTTCCCAGCAGATAAGCGGACTGTTGATGACGGCCCCTACACTTTCAGGAGTCACAACCATAGATTTGCGCACTCCGAAAGAAACCCCCTTCGTCCGGATGACCATTGACTGGATGGAATCAGTCGGCATTAAAGTTTCCTACGACAAGGAAAAAATGAATCACTTTGAAGTCACCGGTCCGCAGGCTTACAAAGCTTTTGACCGGATTATCCCGTCCGACTGGGAGGCGGCCGCGTTCCCCATAACCGCAGCCGTCATAACCGGCTCGAAAATATGCATTCCGGCCGTGGATACATCCGGAAGCCAGGGCGACGCAGCCATAGTCGATGTGCTTTCAGAAATGGGCGCTGACATAGAAATCGACAAAGAAGAAGGAAATTTATACGTCAACAGGCGGGGAACAGGAATACTGCCCCTTAAAGGCGGGGAATTCAATTGTTCAGCCTTTCCGGATGCGGTTCCGGCATTAAGCGTGGCGGCGTGTTTCGCGGAGGGGGATGTGGCGTTGACGGATATCGGCGTTGTACGTTTAAAGGAAACAGACAGGATAAACATCCTCCGGAAGGAGCTGTCGAAACTGGGGGCTTCCGTGGAAGAAGGCCGGGATTACATACTGATACACGGCGAAGGCGGCAGAAACCTGCACGGCGGACAATGCGAAAGCTATCATGACCACCGTATAGCCATGTCTCTGGCGGTGATGGGTTTGGGAATGGAGGAAGGGGTTGTTGTAAACAATGCGGAATGCTGTTCCGTCTCTTTCCCCGCCTTTTACGAAAAAATGAACGGAATCGGAGCGGGTTTTGTTTGCAATGCTTAGCTTTTCATAGTATCCTGTTTCTGAAACAAACCGGAATTCCGGGACACAGGAGGGTCTGTCCGCCGCGGAAATCCGGGAAAAGAGGAGTTTACTTTGAAAATGAAGAGTGTGGTTGTCAGAACCTCTGACATCCAGAAATCCGTAGCTTTTTATGAAAATGTTCTGGGCTTTTCCTTCGACAGCATGATTTCCGCCGCTCCGGGAAAGCAGATAGCCTTTCTTTCAGACAAGGAATCAGGAATGAAGCTTGAGCTCCTGCATAATGACAGGGCAGAGCCGGCTCCAGCCGCAGGTGTTTCCATGACCTTTGAAGTGGAGCAGATATCGGAGGCGAGGGACTACCTTCTTTCAAAAAACGTAAGGATTATTTCAGAACCGAAAACCATCAAAGACGGAAAGAAAATAATGACCGCCGTTGATCCGAACGGTATTGAACTTGATTTTATAGAGGAATAATATATATACTGATACACCATGAAAAAGAGAAATTTTATTATTTTTACAATGATTTTTATATCCGTACTCCTGCTGGCATCATGTACATCGACTCCGGATGTAAGCCGTGTTGATGTTGAAACCCAGACAGATTTAACCGGATACTGGAATGACACGGATGTAAGGATAGTCTGCGAAAGCCTGATTTCAGACTGCCTGAATTCACCACGGCTCAACGCCTTTCAGGAGCAAAACGGCCGGCTGCCGGTTTTCATTGTAGGAACATTTTCCAACGACAGCTCGGAACATATTGACACAGCGATCATAGCGAAGCGCATGGAAGCAGCTATTTTGAATAGCGGGAAGGCGGACTTTGTGGCATCATCCTCGGAACGCGGTGAAATCCGTGATGAACGGACAGAGCAGCAGAGCTGGGCAAGCGAGGAAACGGTGAAATCCCTTGCCAATGAAACCGGCGCGGATTTCATGATGACAGGCTCAATCAGAACAATTGTTGAGAAGGTTGAGAAAACCACAGTCAGGACATACTATGTTTATGCGGAACTGACTGATCTTGAATCCAACAAAAAAATCTGGATTGGCGAAAACAATGAAATCAAAAAGATAATCAAAACCTCATCGGTAAAATTATAACCGCCGTCCGTCAATGGTAAATAAAACGTCCCGTAATCAATGCAAAGCGGCCGCATCTTCTTTTATCAAGATGCGGTCACTCCCGTCCGCTGAACATCCTGCAAAAAAAGCCGGCGCAGTATCCGCCGTGTTTCTCATCTTTCTGCAGCTCATGCTGTATTCATCATGCGCATCGGTGGGGCAGCATTACGCCGGCATTGACAGGCAGCTTAAATCAGGAAACGCGGAGGAAGCTTTCGACAGGTTGATGGAGGAAGCTCCGTCCGCATACGCGGACAGGGACGCGCTGCTTTTTCAGCTTGACGCGGGAATGCTTGCGCACTATGCAGGGGATTACGAAGAGTCAAAAAAATACCTCGGCGAAGCTGAACGGAGCATCGAAAATCTTTATGCAAAAAGCATCACCCTCACCGCGGCGTCATATTTGTCCAACGACACCATAACGGAATATTCAGGGGAAGATTACGAGGATGTGTATATCAACGTCTTCAATGCGCTGAATTATTTTTTTCTCGGCTCCACTGAAGGCGCCCTTGTGGAAATCAGGCGGATAGACGAAAAACTGAAACTGCTGGGTATTAAATACGGAACGGAGATAACGAGCACACAGGAAGCCCTGCTGGACAGCGGCGTTTCGGTGCCTTACGACAGCGAGGCGGCTTCGGTTAACTTCACAAATTCAGCCCTTGCAAGATACCTGGGGATGCTTTTTTACAGATCTCAGAACCTGAAAGACGACGCAAGAATCGACAGGGATTATCTGAAGCTGGCTTTTGCCAACCAGCCGTCAGTTTATGATTTCAAGATACCGGATTCAATCGAAGATGAGCTGGACATTCCGCAGGGAAAAGCAAGACTGAATGTCATCAGCTTTACAGGTTTGTCCCCAGAAAAACAGGCGGAAGAAATACGCATTCCCATAACATACGGCTCTTCCGGGGAAATAAGATGGATAAAAATTTCAATCCCCGTGCTCAGGGAAAAACCTGACCTGGTTGCGTCGGCAAAAGTCGTCTTCGACACAGGAGAACAGTTCCACCTTGAAGTGATTGAAAAAATGGGCGCGGTCGCGGCGGAAACCATAAAACAAAACGAAGCTTTAATTTATTTGAAAACAATTCTGCGCGCCACATCAAAAACCACGGCTTCAATAATATTCGATGAAGCATCCCAAATGCAGGGCGCCGGCAATGACATGGGATTGCTTTTTTCATTACTCAGCATTGGAACACAAATGTACGCTGATTTAAGCGAGCAGGCTGACCTGAGGGTTTCCCATTATTTTCCGGCGACAGCCTGGGTCGGCGGGATAACCCTGGATCCGGGTATTTACTCTTATTCCGTTGTATATTATTCTGCATCCGGGAAACCTGTCCACCAGGACAGATTTGAAAACATTCTGGTTTCTGCGGAAGGTTTAAATCTTTCGGAAAGCATATGCATAAAATAATTCAGAACGGAGTTATTACAAATGAAGGATATTTCAATTTGCAGAATATTTAAGTCCTGTGCGCCCGCGCTTGTTTTACAGGCTCTTCTCCTGCTCTTTATTTCCGGATGCGCGTCCGGACCGAAAGACACAGCCGTCACCGACACTTCAACCCCGCCTATCTGGCTGTCAAATCCGGACGCATCCTATCCGTCGAACCGCTACGTTTCAGCTGTGGGTTCAGGAGAAGACAGAACATCGGCTGAAAAAAGCGCCCTGACGTCATTGACCGCCGTGTTCGGCCAGTCAATAAGCAGCGACACTACAGTAAGCTCACGCTACAAGGACAGCGTGAAAGACGGAATCCTTCAGGATAATTCCGCTTCTTTTTCAATAGACGAAAACATAACAACAGCTGTAGCCATGGATACACTTATCGGGGCCGAAATCAAGGAAACCTGGACAGATACAGCAGGAAAATACACATACGCCATTGCGGTTATGGACAAACCGAAAGCCGCGATACTTTACACGGATTTGATTAACTCCAACGATAATTTGATAAAGGAATTGATAAATGTCCCGGAGGAAGAGAAGGGAACTTTCCGGGAATACAGCCGCTTGAGGATGGCCGCCGATACGGCGGACGCCAATGAACATTTTATAAACGTGCTGTCAGTTGTAAGTCCCGCTTCGGCGGCGGCCATGCGCGCTTCCAGAGACTCGGGCGACGTGTACACAGTTAAGGCGGCTGCCGCCGCGGCTGCAATTCCTGTTTCAGTGTATGTCGAGAACGACAATGAAAACAGACTTGCGAACGCTTTCGCCTCCGTATTCTCCGGCTCCAATTTCCGGATAACAAACCGGGACGGCAGATACATGCTTGACGCATCCGTATCATTCTCCGAAGTCATCCTTCCCGCAAACCCCAATAAATTCAGCAGGGCGGTTTTAAATGCACGCCTTGTCGATATGGATTCGGGGGCAGTGATTCTCCCATACAGCACATCGGTCAGGGAAGGCCACGCCTCCCTTCCCGAAGCCGAAAACAGGGCTCTCCGTTCTTTGGCAAAAAAAATTGAATCCGATTTTGCAAAAAGTTTTGACAGCTACCTTCAGTCGCTTATCAAATAAATACACACGGAACGGAACCATGCTTTTTGCTCCGACGGTTTCCGTTCCGGCCGTGTAAATTAAACCCGTCAGCGGATTTTGAAGAATACCCCCAAAACCGCAATGGTTATAAGAATCTGTATTATCATGAATTTCAAAAGAATCTGGGTCGGGGACCAATTCAAATTCTTCCTCATGTGATCATGAAGGGGGAAACGTATCGAATGGAAAATCCTGATTTTAAAGAATCTCAGCAACGCCACTTTCAGAAGTCCGGTTCCGCCGTTCACAAGCATCACACTGCTTGTCATCACGATTAGAAAAGGATTGCCGGAAACCATTATGCAGACGCCCAGAAAAAAACCGATGGCGCGGGAACCCGCGTCTCCCATGAGTACCTTGCTCGGAAAAGCGTTATACCAGAGGTAACCCATCAATATTCCGCACAGTGTAAAAATCAAAACAGCCCATTGGGCACCGCTCGCAAGATGCGGAACCAAAAGATATTTTGCGACATCCACATGACCGAGAATGAAATAAAAAATCAAACCCATGGAAAGCAAAGCGAGCAGGGTCAATGTACCGGAAAGTCCGTCAACACCATCCGTACAGTTGGTTGTATTTATGGAAATCCATAAAATTAAAGTTGATGTTAAAATGAAAACCGCCGGATGAACATGAACAGACTTGGTTACAAACGGAAGCCAGAAATCCACCGAACCATCGTAAAACAAATAAAAGAGTATAAAAGAAGCGGACAGGGAAATTATTAAATCCAGCGAACCTTTAAGGTATTCCCCCCAGGAAGTCACAGACCGGTCATCCAAAAAACCTGTAAGCATAACAAGCCACGTAAAAATAATAATGCAAATCTGTGTCGCTGAAAGCGGAATCAGCAAAAAAGATACCAGAAGAAAAATGGAAATAAAGACGACCCCCGCGCCTGTAGGCTTGCCTTTCGCATCGCCTGCACCCGGAGTGAATTCCCTTCCCCTGTCTTTAGGCAGAAACTTGAAAGTCCCCGGCAAAATAAAAACAGTCAAAAAGAAACCGGCGTAAAGGGCAATGGCTATTAAAACAGCATAAGAGCGGAACAACCGGAATGGACTGAACCACTGCTGAAAATATGACGTCAAATAATACAGCATTGCATCCGCCTTAATGTTTGAAATGGCGGGCCCATGTAAACACCATGGCTATACCATGCCTGTTGCAGGCGTCAATCGAATCCTGATCCCTTATCGACCCGCCGGGCTGTACGATGGCTTTTATACCGTATTCAGCCGCCTTTTCCACACAGTCCGAAAACGGGAAAAAGGCGTCGCTTACCAGAACTTCGGCGCAGGAAACTCCCATCGCGTCTGTTTTTTCCCTGGCCCTGCTTAAAGCCTGTTCCGCGGCCCATATGCGGTTTGTCTGTCCGCAGCCTATTCCAATCGCGGCGCCGTCTTTTACAACGAGAACCGCATTGGATTTTGCGAACATGGCGACAGTCATTCCAAACGCCATTTCCTCAATCTGGGAACGGGAGGGTTTCGCTTTCGTCACTATATCCCAGCGCTGGAACAAGTCTGTATCCCTGTCCTGCACAAGAACCCCGCCGTCAACACTCATAAAGTCAAGTTTGTCTTCAGCGGGAATTTCCGCCTGTATGAGCCGGAGGTTTTTCTTTCCGGCGAAAACCTCCAGGGCTTCCTGTGAAAATGACGGGGCCACAATCACTTCCAGAAAACATTTAACCATTTCCTCAGCGGCGGCTTTATCGATTTCAGCGCTGCATCCGATTATACCGCCGAATATTGATACAGGGTCACAGTTGTACGTTTTGGTATAGGAATCCAGAGGCGAATCCCCGAGAGCCGCCCCGCAGGGTGTATTATGCTTCAAGGCTACGGTAAAAACTTTCTCATTCCGGGCCTCAAACCGGACGGACACAGGCTCTCCTTTCGGGGAAGCCGGATTCCCGGCCAGGTCCTTTCCCGCGATAATTCCGGAATATGAAGAAAAGTCCGTTCCCTGAATCTCCAGATTGTTTTTCAAATTCTTTGTGAAAGCACACACAGCCTTCCATGCCACATCCAAATCCCTGATATTATTGTAGGAAAGTTCCTTGCCCTGAATCTGGCTCATTCCGCCGAAAGCCCCTTTCCGGTCAGCTGTAAGATAAAGGGCCGCGGATTGATGGCTGTTTTCGCCGTAGCGCAGCGACTGGCTTTTTTTAAGCGGTACTGTAAAATATTCCGGCATATCATCTTCCAGCATGAACCTTGAAACAGCCGCATCATATGCCGAAGTCAAATTGAAAACCTTCCCGGCGAGACGGCGTTTAAAATCATCCGGAATATTTTCAATCCGCTGCCCGGCATCGGTAAGCGCGGAAATCACTTCCGGATAATCAGCGGGATCCGTAAGAGGCAGAACATCCTGCCGGTTCTTTGCGGCGGCGCGGAGCATCGAAGGCCCTCCGATGTCTATGAACTCGACAGTCTCATCAAAAGAAAGACCCGCCTGAACCTTTTCAAAAAACGGATAAAGATTCACGCATACCAAATCAATGGGAGTAATATCCATTTCTTTAAGGGTATCCATATGTCCGGCATTTTCCCTCACTGCAAGAATACCGGCGTGAATACGGGGATGAAGGGTTTTTACACGTCCGTCCAGACATTCCGGAAATCCCGTTACAGAGGACACATCGGTGACGGGAACCCCGTTCTCCAGTAAATATTTCTGCGTACCGCCTGTTGACAATATTTCCCATCCGTTGCCGGACAAATAGCGTGCTAAATCCAGAATCCCGTCTTTATAAAAAACGCTTATAAGAGCCCTTTTCGCACCCATAAAATATTCTCCTTATCTATTTTTATTTTTCATGAATATTGCAAACGCATCAAACCGTCAGACAGATTCACTTATTCTTGTTCCCCTTCGCTCATCCGGGATTGATTCCTGATGCTTTCCATCACTTCCCTGATATGAACCACATTGGCATTGGAAGGGTCAGCAGCGACAGCATCCTCCAACACTGAAATAATTTTATCCGCGGAAGACGTCCTGTCCATCGCATAAAATCCGGCCGCAAAATACAAAGCATTCTGCCTCAAAGCAGGAGTCATGGATTTATCATCCAGAATACCATAGAAACAATCCGCCGCCTCATTCAAAAGCCCCTGCCGGGACAAAGCTGAAGCATCCATCCAGGTTTTATTCAGAAGATACTTTCCACGCAGTCCCGCTTCATTGTCCTTATCCAAATCGGGAACCGCCCTTATCATCTCCTCATATTCTCCGGCCTGGGAGGGACCGACAGCGGAAAGGAATTCATCTATGCGCCTGGCCTTTTCGACACCCTCCGCATTTTTGACCGCATCCTTTAAAGCCACTATTCTGGTTCTATTCTCTTCAAACGAAGAGAGGAAATCCAGAACGGCTTTCCCGCTGGCATTCTCATCCTGAAATTGATATACCCCTCCACCGTATACATCACCTTCAGAGGTAAGAAGCACAAAACAGGGGAAATCGGTAACTCCATACCGGGAAGCCAATTTAAAATTGGTTTCCAAATCCTCTGGAGCCATCAGCTCCGTGTTCTGAACGATATCAAAATTACAGAGGATGTATTTTTCGCCCGCTTTTTTCATGAAAGAATTCCGCCGGACAATATCAAGCAGCCTGCGGCTGGATTCATCCCAATCCGAACCTGTAAAGCAAAACAGCACGTCTTTCCCCGTGCTCTTTGCGGTATCCCTCGCATCGATATATGAAGTAAGCCAACTGTATTTGGAAGCGGCGGCGGCGAAATAAAAATACAATCCGGCGCCGGTAACCAGAACGGCGGCAAGAACTGCGCAAAAGATTTTCAATATTTTTCCATTATCTTTTACCTGAACGGCGGCGGGAATATTATCAGCTTCATTCCGCCCGCCGGTTTCAGGGCCCTCCAGGGATTCGTTTTCTGTTTCACCCATACGCATTCAACTCCTTCAAAACTTTTATAATCCCACATGAATATAGTGTATATTTTTTATGCCGGAAAACAAACATTCATTATCATTTCATTTAAAAAATCTGACTCCGGCGGCAAAGATATTCTGACATGTATCCCCGGGTATATTCTTGAAAAGGGAATGACTGAAAGCCTTCACGTCAACAGCCCTCTCTGAATGCGCCATTTTACCAAGAATTCTGCCGGAAGGATCCGTCATACCCTCGATTGCATAGAACGAACCGTTCGGATTGTCCGGTTCAGTCATTACGGGGAAACCGGAGGAATCCACGTATTGGGTGAAAATCTGTCCCCCGCTGAAAAGGCGGCGGGCGCATTCCCCGGAAATAATGAGGCGGCCTTCCCCGTGAGAAACAGGAATTTCGTGGATGCTTCCAGGAGAGAGGTTTGAACCGGACTCTCCGCCGCAACAGGCCCAGGGGCTTAAATCCGATACAATTTTTGTCCGCACAAAACGTGAGACATGCCTTCCCACGGTGTTGAATGTCAATGTCGGGGAATCATCTTCTCCGGACGGCGCAGTTATTTTCCCGAAGGGGACGAGACCGGTTTTTATCAACGCCTGGAAGCCGTTGCAAATACCGAGGATGAGCCCTTCCCTTTCTTCAACCAAACCCATTATGCAGGCGGCCACCCTCTGTTCCCGTATAACGCTTGCGATGAATTTAGCGGAGCCGTCCGGTTCATCGCCTGCGGAGAAGCCGCCGGAAAATGCCAGGATTTCAGCCCGGTTTATCCACCTGCAAAGCTCTTCCAGGGATTTTTCAAGTTCATGTTTGCTCCGGTTTCTGATAACAACAAACCGCGTATCCGCCCCGGACAACCTGAAAGCCCTTGCCATATCGTACTCACAGTTTGTACCGGGAAATACGGGAAGGACGGCAAGGGGTTTTACCGTACCTGATGAAAACTTCCTGTCTTTACAGCGCATACCTTCCAGAGGACCGCTTTTTTCTTTTTCTTTCCTGCTGAAAACACCGGAAGCCCAGCCCGGAATGGACATGGGCGGTATCATACCGGAAACCGGCGGGAAAACCTTCGCCAAAGGCTTCTCCCAGTTCCGCTGGGCTTCATCCAGAGGAACGGTGCATGAACCGGCTGTAATGACTGGCACAGACGAAGTTTCGCCTATAACATACACATGACCGTCCGCGGCAATTTCTGTTCCGGCGGAGGAAGCGTAATTCCCGTCAACTTCCAGAATAAGAGAACCGTAAAGCGGCGCGAACAGGGAAATATCGAGCCGGTTTCCCGCCTCCGTTCCGGAATTGAAAATTTCAGGAAGCTCCACCGCCTGAACCGCAGCCGCATCAAGGTTTGCCCCTATTCTGTTGCCGAAACATGCCTTTGATACAGCGGCGGCGATTCCCCCCGCCCCCACAGTATAGGCTGAAAGCACAGGGGAAGCGGATCCATCTCCGGTTCCGGCGGAAAGCTTCCTTACAAAGTCCGCGTTCTTTTTAAAGGCATCCCAATCAGGAACGGCGTCCTTCTTCCACGGGGTATAAACAAACAGGATTTTATTTCCGGAAGCTTTGAAAGCCCCGGAACGCACTTCATTTTCATTGCAAACAGCAACGGCAAAAGAAACAAGGGTCGGAGGGACATTCATGTGCTCAAAAGAGCCGGACATACTGTCCTTTCCTCCGATTGAGGGGACTCCGGCGGAAATCTGGGCTTGAAGGGCGCCCAGTAAAGCCGCCGCAGGTTTTCCCCAGGAAACGGGAGACACCATGCGCTCAAAATATTCCTGAAAGGTCAGGCGGGCGGAACGGGGGTCTCCGCCAAGCGCAAGTATTTTCGCCAGGGAATCCAAAACCGCAAACTGCGCGCCGTGGAAAGGACTCCACTCGGCGGCGGAGGGATCATAACCATGTGTCATCAGTGAAACAGTGGAAGTTTCTTTGCCGGGATCCACCGGGATACGCGCGGCCATACCAACTTCCGGAGTAGACTGCCATTTTCCGCCCATAGGAAACAAAACGGAGGCGGAGCCTATTGAACCGTCAAAGCATTCCGAAAGTCCTCTCTGCCCCGCAACCGAAAAATCCCCCAAAACAGAAAGCCACCTGTCTTTCAGGCTTTCCCCGCCATCCTCTTTCATTCCGTCAGAGGAAGAAGGACAGCCGGTATACTTCCAGGAACCGGCCGGCTGCCCGATGACAGCTTCAGCTTCCCTGTCCGCTCCGGCGGTATCCAAAAACGCCCTGTCAAGATCCACGATGGTTTTTCCGCGCCACCTCATGACAAGCCTGTTTGTATCCGTCACCCGGGCGATAACAGCGCCTCCAAGGTTCTCCTCCGCCACAGCCGCCAAAAAAGCATCGCAATCCGATGCGCGGACAACAACAGCCATCCTTTCCTGTGACTCCGAAACGGCGAGTTCCGTTCCGTTAAGCCCCGCATATTTTTTCGGGACGGCATCCAGATCTATATCCAGTCCGGGAGTAAGCTCCCCGACCGCAACGGCGACACCGCCGGCGCCGAAATCATTGCACCTGCGGATCATCCCCGCCGCGGTTCTGTTGCGGAAAAGGCGCTGCAGTTTCCGCTCCTCAACGGCGTTTCCTTTCTGGACCTCCGCACCGGCGGTTGTCACCGATTTTTCCGTGTGAGCTTTTGAAGACCCTGTGGCGCCGCCTATTCCGTCCCGGCCGGTTCCGCCGCCTACCAGGATGACCACATCACCCGGTTCAGGCTCTTCACGTTTCACAGCGGAAACAGGGGCCGCCGCTATGACAGCCCCCAGCTCCATCCTTTTGGCGGTAAATCCGGGATGGTAATATTCAACCACCTGACCTGTCGTCAAGCCTATCTGATTCCCGTATGAACTGAAACCGGCGGCGGCTTCCCGTGTGAGTTTTATCTGAGGAAGCTTTCCAGCCACAGTCGCCTCAACCGGAGCTGCAGGATCTCCGGCGCCGGTCACGCGCATTGCCTGATAAACCCATGCCCTTCCGGACAGCGGGTCCCGGATTGCACCGCCGATACATGTGGCGGCACCGCCGAACGGCTCTATTTCCGTTGGATGGTTATGGGTTTCATTCTTAAACATAAGGAGCCAGGGTTCCTCGCCGGTTTTACGGCCTTCATCATCCAGAATGGAAACATTGATGAAGATGGAACATGCATTGATTTCCGCGGATTCCTCGATGTCGCTCAAAAACCCGCGTTTTTTAAGGATTCTGGCACCGATAACAGCCATGTCCATAAGAGTGACCGGTTTTTCCCTGCCGGAATAAACTTCCGCGCGGATACCCGAATAGAGGCGGAGGGCTTCCTCAAAAGTTTCCTTGTACGGACCGTCCTGAACCGTGATATTTTTCAGAAAAGTACTGAAAGTAGTGTGCCGGCAGTGATCCGACCAATAGGTATCCAGAACCCTCAGCTCGGTTTCCGTGGGATTCCTGCCCTCTTTCCTGAAATAGTCCCGGAGGAATTTTATATCCGCACTGTCCATTGCAAGGGATTTTTCTTTCAGAAAGGCTTCAAGCTGTCTTTCATTATAGTCCGTAAAACCATCCAGAACGGGGATATCAGGAGGATCCTGCGGATTCACCGTCAGAGAAAGAGGCTTTTCCTCCGCCGCAAGACGTGAATCAACCGGATTTATTAAATAAGAGCGGATTTTATCCATATCCGAATCTGAAAGGGCGCCTTTAAATACATACACTCTGGCGGTACGGATAACCGCATTCTCGGAACCGCCCAGAAGGACAATGCACTGTGCGGCGGAATCCGCGCGCTGGTCATACTGCCCCGGAAGATACTCCACGGACAGAACCCTTTCGTCAGGCTGGAGTTCAATATTTTCAAAATAAACAATATCAGTATGCGGGTCGGAAAAAACCTGGACAGAGGCCCGGCGGAAAAGCCCTTCATCCAATCCTTCCGCATCATAACGGTTCAAATACCGCACTTTCTCAAGGTTCTTTATACCAAGAAAACCAGTCAGCTCGGAAAAAACACGTCCGGCTTCATTTTCAAATCCGTTCCTGCGTTCCACAAACAAACGGTAAACCTTTGAGTCCATCCGCCCTCCCATTCGCACATCAAAATACCCTTTAATACTACCGCAAAGTCAATAAATTTTCTATAATGAAGCATGAAGTTAATGAGTGATTTACTCCAGCTTTTCCTTACTTTTTTCAAGATAGGAGCAGGAACCTTCGGCGGAGGTCTTGCGATGCTGCCTGTTTTAGAGCGGGAAATAGTGGAAAAACGCCGGTGGATATCTTCCTCCCAGCTTTATGATTACTATGCGATCGGCCAATCCACACCCGGTATAATTGCGGTGAACGTCGCCACATTTACAGGCTATGTCCGGCGGGGTCTCATCGGCGCCGTCGTCGCGACAACAGGAATTGTCTGTCCGGCATTGATAATAATAACCATCATAGCCGCATTTTTTGAAAGTTTCTCCCATATAGTCTGGATTCAAAAGGCTTTGTCAGGGATAAATATAAGTGTTTCGGTTGTAATCACAGCCTCCCTCATAAAAATCACAAAAAAATCCTGCATAGACATTCTGACAGTCTGCATAGCGGTTGTTTCATTCTTACTTATGCTGGTTTTCAATGTCCAGGGAGTTTTCATCGTTTTATTTTCCTCGGTGATAGGAATTCTGGCCCAATACAAAAAAATAAAGGGTTCCTGCCCCGGTGGAAGCGGAAAAGACGGACCGCAACCACAAGAGGAAAGAACAGAAAAACCTGAAGAAACCGGTGGCGGAGCGGAAAAATGACACTTTGGCAGCTGTTCTTTATTTTTGTTTACGTAGGAACTTTCACAATAGGCGGAGGGCTGGTCGCAATAAGCCTGATGCAGCAACAGCTTGTTGCCCGCGGGATTATTTCCCCGGAGGAATTCCTCAACATGATAGCCATTTCCGAGTCAACGCCGGGACCGGTGGGAATCAACATGGCGACCTATGTGGGCTACAAGCTTTTCGGCATCGGGGGCTCGCTGGTAACAACAGCCGGCGTTGTCCTGCCGTCCCTCATATGCATCATCATAATAGCGAAATTTTTCGGCAAATTCCAGGAAAGGCCTCTCACACGTTCCATTTTCTACGGCCTGCGGGCGGGAAGCTGCGGAATGATAGCCTTCGCCGTCTGGCAGGTGATAGCGGTTTCCATTGTGGACATACAGGCTTTCTCCGCCGCCGCGGAAACAGCGGGCGGCATCCGGAATCTTTTCGGGGCGGAAGGCCCGGCAGCCATCGGAATCCTGATTCCTCCCGTCCCCCTGGTTATGGCGGTTGCGGCGGCGTTGATTTACCGCTTCGGGAAAGTGCACCCCCTCGTCCTGATTGCGCTGGGAGCCGTAGGCGGAATCCTGTTCCTGTAACAAAGACAAAAAAAAGCAGGCTTTCCCTGCCTGCTTTTCCCCGGAAGAAGACTTGAACTTCCATGCCCGTGAAGGCACTAGTACCTGAAACTAGCGTGTCTACCAATTCCACCATCCGGGGTAAATCCGGTAATTTCACCGGTAAGGAGATACTACATTTAAAACCGTCTTTTTGTCAACCTTGGGACAGCCTCAAGTTGAAACGGCGGCTTCCAGCGCGATTTCCATCATTGTGAGGAAAGTTGTCTGCCTTTCTTCCGCGGAGCTCGCCTCCCCTGTCACAATATGGTCGGAAACAGTCAGAACAGCCAGCGCCTTTCTTTTGAATTTTGCGGCAAGCGTATACAGCTCGGCGGCCTCCATTTCAACCCCCATGACACCGTATTCCGCCCAAAGTTTCCAGTCACATTCATCGTCATAAAACATATCGCTGGAAACAACCTGCCCCACATGGAAAACCGCGCCGGACTCTTCGGCGGCTTTTACGGCGGCGGACAAAAGGGAAAAATCCGCATGGGGAGCGAAATGCCTGTGACCGAACCGGCGGAATGGCAGACCGGAATCGGAAGACGCTGTCATTGATATAATCACGTCACGGAGTTTCACGTCAGGCTGTATCCCGCCGCAGGTTCCTATACGGATTGCTTTCTGTACATCATAAAACCTGAAAAGCTCATTCACATAAATCGACAGGGAGGGCTGCCCCATTCCGGTTCCCTGGACAGAAACCCTCTTCCCTTTATATGTACCGGTGAAACCCAGCATCCCCCTTATTTTCGTGTAGCATTCGGCATTCTGTAAATAATTCTCAGCGATAAACTGCGCCCGCAGGGGATCTCCGGGTAACAGAACCACATCAGCAATCTGACCTTCTTTTGCAGCTATATGTGTACTCATGGATATTATTTTATCAGGTAATTGCCGAATATGCAAATAATTCATACTATAAAAACATGAGGGAAATAGTTTTTCACCCCGGAGACACAGGGGCATTCAATTTTATGGACGGACGGGAGGGAACTTCATCCTTCCTTCCGGAAGACAAAGATGAATATTATCTGAGGAACATTCAGATATCAGACCGTAATTATAAATGGAGGAATCTCTCCGGACAGGAAATATCACAACTGGAACAAAACGGAAACACCTGCCGGAACTGGAAGCTGGTATTTGTCGAGGATCCTTTCGACCCGTCGATTTTCAAAAACAACATATTCGCCGGACTTGTACGTATAGCATCTTCCTCAAAAGGAATACTGGAATACCACGATTTTCTGCTCCCGACGGGGATTTCCAACTCACGCATTTACTCCTGCGACATAGGGAGAAACTGCGCGATACACGACTGCCTCTGTCTTTCACATTACATAATAGGCGACTCTGTTATCCTGTGCAGGATTGACGAAATGGTGACGACAAACCATGCCAAATTCGGTGAAGGGATTGTCAAAGAAGGTGAAGACGAGTCCGTGCGGATTTGGATAGACCCGCTGAATGAAGCGGGAGGGCGCTCCGTTCTCCCCTTCTCATCGATGATTTGCGCGGACGCGTATCTTTGGACAATATACAGGGAAGACAGCATCCTGATGGACAAACTGAAGGACATAACCCAGAAATCGGTTGACGCCCGGCGCGGATGGTACGGGGTCATAGGGGATTACTGCGTTATAAAAAGCTGTCAGGTCATAAAGGATGTAAAAGTCGGTGAAGGTGCATATATAAAAGGCGCGAACAAATTAAAGAACCTGACGGTAAAATCAAAACAGAACGATCCGACTCAAATCGGTGAAGGAGTGGAACTGGTCAACGGAATAATCGGGTACGGATGCCACATTTTCTACGGTGTCAAAGCGGTCAGGTTTGTGCTGGGGGACAACTCAAACCTGAAATACGGGGCGCGTCTTATTCATTCGATTCTCGGGGACAACTCGACGGTTTCATGCTGCGAGGTTTTGAATAACCTGGTTTTCCCCGGACACGAGCAGCATCACAACAATTCATTCTTAATAGCATCCCTTGTGATGGGGCAATCAAATATGGCGGCGGGAGCGACAGTAGGCTCGAACCACAACAGCAGGGGAAACGACGGGGAGATAATCGCAGGAAGGGGGTTCTGGCCGGGGCTCTCCTCCACATTGAAGCACAACTGCCGTTTTTCCAGCTATACCCTTCTGACAAAAGGAAGCTACCCCGCCGAAATGAATATAATGCTTCCGTTCAGCATGGTGCTTGAAAACAGAAAGCTTGACCAGCTTGAAGTGATGCCCGCCTACTACTGGATGTACAACATGTACGCTCTGGAACGGAACAGCTGGAAATACAGAACCAGGGACAGGCGGAAAAACCCCGTGCAGCATATTGAAACAGACCATCTTGCCCCGGACACCGCCGCGGAAATTTTATACGGAATGAAAATGCTTGAAAGGTGGACGGGAAAAGCGTGGTTCACAAAAAACGGCGCCTTCATTCACTCAGATGAAGAATGCGAACTGAAAGGGAAGGAGCTGCTCACATCGTCCCCGGAAACAGTGGGAACCCTCTTCGTCTCCGGAGAAATGATGGAAAGGGGTAAAAGACCGGTACGAATCCTGAAAACAGCCAGGGCATGGAATTCCTACAGGGATATGCTCTTATTTTACGGAGTGAAAACCATAGCCGGCTATCTGGACAAATACGGAATACACTATGAGTATTTCGCGGCTCAGGTTCCAGCCCAGGTAAATCTGGCATGGATAAACATGGGCGGACAGCTCGTTCCGGAAGAAAAAGCCGATGCACTGAGGGCTTCCATCCGGCAGGGGCTTCTCCCTTCCTGGAATGAAATACACAGCCAGTATGATGTGTGGTGGAACGCCTACCCCAGGGATAAGGCGGAGAACGCCTACGAAGTCCTGCGGAAGCTGACCGGGGTCCGGAATATCACGGCGGAAATGTGGAACGACCTGATAGATTCGGCGAAAGACATAAGGA
Organism: uncultured Treponema sp.; assembly: GCA_949300145.1. GTDB lineage: Bacteria > Spirochaetota > Spirochaetia > Treponematales > Treponemataceae > Avitreponema. The sequence goes on along the minus strand of CASGDA010000003.1, from coordinate 119,628 downwards.
AGTATATCGAAGAGCAGGTTCTCCTGACAAAGAAAAAGGACTACGACAACCCTTACAGACTGACAACTTACAGGAATACAGGCGAAAGGAACGCCGTAATCGGAAAACTGGAGGACAATAAATTCATCGGAACAGCAAAGGAAGAGACCCGTGAATTCATTGATATGCTCGACAGGGTAAGGGCGTGAAAAACTACGCCGTATATATCCTGGGAACGCGGGGACCTATGCCGCAGGTAATCTCATAGGGGATTGTCCCCGCCGTTTCCGCAAGATCCGCCGCGGAATACAGACAGGGTGGAGGCCCGAAAATGACGGCAGTGTCCCCCGGAGAAGGGCCGGCGTTTCCCGGCAAGTCCGAAGGAACCTCGACCATGAGCTGATCCATGCAAATCCTTCCCCGTACCGGACAGGACATGCCGCCGATTTCAACGGACAGACCAGGGGCCAAATCCCTGCGGATTCCGTCCGCATAGCCGATGCATACCGTCGCAATTTTACAATCCCGGGGACTTGTCCAGGTTCTGCCGTAAGAAATCGAAGTGCCTTTTTCGCAGTCTTTTACAAAGACAACTTCCGACTGAAGCTCCATTACAGGCTTTAAATCCAGTTTTCCGCCGGCATCTTTTGAAGGCGGGTAACCGTAGGCAAGTATTCCCGGTCTAACCATCGAAAACCAGGCTTCAGGATGAAAAACAACACCGCCGGAAGACGAGGCATGGATTATCCCGGGATTAATTCCTGCGGAACGCAACCCTTCGATGACACCACTGAAAATCTCCGTCTGTTTCCTGGTAAAAAGAACATCTTCCCGGTCTGCTGAGTCGGAAACAGCAAAATGGGTTGCGACCCCTTCCAGCCGCAGGGAAGGACATTCTACGATCAGCGAAGCAAGTTTCAAGGCATCCTCAGGCCGGCAGCCTGTCCGCCCCATGCCGGTCTCAACTTTCAGATGAACAGGAAAGGCCTTTCCCGCCGCGGAAGAAAAAACGGCGGCGGCCTTTTCAAGTTTCAGGATAAAGGATTCCCCGGAAACAAAGGGGGTCAGGTTGTTCCTGACGAGGGCCTCCATTTCAGCGTCATCCGGAATTGAAAAAAGCAGGACAGGAACTTCTATCCCGGCGGCGCGCAATTCAATCCCTTCGTCAACAGTTGCGACGGCAAGAAAATCCACGCCGCATTCAACAGCCCTCTTCGCCACGGGAACAGCACCGTGCCCGTAAGCGTCTGCCTTCACAGGAAGGCAGACAAGAACTTTGTCCCCGATAACTTTTTTTATTTCTTTTATATTGTGTTCAAGGTTATCCAGATGAATAACCGCACGGGTCCCTCTCATACTCATGGAATTTAGTCTTTTAAGCTGAAATAATCAATATGAAATCCGTGAACATCTCAATCATCTTCTTCCGCGAGCCGTGCAAGCTGTTCCCCGGTGAAAGCGTTTTCCCCCACGGCGGCTCCGGCAGTCCCGGGGGCCGTGTTTTCCGCGGCGGATTTCCTTTCCGCCGCCAGAAGGAGGAGACCGGAGGCAATTTTTTCCGCCCTGTCATCCGGAATTTTCAAAATGGAGGCGAGGCGGCTGACTCCATCCGCTTCAGAAGCGCATACGGCCGCCTTTTCAAGGGTTCCGAACGCGGAAAGCAGTTTTCTGGATAAGGCGGGGCCCACTCCGGGAAGCTCCTCAAACACAAGCCTGGTATTTTCCTTTGTACGCAGCCGCTGGTTTTTTCCGGTGGCGAAGCGGTGGGTTTCATCCCTGACCCGCTGAAGCAGCCTTAAAGCATCCGAACGGCGGGGAAGTTTCATCGGGGAGGAATTTCCCGGAAGGTAAATTTCCTCTTCCTGCTTCGCCAGACCGGCGACGGGCAAATCCAGGCCAAGGGCCGTGAGGATTTCACAGGCCGCATTCACCTGCCCTATTCCCCCGTCAATGAGAACAAGGTCGGGCAATTCGGCATGTTCATTCAAAAGCCTTGTATACCTGCGGCTCACAGCCTCCCTGATTGAAGCAAAATCATCAATCACACCGTCTGTTGTTTTAAGACGGAAATAGCGGTAATTTTTTTTATCCGGATTGCCGTCTTTAAATGAAACCAGGCTTGCCACCGGCAGACGGCCTCCTATATGGGCGATATCGAAACCCTCAATTCTGGAAGGAAGGGCGGGAAGGTTGAGAACCCTCTGCAACTCTTCCATGGCGGGGAAATCCCCGTGTTCCTTCAGTCTGCGGGCCGCATCTTCCTTTGCGTTAAAGAAAGCCATATTCATGGCGGCCTGATGGCGCTTTTCAATTCCCGCGGAATATTCCGGGGATTCCTCCGCCGCCGACATCACAGGCTCCACCGGGCTGTCCGCCGCCGGGGGAACAGCGTCCCGCCAGCCTTCAGGCCGGATTGCAGTGATTTTCGCGGGGCTGCCCAGACTGCGGCGGAGCCATTCTTCCGCCAGATCTATGCTTTCCTCCTCAGGGACGAAAATACAGGGAGGAACCTCAATCTTTGAGTTGTAAAAGGACATCAGGAATTCAGGAAGAATCTCCTCAGGCTCTTTCAAAGTCCTGGTCCGGTAAATTTCCCGGCTTATCAGTTTTCCGGAGCGCATACGTAAAACCGCGAAGGAAATCATCGGGCCTTCTTCCGCCCAGGCGATGTAATCCCTTCCCAGGGGATCCATATCCTCCACGGAATTACGTTCCTTCAGCGTCAGAATCGCGCGGATTCCGTCACGGATTCTGGCGGCCTTCTCAAACATACGGCCGGCGGCGGCTTTTTTCATTTCCGCGGTGAGGGCTTCAATTCCGGAGGAACCTGAACCATTTTCATCCTGACTAAGATAAAGGACGGCCTCTTCCAGAAATTTATTGTAGTCTTCCTTCGTGATTTTTCCGCAGCAGGGAGCGGCGCATTGATGGATATGGTAATAAAGACAGGGGGCGGCCTGTTTGCGCAGAACCCGGCATTTCCGCAGGGGGTAATTCTTCCCGATAAAATCCAGGAAGGAATCCAATGCGCCCACATCCGGGAAAGGGCCGAAATACCGCGAACCGTCATTGCGTATACGCCTTGTCCGGTACATCCGGGGAAAATCCTCATCCGTCACACGTATGAAAGGATAGGTTTTTCCGTCTTTCAAATTTATGTTGTACCGGGGCTTGTGTTTTTTTATCAGGTTGTTTTCCAGGATGAGGGCTTCATATTCATTCTCGGTGGTTATATATTCAAGATAAGCCGCCCTGGAAACCAGAATCCTCGTTTTTATATCCTTTGACGAACTGAAATATGACGACAGACGGTTTTTGAGGGATTTCGCCTTCCCGATGTAAATTATGATGCCGTCTTCAGATTTCCACATGTAAACACCGGGGGACTTTGGGGCGGACAGAGCCGCGTCATGCAGCCGGCGGTGTATTTCGTCATTAAAGTTCATTACAGTAATTATATCATTTTACCGATGTTTATATAAGGAATCCGAGTATGGAAAATTTTAGAAGAATGAAATACCTCCGGGCTTTGCTCGTCCTTTTGATTTTTTCCCCGCCGGCCGGGGGAAGCATTATTCACGGGGCTGAAAATTTTTCAATTACGCTGGGCGGAGAACACGGATGGGAAAATATTTCCTCTTCAGAAGGACTGGTGGAAACCGAAGGAAGGTTCGCCTGGCCGGGGTTGGGCATCGCACCTTCCGGGGAAACAGGGGAACATGAAGGCGGAGAGCTTTACATTTCATTCGACAGCCCGGATTTTCAGGATTCAACAGGAAATTACACCACACTTTTTTCAAACCTGAGGTTTTCATCCGGGAATTTTGTAAGGCAGGGGACGGGGGCGGCCCTGTGCAATACGACCGGGGAAGGTTTGTCTCTTCAGGGAAATCCGGGCGCGGTTTTCTCGGAACGCGGGGAACTGCCGTCATTCACCATAAGTTTCTGGCTCTATCCTTCCGTAACGGAAACCGGGGGGACAATATTTTCATGGCGTTCATCGGTTATGCCGGAGAACACAAAAAGCGCGAACCCGCTCTATCAAACCATACAGGCCTCTTTTGAAAAAAACAGGCTCGTATGGGAATTCTCCGATATGTGGATTTCCGACACGGGAACCGCCTTAAAGGCAAGGCTCGAACCGTCAGGCATCATTATTCCACGCAAATGGAGCCTCCATCAGGTGTCCTATGATTCCGTTTCAGGTCTTTTGGAGTACCGCATAAACGGATTGACGGAAGCGGCGGCTTATATCACGGAAAACAGGCGGCCTGACGGAAGCCCCGTGACAGGTCTGATAGGCAATCCGTCAAACATAGACATCGCGTCACGGTATTCAGGACTGATAGACGAATTCAAAATAACAAGGGAACCCCTTCCGGAGGTAAGCATAGATACTCTGAGAACCATTTCAGGGTATTACCCGGCTTCAGGGGGGAAATTCATCACGGAACCGGCGGATACAGGGCCGGGCCGTTCCCGGCTTGTATCGGCGGATATTTCCATAATAGAACCGGAAGGAACCGAAAGCGAATTTTATGTGAGAAGCGGGGACAACTTTTACACATGGACAGAGGACAGCCCTGAATGGGTTCCAATAGCAGACGGAAAGCCCGCGTCCAAACTTTCAGGCAGGTATTTCCAGATTTCAGGGGGACTTTATCCGGACAGCTCCAGACGAAAGACCCCTGTACTGACATGGATTTCACTTAAATTTGAAAGAGAAAACGCCCCGTGGCCGCCATTGAACGTGAAGGGCTATGAAGGGAACGGCGCCGTAAAACTTTCCTGGAATGCACCGGCGGACAGCGACATAAAAGGGTATTTAGTGTATTATGGGGAAGGTACAGGAGAATATTTATCACCCGGCTCTCCCGTTGACGCGGGCAACAACCTTTCATACATTGTCAGCGGATTGGAAAACGGGAAAATGTATTATTTTTGCGTTGCTTCTTACGGTTCAGCCGGAAAGGATTCCCCAGGTCCATGCTCACCTGAAATATGCCTGCGCCCTCTGGCCGTTAAAAATAACATAATGGAGTAAATTACAGATGGATCAGGTTACTTTTATATTGAACAGGGCTAAACAGGCGATTTTATCACGGGATTTTGAATTCGCGGAAAAAATCCTGACTTCTTTGAAAACAAAAAATATCGCCGGAGAGGAAAACAAAGATGTTCTGACCCTTTTGGGAGATCTTTACCTCAAATCCGAAAATTTCGACAAGGCCCTGACTGTTTTCGAGAAACTGCATTCCATTGATCCATCCGATATTGGAACACTGAATAATCTGGGCATAATATACCGCAGATTAAGGCAGTATGAAAAATCAATCTCCGTGCTTCAACAGGCACGGGCCGCAGGGGATAATTCCTCCACGCTTCTGTACAATCTCGGCAACACTTACAAAGAAATGCATTCATACGATGAAGCGGCGATGTGCTTTATGGAAGTCCTCGAAATGGATCCTTCCGATGTTCTTGCCTACAACCATCTCGGGACAATCGAAATCCTGAACACCAATTATGACAAGGCTATTCAGGCATACAAGCACGGACTGCAGAGGGACTCAAACCATCCGTTCATCCATTTCAATCTGGCGCGGCTTTACAGAATGCTGGAGAAAAATGATGACGCGGAAAAAGAATACATCGCCGCCATAAAAAACAGACCGGCATGGCTTCAGGCCCTGAAAGAGCTGGCTTCCCTCTATGACATAACGGGCGAAACGGACAGACGGAAGGAAACCCTCGGGAAAATTCTCAGCATCAGCCCGAAAGACGTATCCTCCCTGATTGATTACGCCCAAATCGAAAGAAAGCAGGAAAATTACGAGAACGCGAAAAAATTCTTCGGGCTGGCTGTAAACGCCGCCGGCTCCGACATGAAACCTTCGGTTTTATTTTCGGACTTCCTCCGTTCCATGGGAAAAAACACCGAAGCCGTTTCCGTCCTTGAGAAATTCAACAGAAATTATCCGGGCTCCATGGAAGTAATGCTTGGTTTATCGGAATTATACTTAATCCTGCTCCAGTACCCCAAGGTACGGGAAATTTTCAATGAATGCGACAAAATCGATGAAAACAATCTGAAACTTTTGAGTCTGAAAAGCAAACTGTACGTGGCGCTTGGGGACCAGCAAAGAGCACGCGCTTATCTGGCGAAAATCCTAAACATAGCGCCGGGACAGGTGGAATTCCGGCTGGAATTTGCGGAACAGCTTGCGGAGACGGGGCTTCTGCCTGAAGCGGAAGAACAGCTTGCGGCCTATCTGGAAGAAAAACCGGAAGACTACGGCGCGAGAATTCTCCTCGGGGCTATTTACGAGCAGATGAAGAATTTTGAAAAAGCTGCCGCATGTTATTCAGCGGTTATCGCCGCCGAAAAAGAAAACATCCAGGCAAATTCAGCCTTATCCCTCCTCTACCAGCGGACCGGGAAAACGGCTGAAGCGGTGAGGCTTGCCGATGAAATCGTGAACCTTCAGGGGGGACGGGCGAATGAACATGATATGTCATCCCTGGAAGAAAGCATTTCCCTTTACGAGCAGGCCGTCAACCATTACAAAATAGCGAATCCGGAAATCGCATCCAGAAACATCAGTCTGCTTCAGCCGCCGGAAATTCCGGAAGAAAAAGAGGAAAAGGCCGGAGAAAAACCGGACGGACATCCGGAAACATCCGGGAACAAACCGGAAGAGGATGACGCCGTCCTGAACATAGAAGATGACGAAGCGGCTTTGGAAAAAGAATTGTATGATGAAGGCCTGGACCACAGTCTGGATGACATGAAAGATTTCGGGGAATCGGTGGAACCGGAAAACCCTGACACCCTGGAAAACAATCCTTTCCTGGAGGAACTGCCGGAAAGCTTTGACAGCCGGGATCCGGAACAGGATGAAGACAGCGGGGAAATACTCCTGCAGGATGAAGAAACCGGAAAAACGCCGGAGCCGGATTTCCCGCGGTATCCTCCGCTGAAAGTATTCCCCGGCGGTAACGACGCCACGGACGGTATTCAGGATGAAGCCGCGGATTTTAATCCGGAGGAAGCGCTTTGCTTTGCGAAACCGGAGCCTTTGTCCGGAACAGGGGAATTTTTTCAGGCCGACGACACGGACATTTCCTTTGACAGCTATACCGGCAGTATGTACAGAAACGGAAGTCACGCCTGTCGCACAGACCTGGGACCGATGCCGCCTTTCGGATTCCCCATGCGTTCACCTGTACTGGACTCACCGGAATTGGAAAAGGTTTTGGAAAAAATACCGGGCAAAAACCTTCTGGAGCTTTTAAAATACATCAGGAAAATCACGGAGTTTTTGCCGGAGAATCTGTTTTCTTCATATTTAATGAGCGAGGAACGCCTTATCCTTGAATATATGATTTACAAGCTTTCCGGCAATCCGGGAATCAGGTATAACAACCTGGCGAAGTCCGTCTATCAAGAGGCGAAGGCAAAAGGTCTGCTGAAAGAACACCATACAGACGAAAACATGCTCGGGCAAACCTTCTCGTTTCTGGAATCGCTGGTATCGGAACTGCCTGACAAGGGGTTCTCTTCACTGCTGAAAAGGCGCATAGATGAAATTAAAACCAGCATTGAAAGTCACGGGGATAGCCGCGGATCATCCTCAGAAGGCTCACAGCCTGACAATCCTGGAATGGGTTAAAACCTCGTTTCCTTCTTCAGTTATAAGAACGTCATTCTCCAGGCGCACCCCGCCGTAACGGGGATCGTACAAGCCGGGCTCAAGGGTGACAATCATTCCAGACTGGAAAACCGGTGGCTCTTCGCCTGTATCCCGGGATCTCACAAACGGCGCCTCATGGACGGCAAGGCCCACTCCATGCCCGAGACCGTGGGGCATTTTCCTCCTGCCCCGGGCGAACACGGCGTCCGCTTTCAGGGCGGCTTCCCGCACAGATACTCCCGGCTTGTACAGCTCCAAAGCCTCATTGTAAGCCTTTTCAACCATGGAAATCATTTTCTCCTGGGCGGGCTGCAACGCACCGGCGGCGAAAGTCAGGGTCATGTCACTTGTATAGCCGTTGTATTTTATACCGAAATCCAAAATCGAAAGCCCTTCCGTTCCGAATTCACCTGCACCGAAAGGCGGATAAGAATGTATCATATGGCTCCGGGAGGGACCGGCCGCAAGCGTCGGAAAGCTTGTGCCTTCCGCGCCGGCGAGGCGGGCTTCCTTTTCTATGAACAAGGCGACATCCGATTCAGTTTTCAACTGGCCGGCCTGAATTTTCTTTTCAATGGCGGAGGCAATCCCGTCGGCGATTGAACAAGCCCGCCTTGTCAGGGCGGTTTCTTCTTCATCTTTCACAAGCCGCATGGATTCAACGGCGGCGGAAGTCCCGGATTTTCTGCAGATAACATCAAAATCGATGAAGGCATTCACGTATTCAAGAAATCCGGGATAGGAGGTGTTCTCCGGAATCTCGATTTTGGAATGAATCGGTACGCCGGCTTTTTCAATGACGTATTTTCCGGCCATAACAGGATTAAGTGAAAATCTGGTATACGGAAGGATAATGTCCGCATCCGCTTTCGCCGCAAGGTTGTCATCCCAGGCACATAAAATACCGTAACCGGTTATTGTAATGAACAAAACCGCATCGCATGGATGACCGGTGAAATATTGGACGGCGGGATCCCTGTTGCGTTCGTTGTCCTCAAAAACAGCCACGGCGATTCCTTCCCTGGCCATCCAGGTGGCGAAATCCGCGCGGCGCCTTTTATATGCACTGTTTTTCATATTTTTCTCCTGACTGCCGAAACAAGCGACAATACAAATTTATCCCTTACAACAAGAAGAGACAATATTCCGGTCACAGAAAAAATCAAAACCGAAATAAAAAGAGGTGTTCCTATGCTGAAGATTTTATTTCCCCCCGCGAAATCCGCAAAAGCGGCATACAGACCGTCATGAAAATAAAAGGTTAAAAACCCGGCGAGGGCGGAAAACAGCGATATTTTCAGGGCGTATATTATTGTCCCTGACAGGAGTTTTTTTAATTCAAAAGTCTCTTTCTTCCTCATCATAAAAAACAGGAAAACCGTATTAGCCGCGCTGGCTAAACTCAGGGCAAGGGCGATACCCGCTCCACTGAGAACAGAAACAAGGGCGCAGGCAAAAACAATATTACAGGCGAAAGAAGCGATTCCCGCCGCGGTCGGGGATTTTGTGTCTTTACGTGCGTAAAAGGCCGGGGCGATAACCCTGTTCAACGCGATAAAATACAACCCGAGTGTATGCTGCCTGAATGCAGCCAAAGTCAGGGCGACGGAATCCGAGGAAAAAGACTTCCCCTCAAAAAGCAGGCGGATAAGTTCCTCGGCGGAAATCCATGAAAAAACGCTTACAGGAATACAAATCAGGGTTATGGAATTCACAGCCTGAAGGAGGAGCCGGTTAAAATCCTCCCAGCGTTTTTCAGCCGCCAGACCGGAAAGATCCGGAAGTATAACGGTTCCTATGGAAACAGCAAAAATCCCCAGTATCAGCTCCTGAAGGCGCAGGGAATACTGCAGGCTGGAGACGACGCCCTCCCCTGCATTCCCCGCAAGGATTGTTGAAACCAAATCATTCAGCTGGTAAGCCGCCATTCCAAGAACAGTGGGACCGACCAGCTTCAAGACAGTCCTCGTTCCGGGATTGGAAAAAGCTTTTTTCAAGGAGGTGAAAGAAAACGTAAACCCTGTCTTAAAAATAAAAGGAATCTGAAAACAAGCCTGAACGCATCCTCCGGCGGTGACACCGAAAGCCATGGCCCTGGCAGGATTCCCCGCGACATCTTTTAAAAGCCAGGTTCCGCCGATTACACATAAATTGAACAGAATCGGAGTAAATCCTGACGGAAGGAAAATCTTAACGCCATTCAGGATTCCCTGAAAAAAAGCCGCGATGGAAATCACGGCGAGATAGGGAAACATAATCCGCGTCAGCAAAACGGTTTCACTTTCAACAGTTCCGAAAAAAGGCACAATCAGCGGGGCCGCGGCGATACCGATAACAACCGTCACCGCGGTAACAAACGAAATGAAAGTGAAACAGGAAGATAAAAAGGAACGGATTTCGTCCCTGCTTTTTTCAGCGATATAAGACCTGAATGTGGGTATAAACGCCACGGAAATACTGTTTTCCGCGAACAGCCGGCGCAGAAGATTGGGAATGACAAACGCCACGGTGAAAGCATCGGACAAAGCGCTGGTTCCCATCAATCTGGCTTTTACCATTTCCCTGACAAGGCCGAGGATTCTGGAGAACAGCGTTAAAACAGACAGCATGGATCCGCTTTTTAACAGAGAAGAAGCCATAGCCGGAGTATACACTTTATGCAGATATCTGCAAATATATAAACAGTATTCGGCTTGAAAATTTCATATTTTATTGGGTATATTATATCTATCTATGGGAAATATTATTGTTAGAATCGGTATTGATGTCGGTTCAACTACCGTTAAAACGGCAGCCCTCGACCCGGAAGGTAATATTATTTTCGGAAAATATGAACGCCACAGGGCAGACATAAAAAGCACAATTGTATCTGTTGTGAATGAAACCCTCGATGCGGTTAATGCATACGCCGAAAAAAAAGGCTGTACCGTAAAAATCAGTGTCATAGTAACAGGATCAGGAGGACTGGCGGTTTCCTACTGGCTTTCCATTCCATTTATACAGGAAGTCGTGGCTTCCACCGCAGCCGTAAAGAAGCTTATACCGAAAACAGATGTTGTAATTGAACTCGGCGGCGAAGACGCAAAAATCACATACTTCAAAAACGGCATTGACCAAAGGATGAATGGAACCTGTGCCGGAGGTACGGGCGCCTTCATTGACCAGATGGCGGCCCTTCTGGAGACGGACGCAGGCGGCTTAAATGAATTAGCCCGCGGTTCAAAAACAATTTATCCAATAGCGGCCAGATGCGGTGTTTTCGCAAAAACAGACATACAGCCATTGATAAATGAAGGAGCCCGCAGGGAAGACATTGCCGTCAGTATTTTCCAGGCGGTGGTGAGCCAGACAATTTCCGGACTTGCCTGCGGACGGCCCATAAGGGGAAACGTGGCTTTTCTCGGCGGTCCCCTTCATTTTATGGATCAGCTGAGGCAGCGTTTCATAGAAACCCTCCACCTTAAAGACGAAGAAATAATCGTGCCGGAGGATTCACAGCTTTTTGTGGCCATGGGGGCGGCCCTTTCCGCCGCCGTAACCGAAGAAGAGGTGCCAGCCAGTCAGGCGGCGCAGGAGGAAGCGGATTCCGGTCACGGTCACTGCTCTTCATGCACAGGCTGTTCTGCATCAGGCTCTGCATCCGGAGAAGAAAACAGCCGGGAATGCGGAAGCTGTTCCCCAACCCCACAGGAGAACAAGACGAGGCTGTTTTCCGCGGAGGATTTCCGGGAAAGCCTTAAAACCCTTAAAGACGCGGAAATGGAAGAAGTCCAGAGGCTTGAGCCGCTGTTCAAAGACCAGCGTGAACTGGATTCCTTCAGAATGAGGCATGCGGAGGAAATGGCCGCCAGCGCGGATTTGGACACGGCGCGGGGTCCTGTTTTTCTGGGATTCGACGCCGGTTCAACAACCACAAAGGCTGTCCTCATTGATTCCCTTGGAAGAATATTGTGGCGTTTCTACGACGTGAACGCCGGTAATCCGGTGGATCTTGCGGTAAGGGTTCTAAAAGACCTCTACAAGCGGATGCCTGAGGGAATGAAAATTGTACGTTCCTGCTCCACCGGTTACGGTGAAGCGCTTTTCCAGGCTGCGCTGGGTGTAGATTCCGGTGAGGTCGAAACAATAGCCCATTACCGGGCCGCTGATTTTTTTGTACCGGGAGTGGACTTTATCCTGGACATCGGCGGGCAGGACATGAAATGCCTCCGTACAAAGGACGGGGCCATAACCTCCATCCAGCTCAACGAAGCCTGTTCATCGGGATGCGGAAGCTTTCTGGACAATTTCGCCCGATCCCTGGGAATGGATATCCACACCTTCTCATCCAAAGCACTGCTGGCCCAAAAGCCGGTGGATTTGGGAAGCCGGTGCACAATCTTCATGAATAGCCGGGTAAAGCAGGCCCAGAAGGAAGGGGCCTCTGTCGGTGATATTTCCGCAGGGCTTTCTTATTCAGTCATAAAGAACGCCCTGTTCAAAGTCATCAAGCTGCGCGACGCCAATGCAATCGGAGAGAAAATCGTTGTGCAGGGCGGAACCTTCAACAACGACGCGGTATTGCGGGCATTTGAGAAAATTTCCGGCAGAAATGTCTTCCGCCCGGATGTGGCGGGCCTGATGGGGGCTTACGGCGCCGCTTTGATAGCCCTGGACGAATGGAAGGCGGCCGGTTCGCCTGCGGACACCATGTCTTCCCTTGCGACGCCTGACCAGCTGGATAATTTTTCCGTGCAGCTGGAACTGCGCCGCTGCGGAAAATGCGCGAACAACTGCCAGCTGACCATCAACACATTCACGACAGGCATCTCCACGGAAGGCCCCGTGGAAAGGATGGTGGCCCCTCCCCGCCGTTTCGTCACGGGAAACAGGTGCGAACGGGGACTTGAAATTGACGCGCCGGAAGACAAAAAGAAACGCTTCAGCGGAATAGAGAAACCGGAAAAGAAACCCGTTCCGAACCTGTTCGCATGGAAATACAACAGGGTTTTCAGATACACACCGCTCGCGGCGGAGGACGCACCGCGCGGGGAAGTGGGAATTCTCCGTGTATTGAATATGTATGAAAATTACCCCTTCTGGTTCACATTCTTCACGAAACTCGGATTCCGGGTAAAACTTTCACCGAGATCGAGCCGGGCCGTTTACGAAATGGGGCTTGAAACCATACCATCGGAATCCGTATGTTATCCCGGAAAAATATCGCACGGACACATAGAATCCCTTCTCCGCTCCGGAGTTAAATTCATTTTCTATCCCTGCGCGCCTTATGAACGCATAGAGGATCCGTCGGCGGGAAACCACTATAACTGCCCGATTGTCACAAGTTATCCTGAAGTCCTGAGGAACAACGTTGATAAACTCAGACAGGATGAATCAATCATATTCATGAATCCTTTCCTGCCGATAGACGACAAGGAAAGGCTGACAGTCAGACTTCAGGAAGAGCTCTGCGAAAAATTCAACATACCGAAAGATGAAATTGTCCAGGCGGTGGATGCCGCCTGGGATGAACAGACTTCATTCAGGGATGAAACCGCCCGCAAAGGCGAGGAAGTCCTGGAAGAAATCGAAAAAAGCGGTATAAAAGGGATTGTCCTTGCCGGCAGGCCCTACCACCTGGATCCGGAAATAAACCACGGAATCCCGGAACTTATTGCGGGTCTCGGCCTTGCCGTCCTTACGGAGGATTCAGTCGCACACCTTGGAAAAGTGAAAAGGCCTCTGAGGGTCGTGGATCAGTGGTCTTACCACAACAGGCTTTACCGGGCCGGTGAATTTGTTTCACGCAGCAAAAACCTTGAGCTTGTCCAGATAACAAGTTTCGGATGCGGACTGGACGCGGTCACCGCCGACCAGGTGCAGGAAATTCTGGAAGCCGCCGGAAAAATGTACACCCTCATTAAAATAGACGAAGGTTCCAATCTGGGTGCGGTGCGAATCCGTATACGCAGCCTGATTGCGGCCATAAAAGAAAGGGAGCGTCATTCCGAGGAAACAAGGATTTTAAGCTACAGCAAGAAAAGGCCGGTATTCACCAAGGAAATGAAAAAGACCTACACGATACTGGCGCCGCAGATGTCGCCCATACATTTCCGCATATTGCAGTCGGCGTTTTCATCAGCAGGATACAACTTTGTAATCCTTCCGGAAGTGGACGCCGCCGCCGTAGACACGGGCCTGCAATACGTAAACAATGACGCCTGCTATCCGTCGATTATCGTAGCCGGCCAGATGATTTCCGCCCTGAAATCCGGAAAATACGATTTGAATAGGGTCGCCCTTTTAATAACACAGACGGGCGGCGGCTGCCGCGCCACCAACTATATAGGCTTTATCCGCAGGGCTTTAAGCGACATAGGCTGGTCCCATATCCCCGTAATAAGTTTAAGCGCCCAGTCCTTTGAAAAAAATCCGGGATTCAAAATTACCCTCGGACTGATAAAACGCGCAATGATGGCCCTGATGCTGGGAGACCTGCTTATGCGGGTACTTTACCGTACCAGACCCTATGAGGAAGTTCCGGGTTCAGCGGACAAACTGTACGAGGATTTCAACGCAAAGGCTCTCCGGCTCATGGCGAAACCGTCCTGGTCAAAATACAAAAAGCTGATAAAAGAAATCGTGCAGACCTTTGACAACCTCAAACTGAGGCAGATTCATAAACCCAGGGTCGGGGTTGTTGGCGAAATTCTCGTGAAATTCCATCCGACCGCGAATAATGACATTTTCGGCGTAATCGAAAGGGAGGGGGCGGAATGCGTCGTGCCGGATTTGGCGGACTTCCTGTTCTATTCATTCTCCGGAGGCATTTACCAGCACAGGAAACTTTCCAGACCGAAAAGCGCGGAAATCATCTCCCGGCTGATGATTAAGGCGATGGAATTTTTCAGGAAGGACATACGGAAGGCATTGAAAAAATCAAGGCGTTTCCTTCCGCCTGAATCCATCTATAAACTCCAGAAAGGCGTGGATGACATCGTGCAGCTGGGAAATATGACCGGTGAAGGCTGGTTCCTCACCGCCGAAATGGTGGAACTCATACAGTCCGGCGTTCCCAGCATAGCCTGTATCCAGCCCTTCGCCTGTCTGCCGAACCATGTGACCGGCAAAGGAATGATAAAAGAGCTGCGCCGCCGTTTCCCGGAAGCGAATATCGCCGCCATTGACTATGATCCGGGGGCAAGCGAGGTAAACCAGCTTAACAGACTGAAACTGATGCTGGCGAACGCCCCGATCGGCTCACACCCGGACGAGACAAAAACGGCGGCGGGGGCGGAAAGGAAGGCCTAAAACCGGAGGCTTTTCAAGCCGATATTCCAACTGCAGGGGGTTCATATTGGCAAAAAAGCGTTTTTTCCTTCCGGCAGGCTTCTGCGTGCTTTTATATTTTGTGTCCGCCGTTTTCCCTCCTTCCCTTTATCCTTACACAGGGGAAGGAATTTTTCCGCCGGAAAATTTCATTGAATCGGCGGAGGTCCGCAAAGCGGTTTCCGCAAAATGGCTGGAAGACGAAATCTCCAGGGTCTCAATCCTCAAACCGGAAACGGTTCAGGACAGCCTCGCCTCAGAGTATGAATTCTCCTGTTCGCTTTCCGTGGATTCATCCAGTTTAATCACAAAGGTAAATCCGGCCGATGCGGACGGTATCCAGGGGGAATGGCGTTTATACCGCTCAATGGCAACGGGGCAGGCGGAAGAAATAAGGATATTCCCACTTAATGATGAGAATGTCTTTGTTTCTGTTTATCCGCCGCCAGCGCCGCAGAAAAAACCCTTCCTGTCCATCGAAATATACGGTTCAAAACTCTGCGATAATATTCCCGTCGGCGGTTCCTTTGAAAGCCTGTACCACATGCCGTTAAGCCGTATTTATGAAATGACGGACACACTGGCTCCATGGTACATTTTCTCACATAACAACAGCGATTACAACGACATCATCTCCGTTGTACACTCCATACAGACCCTCCTGCCACGTCTGGTTTACACGGAGGACGGAGCCTTTGACGAGAACGGAAAAGCGGTCCACATAAAAGACCTTTCCCCCCAGGCGGAAGAAGAAACATGGGGAAAAGACATAATAGGCGGAGTCAACTGTTCCGGTTTCGCAAAATGGATTGTAGACGGAATCATAAGGCCCGCCGCCGGCAACGGGCTTTTTATACAGCCATTGAAAACCCCCACGGATAATCCGGATTCACATTTTACGAAACCCCACCGGGAACAGCGGGATCTTTTTTTCGGCCTCGACTGGTGCAGGAACCTGGCCGCCGCCGTGGTGACCCTGAATGCCGGAAAAACCGTCCTGCCGGCTGAATCAGGAACAGACGTGACGGACTCCGTTTTTGCGGACGGAACCGGTTATTCCAGGCATACAGGATACCCTGTGGAGGAGCTTATCCCCCTCCTCTATTATCTGGCGGTGAAAGAACCGGGCTGCTTTTATCTGGGGGCGGTGAACAGGCTGCGGGGAAATCCTCCGCTGCGGCAATACCACCATATAGCGGTTTTCTTCCCGTATTTTTCCGCTGAAAACGGTTTCTGCATAACTGTTTTTGAAAGCGCCGCGGAAACGGACAAACAGGTTTTCATTGAAAGAAACAAAGACGCATTCATCCATCTGTCCAGGGTCAAGGTTCCGGAAGCCGGCAGATTCATCCTTCAAAATGAATAATAATGGACGATAACAGTATCTTATAGTATAACTATAGGATGAAGAAAGCCTTTACCCGTGCGGATATAGACGCCGTAGCCTTTGACATTGACGGGACCCTGTATCCGGCATTCAGACTTTACCGCAGACTGCCTTTTTACTTCCTCAAAAACCTGTCTTTTTTTTCCGCCTTCAACAAAGTCAGAAGGATTCTCCACGACTGCCGGACGGAAATACTTCCGGGGGATAATCCCGGGGAAGCCTTTCGTAAAAAACAGGCGGAGCTGCTGGCAGAGGAAATGGGTATTTCCACCGGAGAAGCGGCGGAAAAAATCCGGAGCATCATATATGACGGCTTGAAACCCTTTTTTTTGAATATGAAACCATTTCCGTTCATCCATGAAGTTTTTTCCGGCTTAAAAACAGCGGGAATTAAAACCGGCATCCTGTCGGACTTTCCGCCGGAGCAAAAAGGATCCGTCTGGGGGCTCTCCGGTTATTGTGACGCGGTTCTTTCTTCGGAGGAAACGGGGGCGCTGAAACCTTCCGGAACGCCTTTCCGGGCGCTTGCCTCATCCCTCGGGATACCGCCGGAGCGTATTCTATATGTAGGAAACAGCCTGAAATCGGATATCAGGGGAGCATCCGCGGCGGGAATGAAAACAGCCTGCATCCTTTCCCCTTTCGATTTCTTCAATATGAAAAAAAAGAGCGCGTGTGATATTTATTTTTATTCATATCGTCAATTTTTGACTGATGTGGTAAACTTTGAATAACAGCGCAAAAAGGGTGGTCGTAGATGTTTACTACAGGAAATATCATTACGATGGGAATATGCCTAATCCTCATCTTAGTATTCCGTCATTTTGACAAAGGCAACCGTTCTTTTGAAAAACTGAAACGGTTTTATGACAAACAGAAAGACGATTTTTCAGCCTATGTCACCACAAAAACGCAGGGATTGGAAAACGCTTCCATCGAAATAAGGACAATGATGGACAGGGCCAGCGCCGCCGTCGCAAAACTCAAGGAAATGCAGACTGATTTGGAGAAGGAAGAAGAAGAGCTTTATTCCCGCCGCAAGGAAGTCACGGATTTCATGCTCCAAATAAAAAATTCAAGCCAGACGGTTTCAAAACTGATGGAAGCGATATCGGCGGCGGATAAAAACCTGGCGAAAATCGCGGAGGAATCGGATTTTGCTGATTCCCTCGGCATAAAGATACAAAACGCGAAAAAAGAAATGGAGGAGATTTCCCTTTCCCTTTCACAACTTGAACAGCGTTTCACCAGGGAGAATTCCGCGGCCCTTTCAGGAATCAGGGAAGAGATACTCTCACGCTTTTCCGGCGATATGGAAGAAATAAACGGCAAAATAGAAAGAATCCGCCGTGAAAGTGAAAGCCTGGAATCCTCCGCCCTGGAAAACCTGCAGAGGGTTTACGACAACCTGTTTGAAAAAGCATCCGACAGGGCGGAAAAGCTGGAAGACAATACCTTTGAGAAACTCCAGCAACAGGCTTTGGCGCGCCTTGAAAAATACAGGGAAACCATAGACACCCGGACATCCGAAATGCTTCAGCAGACAAAAGAAAAACTCTCAGAAAGCCAGCAGGCATTGAAGGATTTCAAGGCGGAATGGAAAACCCAGAATGAAACAATGCTCAAGGAATCAAAAAACCATACGAACGCATTGATTGAGGAACAGGGTGCGACACAAAAAGCTTTCTTTGAAAAACTGAAAACCGAAACGGAAGGTTTGTCGGCGAAGATTTCCCATTCCGCGACGGAGGCAGAAAACAGGCTTACAGCCCTGGAGGAAAAACTCACTGGATTTGAAAAAGACACATCTTACCAGCTTTCAAAATTCAGCAGCATTATGGATGAAATACCTGGTATGGACGGGAAGCTCCGGCTTTCCCTCCAGGATCTGGAGAAAAAAACGAACGCCGCCTTCGAGCTTTTTGTGCAGGATCAGAACACACGCAGGGACAGTTTTGAATCCTCTTTCAATTCCAGAGCGGAATCACTTGTAAATAAAATCCAGAACATCGAGAATTCCATCAACGATTTGAAAACCCATGCCTATGCGAATGTGTCTGAAAAATTGAAAGCCTTCGAGGATGACTTCTTCACGGATCTTACAAACCGCGGGAACACGATGGCAGCGGAAATACAGAACTGGCAGGCTAATCTTGAGGAAAGACTGGAAGCCCTTTCCGCAAAAAATGAATCCGAAAGGACGGACGCGGAGAACGAATACACGGAGAAACTTAAGGAAAGGCTGTCAGAAATTTCCGAAAACTACAGGATTCAGACTGACAAAATCGAAAGCCAGATTTCGGAAGTTGAATCTGATTTGCGCACAAGGATTACAAACAGCGCTGAAGCCATCCAGTCCTTTTCGGAGCAGTACCGGGCGGAATTCCTTCAGGCCAAGGAAAACGCGGAGGTTTTCGCCAGGAACGAGCTGCAGACACATTCCATCGAGCTTCAGGAAGCGCTGCGGAAACAGCGGCTGGAAATGGATTCCCGGTACAAGGACCTGCTGGGTTCAATAGAAACAGCGCGTGAAGATTCTGAAAACCTGATAAACAGCATCAGTGAAAACGTCTCCGAATGGCAGAAAAAACATGAAAGGCTGGTGGAAGAGGCTTCCTCCGAAATAGAAATAAAAATTTCGGAATTCCGGAATTCAACTTCCTCAATGATAGAAAAACTGGAGGCCGACACCCAGGAGGACTTCTCCGCGGCGGTTAAACGCATCGGACAGGATACAATGGAACTCCAGAATTCAGTTGAGGAACTGCGCGGAAAAATCAACAACGCCGGAAGGGATCTGGACGAGCGCAGCCAGAATGCGCTGGATAAATTCGCGAAAACCTTTGAAGAGCTTTCACGGGAAACCGGAGAGCAAATTAAAACGGCTAAAGCGGAGGCGGAAACATCCGTCCGCGCACTCAAAACATCGGCCCTTGAAATCGGCTCTTCCCTTGAAGATACAAAGCAGAAGTTCTTCAAAAAACTCCAGCGCGACGTCGATTCAATTTCCGGAAATCTGGATGAAATTGCGGCGAAACAAAAAGCCTTCGTCGAGCAAACCCGTGTTTTCACCAGAGCGGACGAGCTTAAAGCCGGTCTTGAAGAAAGCATTGAAAAACTTAAAATCGAAGTCGGCAGTTTCAACGTGTATCAGGAAACAATGGCGCGCCTCGAGAACCAGTACAAACACATACGGAGCCTTGAGGAAGAGGCGGAACAGAAGCTCGGAAAAATGTCTTCCGAAAAGAAACGGATTGACGCCATGGAGGCGGACTTCAACAACCTGCTCGGGCTGTCTTCCAAAATCGCGGAGAGGATTTCCGAACTCACCCGTACAAACGACGATGTTCAGGAATACCAGGTTAAAATCAGACGTTTTGAAGACAGCATAAACGATGTGAATGCCCGGTATGAGAGGATGGCGAAAAAGGCCCTTGTACTTGACCAGACAATCGAAGGCGTGGACAAGGCGTTTAATCTGCTGAAGGAACTCGAAACCAACCTGCGTTCTTACCGGGAGGAAACAGCCGCAATGCCGGAGGATATCTCGGCGATAAAAAACAGAATTGATACGCTCATGGATGCGTCTGAAAGGGCCGGGGAAGTTGAGAGCAAAATCACCCAGCTGGAAACAGAACTTTCGGATGTGGAGAAACGTTCCAAACGCATACAGGCCGACAGGGAAGCATTTGTGAATACGGAAAAACGTCTCGTGGATTTGAAGAAAGAAGCGGACAAAACCATAGGCTTGTTCCACGCCTTAATCAAAGAGGAAGATCCCGGAGCAAAGAAAAGGAAGGGGGCACCTCCCATAAGCGACAGGGAGAACATAAAAGCGTTGAAGCATGAGGGATGGACGACAGACCAGATTGCCCGCGCCCTGCATCTTTCCAAGGGTGAAGTTGAATTAGTTCTGGAAATGCCGGACTGATTTTGAAAGAAGACAGACAACCTGGGCATCCACAGCCCTTCCCTCCCCGACATCGCCCAGACCCTCGGCTGTTTTCGCTTTGACGAAAACACGGGGCAAAGCGCCGTCTTTTCCGGTTCCGGAATCGACGGCGGGAAAATTTTCCGCCGGGAGAGAAAGGATTCCGGAGATTGAGTCTATAATCAGGCGCCGCCAAGGCAAAAGTTTGGGTTTTTCCAGATGAATCACACAGTCAAGGTTCTCCAGAGTCCAGCCGTCCGCCCTTATTTTTTCCCAGGCGGTCTTTAAAAGCACGGCGGAATCAGCGTCCTTCCAGCGCCCGTCTCCCGGCGGAAACATCTCCCCGATGTCGCCGGCGCCGGCCGCACCCAGAAGGGCGTCCGTTACGGCGTGTAAAAGCACATCACCGTCAGAATGGCCGGCTTCACCGGAATCAAAAGGAATATGGACGCCTCCGAGCATGAGGCGCCGGCCTGGAACAAGCCTGTGCCTGTCTGTTCCAAAGCCTACACGCATGATTTTTTCTGTTGTTTCACTGATTTCCATTGAATTCCCGCTTCCGTTTCAGGGCATTTGTTTGGTGCCGGAAATATTCTCAGTTGTCGTCATCGTCGTCGAAATCGTCATCCTGATCCTGATCTTCGTCATCTTCCAATCCGGAATCATCGTCCAGGAAATCATCGTCCGCGTCATCATCCATTCTGGATTTATCAGGATTAGTATCGAATTCCCCGAAAGGCTCAAGATGGGAATGTATTAAATTCTCCGCTTCTTCCTTGGAAATATCCAAAGCAAAACTTATCTCATCTTCCAAAAGTTTCTGTGCGGAATCATAAAGTTTTCTTTCCAAAATCGGGAGTTCTTTTATTTTACTACGATGGTAAAGGGAACGGACTATTGTAGCAATATCACACACACTGCCTTTTTTAAGTAAATCCAGATTTGTCTGATATCTCAGCTTCCAGTCGGACGGAATGGGCTCAAAGTCCTGGGAGACAAGTTCAAGAGCCTTATGCGCCTCCTCCGCGGAAACAATTGCCCTGATGCCAAGTTCTTCAGCCCTTTCCACGGGGGCCATAATTGTCATGTCGGAAACGGCGATATAAATCACATAATAGAGAACAGGTTCATTCTTGAACATTTTCTCCTTGATCTCGATAATCTTTCCGACACCCTGGCTTGGATAGACAATTTTCTGGTTAACACTGAATGTGGTTTTTGTTTTCATGGTCATCTTATATTATATCACAAAAAAAAAGAATCTTCAATTCTTATATAGAAAACATATTCACAGATTGACAGGGCTTTTTCTCCACAGGTATAATAGGGTATGCAAATCGCCAATTTTTTCTCGATGAATAGACTGGTTTTAGCCCCCGTTTTCTTTATCATATATTTCCTGCCGACATTTTTTCAGGGGACAGAGATTGTATCAGTGTGCATTCTAATCCCCGTGTTCATTTATATGGAATTCACGGATTTCCTTGACGGTTTTTTTGCCAGGAAATACGGAATTGTCAGCGACTTCGGAAAACTCTTTGATCCGTTTGCGGATGTACTGACAAATATGACAGTGTTCCTGACATTTGTTGTCTCAGGTTATATGCCGTCGTTTTTCTTCCTGATAATTCTTTTCAGGGAAATGGGAATGCAGTTTGTCCGTATGCTCGCAATCAGCAACGGGGTTGTAATCGCGGCGAAGATGCCCGGAAAGATTAAAACCGTTGTTTATATTATTTCAGGGGGATTTTCTCTTTTTATTGTCTCGCTGATACGCATAAACAATGTCCTGCAATTCAACACGGACCCGTCCTTCCAGAATATTATTTCGGGACTGAAAACCGTAAACATATGCCTGTACGTTTTGTCCGTGATTCTTTCAGTGCTGTCGTTCGCGGAATATCTTAAAAGTTTCATGGCATACCTGAAAACACCGGCGGACGGGAAACAGGGAAACACGGACAAAGCCGGTTGATTCAATCCGCCGGAACGCATCGGTTCCGTTTGAATTAAAACCGGGAAACTTCTGTTTTATGAGTCAGGATGAATCGCAATGCTTGTATCCCTGCTTTCAAGAATATTTATAAAAGACCGTGAAAATATAAAGGACACCAATGTAAGGGAAGCTTACGGTATACTCTGCGGAATACTCGGGCTTTTCCTGAACCTGGTTATTTCCGCAGCCAAATTCATAACAGGATTTATTTCCGGCTCGGTTGCCCTGACCGCCGATGCGGTGAACAACCTGACCGATGCAATCGGGGCCGGCACCACTCTGGCGGGTTTCAAGCTTTCAAATAAAAAAGCTGACAGGGGGCACCCGTTCGGTCACGGCAGAATCGAATATCTTGCAGGACTTGCCGTCTCTTTTTTCACACTGCTGGCGGGTGCGGAACTTTTACGCGCATCGGTCACCGCCATAATGTCGCCGGGCGGGAACAGGACGGAAAAGACCGCACTGGCGGTTATCGCAATTTCGATAGCCGTAAAATGTTATATGGCCGCCTATAATGCCGCCATAGCAAAAAAGATTTCATCACCTGCCTTGAATGCCGCGGCAAAGGACAGTCTTGCTGACGCTGTTTCAACTTCACTGGTTTTGCTTTCATTCCTGTTTTCACACTTCTTTCCTTCATCCGCCTTTCCTTTTGACGGCGTTGCCGGAATCCTGATAGCCATTTTCATTTTATACAACGGTGTTTCTTCCGCGAAGGAAACCATAAACCCTCTCCTGGGTATACCGGCAAATGCGGAATTCGCAAAGAACATCGAACAAATAGTTTTAAGCCACGAACCTGTTTCCGGGATGCATGACCTTGTGATACATGACTACGGACCGGGACGGGTTATGATTTCCCTTCATGCAGAGGTTCCCGGAAAAAGCAATATTTTTGATATGCATAAAATAATAGACGATATTGAAAATGACATAATGATTCAAACAGGTTGCGCGGCTACAATTCACATGGATCCTGTTGATTTGGACAACGATGAATTCATAAAAACAAAAGAAATATTAAAAAACGTATTGACCTCGCTGAATCCGGAATTGAAATTCCATGACCTGCACATTGTTCCGGACAAAACCAATACAAACCTTATTTTTGATGTAATCAGGCCGGGAAATATTAAGAACACAGAAATTGAAGACAGCGCCCTGCGCCGTGAAATAAACACACTGATAAAAAAAGAGCTGGGGGACAATTACCGCTGCCTCATAAGAATCGAAAGCGCTTTTGTCTGACAATACGGAAATAAGGGAGGCTGAAAATCACCAGCCGAGAACTTCCCTGCGGTGGGCTTCGCCAAGTATTTTCAGCCTGTCAGCGATTGGGACGGATTCCTTCCCTTTCAAATAAGAGGAATCACGCAAGTCTATCGAAAATCTATTCATGGAAAAATGCTGGAAAAGATAGACTGGAGGCTTTGTGTCGCCGGAATCCGCTCCGTAAATCCCTGTCAGGGTTTCCGCATATCCGGAGAAAAGCCCTCTCGGACGAAGCTCTCCGTATCCGACAATCCACAACGGACAAGCGAAAACTTTCTGGAGCGCAGCCGCTTTTTCCGCCATCCACTTCTGCGACTCTTCAAACAGTACGGCGAATTTATCTCCGCCGTGCTTCAATAAAAATTCCAGCTGTTTTGTACGGGCGGAATGCACCGGGGTTTTATTCAGGATTATGACATTTTTTCTGTAATCCGGGCCCAGCTCAGGGTGTTTCGCAAAAAATCCGGCGCCCAGTTTTCCTGCCTGTCCGACAAGATACATTCTGTTGACCGCCAGTTGTTCATCCTTTCCAGGATTGTCGCTTACAATGACAAGCGAGACACCGCTGTCCTTAGTGAATTCATCCAGAGCGGTGTTATACACCACAGGCGTTTCAACAGGATACGGCGGCGTTCCGCCGGCTGAAGCAGCCTCCGTCTGCAGTTCCCTTAACCACGGGGAAGAAAATTTTTCCCAATCAGAACATTTTTTGCGGAATTCATTCCGGAATCCGGAGAAAACTTTCCATTGCGAATCAGTCATAGTCGCCAGCCTTACGATTATATGGATAAAAAACCACTAGGCTTTTTCCTATTATAGATATATATTATTTAATATGAAAAGCCCGAATTTCAAATTTTTAAAAAAATCATATTCACTTGGAACTGAAAAAATTCCATTAACATTTCAAAAACTTTTTACCGTTTGTTTTTTACTGCCCGTCCTATTATTATCATCCTGCACCGGAAAACAAAAAGAGCGGAGCGCCCTTACGGTTACAGTAAGCATTCTGCCGCAACGGTGGTTTGTTTCACAGATTGCAGGCCCGGAAACCGACATTACAATAAACACTCTCGCCGGTGAAGGGCAGAATCCCCATTCATATGAACCTTCCGCAAGACAAATACAATACCTGGCGGAATCAGACTTCTGGGTTTTATCAGGGACGGAATTTGAAACGGCGCTCCGTCCTAAAATTGAAAAGCAATTCCCTTCGTTAAAAATCATTGACGGAACGGAAGGAGTTGTTTTCAGAAAACTTGAAGAGGACGACGACCACGGACACAGTCATTCAAACAACATAGACAGGCATACATGGCTTGGGGAAAAGCCGGCGGTAATACTTGCGGAACATATACGGGACGCAATGTGTGAAAGCGATCCTGAGAACACCGCGCGGTACAAACAGAATACGGATATCCTGATTGCCAAGATATCGGAAGAATTCGCTTCGCTGAGGAATAAATTAAAACCGTTGGAAGGGTCGTCTGTTTTTGTTTTCCATCCTTCGTTCGGATACTTTCTGGATGAATTTGGAATCAAACAACAGGCGGTGGAAACGGGAGGAAAAGAACCCACACCGAAAGTGCTTTCTGAATTGATAAAGAAAGCGATGGCAGAAAAGCCGTCCGCGATTTTTGTGCAGGCGCAGTTCCCGGTGTCCGCCGCGACAACTTTGGCGGATGCTGTCGGAGCGGAAACAATTGCGCTGGATCCTTTGGCGGAAAACTGGCTGGACAATATAAAGGCGATGGGTGAATCCCTTATAAAGAAGAGCGGCGGCGCGGAAGAAACGGAAAAATAATTATGCCACAAATAACCGGAGAAACGGGACATTCAAAGGCTGTCCTTGAATTTCACAAAGTTTCGTTTTCATATGGAAATATAAAAGTGCTTGATGAAATTTCGTTTCACATCCACGAAAAGAAAGTCACGGCTCTGACAGGAAAAAACGGAGCAGGAAAAACAACCATCCTGAAATTGATTTTAGGGTTGGAAAAACCTTCCTCCGGGGAAATAACCCTGTTCGGCAAACCGGCGGTGCAGGAGAGGTCAAAAGTCGGATATGTCCCGCAGCAGGTTTTGTATGACCCCGCCTTTCCGGTTTCCGTAAGGGAAGTGGTTCTTATGGGAAGGGTAAAACCATTCTCCCGGAAATATTCCCGGGAAGACAAGGATGCGGTGAATGATGCTTTGCGGCAAGCCGAAATTGAAGACATAGCGGAACGTTCCTTCACAGCGCTGTCGGGAGGACAAAGAAGAAGGGTCCTCGTGGCCAGGGCGCTGGCTTCCAAACCGGAACTTCTGATTATGGATGAACCTACCGCGAACATGGATGAGGACAGCGAAAACAGGCTTTCTTCCGTTCTGTCGTCCCTGAAAGGAAAGTCTTCGATTCTGATTGTAACGCACGATTCTGATTTTGTGTCTTCCATGACAGACGAAGTTTTATGTATCGGTCATGCTGCCCTTGGCGCGGCATCCTCTGTTGTAAGGCATTTGACAGAACCGGCAGGCAACGGCAGAATTGTCAACCATGACACGAGGCTGCCCGATTGTTGTTGCGGTGACCACATTTGCGGAAAAAGTGAAGGTTAATATATGGAGTCGTTTTTCTATTCACTTGCGGATCCACAATATGTATTTTTACGGAACGCGCTCATTGCAGGAATACTCTCTTCCGTTTTGTTCGGAATACTCGGGGCGGTAATCACGGTTAAAAGGATTGCAGGCCTTGCAGGGGCGATATCACATGCAGCCCTTGGAGGAATCGGCATGGCGTTGTTTTTTTCCGCGGAAGGGATAATTCCCGGAATGCCGCCACAGGCCGGCGCAATGATTTTCGCGGTAATTTCAGCGATGCTTATAGGTTTTGTATCATTAAAAGCGAAACAAAGGGAGGATACTGTCATCCAGGCGATATGGGCCATAGGCATGAGCGCAGGTGTCCTGTTCATGTCTAAAACAGCGGGATATACGGATCCTTCAAGTTATCTTTTCGGAAACATACTTTTAATTTCAACGGAGGACTTAAAACTTCTTGCAATTCTCGACGCGGCCGCAATATTTCTGGCATGGAAATTTTACCCGCAGATTGAAATATGCTCTTTTGATGAAGAGTTCGCAAAAACAAAAGGTATAAACACAAATCTGTTTTTTTTGGCTATACTGAGCATAACTGCGCTGGCGGTTGTTCTTTTACAGACCTTTGTAGGAATTGTGATGGTCATCGCCATGCTGACACTGCCATCAGGAACAGCAGGATACAGGGCCGGAAATTTGGCGCAGATGATGATATGGGGAATTGCTTTTTCCATCGTATTTTCTTTTACGGGACTTTTTCTTGGCTGGCACTTTGACGTTCCGGCGGGGGCGATGACTGTGGTCACAGCGGGCGCGTTTTTTTTGACGGCGGCTTCAATAAGCTTTACCAAAACAAAAATAAAAAAGTAGAAACAAAACAAGGCTGCATCCGCAGCCTTGTAAAAGTGATTTCAAAATCCAAAGATAACTCTAACTTCCCTGCATTATCCTATTCTTCATCCTGAAGGGCTTCATAACCTTCCTCGCCGGTTCTAACCTTGACAACGTTATCAACCTTGTATACAAAGATTTTTCCGTCCCCGATGTGGCCGGTGTACAAAGCTTTTTTAGCGGCTTCTATAACAGCATCAACAGGAACTTTGGTGACAACGATTTCAACTTTGACTTTCGGAAGAAGCGTGATATCAACAGGAACGCCGCGGTAGAATTCGCCTGCACCTTTCTGCATACCGCAACCCATTACATTGACAACAGTCATTCC
Organism: uncultured Treponema sp.; assembly: GCA_949300145.1. GTDB lineage: Bacteria > Spirochaetota > Spirochaetia > Treponematales > Treponemataceae > Avitreponema. The sequence goes on along the minus strand of CASGDA010000003.1, from coordinate 92,253 downwards.
TGTAACACCGATATCATTCATAGCTTTCTTGAGAGCTTCAAATTTTGTCTGGCGGGTTACGATAACAACCTTAGTGAATTTCGCGTCAGCGTGCTCATGGGAAATTTTAGCCGCGGGAGCTGCATTCACAACCGGCACTGATATACCGCTGTCACTATCCGTAACATCACAGGCGAAAGGCGTTGTAATAAAGTCGGCATAAGCGGAGGGAAGAAGATGCTCGTGCTTGTCAAGACCTTCAATTTCCTCAAGCTCATCAACACGAAGTCCGACTGTCTTTTTCAATACAAAGAAAGTCAAACTCATTGTGGCGACAACCCAAAGCATGATACACGCAATCCCTATTACTTGAACACCTAATTGAAGCGGATTGCCTGTATAAAACAAACCTGTCTTGACGGAGAACAATCCGCAGGAAAGCGCTCCCCAAAGTCCGTTTGCACCATGAACGGCAATGGCACCGACAGGATCATCGACATGAAGAACCTGATCTATAAAGTCAACAGCTACAACCACAAGAATTCCGGCAACCAACCCGATAACAGCGGAACCAAATGCATCAGCGACCTGACAGGGCGCGGTTACGGCGACAAGTCCGGCCAGAGATCCGTTCAACGTCATGGAAACATCAGGCTTACCATTCTTAACCCATGTAAAAAGCATTGTTGCGGTTGTGGCCACGGCAGCGGCGATGGTTGTGTTGCAGAGTATACGGGCCAAATCGCAGACATCCGCCGCAGCGGCACCGTTAAATCCATACCAGCAGAACCAAAGGATAAACACACCCAAGGCACCGAGCGTGAGGGAGTGACCGGGGATGGCACGGACTTTCACCACCTTGCCGCTCTTATCCCTGTCATATTTCCCCAAACGGGCGCCAAGCATTGCGGCTCCGATAAGAGCGCTTATTCCTCCCACCATGTGGATAAGGGCGGAACCTGCAAAATCGATGAACACAACATCTGAACCGGCTACAGATCCCCACACACGTGTAAGCCAACCGCCTCCCCATACCCAGTGCGCTTCAACAGGATAAACAATCAGGCTGATAACAACCGAGTAAATACAATAAGCGGAAAACTTTGTGCGTTCTGCCATAGCTCCGGAGACAATAGTTGCAGCCGTAGCACAGAACACAAGATTAAAGAAAAATGAGTTCCAGTCATAGTTGTAAAAATCCGTGAACATGACAAGTGTCGGCTTACCTATAAGGCCGAACAAAACATTCTCACCCATCAGAATTCCCGCGCCCAGAAGAGTGAACACGATTGTTCCCAGACAAAAGTCCATCAAGTTTTTCATTATGATATTGCCTGCGTTTTTCGCCCTGGTGAATCCTGTTTCAACCATAGCGAAGCCGCATTGCATAAACCATACCAGTATGGCTCCAATCAGAAACCATACACCTGCGGATCCAAAAAACTGACCATCCATAATAAACCCCCTTTTACATATCCCGTCCGTACAGCCGGCGATTTCACGCAAACCGTACGGTAAGTTCATGCTCAGCGAACGCTGAAAAGAATTTCACCGTAGGAAGGATACGGCCACAAATCCTTGTCAACAGAACCTTCAAGCTCGTCAACAGAAACCCTCAATTCATTCATCGCCGCAAATATCTGTTCACGGTAATAAAGGGCAAGAGCGGATGTTCCTCCCTGCACATCTTTTGCATCCATAACAACCTTCTCAAGCTTTTTCACTTTGGAATAAATCGCACCTGTCAAAGCAGAAACAGTTTTAAGCTCTTCCTCTTCATACGAGACATCGATGCTTTCCGACACAGACTTCTTCTCTGAAATTGTCCTTGCAAGGCGCAGGGCGAATTTACTTCCGGCGGGGAGAATATCCTTATGAACCATATCAATCATTGTCAGAGCTTCGATATGAATAATCTTGATATAGTTGTCATTCTGAATTTCAAAACGGGAATTCAACTCAACCTCGCTGAAAACGCCATGCTTCTTTAACAGATCCTGGTTCTTTTTTGCGACAAGATGCACCAAGGCCTCCGGAGTGGAACGCAAATTCAACAAGCCTCTTTTCTCAGCTTCCTTCACCCATTCCTCATCATAACCGTTGCCGTTGAAAATTATCCGCTTATGGTCTCTGATTGTCTGAAGGATAATATTCTGGAGATCATCCTTGAAATTTTTCGACCCCTCAAGCTTGTCCGCAAACTGGCAGAGTTCCTCCGCTACAGCGGTGTTAAGCATAATATTCGCGCAGGCTATAGAATCATTTGAACCCAGCATACGGAATTCAAATTTGTTTCCTGTAAATGCGAAAGGTGAAGTACGGTTCCTGTCTGTTGTGTCCTTGCTGAATTCAGGCAGCACGGTGACACCTATCTGCATTTTTTCCTTTTTGTGGCTGCCGTAGGGGACTCCTTCTTCCAGGCATTTCAGGATTGCCGTAAGTTCGTCACCCAGAAATATGGAAACAATGGCAGGAGGAGCTTCGTTTGCGCCGAGCCTGTGGTCATTTCCCGCAGTGGCGACAGAAATGCGCAGCAAATCCTGGTATTCATCAACGGCCTTGATGACGGCACACAGAAACAAAAGGAACTGGGCATTGTCCTGTGGTGTTGCGCCGGGATCAAGCAGGTTTTTCCCAGTATTCGTTGATATGGACCAGTTGTTGTGCTTTCCGGAACCATTCACACCGGCAAAGGGTTTTTCATGAAGGAGACAAACCATATCGTGTTTTGAGGCTACCTTGCGCAGCATTTCCATTGTAAGCTGGTTGTGATCGCAGGCTATGTTCGTGCTGGAAAAAACAGGGGCAAGCTCATGCTGCGCGGGAGCAACTTCGTTGTGTTCCGTTTTCGCATAAACACCAAGCTTCCACAATTCCTTATTCAAATCTTTCATAAAAGCCTGGACACGGGGCTTGATTATACCGAAATAATGATCCTCAAGTTCCTGTCCCTTCGGCGGACGTGCGCCAAAAAGGGTACGGCCTGTATAAATCAAATCAACACGTTTGTTGTATGCGCTCTTGTCAATAAGGAAATATTCCTGTTCGGGACCTACAGTTGTGTTCACGCAGGAAACATCCTCATTCCCGAAAAGATGAAGTACGCGGAGAGCCTGCTTGTTGAGAGCCTGCATCGACCTGAGGAGTGGCGTTTTTTTATCCAGGGCTTCACCGCCGTAAGAACAAAAAGCAGTCGGAATACACAGGCAGCCGTCTTTGATAAAAGCGTATGAGGTAGGATCCCAGGCTGTATAACCACGGGCTTCAAAAGTCGCCCTCAAACCGCCGGAAGGAAAGGAAGATGCGTCAGGCTCGCCCTGGACAAGTTCCTTTCCGGAGAATTCCATTATAATTTTCCCTTCACCTACGGGGGTTATGAAGCTGTCATGTTTTTCGGCGGTGACACCCGTCTGTGGCTGGAACCAGTGGGTAAAATGTGTGGCACCTTTTTCAACAGCCCATTCTTTCATGGCATTCGCGACAACATTTGCCACAGAAGGGTCAAGTTTCTGCCCCTCGTGAATAGTTTTCATCAGCTGGCGGAATGTTTCTTTCGGAAGTCTGGTCCTCATCACAGATTCATTGAATACCATTTCCCCGAAAATTTCCGTAACATCACTACACATAAAAACCTCCTTAAAATAAAAAAGGCAAAGAAGCTGATTAAAAACCGACTTCTTTGCCGTAAATACCTGACAACAAACAACCCCGGCATATCCGTTTGAATATACCAAAGCGCCTCATACTATTTTTTCCGGATACAACATTGCATTCCCCGGAAAATAAAAAAGGAGCCGCAGACTACCATTCAGTGATAATCTACGACTCCTTTGCCGATGGGAATGTTTTAGTACTTTCAAAAAAAAATGTCAAGATGCTACCAGAATATTTTTAAGACAAAAAGCAAAATATATGGAGCACAGAAACATAATGGACAAACAAAAATATTTTACTTATAATTCGCCGTGTTAAACGGAGGTTTGTCATGAACTACACCCAGGATGAAGTCCTCGATTTTATAAAGGAAGAAGACGTGAAATTCATCAAGCTCGCTTTTTTTGACGCCTTCGGTTTGCAGAAAAACATATCGATAATGCCGAACAGTCTTCCGGCGGCATTTGAAAACGGCGTTTCCTTCGATGCGAGCGCGATAGACGGTTTTGAGGGGCCTCAAAAATCCGATTTATTCCTTCACCCCGACCCATCCACAATCACAATCCTTCCATGGAGACCGTCCCACGGACGTGTTATCAGAATGTACTGCGACATCAAACACTCCGGCGGCAGCCCCTATGAAAAAGACTGCCGGAATATACTGAAGCAGGCGGTAAAAAAAGCCGCGGACTGCGGGCTGGAATTAATATTCGGCTCGGAAATAGAATTTTATCTTTTCAAACTCGATGAAAAAGGAAACCCCACCAAGGAACCCCTGGACTATGCGGGATACATGGACTCATCCCCGAAAGACAAGGGGGAGAACATCAGAAGGAATATCTGCTTCACCCTCCAGGATATGGGAATAACCCTTGAAGCCTCGCATCACGAAGAAGGCCCCGGACAGAACGAAATTGACTTCCGTTACAGCGACCCCCTGACCGCCGCGGACAACTGCTCCACATTTAAATGGGCGGTCGGCTCAACGGCGGCTGTAAACGGCCTGTACGCGGATTTTTCCCCGAAACCGCTCGGAAACGCCAGCGGCAACGGCTTCCACATCAACATTTCGGCACGACGTCTGGGCAATACCGCGGACGGCGATGGGGGAAATGATTTTATTCCCCAAATCGTGGCAGGTTTGCTGCGGAGGATAAAAGAGATGACACTCTTCCTTAACCCGTCGCCTGAATCATATGCAAGGCTAGGAGGAGGACACAAGGCTCCGGATTATATATGCTGGGGGACGGCAAACCGTTCCGCACTTATACGCATACCGGAAACAAACGGAGCCGACAAACGCATCGAACTGCGTTCACCGGATCCGCTGGCAAATCCCTACACATCCTTCGCCCTCATAATAAACGCAGCCTGCGAAGGCATAAAAGAAGGACTCGTCCCCCCTGAAAGCGTTTCCGCGGACTTAAGCAGGGAAACAGGATTCTCCCCGTCCGCCGGTAATACTGAGCCACATGATTTCAAAATGCCGGAAAAACTTCCCCAGTCCCTGGAGGAAGCACGTAAAATCGCGGCGGACAGCAGTTTCATAAAATCAATCATACCGGAATCATTTATAGACGCGTTTTCCCGTAACTATACGCAGGATAAATTTCACTTTTAAGAGGCACAAGTGAAAAAAGAAAAAAAGCCGTCTGTTTATTCAGTGATGGTGATTACAGATGATTCGAAAATTTCATCGCTGATTTCCGAAATGCTTCCACAGTACCTGTTTGAGCCGGTTATCTTTCTGGACGATGTTCAGGAAGCGAGGCGCATGAGCATGGATTTACCCGCGGACATTGTGATAGTTGATGCGGGCAACGGCTCAGGACTGGACGCCGCCGTAGATTTATCGGAAACAACGGGAACAATACTTCTTCTGGTGCCTCCCTCCCAATTTGATGAGTTTTCCTCAAAAGCTGAATCCTACGGAATCATTTCCATAACGAAACCGCTGGACCGCTTCATTTTCTACATGATGATGAAAACCGCCTGCGCGGTACAATGCAAGATAAAAAGGCTCACTGACAAAACCATCAGGCTTGAGGAGAAAATGGAGGAAATCAGGCTGGTCAACAGGGCGAAACTGCTTTTAATGCAGCAACTGAACATGAGCGAACCGGAAGCCCACAGATACATCGAAAAAGAAGCCATGGACAGGTGCCTCAAAAAAACGGTGATTGCGGCAAACCTCATAAAGACCTACGGCTGACGGAAATCCTTTTCACTTCCCTTACCCCTTACTTTTTTTTCACAAATCCGGTAGAATAATCTCCCGATATGGAAAACAAAGCGTATATTGTTCTCGCAGACGGGCACATATTTGAAGGTAAAAATTTCGGAGCTTCCGGTTGCGTCACAGGAGAAGCTGTTTTTACAACCGGAATGACAGGATACCTTGAAACACTGACGGATCCCAGTTACTTCGGACAGATTGTGATGCAGACATTTCCGCTTATCGGAAATTACGGGGTTATCCCGGCGGATTTTGAAAGCAGCCGCTCCCATGCCTGCGGATACATTGTACACAACTGGTGCGATGCCCCGTCCAATTTCCGGAGCGAAGGATCCCTGGACGTTTTCCTCAAAAAAAACAACATTATAGGTATACACAGTCTGGACACCCGCGCCCTGACAAAAATTATACGGGAATCTGGCGTTATGAATGCGCGGATTATCGCCCCCGGAGAAAACAACCAGAAAGAACATGAGGAATCCGCTGTCGTGGAAGAGGTTCTGAAAAAAGGTGCAAAATCCGCCGCCTTTGAAAACCTGCTTTCAGAGATACGTTCTTTCATAATAAAAGACGCTGTTAATTCCGTTTCATGCAGCGCGCTGGCAATAGAAAAACCGGCGGCGCAGGTTTTTGCGGAATCAGCCGCCTACAGGGCTGTCCCTGTGACCGAAGACGGATTGAAAGTCAATGACGCAGAAAAGGCGGCGCAGGCCGGGAAAGGAAAGAAAATCGTCCTCTGGGATTTCGGAGCCAAAGCGAACATACGGCGGGAGCTTTTAAAACGCGGTCTTGAAGTCACTTCCATGAAAGCCCGGAGCACCTGCTCCGAAATCCTTGCGCAAAAACCGGACGGTGTCCTTCTGTCAAACGGCCCCGGGGATCCAGCCGAAAACACCGGTATAATCTCTGAATTGAAAAAACTCACCGAATCGGGGGTTCCTGTGTTCGGCATATGCCTCGGGCACCAGCTGCTTGCACTTGCACGTGGAGGAAAAACCGAAAAACTGAAATACGGTCACAGGGGGGCGAACCAACCTGTCAAGGAAACGGCTACAGGACGTGTTTATATTTCCAGCCAGAACCACGGGTATGCCGTGGTCTCCGATTCCCTGCCGGCAGGTGCGGCTCTTTCCTTCATAAATACAAACGACGGAACCTGTGAAGGCATTCAATATTCGGATTTTCCGGGGTTTTCCGTCCAATTCCATCCTGAAGCTTCCGCCGGCCCCCTGGACACAGCTTTTCTTTTCGATAGGTTTATAGATTTAATAAATTCGACAGGAGACACACATGCCGTTAAATCCTGATATCCACAAAGTTATGGTGATAGGGTCCGGCCCCATCGTTATCGGACAGGCGGCGGAATTTGACTATGCCGGCACGCAGGCCTGCAAAGCCCTCAAGGAACAGGGACTTGAAGTTGTGCTTGTCAATTCCAATCCTGCCACGCTGATGACAGACAATACGATGGCCGACGCGATTTATATAGAGCCCCTCATTCCGGAGACCATAAAACGCATAATAGAAAAAGAAAAGCCGGACAGCCTTCTGTCAACCCTCGGAGGACAGACAGGCTTAACACTTTCGATGCAGCTTGCAAAAGAAGGATTCCTTGCGGCCAACAACGTGCGTCTACTGGGAGCACGGCCAGAAACAATCGACAGGGCGGAAGACCGCCAGATGTTCAAGGATACGATGGAATCCATAGGGGAGCCCTGTATCCCGTCAAAAGTCGTCACCGACCTTCAAAGCGCGCTGGATTTTGCGGCGGAAATTTCATATCCGGTAATTGTCCGCCCGGCTTTCACTCTGGGAGGAACCGGCGGCGGCATAGCGGAAACAGAAGAGGAATTGAAGGAAATAGCCCAGAACGGATTACACCGTTCCCCGATTCATCAAATCCTCGTGGAAAAATGTATTTCAGGCTGGAAGGAAATAGAATTCGAAGTCATAAGGGACGGACAGGGAAACGTCATAACCGTCTGCTCGATGGAAAACTTCGACCCGGTTGGGGTTCACACCGGAGACAGCATTGTAATTGCGCCCACGGTCACCCTCTCGGATAAAGAATACCAGATGCTCCGGTCAGCGGCGTTGAACATAATTTCAGCCCTAAAAGTTGAAGGCGGATGCAACTGCCAGTTCGCCCTGAAACCGGACAGCTTCGAATACGCGGTAATCGAAGTAAACCCCAGGGTATCCCGTTCTTCGGCCCTCGCCTCAAAAGCAACCGGATATCCGATAGCGAAGGTGGCCGCCTTAATAGCGGTGGGGTACAACCTGGACGAAATCCCGAACGCGGTCACCGGAAAAACGGCGGCATGTTTTGAGCCGGTTTTGGATTATGTGGTGGTGAAATTCCCCAAATGGCCTTTTGATAAATTCGTTTATGCAAAGAGAACGCTGGGAACACAGATGAAGGCCACCGGCGAAGTCATGGCCATCGGAGACACCTTTGAGCAGGCTTTGATGAAGGCGGTCAGGGGAGCCGAAATCTCCCTCTTCACATGCCGCCTGCCCGCCTTTACAAAAGAAAGCGATGAACAGATAAAAACCCGGGTAGGAGAATGCACGGACCAGAGACTTTTCGCCGTTTACGAAGCATTGTCCAGAGGCATTCTCTCCGCGGAAGAAATAAACAAAACCACGAAAATCGATATGTGGTTTCTTTCCAAACTGGAAAGACTTGTCGAAATGGACAAAAAACTTTCCGGGGGGAACCTCACCCCGGAACTTTACAGGGAAGCGAAAGACCTGGGATACACGGATAAAACCATTCAGGAGCTTGCAGGAACAACCGTCCGTGGCGCCTCCGGAATACTCCTGCCGGGAACGGAGGGAACGGAGGGAACGGTGGAACATATCCCCGCAGGTTACCGCATGGTGGACACCTGCGCGGGGGAATTCAAAGCGGAAACCCCTTACTTCTACGCTTCTTACGGGCTGGAAAACGAAGCCCGGACTTTTCTGGAAGAGCACGGAAAAAACAAAAAGGAGAGGATCCTTGTCCTCGGCTCCGGCCCTATAAGGATAGGACAGGGAATAGAATTCGACTACGCCTCCGTCCAATGCGTGTGGGCCCTGAAAAAACTGGGATATGAAGTTGCAATCGTGAATAACAACCCGGAAACGGTCTCCACGGATTTTGACACAGCCGACAGACTTTATTTTGAGCCGCTCACACCGGAAGACGTGATGAGCATAATCCGCACGGAGAACCCCATAGGCGTTGTCGTCGCATTCGGCGGACAGACAGCCATAAAACTCACGAAATTCCTCCACGAGCAGGGAATAAAGATTCTGGGCACAAGCGCGGAATCAATTGACACCGCGGAGGACAGGGAAAAATTCGACGCCCTTCTCGAACGCCTCAGCATCAAGCGGCCAAAGGGTGAATCAGTCCTGACTCTGGAACAAGCCCTGGAAACAGCGAAGCGTGTCGGTTACCCGGTTCTGCTGCGCCCTTCCTATGTACTCGGCGGGCAGAACATGATTATCGCATTCAACGAAGATGATGTGCGCGAATACATGGCGATAATCCTCGCCCAGAATATCGAGAACCCTGTCCTCGTGGACAAATACCTGATGGGGACAGAGGTGGAAGTGGACGCCATTTGCGACGGCGAAGACATCCTGATTCCCGGAATAATGGAGCACATAGAAAGAACAGGAATCCATTCAGGGGATTCCATCGCTGTTTATCCGGCATGGAATCTGAATGACATCCTGACTGAAAAAATCATAAACCAGTCCAGACAGCTGGCCCTTGCCTTGAATACAAAAGGTCTGGTGAATATTCAGTATCTTATTTATGAAAACGAGCTTTATATAATAGAAGTCAATCCCCGCTCAAGCCGCACAATCCCGTACATCAGCAAGGTAACAGGAGTTCCGATGGTGGAGCTCGCCGTCCGCGCAATGCTCGGCGGAAAACTGAAAGATATGGGTTTCGGAACCGGACTTTACCGGATTCCGCCCTACGTGGCCGTCAAGGTTCCTGTTTTCAGCTTTGAAAAACTGATAGATGTGGACACCCATCTGGGCCCGGAAATGAAGTCCACCGGAGAAGTACTGGGAATCGCCCGCACAATGGACGAAGCCCTCTACAAAGGTCTGATAGCCGCCGGTTACAAAATGAAAAAAAGCGGCGGGGTTCTGATAACCGTGCGTAAAAGCGACCAGTTTGAAATCGTCGATACGGCCCGGAAATTCTACGAGATGGGATTCAAACTTTACGCCACGGAAGGCACAGCCAGGGTGATAGAAAGTTTCGGGATGGAAGTCCGGACTGTAAACAAAATCCACGAAAACCCCGGAGACAACATCCTCACACTGCTTGACACAGGAAAAATCGACTACGTGATTTCAACTTCCGCGAAGGGAAGGCTGCCCACCACGGACAGCGTGAAACTCCGCCGCAAAACTGTCGAACGCGACATTCCCTGCCTCACATCGGTTGACACGGCGAACGCAATCGCGAACAGCCTTTTAAGCAGGTATTCACCCGAAAGCATCGAGCTCGTGAATATCAACAAACTCAGCCATGAAAAAATAAAGCTGAAATTCTCGAAAATGCAGAGCACCGGCAATGATTTCATTGTATTCAACGCCATGGAGCAGGAAATCATAAATCCTGAAGGATTAAGCGTGCGCCTCTGCGACAGACGCAAAGGAATAGGCGCCGACTCCCTCGTTTTAATCACAAAATCCGAAAAAGCCGACGCGGGTATGCGTTTCTTCAATCAGGACGGATCCGAGGGATTGATGGCGGGAAACGCCATCCGCTGCGTGGCGAAATATCTTTACGACAACAACATAAACGGAATCGCGGACAAAAGCCGGAAGAATTCCTCGGAACATACGGCAGGAATATCCATTGAGACGGCTTCCGGCATAAAGCATTTGACCGCCTACAAGCAGAGCGGAAAGGTCTCCTCCGTAACAGTAGACATGGGGAAGCCGGAATTCACGGCGGATTCAATTCCGGCAAAACTGAAGCCCGGGCGTGTGACCGGAAAACCCGACGGCTTCAGAATCATAAAAGGGGACGGACGCAAAGACAGGGAGCACCTTGAGGATGCGTTCCTGATGCCGGACAGCAGCGCCGGAGAAGAAAACTTCAAATCCGGAAAGCTTCCCCCGGAAGCCATCGTCAATGCGGAAATTTCCGCCGGCGACGAAACCTATGCCGCCACCGTCCTTTCGGTGAATACACCACACTGCGTTCTTTTCAGTGATTTTGTGGATAAAATCGACGTGAAGAAAATCGGCCCGCTGTTCGAGAACAACCCCGCCTTTCCGAACAGGGTGAACACTGAATTTGTGCGGGTTGCGGGACGCAACAGCCTGAAAATGCGCGTCTGGGAAAGGGGAAACGGGGAAACCCCTGCCTGCGGTACAGGGGCATGCGCCGCGGCGGTGGCGGCGGTTTTGAACGGATTCTGCCCGCTGGGGGAAAACATCACGGTGAAAGTCCGTGGAGGCGACTTAATTGTATGCTATACAGGGGAAACTGTTCTCCTGACGGGAGCCACTGAAGTCGTATACACAGGGGAAATTGAAATCTGAGGAAGCTTCCTTACGTTTTCATATTGCCATTGTAAAACTTATTTTGGTATAATCCTTCAAAGGGGTTTATAATGGCTTTTTTCTACGAAGAACCTTCCAGAACTTTTGGTGAATATCTTCTCGTACCCGGATATACTTCTCCGGACTGCATTCCTGAAAACGTGGATTTATCAGCGCCGCTGGTAAAATACACGAAGGGTGAAACCTGCCCTCTCACAATTAACATTCCTCTCGTCTCTGCGATAATGCAGTCCGTTTCCAACGATACCATGGCTATAGCACTCGCAAAGGAAGGCGGAATTTCCTTTATTTACGGTTCCCAGTCAATTCAGGATGAAGCCGCCATGATTTCCCGTGTAAAATCCTATAAGGCGGGATTTGTAACCTCAGACTCAAACATCAAACCGGATCAACCCTTAAAAGACGTAATCGCCCTGAAAGAGAAATCTGGCCATTCAACGATAGCCGTAACGGAAGACGGTTCCCCGAACGGAAAGCTCCTTGGAATAATCACAAGCAGGGATTTCAGGCTTTCCCACGTAAGCCCGGAAGAAAAAGTTTCGGCATACATGACCAAATTTGAAGATTTAATTTACGGCGAGGACGGAATAACCCTTTCACAAGCCCACGATTTAATCTGGAAACACAAGCTGAACACACTTCCCATAGTTGATTCAGAGAAAAACTTAAAATACCTCGTTTTCAGGAAAGACTATTCAACACATGAAGAACACCCTCTGGAACTCCTCGACTCGCATAAAAGGTATGTGGTCGGCGCGGGAATAAACACAAGGGATTACATGGACCGGGTTCCGGCGCTGCTGGAGGCGGGGGCGGATGTCCTCTGCCTGGACTCCTCCGAGGGTTTCTCAGAATGGCAGCGCAGAGCCCTGAAAGACATCCACGGCAAATGGGGTGAAAGCGTAAAAGTCGGCGCGGGGAATGTCGTTGACAGGGACGGCTTCATGTTCCTGGCGGAAGCCGGCGCTGATTTTGTGAAAGTCGGAATCGGCGGCGGATCCATCTGCATCACAAGGGAGCAGAAGGGAATCGGCCGTGGACAGGCGACGGCCCTCATAGAAGTCGCGGCCGCCCGTGATGAATATTACAAAAAAACAGGCGTATACATTCCGGTATGTTCTGACGGCGGAATTGTGTACGATTACCACATAACGCTGGCGCTGGCTATGGGCGCGGACTTTGTGATGCTCGGGCGCTACTTCTCCCGTTTTGACGAAAGCCCCACAAACAAGCTGAATGTGAACGGAAACTACGTCAAGGAATACTGGGGAGAAGGTTCAAACCGGGCGCGCAACTGGCAGAGGTACGATTTGGGTAACGGAACAAAACTCGCCTTTGAAGAAGGTGTTGACGCCTACGTACCCTACGCCGGCCCCCTTCATGACAACGTGAACGCAACATTAAGCAAAATCAAGCACACCATGTGCAACTGCGGTTCCCTTTCGATACCGGAACTGCAGAAGAATGCGAAAATAACCCTGGTTTCTTCCGCCTCAATAACAGAGGGAGCCTCCCACGATGTTATTGTGAAGAACACCACGATTAAAGCGGAATAACAGGGCAAACCGTCCTGTGAAGGATTACGCCGCGGGACGCTTTTCGCTTTCAGCTTCCACCATGTCTTATACTCAAATCAAAGCAGGATAAGGGCGGGATATTCATATGACGGACCAGGAAATCGAAAACATCCGCAGGAAACAAAGGGACTTTTTTAACACAGGCGCGACACTGGATTTGAAATTCCGCCGGACAATGCTGAAAAAACTCTACGCATGCATACAAAACGAAGAAGAAAAAATAGCGGACGCCCTGATGAAAGATCTGGGTAAAAGTCCCTGTGAAAGCTTCATAAGTGAAATTCATATAACCCTCGAAGAAATCAGATTCATGCTGAAAAATTTAACCCGGCTGGCCGCCCCCGGAAGGGTTCCAAGCCCTGTCACATTGTTCAAATCAAAAAGCTACACAATTCCATGCCCGTACGGGAATGTGCTGATTATAAGCCCGTGGAATTACCCGTTCCTGCTCTCTGTATCAGCATTGACGGATGCCCTTGCGGCGGGGAACACTGTTGTGCTGAAACCAAGCGCCTATTCAGCCCACACCTCAAAACTTACAGAACAAATACTGGGAAATTGTTTCGGTGAAGAATATGTCGCCGTAATACAGGGCGGCAGGGAAGAGAATTCCGGGCTGCTGAAACAGAAATTCGACTATATGTTTTTCACAGGAAGCAAAACCGTGGGGCGGGAAGTCATGCGACATGCAGCGGAAAACCTCATACCTGTAACGCTGGAGCTCGGCGGGAAAAGCCCCTGCCTTGTCCTGCAGGATGCGGACATACAAACATCCGCCAAAAGGATTGTCTTCGGGAAATTCCTGAACTGCGGCCAGACATGCATTGCCCCGGATTACATTTACTGCCACAACAGCGTAAAAGACAAACTCATATCCGCCGTCATACAAGAAATAAAAAAACAGTTCCAGGAAACTCCCCTTTCCAATCCCGGCTACGGAAAAATCATAAACACAAAGCATTTTGACCGCATAATCTCATTGATTGAGCCGGAGAAGGTCGTGTACGGAGGGAAGAGTGACAGGAGCCGCCTCAAGATAGAACCATGTATCATGGAACAGACGGATTTCGGAAGCCCGGTCATGCGGGAGGAAATATTCGGTCCGCTGTTACCGGTCATAACCTTTGAAAGCATGGATGAAGCCCTGGAAAACATCAAAAGCCTTGACCATCCGCTTGCCCTGTATGTCTTTACCCGCGACAAAAAAACCGCGGAGAAAATCATGGCGGAAATCCCTTCAGGGGGAGGATGCATAAACGACACAATAATGCACATAGCGAACATAAATCTGCCGTTCGGAGGCGTCGGGGCAAGCGGGACAGGCAGCTACCACGGTGAGGCGGGATTCAGGACTTTCTCCCACATAAAAAGCGTGGTCAGCAAAAGTCTTTGCACGGACGTTCCCCTCCGTTACCAGCCCTACACACCTTTAAAGCACAAGCTGCTGCGACTGTTCCTGAGATAGCGGTACAACCCTGCGGATACCCGCAGGAACCTGCGCCGGGACTATATTCCGGAATCCTCTGAAATGGAAATTCGTCCGTCCGTAACAGGCATAACAGGCTGCGGAAGAGTTTTTACGTATTCAATAACCACGTCACTGAGCAGCATGGAGGTGTTAAAAGTGTCTGTGCTGCGTGTAAGAATCCCGTAGCCGTCTCCTCCTCCTGCGAGGTAATCATTTGTAACAATCCTGTATTCACGTTCAGGTTCCAGAGGCTGCCCGTTTACAGTCACCCCGGAAATGTAACCTGAACCGTCCTGACTGTAAACCAGGGTATACCTCACCTCCTTTGAAACCTGGGGAAAGGCGCCGGAACCGCGCGGTATTGTCCCGATAAAATCAAACAACTCAATTACATCAGAACCCTTCAACGTCAGAACATAAAGATAATTTTCAAAGGGAAGCACTGTCAGAAGATTCTCTTTCGTCACATCACCGGCAGGCAGCGGGGCACGTATATTTCCGCCGTTGCAAAAACCGAAATCCACTTCAAGCCCTTTATCGCGCACATACCAGACCTGTGCATCACTCACCAAATCACCCAAAGCGATTTCCTTGTACCGGCTGAGCTTGTTTCCGAATTCAAATTCGGCCCCGGTACGCATGACCACTTCCTTTAACTCCGCATCAGCCTCTTCCACATAGGGACGAAGCAGAGCCTCCATTTCAGCGTCCGGGGGAAAAGCCCCGGAAGTTATTTCCACGGGAGACCATTCAAAGCCTGTAACTGCACCGTCCGATATGGTAAGAAGGCCCTCCCCCATAAACTTGCCCCACTCATTCGCCGAAACGACGGGAACACCATTCACTATTTCAGGTTCGGGGAAATACGTATGGGAATGACCGTCGATAATCAAGTCTATGCCCGCAACTTTTTCAGCAAGCATGATGGAAGTATTCTGTCCGGCGGCTTCCGCCTCACTGCCCAAATGCGAGAGGACAATGATGACGTCGCATTTCTCTTTTTCCCGCAGCTGTTTCACCATAGCGGAGGCGGCTTCTATTTCATCGGTGAAAATCAAATCCTTATCAGGTGAAGCTATGACCGTTGTCCGCCTGGTTGTCAGTCCGATAATCCCGACCCTGAAACCCTCGTAATCTTTTATCAAAAAAGGAGCGCCGAGATAAGAACCGTCGCTCTTCTTTATATTTGCGGAAAGCCAGGCGAAAACGGAACGCCGCATCTGCCCATGAAGGACAGAAAGGCTTTTGTCGAACTCGTGGTTTCCGAAAGTAACAGCGTCATAGCCGATTAAATTATAAGCCAATATATCCGGTTCCGCATCGAACATATTGGAAAGAGCGGAGCCGGTGTTAATATCACCCGCATCGAGAACCAGCACATTGTGGCGGGAAGCCCGGACAGACTTGACAAAGGAAGCCCTTTCCGCAAGCCCCGCCACGCCGTTTTTTGAAAGGACGGTGCCATGGTGGTCGTTGGTATGAAGAACCGTCAGCTCATATACCGCGCCCGCCTCCCTTGCAACCGGGGAAACGGCGCAACCGGCGGAAAACAAAACGGCGGATATTACCGCCGTAAAACAAAAGAACTTAAACAGAGTTTTTTTCATAAAAACCTTCCGTCAAACATAAATCCCACCTCATGTATATACGGTCTGGTTGCGCCCGTTCTTCTTTCCCTTGTACAACATCCTGTCAGCCTTTTCTATCAGGGAAGAGACTGAAGGCGTGTCATCTCCCGCGGTTGCGATTCCGAAAGTAATTGTAACGGGAATATCTTTGCCCTCAAAATCGAATTTATGGCTTTCTATAATCC
This sequence comes from uncultured Treponema sp., assembly GCA_949300145.1. Classification (GTDB taxonomy): domain Bacteria; phylum Spirochaetota; class Spirochaetia; order Treponematales; family Treponemataceae; genus Avitreponema. The sequence goes on along the minus strand of CASGDA010000003.1, from coordinate 75,937 downwards.
TGCGCAGACATTCCGCCCGGTTATAGCAGGCATCCAAATCAGTATGCATCATCAGGACAAATTCCTCCCCGCCCCACCTGCCGAAAGGATCGCTTTTCCGGATATTGGCTTTCATAATGGCGCACATGGTTTTAAGCACATAATCGCCGGCATTGTGACCGTAAGTATCGTTTATCGACTTGAAGTTATCAATATCCCCGATGCAGACTGAAAGCGGAGCCCTGTCGGCGTTGTACTGCTTCAAGGCGGCGTCAATCCTGCGGGTCATTTCACGGCGGTTGAAAATATCCGTCAGCATATCATAATTAGCCTGATGCTGGAAAATACTGCTCCTCTCCTGGAGGTTGGAGAATTTACGGGAAATCATATCGATGAAGAAATACGACTGAAGGATAACCATACCGAATGCCGTGAAAATATTGTATGTAAGGAAAATTCTGTATACAGGGGGGAGGGTAACGGCATTCAGACTGTCCACCAATTCGACACAAACATAGGAAATCATATTGACAGAACCAATCATCAGCATGAAAAATATTTTTAAATTTCTGCTGAAAGACATTAACAAAGCGTAACATCCAACAGGAATGAGTATAATATAATACAACTCTATGCCTATGAACACTCCGAAAAATACATAGATTAAATAAATGTGCAGGGTGATTTCAATGTAAGTAAGAAAATGTATTAAAATAAAATTCCTTGAATCTATAAATCTGGCGCAGATTAAAAACATCACGAGGGTTACGAAATAATACGCGCTCACAGGCAGGGCGAAAAAACATAATGACAGAATCAATAAGCCGGTATGGACAATGGACGCATAGTACAGCAAAAAAGACAGCTGAAAGTCCACTATCGAATCAAAATTCATGGAATTCTGCGTCCTGTCCAACCTGAAGATTTTATTAAACATACCTTTAATAATACCACATATTCCGTGATATTTCCTGTATATATTTTAAAAACATACAGTACTTTATCTTAATGATAAATATCAGTATAATGATGAAAACATTTCAAAAGGAGTTTTAGAATGGGAAAATATCCTTTTTCTTCAATCGAGTCAAAATGGCAGAAATTCTGGGAGGAAAATAAAATTTTCCGTGCGGAAGAGGACAGCTCGGTTTCAAAGGAAAAACGCGCATACGTTCTGGATATGTTCCCCTATCCTTCCGCGGCGGGATTACATGTAGGCCATCCTGAGGGCTACACGGCAACGGACATCTACTGCCGTTACCTTCGGATGAACGGCTACAACGTCCTCCATCCCATGGGTTTTGACTCCTTCGGTCTCCCGGCTGAAAATTACGCCATAAAAACCGGAACACACCCGAGAACGACCACAACAGCGAATATAGATAAATTCCGGAGCCAGATAAAATCATTCGGTTTTTCCTATGACTGGGACAGGGAAATTTCAACCTGTGATGAAGATTATTACCACTGGACACAGTGGATATTCCTCCAGCTTTTCAAGAGAGGGCTGGCTTACGAAGCCCACACACCCATAAACTGGTGCCCGTCCTGCAAAACAGGCCTTGCAAACGAAGAGGTGAAGGAAGGACGCTGCGACAGATGCGGCTCGGAAGTCACCAGGAAAAACATACGCCAGTGGGTTTTAAAAATAACCGCGTATGCGGAGAGACTTCTCGAAGATTTGGACGGCCTTGACTGGCCGGAATCCGTAAAACTCATGCAGCGCAACTGGATAGGGAAAAGCACCGGCGCGGAAGTCTCCTTCCAGCTGAAAAACCACGGAAAAAAAATCGTTGTATACACCACCAGACCCGACACCCTTTTCGGGGCTACATATATGGTTCTCGCGCCGGAGCATCCCGTTGTCGGGGAAATAACGACCGCGGAACAGGCGGAAGCTGTAAAGAGCTACATAGAAAACGCCTCCAAAAAAAGCGACCTTGAAAGGACGGATCTGGCAAAGGATAAAACCGGAGTTTTCACCGGCGCATACGCCATAAATCCGGTGAATGGAAAGGAAATACCGGTCTGGATATCCGACTATGTTCTTGTCTCCTACGGAACAGGCGCCATCATGGCGGTACCGGCCCACGATGAAAGGGACTGGGATTTCGCCAAAAAGTTCAATCTCCCCATAATCAAAACGGTGGCGGACGAAAAGGAATGGGCGGAAAAAGGCCCTGACGGGGATTACAGCGCGGAACCGGAAGAATGCACCCCCGCAGACGGTTATACCGTCAATTCAGCCCAATTCAACGGCATCCCCACAAAAGACTGCATTGTCAAAATAACCGAATGGCTTGAATCCCTTGGGGTCGGTAAAAAAACGGAAAACTACAAACTTAGGGACTGGATTTTCAGCAGACAACGCTATTGGGGGGAACCTATTCCCCTGGTGCATTGCGAAAAATGCGGGATTGTGCCCATCGACGAAAAAGACCTTCCCCTGCGGCTTCCGGATGTGGAATCATACCAGCCGACAGGAACAGGGGAAAGCCCCCTTGCAGGGATAAAGGAGTGGGTTGAATGCTCCTGCCCGAAATGCGGCGGAAAAGCGAAGCGGGAAACAAACACAATGCCCCAGTGGGCCGGTTCCTGCTGGTATTACCTGCGTTACCTGGATCCACTGAATAAATCAGCCTTCGCCGCGAAAGACAAAATCGACTACTGGATGCCGGTAAGCTTATATGTCGGAGGTGCTGAACACGCAGTCCTCCACCTTTTGTATTCACGGTTCTGGCACAAAGTTCTCTTTGACCTGGGGTTGGTAAATACAAAGGAACCGTTCCAGAGACTTGTAAACCAGGGAATGATAACCTCATTTGCTTTCCAGAGGAAAAACAAAACACTGGTTCCGGCTGACGAAGTCAGGGAGATTCCCGGAAGCCCCGGAGAATTTGAGGAGACCGCCACAGGGGAAAAACTGGAACGTGTCATCGCAAAAATGTCCAAAAGCCTGAAAAACGTAATAAACCCGGATGATATTATCAGGGATTACGGCGCGGATTCCTGCCGTGTATACGAAATGTTCATGGGACCTCTTGAAGTCTCAAAGCCCTGGAGCACCCAGGGCCTGATAGGCGTCCACAGATTCCTTGAAAGAATCTGGAACCTTTCGGACAAGCCCATGACAGACGCTTCCTCAAAGGAAAACACACCCATAAACAAGATTCTGCACAAGACCATCAAAAAGGTGGGGGAGGACACAAAAACCCTCAACTTTAACACAGCCATAAGCCAGATGATGATTTTCACGAATGAGCTTGCTAAACTTGAAAGCTTCCCGAAGGAAGTCTGGGCGGAATTCGTAAAGCTGCTCTCGCCTTATGCCCCTCACCTGGGAGAAGAGTTATGGCAGAAACTGGGGAACACAGAGACAATCGCCTACGAAAAATGGCCTGAATATGACGAAAGCCTCTGCGCGGACAACGTAAGAACCGTTGTCGTCCAGGTAAACGGCAAGGTCCGTGACAAATTCGAAGCGGCTGTTGACGCCTCAAACAGCTTCCTCGAAAAAACAGCCCTGGAAACAGAGGGCGCAAAAAAATTCATGGACGGCAAACCCGCCAAAAAGGTTATTGTGGTTCAGGGTAAACTCGTGAATATCGTGGTTTAGGCTTATACGCCTGAAATTTTACCCGCTGTTTTTTTACGGGCAGCGGGCTTTTTTTCACCGGAAGGCTTATACCCGCGCAGTTCCTCTATCTTGTCACGGACAACGGCGGCTTCCTCAAAGCGGAGTTCCTCCGCATATTCATTCATCTCTTTTTCAAGGGCTTTTATAAGTTTCTTCCTGTCGCTTTCAATAAGCAGATTGAAACTATTCACCAGGGCGGCGGTTTCCGTCTGCGCCGCTTCCTGCTTGATTTCGATTTCCCGCGTAAGAATATCCGCCACGGCTTTTTTTATCGTTTTCGGGGTTATCCCGTGCTTCCTGTTGTACTCTTCCTGAATCCTGCGGCGCCGGGCGGTCTCATCCATCGTTTCCTTCATCGCCGGCGAAATTTTATCGGCATACATAACAACTTCGCCGTTCGCATTCCTCGCCGCGCGGCCAGCAATCTGGAACAAGCTCGTGGCGGAGCGGAGAAACCCTATCTTGTCGGCGTCAAGAATGGCGATGAAAGAAACCTCAGGAAGGTCTATCCCTTCCCTGAGCAGGTTTATTCCGATGAGGACATCAAAATCCCCCGAACGCAGCCCCTTCAAAATTTCCACCCGCTCAATTGTCTCAACCTCGGAATGAATATATTTCACACGCAGGCCGAGACTCCCAAGATAGTCGGTCAAATCCTCCGCCATCCGCTTTGTCAAAGTGAGGATTAAACTGCGCTCGTTTTTTTCTATGCGTTTCTTTACCTCGCAGTAAATGTCCTCCATCTGTCCTTCAGTGGGACGGACCGTTATAACTGGATCCAGCAACCCCGTCGGGCGTATAATCTGTTCCACAATCCTTGAAGACCTTTTTGACTCAACTTCCCTGGGCGTGGCGGAAACAAAGATAACCTGATTCAGCATACTTTCAAACTCATCAATTTTGAGCGGCCTGTTATCAAGGGCGCAGGGAAGACGGAAACCGAAGTCCACAAGGTTCTGTTTTCTGGAACGGTCGCCCTCATACATCGCGCCTACCTGAGGCCATGTCACGTGGCTCTCGTCCATGAAAAGCAGGAAATCCTCAGGAAAATAATGGAAAAGGGTTGCGGGCGGCTCTCCGGGGCTGCGGCCCGCGATGGGCGCGGAATAATTCTCAATCCCCGGACAATATCCCATTTCCTGGAGCATTTCAATGTCATATTCTGTACGTGTTTTCAGGCGCTCGGCTTCAAGCAGCTTGTTCTGGGCATGGAACCGCGCAAGCTGTTCCTCAAGCTCCACTTTTATGCGGGCGACCGCGTTGGGAACGGCGTCTTCCTTCAGGACAAAGTGCTTCGCAGGATAAACAGAAAGCTCCTCATAATCCATCACGGTTTCCCCGGTAAGAGGGTTGAACTTAACTATCGAAGCGACAGTGTCCCAGTCCAAATCCACCCGGTAAGCTTCCTCCATGTACGCAGGAAAAATCTCAAAGACATCACCCCTGACACGGAAAGACCCCCTCTCCAGGACGGCATCATTTCTGGTGTACTGCAGTGAAACCAGATGCTTTTTGAATTCGCTGCTGTCAACCGGCTTTCCTTTCTCGATGGTAATCCTCATGTCACGGTAAGTTTCCGGAAGCCCAAGCCCGTATATACAGGATACCGTGGAAATTACAATCACATCCCGCCGTTCCATCAAACTGAATGTGGCTGAAAGACGCATCCTGTCAATCTCATCGTTGATCGAGGCGTCTTTTTCAATGTATAAATCCCTTGACGGGACATACGCCTCCGGCTGGTAATAATCGTAATAGGAAACAAAATATTCAACCGCGTTTTCAGGAAAGAAATTCTTGAATTCCCTGTAAAGCTGGGCGGCAAGGGTTTTGTTGTGGCTGATTACAAGCGTCGGGCGCTGCACGGCTTCTATGATTTTCGCCATCGTGAAGGTTTTGCCGGAACCTGTAATTCCCTTGAGGGTCTGGAATTTATCGCCGTTCTTGAGCCCCGAAACCAGGGCCTTGATAGCTTCCGGCTGGTCACCCGCCGGCTCATAGTCAGAAACAACTTTAAAAGTCTTCATCATCCGATTCTAATTCTGGGAGGAACGCTCTGCGAGAATTACATCCATTTTAATTTCCCTGTCTCCCCGCAAAACTTCCAGAGATACGCTTTCACCGGGCTTTTTCGCTTCAAGGGCCGAATAATAATCCGCAAGGGAATTCGTTTTCTGCCCGTCAATCGAAGTTATTATGTCGCCGCCCAGATAAAAAACCGTGGCATTCCGCCTGGAACCATAACGGACGGCTGTGGCGCCGCCTTTCAGACCGGCTTTTTCCGCATTGCTCCCCTCTCCCACACGGGAAACCAGCAGGCCTTTATCAACAGGAAGATTCGCATAACGCGCTATGGAAGAATTAAGCTGCACAAGCTCCGCATCTATGCTTCCACGGCGTACCTGCCCGTAACGGATTAACTCCGAGACAACACGCTTTGCGGTATTCACGGGAATGGCGAACCCGATGCCCGCCGAACTGCCTGATGTGGAATAAATCATTGTATTTATCCCTACCATCCTGCCGCGGGTATCCAGCAGAGGTCCGCCGGAATTACCCGGATTTATGGCGGTATCAGTCTGAATCATATCCTTTATTATTGTATTCGATTCGGTTTTTATGGGCCGGCCCAAGGCGGAAACAATTCCCGTGGTCAAGGTTCTGTCCAAACCGAAGGGGTTTCCGATTGCGAGCACCTTCTGTCCCACCTTCAGGGACGTTGAATCACCGAAGGGAATGGTTTTCAGTTTCACGCCAGAAGGGGGGTCGAATTTTATCACGGCGATATCATTTTCACTGTCCACCCCGACAACACTGGCCTCATAATGGGTTCCGTCGGAAAGAGATACATTTATACGCACCGCGTCGGAAATAACATGGCGGTTAGTCACTATATAGCCGCGTTCGTCTATTATGGAGCCGGAACCGGAGCCGCCTTCCTGTGGAACCGGCTCAAGGAACCAGTTTATACCGACAGTTTCCGTCGTAATATTCACGACAGCTTCGTTGGCATTTTCGTATACGGAAATACTCTGCAATTCATCCTGTGTATAGGACACATCTCCGGAAACGGTTTCAACAACCCAGGGTTCACCGGAAAATTCCGCAGGGGGAGTATCAGTAACAGGAGAAACCGGCTCTCCTTCAGGAGAAGGTGCCGCTTCCATTTCATTTGAAACCTGTTTTTGTTCCGCGGAACCGGAAAAAACGGAATTAAAAGAAAAACCCGCCTTTTCAAAAGCAAAAAGCACAATGAAAACAACAGAACATATGAGCACTACTATTCCGGCAGTCTGCCTGCCACTGTATAAACGCATATCAACCCCCTTTACAAGTTACTAAACTTATCTGCCAAGGGCAATGCCCGGAATAGCCCTGCGGGGCGTAAAGCGTATAAATTTAAATGGATGGATATCAAGGATATTGGCATACCATCCGCTGATTCCGTTTGTATCTATCACATTCAGGGCAGGATTATGGGAAAGGGGAAGAATCAGGGCTTCATCCAGCAGCATCTGCTCCGCCTCCGCCAAAATCTCATATCCGTCTTCCGGAAATGATTCCCCGGCGGCTTCCACCAGAAGGGCTTCAAATTCACTGCTCTTCCATCCGGAGTCATTCAGATTGGAATCAGGCCGGAATATTTCCAAAAACGCCATGGGGTTCGGAAAATCACCTATCCATGAAGTCAGCCCGATTGTATAATTATCCTCATCCAGCATATCGTAATATGAAGAAAATGGAGCTGATTTTTTCTCCACTTTGAATCCCAGCTTCTCCCAGGCCTCCTCCAAAATACCGGCCTTTTCATCATAAAGGGGAGAATCCGGATAAAAAATCACGATAGGCTCCTCGTTTTCAGGCTCCGTAATCCCCGCGGCCTCCAGAATTTCGGAAGCGGCTTCCAGATCACGGGAAACAATGCCCTCCACATCGGGATAACCTGTAAGAGGCAGGACAAGGGTTGAAGCCGGCAGCAAGTATCCTTCCCGCAGCTTGTTCCAGGGAACCGCTTTCAGAAGGGCTTTCCTGATTTCAGGATTTTTACCTGCGCCCCAGGTGGTTTTGAAATAAAAATATTCCGTGGAAAACATGGGGGTCAGGTAAAGGGAAGAATAATCAATGATTTTGTCCACGGAAAAGGCTCCGGCCAGCCAGTGAATTTTTCCCTGGTTGAACAGGGCGGTCATCTTTTCAGCGTCTGATGAAAAAAGCAGTTTAATGGAGGGAAGCGCCACATTCCGCACATCCCAGTAATTCAGATTCCTTTCAAGGATAATTTCGCCGTCACTTACAGTTTTCACCTTGAACGGACCGGATGAAAGCGGAACAAAAACCTCCCTGCCGTCCACCTCCATAACCCGGCCCTTGTCCGGCATCAGCGCCGTAAATGCATGATGGCACAAAATCTGTGAAAAATGCGAGGTCGGGGAAACAAGGCGCACATACAGGGTTCTGTCATCCACCGCATGGATTTCAGGCTTTTCATCCGACACCCCTGTCCTGAAAGCCTTTGCCCCCTCAATGCAGTCAAACATGGAGGCATATGGGGCCTCTTCATCCCTGGATAAAAGCGAAATCCATGAATCTACAAAGGTTTGGGCCGTTATCGGGGTTCCGTCCTCAAAAGCCGCTTTATTCCGTATTGTGAAAGTCCAGCTCAAACCGTTTTCGCTTACACGCCATGCAGATGCAAGGGCGGGCATGGGATCAAGGGTGTAAGGGTCATAAGAAAAAAGTCCCTCGGTCAACGCGGTGAGAATCTGGGCTTCATCGGCATTATACGCCTTGTGGGCATCCAGCTCCGGAACGGAAGAAGACAAGGCGGCGACAAATTCCTGCTGCGGATAGTCATAAACAGGCTCATAATTCCTTCCGGCCTCCCCGGCATAAAAACCGGCGCCGGCACACACAAGGAAAAACAGCGGCAGAATAACGGAACGGATTCGCTTACAGCTTATTTTCTCAGTTTTTTTCATTTAAAATCCCCAGTCTCTTGAGTTGTTCCTGTTCTTCAATCCTGGCGGAAAAATCGGCGCGTATTCTGTTGACTTTCAGGATTGTATTTTTAATCGTCGATATTTCAATTTTAATGCCCTTGATTTTTGTTTTTAATTCGCCTCCGGCCTGCTTTTTGAAATAATCGTCCAACCCTCCGCACTGCCTCATGATTGTATTCATTTCACTCAAATTTTTTGAGAGGATATCCAGAAGCTGGACATTATCCATCGCCTCCAGTTTCTGCCACACAGCGGAACCTTTCAAAGCGAATCCGTTGAAAAGCCTTGCCTTTCGCCGGAGGTTCTCAATAAACATATTGAAGGATATTGTCTCCCTTTTCTGGACCTGGGTGGCTGGATCAGTAACAAGCATCGTTATCTCATAATCAGAGACCGGAATGTTAAAAGCCTTTCTGAAAAGCTCCTTCAGTTTTTTGAAAAAAGTCATGCGGGCCGCCTGAAGGATTTTCTGGTTTTCGGTGAGCTTTGAGATTAAAACCGTCAGATGCGGGGAAACGCTTCCCAGCATCCTTATTCCGTAGAAAAGCTCCGCCCTGTAATCAATTTCCGGCTCTTCCTTCCGTTCCTCAGCCTTTACAACCCTGTCAAGCGATGAAAGAACCTCCTGGCGCCTCCTTTCGGCACCGTTACCGTAATTTTCCTCCAGAATCTCTTTAATCAAATCCGTATAAAAAGGGCTGCCTTTCATGGTCTGGGCGAAAACTTTTTTTACGGCCTTCAGTCCGCTTTCAACGTCAGTAAAATTCCCGGACAAATCAAGCCTGGAGAAAACATTCTCCCTGACAGACAGTTTATAGGCTTCCCGGTGGTAACAGGAAAGGGACTTCAAAACCCTCATCGAGGATGAAAGCGCCTTGGAAAGCTGGGAAAGCCCGTCAGAAACAATGTTGATTGCAAGGGGATCACCGCAGCGCCTGAAATTCTGAAGGAGCTCGGCGAAAGAACTTGTATTGGGATTAGAGGAAGATACAACAAGGGAATCCCAGTTGAAAGATTTGAGAAGCTCCGTCAGCTTGGCGATTTTCTGTGGGGTAAAAAAATCACAATTATACTGGTAATACTGGGAAGCGAACTCAATCATAGCCGTGTACTGTCCGAAACGGCCGCCCAGGGCAAAACTGCTTTCCTTGTCGTTGAATGGCTCGGTGGAAGGGGGTATTATTTCCTCCGGACGTTCTGCATACCTGGAGGAACTGTTATGAAAAATAGATTTTTTTATCAATGCGGATAACACCGTATTACAGGCGCTGACCATGAGCTGAATATCTTTCTGCATGGCGGGAAGCAGGGAGGAATCAAGCTCCTGCTTCTTTTCCTGCAGTTTCTGCTTCAGTTTTGTTTCAAATTCCTGAATATCTTCCATATCTTTCCATTATCGGCAAGTAATCACTGTAAAACAAGATACCGTATTCTTTTCTTTTTTTAAAGCCAAACACCGCGCATTTTACCAATAAAACCTGTAAAACCGAAAGTTATCAGACGCCATATTGACGAGGTTGCCCCCAAGGAGTATTCTGAAAAAGCTATGTTGTCAAATTCATCTGAAAAAAACGCGCGCCTTGCCCTTATAAGGCACAGTACGGCGCACATTCTGGCCGCAGCGGTGGTAAAACTGTTCCCGGGAACAAAGGTTGCCATAGGCCCTTCAATTGAAAACGGTTTTTATTACGACTTCCTTTTTCCGTCATCGGTTTCAGCCGACGACCTTCCCGCAATCGAAAAAGAGATGCGGAAAATAGCGTCCTCTTCAATCACCTTTGAACGCAGGGAAATAAGCAGAAGCGAAGCCCTTGATTTATTCAAGGACGAGCCCTTCAAAACAGAGCTTATCAACGATTTGCCTGAAGACGCCGTTATATCGGTTTATAAATCCGGGGATTTTGTGGATTTATGCCGCGGGCCCCATGTTGAAAATTCCAGGGAAATCAACGCGCAGTCCTTCAAATTGATGAAAGTGGCAGGCGCATACTGGCGCGGCGATGAAAAACGCGAAATGCTTACACGCATTTACGGAACAGCCTGGGAAAAACCGGAGGAGCTGAAAGATTACCTGAAAATGCTGGAGGAAGCGGAACGCAGGGATCACAGAAAGCTGGGACGGGAAATGGATTTGTTCCACATCGACGACGAAAATCCCGGACAGATTTTCTGGCATCCGGACGGCTGGACAATATACAGACTGATAATGGACTATGTCCGTGAAAAAATCAGGAAGGACGGGTACAAGGAAGTCAGGACACCGAGCGTAATGCCGAGAACCCTGTGGGAAAGATCAGGCCACTGGACAAAATACCGCAATTACATGTTCATCACGGAAAGCGAAAAAAGGCTTTTCGCACTGAAACCGATGAACTGCCCCGGACACATTGAAATATTCAAGCAGGGGCTTAAAAGTTACAGGGATCTTCCCCTCAGGATAGCTGAATTCGGTTCCTGCACACGCAACGAGCCGTCCGGTTCCCTTCACGGTATAATGAGGGTCCGGGGCTTTGTCCAGGATGACGCCCATATTTTCTGCACAGAAGAACAGATACCTTCGGAAGTCGCGAAATTCTGCGCCCTTCTGAAAGATATTTACAAAGATTTCGGATTCAGCTCCGACTCCATCCTTGTGAAATTCTCCACACGGCCTGAGCTCAGGGTTGGAGATGACGCCACATGGGACAGGGCGGAAGCCGCCCTTGCAGACGCATGCAAACAGGCCGGCCTTGAATACGAAATTTCCCCCGGAGAAGGGGCTTTCTACGGCCCGAAACTGGAGTTCACCCTTGTAGACGCCCTCGGCAGACAGTGGCAGTGCGGGACTATCCAGGTGGACTACCAGCTCCCGTCAAAGGAGAGGCTGAATGCGGAATACATCGGGGAGGATAACGCAAAGCATAATCCGGTTATGCTCCACAGGGCCGTTCTCGGTTCACTGGAACGTTTCCTCGGCATTTTAATCGAAAACTACGCCGGCGCCCTTCCTCCGTGGCTCTGTCCGAAACAGGTTATGGTGATTCCGGTGGCGCCGGCTTTTGACGGTTACGCCTCGGAAACAGCCGCAAAACTCGACGCGGCCGGCTTCCGCGCATACGCGGACATTGACAACGACAGGATGAATGCCAAAATCCGCAGGCACCAGTCCCAGAGAATTCCGTACCTGCTGATTGTCGGGGAAAAGGAAAAGGAAACCGGTTCCGTGTCTGTACGTTTCAGAGGCGGGGAGCAGAAAGTCATGAAACTGGAGGAATTTCTGGCGTATATTACCGAAAACACAGCCTCCAAATCAGTTTCGGTTTAAAGCGGCACCGTATAAAACGGGGAAAACCTGCATCAACCAGGGCGGTTCATTTTTATGGAACCGCCCTGTTGTTTTACGGCTCAGAGGTACTCCGGATTCAGGGTGACCTCCAGTATCCCGCTTCTGCCCGTTTCATAAAACCGCCGTTCCTCCCATCCGGCCAGAATTTTCTCCCCGGAGATGATAAAAGACGTGTAGATATATCCGCCGTTCAAAGAAGGAAGCCGTATGCATTTTATGCCGGAGGCGTTGTCCGCGTTATCAGCCGGAGCGATATAAAGGGTTCCGTCGGAAAACAGCGCGGCGGCCGTTTTATCCGTTAAAAACCCGCAGCCGTTGAGAACGGGGGAGTTTTCCCCGGAAACAAAGGTTCTGGAAGCCGGGAAACCTTTCCCGGAGATTTTAAGGGAAAACCCGTGTGACCCGGGAATCATGGACACAAAACCGGAAAAAGCTTCAGGAAGCCGGGCCTTGGAATTCTTTTCAATCAGGGTCTGGAAATCCCCCGCGGAAACCACTCTGGATTCAAATCCGGAAGAGAGCGGAAGGGAGGAAAACGCCAGATATTCAAACAGAACCCCGCCGGCATTATCCAGGGAGCTTTTAAATGCGGCCGCCCACGGCTCAGCGGGATTCCCCGTGTAATTCAATGAAACACACTGGGAATTCTTCTTCGCGCCGAAATCATCAGCGTAAACAGCCCCGGCGATTAAAAAAGGCGCGGAATCCGTGCAGAAGAACAGTGAAACCGGCTGGGAGAGGGGATTCCTGGAGAACACGGAATTGCGGTAAAAACGGATGTAGGTTTTTCCGTTTTCACTTGCAAGGGAGGCAGCCGTACCGGAGGAAAGCTTTTCCGCGTTGGGGAACACCACGCTCGAACCTGACATTGCGACCATGGAGGAGGAAAGCAGCCCCATTTTATTCACGAGAAGAACAGGTTCCTGTCCGGAAAAGCCGGCATCCAGAACAGAGACAGCCTCCGTCCACGGCTTGAACTCCACGGCGGGAATCAGGGAAGGATTTTCTGCCCTCACCAAAGCGCCGGTTCCGTCAAAATAAAACCAATTCAGTGCGATTTCATTCAGAATATTCTCAGCAACGGAATTTTCCCCGTTTTTCCTGTTATTTGATTCCGCACAGCCTGTACAACAGGTGAAAGTGTAGAGAAAAAACAGTGAAAAAAACGTCCAGAATATGGACAGGGAAATTTTTCCTGCGGTGATATTTGTTCTCCGCTTCATTTTATAAAAGTATAACACTGTAATATAATCGTCAAGCGGGGCGCAGTCTTGAATTCTTCTTCATTCGGATTTATCCTGAAAAACATGAAACTTGAAATTCTAGGCTCAGGGACAAGCACCGGGATTCCTGTTCCGGGCTGCGGATGCGCAATCTGCAAATCCGGCGACCCTCTGGACAACAGGATGAGGGCGTGCGCCCTTTTGAGAGACAAAGGGGAAAATATTTCAATACTGATTGACGCAGGACCGGAATTCAGGCTTCAGGCGCTGAGGGCGGAGATAACCCATATAAACGCGGTGTTAGTCACCCATTCGCACGCGGACCATATCCACGGGATGGATGACCTGCGGATTTTTTCCAGAAAAGAGCCGCTGAAAATATTCTCCGACAAACCATGCCTGAAAGACATAAAAAACCGCTTTGACTATGTATTCAAAAAAACCCAGATTGGCGGCGGGAAGCCGAAATTCAAACTGTGTCCGGTCACATACGGAAACCCCGTGTTTATAGGGGGAATCCCCGTGATTCCTGTTCCCCTCTTTCACGGCAGGCTGAAAATAACCGGCTGGCGCTTCGGCGACACCGCTTATATCACGGACTGCAGCAGGATACCGGAAGAAACATTTCACTTACTGAAAGGCATAAAGAACCTTGTGATTGACGGTCTCAGGCTCAAACCGCATCCGACCCACTTCAATTTCGACCAGGCCGCTGAAAACGGTTTCTCCACCGGGGCTGAAAATGTCTGGTTCACCCATCTGGGACACGAATGCAGTCACAGTGAAACCGTAAAATGGTGCGATAAATGGCTGGAAAAAAACTTCCGGGAGGAACGCGGGGGCAAACGCTTCGCCCCGGCTTATGACGGGCTGGAAATCGATGTCAGCATAAAATAAAAACGGAAGCGAAGCCATGCAAGGCAGACTCCCCTTCCGTTCACTAACAGAAACCTGAATATGAAACTATTTCTCAGTCTTTTTAACAGGAACTTTCTTGGTAACAAAACCGCTGCGCAGACAACTGGTGCACAATTTAACGGTTCTGGTTGTACCGTCAATTTCAGTCTTTACTTTGATGATATTCGGTTTCCATATGCGGCGGGTATGGTTATAAGCTTTACTAACCTTATTTCCGGTCATCGGCCCTTTTCCGCAACAGTCACATACACGGGACATATTTACCACCTTTCAACAGGAATATTTCCTATAAGTTTGAAGAGTATATCAAAAAAAAAAGATAGTGTAAATAGTATATAAACGATTTATAAATCCAGGTACAACTTTCAAATTAAAAACAGGGTTATTTTTTTTCGGGTTCCTTCTGCTTTTTTTTGGAACCGGAAACTGTTTTCTTTATTATGGCGGAAAGAATGGCCCGGGATGTCTCAAATCCGCCGTTTTTCAAGTCGGTGAGCGTCCGGGCATTGCTTGCTTCAATGATATTGAAAAGGGAATCCACAAAGGAACGCCTTTTATCCGCATTCATGTCCTCAAGGAATTTTTTCATGGTCCTGTCAAAGAATTTACTGGAGGAGGAAGTATCCTGCAGCAGAAGGAATTCCGGCCCGTCAAGTTTCCAGGAAAAAGCGTCGTGCTGGGAGAGCCCTTTTTCACTGCTGGCGACAATCTCAAATTTTCCTGTGTGCTCAAAAAGCATACCGACAACGGACACTTCCGGCGTATAGGAAAAAATTCTACCGGCGATTTCCTTGAACTGGAGGCTTTCCAGCGTTTCCCTGGAAAAGCCGGGACCGTCAAAATTGTAAGCGGAAAGGATCTTCCTCCGGGTTTTATCCCTGCAGAAAGCGGCGGCGTAAACGGCCAGATTGCCGCCCTTGGAATGTCCCCCGGTTATCATTCGCCTGCACCGTACAGTCCGGCAGGAGGAAATAAAATCAACATATTCAACCGCCGCCTGTTGGGCTGGAACAACAGGCATAAAGGCCATCATAAAATCTTCCTTCCAGCCGACAATCGTGTCATCAGTGCCACGGAAAGCACAAAAAACCGTCTTCGATTTATCCGGAATAAGAAAAGAAACAGCGCAAAACTGCTTAACAGATTCCGTCTCCGTGACATTTTCATACGCAAAAAGCCGGACATCGCGGAACCTCCCGGACTTAAGGGCGGTCCGGAACAATTCAATTATACGGGGACTTATCAAAACCCCGTTGTAACTGCGCTTTTCAACATCAGGAATGGAAAAGAATTTATCCACGGCGGAATCCGCCAGTATGGTGGAACGTTCTTCCTTACGCGGAACAACACCGTCAAAACATACATAGGAAATCTGGCATAAAATAAGCGCATCAAGCGCGCAAAAAGGGGAAACTGAAAAAGGAATATCGCCGCGCCACTTTATGTAATCAAATAAATCAGCCACAGGGAATTTCCCCGAGTATTTTTATTCCGGCGCTGGTTCCTATGCGGTCCGCTCCGGCTTCAATCATGGCGAAAGCGTCTGCGGCGCTTCGTATCCCGCCGCTGGCCTTTACCCCCATACCGGAACCGACGGTGGCGCGCATGAGCTTCACCGCCTCCACGGTGGCACCGTTCGGAAGGGATCTGCCGGAAGAGTCTTTGATGACGGCGAAACCGGTGGAAGTTTTCACAAAGTCAAAACCGGCGGATTTAGCGCACAGACAGGAAGAAACAATTTCATCATCCGAAAGGAGACAGGTTTCCAGTATAAGCTTTGTAACCACGGAGGGAACGGATTCATTTCCGCCTTTCTGACGCTCCGGAGTCTGAGCGCGCAAACAGGCGGAAAATTCTTTTATACCGCGGTTAAGAGAGGTCAACTCCTTCTCCAGCAGTTCCCATTCACCGCCCTTCACAAGGCCCAGATCAATGACGAAATCAAGTTCCTCTGCCCCGTGCCTCACGGCGGCCTCGGCCTGTTCCTTCTTGCTGTCAAAACCCCCGGCCCCGAAAGGAAAATCAACGACACTGCAAACCTTCACGCCGGAACCGCGCAGGATTCCCGAAGCCAGGGCGACAAAAGAAGGATTAACGCAGACACCCGCGAACCCGAGACCGTAAGCCTCCCTGCAGAAAGCGCTTACCTCTTCCTCTGTCGCCGCCGGAGAAAGAAGTGTCTGGTCAATATACCCGGCCATATCTTTTTTTCCAAGATTCATATCAACATCCTTTTTTTTATTTTACCCGATATTCACGCCAAACTAAAACTGCCACCCCACACCGAGTTTCGGAGACAAACCGAGAAGAAGCGTGTCTCCGCCGTAGAACGTGAAGAAAGCTTCACACCCGCCCTGGATAAACAGGTGGCGGTTTTCAGTGAAGAAATACATGAGGGAAATGCCGGCATTGGCGGCCACCGACCAGGAAGTAAAATCCTCCGAAACAAGATCATGCGAATAACTGAAATGAAGATTGTGCAAAAAGGAAATTCCCGGCCCCAGATACAAATCCACAAGAAGTCGTTTGTTGAACAACATGAAAATCGTATCTATATTCAAAAAACCCTGGAAAATATTCGCCGAGGCATCATAGTATTCTTCGCCACCAGAGAACATCGCATATGAAAAACGGGTGGACACACCGAAATGAACCACTGCGCGTTTATAGAACACAAATGTTCCGCTGAGTTCCACTCCGAAGGGCATGAACGTGTTCCCCAAATATTCTTTAAAGGTATCATCATGCGGAATAAACACAGGCTTATATGAAACGGAAAGAAGATACTCGAAAGGCTTCATGTAGCTTATGGAGACAGGGAGAGACGCGGACAAACCGCTGGGATCCACAACCTGCATCTGGTATTCGCCCGGATTAAGGGAGCTGACCGGGAATGTCACCGTTGCGGAGGTACCGTCCTCATTGTCCAGGGAAATATCGGAGGGCGTTATCTGAGTTGAATTGGTTCCAAGGAAAATCGAGCTTTCTTCAAAGAAGTTGATTCCCGTCAGGGAAAAAACACCGGTCTGCGGATATTCAAGGTAAATCACATTCGGAGAAACAGAATGAAGTTCCGGCTGGAAAGCCTGCCGTATTTTAAATTCCTGGAATTCAGACAAAACCTGCACCTTGCCGAGCAAATTCACAACCTTAACCAAATAGCGGTATATACCGGGGGAAAAAGATACCTCTATGGAATTTTCCGCGGTTTCAAGGACTTCCCCCAGCGGCTGGAAGTCGCCGTTCTCATCCTTTTTTTCAAAGGCAATATAATACATTTTGGCGTATGGAATTTCAGGCCAGGAGAATTTCTGTATGAAATAGGTATCACCGGTTTCATCAGTATGCAGGGAATAGTTCTTTTCCTCCTCTTCCGGTAAAGCGGAGGACTCGGACTCCGGTGAAGTTCCGTCTACGGGGGCAACAGGAGTCTCCGCAGGGAAAGTCTCTTCCTGCCCGAAAACAAAAGAGGCCGGAACCAGGAGGAAAGGCAAAAGCAAAAACACTTTCAAAAAGCGTCTATTGACCATACAACACCCCCGGATTTTCCGGCGTGAACTCAGGGATAGACGGAAGGTCAATTACAAAGGATGTTTCTTTCACTTCTCCACCCTGAATCACATCCCCGGTAAAATAACGCTTCGCCTCCACCGTCCAGACAAATTCCCCCTCATCCAGAACAGACTGATCCTCAAGAGAGAAGGAAGTGTTTTCGTTTCCTTCGATTTTTTTTGAAAAAACCTGTGTATTCCCGTCTTCCGAAACCATATAAATTCTCAGTTCGTATTCCTCCGCGTCTTTCACCGGCTGCCAGGCAAAAGTGAACAAAGAGGAAAGTCCCGCATCACCGCCGGCCAGAAAAGCATGGAACATGGTGTCGGGATCAAAGACCGTACCGTCGGCGGGTTGAGAAACAACGGGAGACGGCAGCTTAGGCAGCGGAAGAATCCTGAAGGAACGGGGTGACTGCGCGGAAATATCGATGCCGCCGTCTGTAAGGGCGACGACAGTCCACCAGTACGTTCCGGGAGACAGCACAGGGAGGCGGATGGTGCGTTCCGGATTTTCCATGCTGACAACGACAGCCCTGTTATTTTTGTTTCCCGCGTAATAAGGGGGCAGCGCAACCTTTGAGCGGCTTAAAATAAAATACGAAGCGGTGACAGAATCCTTACTCGCCCATTCCACGTAGCCGGGGGAAAGGATGGCGTCAACCCCGTCTATTTCCGTGTTGTCAGCCGGTGAAACAAGTGTGACAGGTTCCAGGTGGATAAGATGGAAAGACTGTCTGGCGGTAAGCCCTGTCATCCTTGTGGAGGAGGGGGTTTCCGTTGCCATAGCCTGAATGGTCCAGGACAAATCCCCTTCCGGAACATCGCCGGAATTCAGATTCACTGAATTCGACTCGCTGAACGGATTCTCATATACAACCTGTCCGTCGGAACTTACAAGTTTCACCTGATAATATTCCGCACCCTCAACATGCTCCCAGGAGAAAGGAACATCCGCACCAACCAGGACACGCAGCGATTCATTATCGGCAGGTTTGACACCTTCCGGTTCCGGAAAAAGGCCCTGCACGTGGAATACTTTCGGAATGGATGTCATGGGTTCCATTGTTTCGGAAATCCTGGGACTGATAATACGCCAGTAATAGGAGCCTTCTTCAAGATCTAAACCGGAAACACCCGTAATTTCGCCGGAATATGTCTTATTAACAACAATGTCCGAAAAAAGAATGTCACGGGCTATCTGCAAGGTCAGGTCACCTTTTATATTATTCTTCCAGGTGAATTTCGTATCGTACATCAAAGTCTCTGAAATACGGTATTCGTTCTCGGGGAACAGGGTTCCGAAAACAACCTGGCCTTCCACAGCGGAAAAAGAACGCGGGGCGACATAAGAGGATTCCGTACCCTCTTTGTCGGTCTGGGTGACAGTCCAATACCACGTACCTTCCGTAAGCCCGGCATTTTCAGGCTCCACCTGAATAAAACTGTTTGTCGAACTGAAAACTTTCCTGGAATCAGACAAAGATGAATCCCTGGCAACAATCAGTGAATAAGAGGCGGCTTCCTGGCTGTTTTCCCACGAGAAGGTGACACGGGAAGAAGAAATATCAACAAAAGACCCGTCCGACGGCAGCCTCAAATGAGGAGGCGGCAATTCGGCGAGACGTGAAACACTGAAAGACGAAACACCGGAGCTGTATTCCCTGAAATTCCGGAGGGCATCATCCACGCTTACGCCATCCTGGTAGACAGGAGTCACCCTCCAGTAATAAACACCCTCGTCAAGGGAGGAGATTACCGCGGAAGAATTCTGTATTTTCCGCCGCTCGCGGATATCTTCCATCGTCTCATCGTTGGAAATTTCCAATACATAGGAGACCGCGGAGGAATCCTCCGTCCATGCGAAACGGGCGGAAGGAGGGGTCGTGCGGAAACCGAAAACCTCTCCGTTTCCCGGGGAAACCGTTTTTATGTCTTCGACAGGAATTACGGAAACGCGGCCTGAAATTCCGCCGGAGGAAGAAACAGCCTGCCCGGAAGAGGACGCCAGATTAATCCTCCAGTAATGGGTTCCGTCAGGAAGATTCACATCCAGACGGCCGTCCGTCTCATCTTTAAGGTTGAAGGTCTGCACAGCGCCGGAGAAATTCTTTGTCCCGGAAATCTCCAGAAGCGGATATTCTTCCGCCTGCAAATCCTTCACGTTCCAGACAAATTCAACGGGGCAGGACTCCCCACTCGAATAATACCGGGAGTTCTGTCTTGGAGCGGAAACCGTGATTTTCCCCTCCCTCACACCACCGGAATCAGCCGAAATGAGGGAACCCTCGCCCAGCGTCACCGCACGGCCTTCCGAAGAAACAAAAGAAGCGTTTCCCTCAAGCACCTGCACCGACAGAGAGGAAGCCTTTGCGGGGCTTTCCCCGGAAGAGGATACCCGGGAGACAGAAGAGGAAGAGCCTCCAGCCAAAGAAGAGAAGAAACCGCGTATCCCCCCTCCGCCGGAACCGCGGACCTCGGAGGTTTGAAGACCTGAAGCCTTCGCCGCCGAGGACAGGACGCCGGAAACGCTTTCCGACGGAAGCTCCGTCCTTTCCCCGCTGGCAGACACAGAGGAGCCCTTGTCCAGGGTGACAGAAGAAGAGCCTGAAATGAGCTGCATTCCATGCCCGCCGGCGGAGCTGTCAATCTGGATGCTTCCCCCGCCGAACACAGTGGAGGCGCCTTCCTCCTCATTAAAATAAACCTGAATAATTGAATTCTCGCCTATGGAAATCTCCGTCTCGTCAGCGAAACGAAGGGAAGCTTCCGCCCGGTCCGCTGTACGGATAACATCCCCGTTGTAAATAGGGCCGCTCTGCCTCAGCCTGTCCCATACAAGCCTGTCGATGAATTTACGCTGCGCCACCCTGTATTTGAATGTTATGGTTGCTATCGGAGTTTCCCCGACTTTGGAAAGGGTGCGGTTCAAATCCCTCCAGAACAGCATAAGGCTCAAAAAAGAACCAAGAAGGCAGACTACTAAAACCGCCGAATCGCGAATCCTAGAGCTTGTACTTCTTTTCTTCTTCATTCACATTCACCTTTAATAAATCAGGCTCGGGAATACCAAGCAAAGCCCTCACTTCTCTGATGGATTTAGGTCCTTCAGGTCCAGCCCCGGAAACTCCAGTCAATTTCGGGATATTAACAACCCCGAACATACGTATCGGCTCTTCTTTTCCTTTTACGTGGACGGAAGGCATCTCCTCCACAAGGACATGCTCTTTTATTAAATTGTAGGTATTTTCTGTTATGAGGATATCTGTTCCAAGGGGTTTGTTGAGGGATTCGGTTCTGGAAGCGAGGTTCACAGCATCACCAATAACGGTGTATTCCATCCTGGATTCGGAGCCTATCTGACCGGCGACAACATCACCGCTGTTTATACCGCATCCTATCTTTATCACCGGCTTTTTGTCACCGCCGCGGCCCTTGTTGAATTCCAGCAGCGCGCTGCGCATCATGAGGGCGGTTTTCACGCAGTTATAAGCGTCCTGCGCCGGGGAACCGGAAGAAACCGGCGCACCCCAGACGGCCATAACGGCATCACCGATAAACTTATCGACCACGCCTCCGGTCATATTCACGCATTCAACCATCCGCGTCATATAATCGTTAAGGAACTCGACGACCTCATAAGGCTGGAGCTTTTCGGAAATGGCGGTGAAAGAACGTATATCGGAGAAGAAAACCGTGACGCGCTTTGTCTCGCCTCCAAGGGCCAGCTCGCCGCGCATGGCTTTTTCCGCTATCTCCTTGTTGATGAACCGCCCGAAAGTGTCTTTAAGCTTTTCGCGTTCGTCGAGCCCTTTACCCATGCGGACAAAGCGCTCGGTCAAAAGCCCTATCTCATCCCGGGTTTTCGCCTTGAGTTTAAGGATGTAATGTCCCTTTTCGATTTCATCGGAAGCTTCCGCCAGGGCCTGAACAGGCCGGCTTATTGTAAGCGAGAAGAAATAAACGAGCATGGTGGAAATAAAGAGAACCGCCACCGTCAAATAAGCATTGCGCCGCAAAGTCGTATAAACAGGCTCAAAAACCACAGAGGCAGGAACCGTCGTAAGAACGGAAAGATCCGCTATGCCAAGGTTATTGTATGCACCGAAAAAATCTGTGCCGTCTTCCTCAGAGAACATAACCTGCCGGGATTCATCGGCGTTTTCCCTCATCTGAATAACCAGTGGTGAATTCGCGGCGTTCACTCCGGCCATAACCAGCGAATAATCACTGTGGACAAGCACATCACCGTCATGGTTTATCATGAAGGACTCATTCACCGAACCGGAGGCGAACGCGGTCAAAAGATCCTCACCGGAGAAAAACACCACCGCGCACTGGCTGTAGCCGCCTTCATAATACGGGAAGAACATGGCCAGAACGACCTGCCCGAAAACAGGGGATGCGTTCAAAACACAGGTTTCACCAATGGCGGAGCGGGAAATATATTCATTCTTTTCATCCAGAAAAGCCTGCACAAAAGAGGTGTCCAGCTCATTCGAGACAAAAAAGCGGTTATTCACGAGGGTCATGTCAACGGCGCCGTCGGAATTTCCAAGAACCACAGCGGCGATATTCTGGTTCCTCTCAAAAAACAGCGAGGAAATCTGCCGGGAAAGGGTGGAGGAAGAACCTGATGAGTTCATCATGTCAAGGAGAAGCAGGACGTTAAGCCTCAGCATCGTTATCTGGTTGGTCGCGGAGGAGGCCGAGCGGGAGTTGATGGTGTAGTTATTCTCTTCCGCGGTGCGCCTTGTTTCGTCACTGACATACCATGTTACAGCGGTGGTCGCCGCACCCAATGAAAAAATCAGGAGGCAGGAAATGACAACTATTAATTTTAATCCTATTGGAAATTTTACACCTTTCATATTAAATACCAAATAATATTCATAGTAATTATATTACATATTTTGTTTATATACAACTTTTTTATAAAAAAAATGTTTCACGATAGTAAAATAATTTCGGGCCGGCAAGCCGAAATATACAAAGCAAGCCGCTACAAGCTGCAAAATCCACTCTAAAACAGAGCTAATCTATTTATTTTTAAACCCCAGATGGTTCTACCAGATGGTTATAATAAAATAGAAAACTGTACTAAGATGCAAAAGTCTTTTGTAAAGAGGCTTGATGATGGAAATTCGCAGAGATTTCTATATATTACATCCAGTCAGCATACTCGATACCTGATGAAGCAAAGCGCACCCGGGAAATCAAACCTTTCAGAAAAATCGA
The DNA here is from genome assembly GCA_949300145.1 of uncultured Treponema sp. Lineage (GTDB taxonomy): Bacteria > Spirochaetota > Spirochaetia > Treponematales > Treponemataceae > Avitreponema. The sequence continues at coordinate 53,066 of CASGDA010000003.1, read as the reverse complement.
TGATTCTTTCAAGAAGATTGTCATTACCAAAGATGTCGTTCAACCATACTATGATGAATACGCCGTTTTCCCACAGGCAAAACGCTCCGGAACCCCGTTTTCTCAGTGGCAAAAAACATTTTCTCACTGGCAAAAAGAAATTTGCCACTGGGAAAACGGTACATATACCACCTGTACTGCGGCCGTCAATAATACTTGATTATATTGAATACCGAGTATAAAATAACACCATGTTTAAATTTTTAAAAAAGAAAAATACACAGAAATCTGCGGAAGTACCCCTTCCCCCCCCCCTACCCCGCGGGAACCGACGGACATTCAAAAGACAGCGGACTGCAGGGGCTTTTGGATGAATTGGTCATGATGGTGGGCTCTTCCATAGAATCATCCTCCAACAGTATAGCGAAGACCCTGATTCAGGAAGAAAAATTCTCCTCCTTCACGGAAGAGATAGATTCCGCGTTTTCTTCCATATACTCCGTGAATAGCAACCTGAAGGACATGACCTCCTTTATGAATTCGCTGGACGAACAGATAAAATCATCTGGCGCGGCGATTACCCAGATAACCTCCTCCGTCCAGAACACAGCCGAAATTGTTTCGGAAAGGACGCGCGTCACCGAGGAGCTGACGGAAACAGCCTCCGAGGGCGAAAAGAAAGTGCACGAGGTTCTCTCCGTCATAGACGTGTTGAGCAAAAACGTGGACGCGATAAAGGAAGCCGTCATAGCCATAAACGATATAAGCGAACAGACGAACCTGCTGGCGATGAACGCCGCAATCGAGGCCGCCCATGCCGGCAAAGCGGGGCTGGGCTTCGCCGTTGTAGCGACGGAAATACGCAAGCTTTCCGCGGTCACAAAAGCCGACTCCTCCAACATCGAGAAAACACTCAAAAGCATGATTGAAACCCTTTCCAACGCCCGGCGCACCGCGGACGAAGCGGGGAAAGCCATGAAAATGATAGGCGGAAAGGTGGAGGAAACAACGGCGTCTTTTTCACTGATTACAAAAGAAATGCAGGAGCTTTCCACCGCCTCCGGCCACATCGGCAAATCCGTGAAAACAATCGTTGAAGGGGCGGACTCCCTCAACAACAGGCTTTTCGAGACATACAAGCACATGGATGTCCTCGACTCGTCAACCGGAGAGGCTAAGACCAAAACGGACTCAATCCAGACCCAGAGTAAAAATATATCGGATTTAGCCAGAGGGGAAATCAAAAACCTGAATAAACTGGTTTCATGCATACGGAAAATAGAAAATACTGTTTCCGGCTGTCTGACGGAGCAGGAAACCGGCGATGCCTTCCCCTTCGCCTCCATAGTGCTCGGGCACCTGTCCTGGGTGACAAAGGCGAGGGAAATCGTCAACCTTGAGAAAATACCGGACGGAAGCGCGCTTGCGGAGCAGGTTCCGGATCACCATACGTGCCAGCTGGGGCGCTGGATTGAAGGACCGGCGAAAAACACAGCAGCGCATAAACTTCAGGTTTTCCCGCAGCTGGTGAAAGAACACGAAGAACTTCACGCCCTCATACTGGATATATTCAGAAACGCCGGCAGAATAACACGGGAAGAAAAAGAAGAGAAATACCAGCAGGCGGTTCAAAAATCAAAGAATGTAATCACGGCCCTGTCCGTGATACGGGACGAGCTGGGAAGAAAAAACGCGGCGGCGAAAGACAAAGACCCCGCGGAATGATATAATCCTCCCATGGCTACATCTTTGATAGTTGAAGGCGGAGGGATGCGCGGTCTTTACACGGCCGGCGTTCTTGACGGATTTATCCAGGAGAACCTTTACTGGAACAATGTTTACTGCGTAAGCGCCGGCTCCTGCCACGCCCTTTCGTATATGTCCCGCCAGTTCGACCGTGCCAGACGGGTCAACGTGAATTACGTGAAAAAAGCGCGCTACTCCGGGCTGTGGTGTATGCTGCGGCACGGAACCTTTTTCGGCTTTGACTTCATCTTCAACACAATTCCGTCTATGGACAGAATCGACTGGACAACCTTTTTCCGCAGCCAGAACGAAAACAGGAAATTCAAAATAACCGTCACAAACGCCCGGACGGGGCTGGCGGAATACATCACGCCAGGAACCCCGGAAGAGGCCATACGCTGGCTGGAAGCCTCCTCCTCCCTGCCTGTGCTTGGCAGGCCCGTGGACATAAACGGCGAAAAATGGTTTGACGGCGGAATCGCGGATTCAATCCCGGTGAAAAAAGCCTGCGAGGACGGGCACGAAAAGCACGTCATAATCCTGACACGGGAAAAGGGGTACAGGAAGGATTCCTTTTCACAGGCGGAGGAAAAGCTGATAAAAAGGCTTTACAGGAAATACCCCGCCTTTGTAGAAACGAATATGACCAGAACCAGCCGGTACAACGAAACGCTTGATTTTATCGACAGCCTGGAAAAAGAGGGAAAGGCCTTTGTATTCAGACCGCCGGCGGAAAAAAACGTCGGGCGGCTGTGCAAAAACAAAAACAAACTTGAGGCCCTGTACCAGGCAGGATACAGGGAATGCCTTTCACGCCTGAATGATTTGAAAGCTTTCAGCCAGGGAACCAGTGGCTTTGACGGCGGATTGCCTGCGGAGGATTAAAGATGAAAATAATGGTTGTTTCCGACATCCACGGATGCCTTCCCGCCCTGGAAAAAGCGGTTTTACGTTTCAGGGAGGAGGACGCCCGCCTTATGGTCTGCTGCGGGGACTTCCTCAACCACGGACCGCGCAATCCGCTTCCGGAAGGATATGACACAAAGGGAACCGCCGCCCTGCTGAATGAGTTGAAGGAAAGAATGCTGTGCGTCCGCGGGAACTGTGACAGCGAAGTTGACCAGATGATGCTTGAATTCCCCTGTCTGAATGAATACCTTCAGACGGCGCTTCCGGCGGGCGGAGGGGATTTTATACCCGTGTTTTTCCACCACGGGCACAAAGAGCCGCCGCCCCTTCTTCCGGGCACGGTGGTCACGAGCGGACACACGCATATTCCGCTTCTGGAAAAACGCGGCGGAAAAATATTCCTCAATCCGGGTTCAATTTCAATTCCCAAGGGGGGAAGCGAACCCTCCTATGCGGTTATCACGGCGGGGAACCATCCGCCGGTGATTGAGGTCAAGCCGCTTACGGACAAAGACAGGGTTCTGCTCCGCCTTGACTATTGCGCTGACTGATTATTGCGGCGGCTGGCTATTGCGCTGGCTGGAGCCTGAAATCCTGCGGATTCTTCAGATACCTTTCGGCGGTATAAGATGAAAGGTTGAATACCCACGGGGACTCTGAACAAACGGCTGTATACACGCTGCCCTCCTCCTCTTCCGGAGCATAGAGGGCGAGCGAAACCTCTTTATCCTGCAGGGTAAATACAACCGTACCGGCCGGAACCGCTCCATCCGCCGCTCCATCCGCCGCTCCATCCGCCGCGCCTTCCGCCACGCTCTCATCCTTAAAGGACAGGGCGGTCAGCTTCAGGACGGAGGAAACCCATGACGCTGTTTTTTCAGTATCAACCTCCGTGCGGGAAGATGCGCCGCCCCCGCCTGCGAGGCTCCAAACGGGAGGCTCCCCTGTTTTCTCCAGCGTGAATCCGCCGTTTTGGTTTTCAACCGTAATCTTTGAGACAAGGGCCTGATCCATATCGAAAATAAGCCTGCTGCGCACCTCATCAACGGTTTTATCAAACACATCCCGGAGGTTGCCGGAAACAAGGCGGACGTCGGAATCGTCCCCGATAACGGCATAGGTTTGGGTACCGGAAGAGGAAGCCTTGCCTATCCGCAGGGAACGCAAAACCTTTCCCTGCCCGAGGGCTGTCACAGTCACAGCGGAGGAATCATCAAGACCGAAGCGGGTATCTTCAGTCCGGGAAGAAACTTTTCCGGGGGATTTTATGGACGACAGGCTCCGCACCATCCTTTCAACGGTCACGGAGTCCGCCTCATAGTCCCTGCCCTTGACGGACCATTTTTCATCCCCGGCGGAACCGGTCTGCTTCAACAATGAATACGACCCGCCGTCCGGGAGGGAGACGGTTATTTCATCAGGGCTTTCTTCCATTGTGAAAACCTTAATCTGAGGGCCGGAGGTTAAGGCCATCTGGACCGCATACACGATGCACAGAAAACCCAAAACAGCAAGAAGAATAATTTTACGCTTTGTCATTGTCGGCTCCATTTTCCGCGTGGATATTTCCGGCGGACTTCATATCCGCATAACGGCTCCGTATAGCCCTGCGGCGGCGGGAACGGTGCCGCCACGCCAAAAGCCCGCAAAGGGCGACCAGAGCGGGAAGCCCGTACTGATTGAGAAGCTTCGCGGCCTGCACGGCGCCGCCCTGTTTTGTGTCCAGGGTATTCAGGGACATTCCCTTTGACCTCATGATGCAAAAATCCTCCGCGCCGTTAAGATAATCAAGGGCATTCCGCAGGAAAACCGCCACCGGCTGCGTCCCGTTTTGATCCACCACCTGCTGGGTGGTTATTGCGGAGGTTCCCGCCGCGAAAATCTTTCCGGGCCGGACGCTTTTCCCCAGATGACCGCCGGAGGCTGTCACTCCCTGCACAACGGCTTCACTGTCAGCGTCGGCGCCGGAACCAGGAGGGCCGTCATAAGCGCTTGAAAAGTCACCCTCCACAAGAACAGCCAGGTTCCTGCTTTTCAATTCCGTTTCCCCGGAAGGAGGAGTCATAAGGTCATAGCTGAAAGTTTCAGGGTTTTCCGCAAGCCAGGAATCGGGGGAGCTTTTCGCCAGAACGGTTTTTGAAAGCCGGCCGCCGAAACCGGAGCCGGTTTCGTCCCCGGAAAGCACGATTCCAGAAGGCTGGAGGAACAATACATAGCTTAAATTTTTGGAGACAGGATGGCTCTGGTTCATTCCGGAACGTTCAACGACGGGGATGTAATACAGCATCGATCCCGGAGCACCGCGCATATTCATGTCCTCATAACATTTCAGGTCAAGGACATAATTCTTTTCCACGGAAATTCCGTATCCGGACAAAAGCGTTTCCAGTCCGGTGTCAACAGGCGTAAAAGAAGGCTGGGCATAATAAGCCTGCTGCCCCTGCGGCATCATAATTTCAAAGGGGTCGAGGAACACCATGAGGTTTCCACCCGCCATCAAAAACTGATCAAGCTTGTACAGCTCTTCCTCCGAAAACTTTGACTTGGGCCCGTTTATCACAAGGCAGTCTATTCCGGCGGGGATTTCATTTCCTTCAAGGGTTATTTCCCTGAATTCATACCGGTCGGAGGCAGTGGCGACAAAGTTGGCAGCGGATAAATCACCGCCCATCACGGCATTCCCGGAGGCCCCGGAGTTTATCGGGATTTCCCCGTGGCCGGTTACATAGCCCACCGTCAGCGTCTTTGACACGAGGCTCTTCAACGCGGCCGAAAGATTATCATCAAGGGAGTCAAGGCCTGTAATACCGTAACCGCCGAAAAGGGAACGGGCAAGTCTCAGAGGGACTGTCCTGAACTCATCCCCGTATTCAAGAACCAAACCGATGACACCGGAGGAGGTCGCCTCCGAATCCGGGGAATCCTGCCATGTCAAATACTGGAACCCGTAACGCCCGGCGATGGAAACAGCTTCAGCGTTCTCCGGGCTTTCGGAGCGGAAGGAAATCCTGTCCATGTTTTCCGAATTCAGTCTGGTATAGGCACGCAGAACTTCTTCTTCAAGGTCACTGAAGCCGGAAATCCCGAAAGCGCCCAGCGCATCTGTAGCGTACAACCTCATTTCTATTTTCCCGTCCAGACCTTCCAGCGCGTTGCTTTCAGCTATCATCTGGGAAAACAGGGATGTAAGCTTATACTCCAAACCTTCTTCCGAAGTGATTTCGTTTATAGTCTCAATCCTGTCACGGTACGTGACGGCGATTCCCATGTAGGCGTTTTTAAATCCAAGCTCATTATCGGAAAACTCCTGGATTTGAACCTGGTTTATTCCGTAGCCCGCCGCCAGCTCCTGGTTTTCAGGTTTGTCCATGTCGAAGAAAGTGCACGAAAAATTTCCGGAAGACGCGCCCTGATACTCGGTTAAAATATCATTCAAATACTGCCCCACAGATTTGTAGGCGGCGGGCAAATCGTCGCTGAAAAAAACACTTACGGAAACAGGCTCCTCCAAAGAACGCACCAACTCTTTGGAAGACGGCGAAAGCGAAAAAACTTTCTGGGAAGTCAGGTCAATCCTGAAAAACAATCCTGCGCTGATTAAATTCAGCATCACCAGAATCAAAATGAAAATCACAAAATCGCTTGACGGGGATTTTAACCAGGCTGCAAATTTCTTCATTTATTCGCTCCTTCCGCGTCCGACACAGCGAACCGTCAATACAAAGAATAAAGCGGTGACAGAAAAGAAATAGACCAAATCACGGCTGTCGATTATGCCCCTGGCGATTGAGCTGAAATGGCGTTCGGAAGAAATGAAGTCTGCGATGCCTGCGAAAGAAGAAGGAAGAAGGACGGACAACTGGCGTATCAGTGAAAGAAAGGCGCAGACAGCGAAAGCCGTAAAAAAGGCGATTATCTGGTTCCTGGTCAGGGAGGACGCGAAAATCCCTATAGCGGAAAAAGCCGCCGCCAGCAGGACGGCGCCTGTATATCCGCCCACAACAGGCCCCATATCCAAATCGCCGAAAAAGGAAATTGTAAAGCAGTAGACGAAAGTAGGCACAAGAAGAATACAGGAGGAAGCCCATGCGGCGAGGAACTTGCCCAATGCTATTTCAAAAGGGCTTACCGGCAGTGTCATCAGCGTTTCAAAACTGCCGCTCCGTGTTTCCTCCGCAAACAGCCGCATTGTCAGCGCGGGGATAAAGAAAGAAAACATAAGCGGCAGCTGTGAAAAAAACGAGCGCATTTCCGCACGGTTAAGCAAAAAGAAGGTCGAGAAAAACAGGAAACCGGAGAAAATCAAAAACAGTCCTGTCACAATGTATACGACGGGACTTGAAAAATAAGCGCCAAGTTCCCTGCGCGCGATTACAAGAGATGTTCTATGCTTCATTTTCATTCCCCACCGTAAGAGTTCTGAATATATCCTCAAGGGTATTACGCCTTAAAGTCATTTCGTAAACAGGCCTGTTCGCGGCGGCCAGTCTGGAGAAAATTTCGGGACGCACCTCTTTTCCGCTTTCAACCGAAATGAGGATTGAAAAAAGGCCGTCCGCACCGGGCTCATCCTCATCCTGCTTCAAAGAAACAACACCGGGGATTCCTTCCATGATGCCGGCCAGCTCCGAAAAGGAAGCGCAGCCGCCGGCGGTGAGTTTCACAACCGTGTTCTGCTGGAAACGGGTCTGCAAATCCCCAGTGGGGCTGTCCGCGGTGATTTTCCCGTTCGCGATGATAATCACGCGGTCACACAACATTTCAACCTCGCTGAGAATATGAGTCGAGATAATCACGGTGCGGGTTTTCCCGATTTCTTTTATAAGGGCCCGCACCTCCCCGATTTGGTTCGGGTCAAGACCGCCGGTGGGTTCGTCAAGGATAAGTATCTCAGGGTCATTCATAAGGGCGTGGGCGAGCCCCACCCTCTGCCTGTACCCGCGGGACAAGTCCGAAATATTCTTGTCCATCACCTCCCCGATTCCACACAGCCGCGCGGAGAGGGGAAGTTTTTCCCCGGGATTTTTTCCGTACATTTCAGCGATGTAAGTCAAATAATCCTCAACAATCATGTCCCCGTACAGGGGAGCTGATTCAGGCATATAACCGATTTTACGTTTAACAGCTGTCGCGTTGCCTTTTATATTCAGACCGTCAACTGTAACGGTTCCCGATGTGGGTGCAAGGAAACCGGTTATCATCCGCATTGTAGTGGTTTTCCCCGCCCCGTTCGGCCCCAAAAGTCCTACTATTTCACCTGTCTTAATTGAAAAACTTACGTCGTCAACCGCACGGAAATCTCCGAAGTCACGGCATAAATGAGATGCTTCAATCATTTTCCCCAACCTGAAATCTTTTTGATTATTCCAACATTCGCCAGAAGACACTGACATTAGTCAACAAACAAATGTACGTGGAAGTTACACAAAACCTAAGGAGCTGCGGGGGACTTACACCGTCCGGAACTGCCACGGCTTCATTCAAATTCATATTCTGAAGAGGGACAGTCCCTGACTATTTCACCGGCTTTCATTTCTATAATACGGGAAGCGACGGTTTTCGCCTCCTCAATGTCATGGGTCACAAACAGCCCGGTGAATCCCGTACTGCGCTGCATTTTCACGATATCCGAAGCGAGGCGCCGCCTCATGGATGAATCCAGCGCGGACAGCGGCTCATCGAAAAGCACGAGCCTGGGAGCCAGTATCAGCGTCCTCGCCAGTGAAACCCGCTGGGCTTCCCCTCCGGAAAGGGATGAAGGGCTGCGGCCGCCAAAATCCGCAAGCTCCATCTGCTCCAGGAATTTTCCGGCGAGCCTGCGGCTTTCCTCCCTTCCCATTCCGCGGCACCTTAAACCGTAGGCCACGTTGTCATCAGTACGCATATGGGGGAAAAGCGCGGGCTGCTGGAAAACCATGCCGATGTTTCTTTTCCCCGGCGGAACAAAGGTGATGTCCCTTCCGTCAAGTATTATACAGGGACGGAGAGAGGAACCTGGTTTAATTTCAGGCTCTGTCAATCCCGCTATCATCCGCAGCACCGTGGACTTGCCGCAGCCGGAAGGCCCTACAACGGCTGTCATTGTCCCCTTTTCGCAGGCGAAAGAAAAGTCAACGGTGAAGGCCGGTCCTCCCCTGTTTTTCCATGTCTTTGACAAATTTGATACGCAAAAATAAGAGTCTGTATTCATTTTTTTTCCTGCCTGCCGGAGGTTAAAACAAAAACGGGAACAGTAAGCAAAGCGAGAACCACCCCGCACGCGCAGGCTTCCTGAAAATGATAGGAACCGGCCAGCTTGTACGTATATAACGACAGGGTTTCAAAACCCGGAAGGGCAAAAACCAGCGGCAGATTCGTATCCCCGCAGCTTACCGCGAAACAAAAACCGGCGGCGGACAAAATATTCCGGGAGGTCATCGGAATGTGAATCCGGAAAAAAGCGCTTATCCTGTCAGGGGATAAAACCGACGCGGCGTCCGTTACTTCCAAAGGGATTCTGTCCATGCCGGCGGAAATCTGCCTCAGCGCGAAAGGCCACGAAAGGGAACTCTGGGCGACAACGAGCACAAGGGGAGTCGCCCCCGAAAACAATCTTGTAAAGCCGAAGCCGATGACAATCGAGGATACCGCCATGGGAAGAAGGGGAACCGCGCGCAAAAACACATTTTTTTTCATGGGGTCGGCAGTCCTTAATATGCAGGCGAAGAAAAACGCGCCGGTGACAGAAAGGAAGGAAGAGAAGGCCGCGGTTAAAACAGTGTTCTTCAGCGCGGCCCAAAAAGATAGCCGGGAAAACAGCCTGGAGAAATTATCCGGGGAAAAGGAAAAAGCGCCCGCGGCCCGGCTCAAATAACCTGACGGAACATCCCGGAGAGCTCCCGCCAGAATACAAAGCAGAGGGGCGAACAAAAACAGGGCAACCGAGGCAAAAAACAAAAAGGCAGGAAACATTTCGGCGGGAGCGATATTCCTGCACCTCCTGACAGCGCCTCCGAAAGCCATGCCCTTGCTGTCCGCGCCTTTTTTTTCCAGAATACCGTAGCAGACTACAACCGACATGGCTATAAGGATTTCGACCAGGGCAAGGGAAGAGGCGCGGGAAAAATCCAGTGAGGAACGGACCGCCTGGAAAATCTCAACCTCCAGAACGGAAACGCCTATTCCTCCAAAAAGAAGCACAATGACAAAGCTGAAAAAACAGTAAAGAAAAACAACCATACCGGAAGAGGCCACCGCCGGTAAAAGCTGCACCAGAGTTACAGTACGGAAAACCCGGAATTTTCCCGCCCCCAGCATGACGGCCGCATCATATTCCTCCGCGGGAAGGGTGTTCCAGGCGTCCGTACAGGTTTTCATCACGATGGGGAAATTATAGAATCCGTGGGCAATCACAACCCCGTAAAAGGTATACAGAAAAGTAAGGGGAGGATTTTCAAGTGAAAAAAAATCCTTCAAAAAAGAATTGAGGATTCCTCCCATTCCGTAAAACATGACGAAACCGAGGGCGATTAAAAGAGGAGGCACACAGAGAGGCAGCGAGGCGACAGAAAGAAGAAGGCGTTTCCCGGGGAAATTCCTTCTGGCGCAGAAAAACGCGCCGGCGATGCCAAGCACAAGAGCCAGAAGAGTTGAGAACGCCGCCTGCTTAAAAGTAAAAAGGGCTGTGCGTAATACGGAAAAATCCAGCGACAGCCATTCCCCCGTCCCGGAGGGAGAAAAAGCCGCGGCCAGAGCGGCGCAGAAAAACAAGCATAAGCCAAAAAAGACAAGCCCTGAAAAAACCGCCGGGATTTTCTCAAGCAGTGATACAGCGACTCGCATTAAAATTATTCAGCCAGCAAGCGCATCACATTTTCCACTGCGGCGGAAAGCTCATCGTTATCCGCCGTAAGGGAGGAAGCCGCCATGGGCGCCGCCTTATAGGAATCAGGCATTTTAACCGCGGTATTAACCGGATACATCCACTGGGTCAGCGGAAGAACATTCTGCGCCTCTTCGGATATCAAAAAATCCAGAAACAAGCGCGCACCTTCCCTGTTCGGCGCATTTTTCAAAACAGCCGCACCTTCAATCTGAAGAGGATGTCCGTTGTCAAAAATCAGCGCCTGGAACCGGTCTCCTTCCCCATACTCAACATGATAGGCGGGGCTTGTCGTATAACTTATAACCAAAGGCGCTTCACCGGAGGTAAACAGTCCATAGCCGGTGCTCCATCCGGGAGCCATGGTAAGAATATTGGGCTTCAGGGCTCTCCAGAAATCTTCATATCCGTTACCGAATACAGCGAGAGTCCATGCGACAAAACCCATGCCGGGGGTACTCGTCCGGGGATCCATCAGAATGATTTTCTTTCTGTAAACCGGATTCGCAAGCTCCTCCAAAGAAGACGGAGCCGGCACGGAAGACTGTGTATCATAAATCATGGCGAAATAACTCCAGTCATACGAAGTTACGAGCCAGTCATCGGCGAGGCGCAGATCAGGAGGAATTACCTCATCGGCGCCGGCCGGTTTGTAAGCTTCAAAGACACCTGATGCCCTGACAGCTTTCATCTGGTTATTGTCAACGCCGAGAACAATATCAGCCTGCGGATTATTTTTTTCGATAATTACACGGGAAAGAATCTGCGAGCCGTCCCCCGCGTCAATCAGTGTGCATTTTATCCCCGTCTTTTTTTCAAAGAGCCGGGCAAGCTCAGGGCCCGCGCCCCATTCACTTACAAAAGAATCATAGGTGTATATCACCACTTCCTTCGAGCGGTCGCCGGAATCCCCGGAACCTCCCGCAAACACGGGAACACTAAACAGACATACAAAAAACAATAAAAAGGAAAACGAAAAAAGACGGGCTTTCATACTTCCTCCGCCGGTATTATCCGGATCAGGTTGGGAGGCCATACGGTCTCCTGCGGGTATAATCTCAGAGCGCAGAACACGCACACCCCGGTAATAAAAGCATAATAGCAAAAAGCGGCTCTTTTTTCAATCACAAAAAACCGCCGGCATCACACCGGCATCACATAAGAACTGAATCGACCAGTTTCCGGAAATCAGCGTCAACCACATTCCCTTCAGTATCCGCCGTTTCCGCCAGAGAAGAATCTATAACGTAAAGCCCGTTGCGGTTAACGATGGACCCGGACGGACTTTCTTCCGGGATTTCCACGGCCGCAGGAGAAGTTTCCCGCCCCGGATGAAGTGACACAAAATTCCCGTCCCCATCCGTGACGGCACCGGATTGCCCCTCAACCGTAACCACGGGTTTAATGAATTCACCGGCTGAAAAGCAGCCATTCACGGATTTATGCCGGAAGCGGAGGGGCTTTTCAAAAATACCGAACTTTTCTATTTCAACTTTTATTTTTGAATGGGACATTTTCCCCGGATTACGGAAAGCCGCCCCGAAAGTTATTCCCGCCGGCACCGCCGCCGGATTTACGCAGCCGGAAGAAACCCCGTCCCGGCACCGCTTCCTCAAAACGGCAAGGATTTCATCCCATCCACTTTCCAGAAGGGAATCAATCTGCACGGAATATTTTTTTCTTTTTCCAACGCTGAAATTATTTTTTATCCTGGAATTGAATTCATTTCTCCGGAAATTCAATTCATCACAAAAATCATGAATCCTTCCGGGGGTATTCAAGCGGCCGGCGGAAAGCGCGTCGCGTAAAAACCGGTATTGAAAGGTTCTTATCCTGCCTTTGATGATTTCCGCCCTGTCCTGTTTTAAGCAAAGGATTAAAAAAACGACCAGAAACACAATGATAAACACGGAGGCCAAAAGCAGCAGCTCACCTGATGACAGGGAGCCGGCCTTACCGGGAACCCATTGCGAAAGGATTTCCGCAGACAAAAGGGCGTCAAAAAAACCGCAGTAAACCATCACAGCGAAAGCTGATGTGACAAGAAGAGAAACGAATGAACTGATTAAAATTTTCGGAAAAATCCGCACAAAACCCCCGCACCACGGTTCCAACGCGATATTGTCAAAGCCTATACTGCTTGCGCAAAGCTGTCAATCATGTTTTCAGGATATTTCAGGATATAAATAAACGGACGCAAACAACATTGAATCAGGGGAATGGTTCTGTTATAATAGGTTACATGCAAATAAAACCGTATAAAGAAGAATTCATAAAATTCATGGTTTCCTGCGGCGCGCTTTCATTCGGAGACTTTGTGCTGAAAAGCGGAAGACACTCCCCGTTCTTTATGAATGCAGGGGCGTATACCACCGGCAGCCAGCTCGCAAAACTCGGTGAATTTTACGCGGTGGCTATCCACGAGACATTCGGTGACGATTTTGATGTCCTGTTCGGTCCCGCCTATAAAGGAATCCCCTTGTCGGTGGCCACGGTAATCGCTTACAACCGGCTTTTCGGCAAGGATATCCGGTATTGTTCCAACCGCAAGGAGGCGAAGGACCATGGCGAAACAGGAATCCTTCTGGGAGCAAAACTGCATGACGGTGACAGGGTTATGATGATAGAAGACGTGACCACTTCCGGAAAATCAATCGACGAAACAGTCCCCGTCCTTAAGGCCCAGGGAAAGATAAAAATAACAGGCTTGATGGTTTCCCTGGACAGGCAGGAAAAATCCGGGAAGCATGATACAGAAACAGATGCCTGTGGTGGCTGCGGGAAAAGTCTTTCCGCGCTGGAGGAAATCTCCGGACGTTACGGCTTTCCGACCGCCGCCATAATAACGATGAAGGAAGCGGTGGATTACCTTACAACGGAACCCTGCGGCGGAAAAATCATCATAACAGACGGGATAAAATCCTCTATCGATAAATACTATACAGAATTCGGAGCATCCTGATGAATGAATCAGCAACATACGCGGCGGCGGTGGAACGCAGCAAAAAGCTGGAAGCGGATATTTCAGCGAATCCCCTGAAATACAGGGTTTTAACCGGCGACAGACCTACAGGCCGGCTTCACATAGGGCATTACTTTGGTTCCCTCCAGAACCGGGTTAAACTTTCAAAGCTCGGAGTCCCCACTTTTATATTGATTGCCGACTACCAGGTTCTGACCGACCACGATGCGTTCTCGGAAATTTCCCAGAACACCAAACAGCTCGTAATCGACTACATCGCCGCCGGTATTGAACCCGGCGAAAACGTGACGATTTACCCCCACAGTTATATTCCGGAAGCGAACCAGCTCATGCTCCCTTTCCTGACCCTTGTAACAAACGCCGAGTTAAACAGAAACCCGACGGTAAAGGAAGAAATACAGGCGGCAGGGTTGAAAAGCGTGAATGCGGGGATGTACACGTATCCCGTACACCAGGCATGCGACATCCTCTTCTGCAAGGGCAATGTGGTTCCCGTCGGAAAAGATCAGCTGCCGCACCTCGAGCTGACGAGGACAATCGCCAGAAGATTCAACGAGAAGTTTTCCCCTGAAAATCCGATATTCCCAGAGCCCATGGCTCTTTTGAGTAAAACACCGCATATTCCCGGATTGGACGGCGCGCAAAAAATGAGCAAAAGCCGCGGTAACGCCATAATGCTGGGCGCCTCCGAAGACGAGACAGCCGCCCTGATAAAAAAAGCGAAAACCGATTCGGAACGCCATATCACCTATGACCCGGAAAACAGACCGGAAGTGGCGAACCTGCTCAACCTCATATCCCTCTGTACGGAAGAAGCCCCGGAAGCCGTAGCGGAAAGGATTGGAGACGGAGGTGGAGGAACCCTGAAAAAAGTTCTCACCGAGGCTGTGAATGAAAAGCTCCGCCCCCTGCGCGAAAAGCGGAAAGCCCTGGAACAGAACCCGGACTTTATTCGTTCCGTCCTTCTTTCAGGAGCGGAGAAAGCCCGGAAGATAGCCGCGGAAACTTTGGCGGAAGTACGCCATGCAATGAATATGGAAATTTAAAATGACGGGAAAAGAAAAAGCCGTGGATTTTTTTTCAAAGGGCTACAACTGCGCCCAGTCCGTGATGGCGGCATTCGCCGGTGATTTTGAACAGGACGAGTCCTTCATGCTCAGGGCCGGAGCCGGCTTTGGCGGAGGGATGGGCGGCAGCAGAATCACATGCGGAGCGGTCAGCGCGATGGTTTTCCTCGCCGGCCTGACTCTCGGAGAATACGCCCCGGAGGACATCCAGAGCAAAAAACGGCTTTATGACCGGGTCAAGCTGCTCATATCGGAATTCCGTGAAGAATTCGGAACAACCGAATGCAGGGAACTCTTACTGAAAGCGTCATGCATACCCAAGCCCGACCCTTCCGTGCGGAACGCCGAATATTACTCGAAACGTCCCTGCGCACATTTCATCGCCAAGGCAGCGGAACTTATACAAACCCACCTTTTAACTGATAAAAACTGATTCCACGGCTCCGGCTTATATACCGGCAGCCTCGCCTCCTGCGAGATGTTCCTTCCAGGCATGGATGAATTCCAGCATATACTGCTGGACGTCGCCGAACCATTTCCGCTGGAAATCAAGAGCCGCCTTTCCGAGATACCTGTAATGCCAGCATTCCCAGCGGTATCCGGTAACTTCCTCGTATCCGTCCGGGTAAGAGAGGGACCAGCCGAAACGGGAAGCATTATCCGCAAGCCAGCGCCCGGCGGGTGTTTCCGCAAACTCATCCGTTATGGAGCCGAAATCAATAGCGGTGCCGAACTGGTGCTGGCTTGCCCCCGGCCGGGCTGATTCCCTGTCGGCGGCTTCCTGTCCCAGCTGCGCAACATTCCGTTTATAGAGGTTCGCCTGGTACTCATAGGAGCGGTAAGTTGAACTCACCACAAGGGTAATCCCCTCTTCCCGCGCGGCGGCGGCCATCTCCTCAAGGGAAGCTTCGGCGCTTCTGCGGAGGGAAAGATCGTTCCGGTTCAACAGATAAGAGCGCCCCTCCCTGACGGTATCCGTCAAACTGACCAGATCAGAAGGCACAAAGTCTTCCGGAAGAAAGTGCTTCTTGTCTATCAGCTTGAAAAGGTCTCCGGTTTCGGACTGAAGGAGGGCATCCAATTCGACAAGAAAGTTTTTCTTATCCGTGTTTATTCCGTCTATAATTTCCACAGGAATTGAAGCGGGCGCCTCAAAAACCACGGGACGTTCCTGCCCAGCGCTTTCTGTTTCCTGAGTGGAGGCGGACGCATTTTTTTGAACATCACGCCCCGTGCAGGAACACAAAAAAACCGTCATAAAAACAAAAAGCATCAGCACCGCCCTGTATTTCATAAAAAACCTCTACTTGAAATATTTAATTTCCCAGCCGCGTTCCCTTGCTTCTTTCAGCAGACGCCTGTCCGGGTTTGTTGCGACAGGACGACCGACGGCGGCAAGCAGCGGCAGGTCATGTATACTGTCAGAATAAAACGAACATTCAGAAATATCCACCCCGGCCATACGGGCGAAGCCTAAAACAATGTCACGTTTATACCTGGAAAAAACAGGAACACCTTCCAACCGGCCCTCAAAAATATTTCCGTCATATTGGAAGCGTGTCGAAATAATATTCTCATCGGGAATCCCGCAATATCTTGCCAAAAACACGACCGCCTCGAAAGGAGAAGAAGTCGCCAAGACAACCCGGATTCCCTTATCCTTCAAAGTATTAATCTCTTTTTCCGCGTCACGGAAAAAATTCTTCCTGATGGTTTTTTCAAACGCTTCCTTACCGACCGACATAAAAACATCCCGTGACACGCCTTTTAAATACGGCAATATCATTTGAAAGATGTCCTCCATTCTTATACTGAAAAACCGGTAAAAAATATAAAGGAAGGGAACAAGGAAAAAATAACGCCTCTTTATCATTTTACGGCGGGCGCAGGCGAAAGCGAAAGGAAGAGGGGTGGCCCCCTTTGTAAGCGTGTGATCCACATCAAAAAAAGCTATTTTTTCCACGGCCTTCATAACAGAACCTTTACCCCGCAACAGCATCGAAACAGCATAATATACAATCGCCGTAAATCATCAGTTTAGAACAAGAGGATTATCTTATTACGGAATAATCCGCATTTATATTCCACCTCTTGTGCAAGGTTTTTGCACATCTTTAAACCCAAATTCCGCCAGCGTTTTCCTTCTTTGTCATACACGGGGAATGAATCCCCGGCTTCCCCGGACAGTCTCCGCAGTTTTTCCGCGGTTTTCTTCCGGGAACGGAAGACCCCCGCTTTCCCGGGCGGCCGGTACAAAAAAACCAGCCGGACGGGTTTCCCCGGAGCCGCTTCCAGTGAAACAGTAACAGAAAAACGGGGAAATAAAAAGCCCTCACCCGTTTCCTTCCCGGAGACTGCCGGAACAGAATGCCCGGCTATATTCTCAAAGCATTCAACAGCCGCAAGAAGCACTGAATCCGCCAGACTTTCAGGCAGAGGAACACTGGAGGAACAATTCCTGATAAAATCCTCCAGTGCGGAAAGCCCTTCAGCGCAGGTTAAAACTTCCGCGGAAAAACGCCTCCTGCCCATTGAAAAAACAGCTTACAAAACCTCTGTCAAAGAATGGATTATTGTGAACATCTCCCTGAAGCCGGTTGATTCAATCGCGGCACGGACAATTTCAGCCGGATTCATTATGTACATTTTGAATCCTGAATCCCTGGCATCCTCGGAGGCGGCGATAAGAACCCCGAGACCGGCTGAGGAGATATTAACAACCTTTGACATATCCAGAACAAGATTTGTTTTTTTCACAAGGGCATAAGCCCTGCTCTGAAATTCAGTGTATGTATAGGAATTTATTGTACCGGCAATTTCCAGCAAAACATAGTTTGCGCCTTCTTTCTCTAAAATGGAAATATTATCCATAATCCTTACTGCTCCTGTCCGGCAAGATATTTAAATACGAAGACTGTAACATCATCCTCCATCTCGGAAGAAACGAAGTCAACAGCATCATCACAAATGAATTTGACCACCCGGTCAGAGGTGTAGGAACGGTTGTCAAGCAGAGACTTCTGCAGCCTGGTTTTTCCGTACCGTTCGCCCCGGAGACTCAAGGAATCAATCAAACCGTCTGTTGCCACCAGAATGATATCCTCGGGGTTCAAGCTTATCTTTTTCACCCTGAGGTACGGGGCGATGTTACGCACAAAACCGAGGACATGCCCCTCTCCCTGAACTTCGATGGCGTTATTATAAGCCGCGGTATAAAGGAACATGACGGGGATTCCGCAGTTAATATAGAAGAATGTATTCGCCTTGAAATCAAAAATACCGAAAACCCCCGCAAAGAATGTTCCCTTGGGAAGATTATCACGGACGAAGGAATTCATTTTCACAACAAGATCCTTGAAATCAGTTGTTTCCTTCAGGAATGTACGGAGAACAGACTTCATGATAACCATAGACATACTGGATGTGAGTCCTTTGCCCGAAACATCACCCATGACAAACAGATACTTCTCGCTGCCGAGCTTTATAAAATCAATAAAATCGCCTCCAAGTTTGCGGGCGGACTTTGTCACAAAGTTGCAGTCAACCTTAGGATGACTGATGTGATCGACATTTTCCTGGATGCCGGAAATAACCTGTCCGGAAAATTCAATTTCCCTGTCAACCGTAAGCACAATGGATTCATTCGCGATATTCTTCAGATAGTACATAATCAAAAAGAAATGGGAATAAAGCCTTGTAAATGATGAATAGTCGTAGTCGGAATAATCAGCGGCGCGTCTTTTCGGACCGAACATGAGCATACCGACAATACGCGGGCCTTCCCTCAAAAGAAGCAGCGCGTCTGAACCGGTCAAATCAAAGACGGACAGCATTTCCGCTTTAACATCGGCAAAAAGATGCTTTGAAACAGCCTGGGTTTTCAGGACGACTGATTCGTTCTGTGAAATTAAAAACCTCATGGCCTTGTTATCTTCAAAATCAAATACAACGTCTTTACCGTGATTGGAATAAATGGTTTTCAACCTGTTCTTTTCATCAGTCATGAGGACATCAAAGGTCGTGCAATCTATATATTTTTCGAGGATGGACTCAAGTTTTTTGAGAATATCCTCCGGGCTTCCCGAAAACTCGATGGAGTCGATTTCACGTTCCAAATCAGATTCATAATCAGTTCCAACCCTGAATAGTCTGCTGAAAAAAGCCGACACAATTTCTTTCAGGAAAACCAGAACAACGAAAATACCGGTGAAAATGATGAAAGTTAAAACGCCGGGCGGCAGGACTTTGTAGGAAATACATATGCCAAATGCGGCCACAACGGAAAACAGCAGCCATATACAAATAAAGTTAATCATTCCGGCCAGAAACACGGAACGGTCAACAATGGTTGTTATTTCCCGGACACGGTTAAAGGCGATGAGAACAAATGCCAGCCCGAAAGGAATGAAAGAGAAAGCCCATGCATACCGGAGGGAAAGGAAAGCCAGCGCGGCGGAAAAAGCAAAACCGGCGAGCAGAATCAACGCCATAAAAATAAGGCGCTGTCTGTATATGCGGCTGCGCATGGAAAAACCCCTGGAAAGCATCACCAGAACAGACAATACCGGCAAGAATACAAAATAGAAACCGGCGAAGACCATAAAAAACGTTACGCCGGAAACAATTTCCCGGGAGATTACTTTTACAGCATAGTTTGAGCCGCCCCCTTCCCTGACCGTTTCAACCAGGTCGATTGAGAGAACGGACATAAAGGCCGCGAAAAAAGCCGCTATCATCAACAAATAACCGAAAAAAGACAGGACTTTATTTTTTTCATAATAAGGCGCGGAAAAGGCTTCTTTCACAAGCAGCAAAGACATATAAGAAAAACATATCAGGGAGAAGCGGAATAACATTGCCGCCAGTCTTAAATTATCGAAATAACAAAAGTGAACAGACAGCCCCGTCAACAAAACACCGACGGCAAGGATAACCGCCATATTGGTGCTGTTATTCGAATTACTTCCCCTGTCGGTATACGAATCAAGATAATAGGAATAAACAAAAAAGAAAACAGCGGCAATATAATTGAAAATAAGCAGACTCATACCGCTTCCTCCATTTTCGCAACAAGCATCGTCACGTCATCCCGCAGCTTTCCTGTTCCGTCCGTCGCCCCGCAGTAAGAAAGGACAAGATCGGAAATATCATTTACAAAGTGGGCCGCACCCTTATGCGCGCTGTTCTTTACAGTTTGCATGTACAAATCCGTATCCCCGAGTTCATCACCCTGAAGATTCTTTGCCTCGGAAACACCGTCAGAAGCCATAAGAAGCAAATCCCCCGGATGAAGAGGAACCACCCGTTCCTCAATATCGTCCAAATCAATTATACCGACAAGACTGCATGTTGATTCCAGCGGATTGATTTCATATTCTCCGGAAAGTTTCCTTGAAACAATAAGAGGATCAGCCATGGAAGCGTTGACATAACGGATTGTCTGCTTTTTTGTGTCTATGATTCCAATAAACATAACGCAATATTTATCCTGCAAATGCATCGCTTTAATGGCGGAATGAACATTCCGTATTACACCGGGCAGATCATTTTTGTTTCCGGTGATTTTCACAGTATTCATTACGACGCCCATAACCAAAGCGGAGGCGAGACCCTTTCCGGAAACATCCCCCAGCAAAAAGAAAGTCTGGTCTTCGTTCAACGGTATAATATCGTAAAAGTCTCCGGAAACATTAACCAGCGGGCGGAAATAGGCGGCGGCTTCCAAACCCTTTAATTCGGGCATCTTCGCCGGCAGGAAAGAAACCTGCGTTTCCGCGAGCATACTCCATTCCTTGGACAGCTCTGAAATAGCGGTCAAATCATTGATTGTTTTCGAGCGTTTCAAAAAAGCATTGAATTCATCAAGCAGATGTTTGAAAATCTCTTCCTCGAAAACAAGCATATACCGGCAGAACACATAGAAGCGCAGGTTTCCGCAAACCAGGAAGAACCCCCTGCCCTTAAAGAAATCGGTGGTAAGACCTAAATCCTCGTCCATGAGAAACCAGCCTTCAGGCCAGGAAGAAGAAAACCTGTGGTTGAGCTTGGTAAGCGTCGCCGGATTCATAGCGATTTCCGTGGAAGAATTATAAATTACATAATTATTTTCAGAGTTGACATAAAGGACTGAACAATCCGCGTCATATTCAAGAACCTCCTGAACCGCCTCTATAAGATTGTCCAGCGTATAGGAGAACCTCAAGCGGTCTATGAAACGGACAAGCAGTCTCGTATGCTTTATTCTGAATACTTTCACTTCCAGTCTGGTCCAGGCGGTCTTAATCAAAAGCAGGGCGGTTACGGAAGCAATGAAAAAAACAATCGCCGTTGAAACATACCTCCCTATGCCTTCGAATTCCGGAAGAAGGATAACCATAAATAACGAGAAGAACAAACCTATGATTACATCAATCATAATACGTGAAAAATTTTTTTGAAATCGAATCATTGTCTCTCCCTTTTTGATGATAAACGCAAATCATGCATGGAAAATAAATCCGGTGAATTATACCACGTAATATTAAATTTAGGAATAAAAAACAAAAAAAAACGGAATTTCCGGCGAAACTGTCCGGAAAATTCCGTTTTAAAATAAACCTGCCGTCTATCCGCTACAACTCTGAAAGGGGTACCGGTTCGGGGGTAAGGTTCTCGCCCTCAAGTTTTGAAACTTCGGTCAAAAGCGCCTTTGCCCTGGCGGAAAGTTTTACGGGGACACGCACAACAATTTTTATGTACAAATCACCCCGGCGGGAATTCACAACGGGAACACCTTCCTCCTTTATGCGGAGAAGCTTGCCGTTCTGTGTTCCGGCAGGAATCTTAATCTTTATCTGGCGCTTGTCCAAAGATGTTATTGTAATTTCAGAACCCAGAGCGGCCTGTGTCATTGAAATCGGAATGGCGCAGTACAAATCCGAGCCGGAACGCTCATAGAACTGATGCTTCCGGACACGTATAAACACCAGCAAATCCCCCGGAGGCCCTCCATTGGGACCCGCATCCCCCTGCCGCGGAATGGTGATTCTTTTTCCGTCATCCACACCGGCGGGAATGGTCACAAGTATTTTCTGCCGTTTACGCTGGAGTCCGGTTCCGCCGCAATCCTTACAGGGATTTTCTATTATTGTGCCTTCGCCATGACAGGCTGGACATGGAGACGCGATTGAAAAAAATCCGGAATTACGCCTTATCTGGCCCGTACCCTGACAGGCGGAACAGGTTTTCCTGCCGCCTCCTGCGGAACCGGAACCCTTGCAGGTCGGACAGGCGGAATTGCACTGGTACTGGATTTCAGCCTTTGTACCGAAAACCGCCTCTTCAAAGGAAATCGAAATATCATAGCGCAGGCTGGCGCCCTTCGCGGGTCCTCCCCGGGAAGAGGAGGATTTACGGCCTCCGCCGAAAAGGTTCTCGAAAATACCGCCGAAATCACCGAAAATATCCTCGAATCCCTGGAAATGGCTCGGATCGAATCCACCGCCTCCGCCGGCACCCATACCCTCCAGTCCGGCATGACCGTACTGGTCGTAAATGGAACGCTTCTGATCGTCCGATAAAATTTCATATGCCTCGGAGGCTTCCTTGAATTTCTCCTCCGCTGTTTTATCACCCGGATTCTTGTCGGGATGGTATTTAACCGCAAGCTTCCGGTATGCTTTTTTTATTTCATCTTTTGACGCTGTTTTTTGAACGCCAAGAATTTCATAATAGTCACGCTTTGCCACAAACAACTCCTGCCGCAATTAAATCAGGATATGGAGACTATATCATAAAAGCGGAAATTCCTTCAAGGAACCTCCGCTTTGGGAAGGGACAGCGCACAGGAGGTTATCCCGTGCGCAGGCGGTTATTTATCCTCGTCCACAATCTCGTAGTCTACATCATCTGCGGAACCCTTCTTAGGTTCCGGGCCGCTTCCGGAATTGGAATCAGCCTGTCCGCCGGCAGATCCGGCATTCATGTCGGGGCCGGCACCGGCTCCACCGGCTGCATCAGCTCCCGCACCAGAGGCGGCCTGGGCTTTATACATTTCCTCCGCAATCTTGTAGGAAGCCTGCTTAAGCTCTTCGGTTTTTGCCTTGATGCTTTCCACAGAACCGTTCTCAAGCTCACGCTTGAGGGCGGCCATTGCATCCTCCACAGCCTGTTTATCCGCGGCTGAAATTTTATCGCCCATTTCCTTGAGGGCTTTTTCAGTCTGATAAATCATGGAATCAGCTTCGTTGCGCACCTCAACTTTTTCGCGCTCAGCCTTATCCGCGGCGGCATTGGCCTCCGCCTCTTTCACCATGCGGTCAATCTCGCTGTCGCTGAGTCCGCTGGAACTTTCGATGCGGATGTGCTGCTCTTTCCCGGTACCCAGATCCTTTGCCGAAACATGAACGATACCGTTGGCGTCGATGTCAAAGGTAACTTCAATCTGGGGCACCCCACGGGGAGCGGGAGGAATTCCAACCAGGTCGAATTTTCCGAGCGTTCTGTTCTGGGCGGCCATTTCGCGCTCACCCTGAAGAACATGGATGGAAACCGCCGTCTGTCCGTCCGCGGCGGTGGAGAACACCTGGCTCTTGCGGGCAGGAATTGTCGTGTTCCTGTTTATGAGCCTGGTGAAAACACCGCCCATGGTTTCAATACCAAGGGAAAGCGGGGTGACGTCAAGAAGAAGAACGTCCTTTACGTCACCGCCGAGGATACCCCCCTGAATGGCGGCGCCGACAGCCACAGCCTCGTCCGGGTTGACGGACTTTGAACCTTCCTTGCCGAACAACTCCTTCACAATCTGGAGGACTTTCGGCATACGGGTGGATCCGCCGACGAGGAGAACCTCATCAATCTGATCCACGGAAATACCCGCATCAGAAATAGCCTTGCGGCAGGGTTCCTTCGTGCGCTCGAAAAGGTCGTCGGTCATCTGCTCAAACTTAGCCCTTGAAAGGGTTTTCTGCAGGTGCTTGGGTCCGCTCGCATCCGCGGTGATAAACGGAAGGTTTATTTCCGCATTGGTGACAGCGGACAGCTCGATTTTCGCCTTTTCGGCAGCCTCCCTGAGCCTCTGCAAAGCCATCCTGTCCTGGGACAGGTCAATTCCGGTGTCAGCCTTGAATTCATCCACCAGCCAGTTGATTATGCGGCGGTCAAAATCATCGCCGCCGAGGTGGGTATCACCGTTCGTGGATTTCACCTCAAAAACGCCGTCACCCAGCTCAAGGATGGAAATATCAAAGGTACCGCCGCCGAGGTCATAAACCGCGATGGTTTTTTCCTTTTTAGAATCCTTGTTGAAGCCGAACGCAAGTGATGCGGCGGTCGGCTCGTTTATGATACGCTTTACATCAAGACCTGCGATTTTTCCGGCATCCTTCGTCGCCTGTCGCTGGGCATCATTAAAATAAGCGGGGACGGTTATAACCGCTTCCGTAACTTCTTCGCCAAGATAATCCTCAGCTGTCTTTTTCATTTTCTGAAGGATAAAGGCGCTGATTTCCTGCGGGGAATAAAGCTTGCCGTCAATGTCAACACGTACATCATCTCCCTGGGGGACAACCTTGTACGGAACAAGTTTTGCCTCGCCGGTCAGCTCGTTGTACCGGTGCCCGATGAACCTTTTAATGGAATAAACGGTTTTCTCGGGGTTCGTTATCATCTGGTTTTTCGCAGGCTGACCGACAATGCGCTCTCCTTTGGAAGTAAAACCGACAATGGACGGAGTGGTGCGTCCGCCTTCAGAGTTTTGAATAACGACAGGCTCGCCGCCTTCCATTACTGCGACGCATGAATTCGTAGTTCCTAAGTCAATTCCGATAATTTTTCCCATAATTCATATCTCCTTAAATATCAACAGCCGTTATTTTTCCGGCGGAGTCTTTACTATAACCTGGGCGAGCCTTATAACCCGCTCCTTCAATTTGTAGCCTTTGCGGCATTCTTCCTGAACAACCGGTTCCGTTATATCATCAGCGGGAACACGGCCAATCGCTTCATGGATGTTGGGATCAAAAAGCTCCCCGACAGACGGATAATAGACCAATCCGTATTTATTTTCGAGCATCGACGCCATCTGCCGCCGAATCATCAAAATCCCTTCCACAAAGGCTGCGGCCGGACTTCCGGCTTCCTGCTCACCGGCGGCCGAAATCGCCCGGTCAAAATCATCCAGAACCTGAATCAAATCCACAAGCAGGCCTGAATTGGCAAAATCAATGGCTTCCTGCTTTTCCCGTATCATCCGTTTGCGGTAATTGTCGAAATCGGCGGCCTTGCGCATATACAAATCCCTGTATTCCGCGCTCTGCTTTTCCAGTTCCGCGATACGCTCCTTGCAGGAAGACTCGGTTCCGTCCGCCCCGGATTCTTCACCGTTCACGCTGTCCGCGGTTTCAGGTTCCGTTCCGGGCTCACGGTTTTCCGCAACCGGCTCCGCGCAATCCGCGGTATCAGAGACAGCCTCCCGGCTTCCGCCGGATTCCGTCTTTTCATCGGAAGGATTCACGCCGGATTTCATTTCATCGCTTTCATGATGATTTTCTTTGCGTTTTTTCTCTTTCTCTGACATTCATTTCCTCAAGATATTTTAATCCTTTACTTAAAGATACTGAAATATATCTAAAAAGTGAAGATTTCAGAAAAAAATGTGGAAAAATATGTCATTCAAAGGCATTTTGAACGTAAAAAACCGCCGTTTTACCGGATTCCCTGTTTTTTATCGAATTCATCAAGCATATTAATCAAAGCCTCCGGATCATAAAAACGCTTTTCCTTCCGTTTGTTAATCAGTGAGTACATCACGGGGGTGATAAAAAGCGTCATGATGGAACCTGAAAGCAGTCCTCCGAGCATTGTCAGCGTTATAGGCTGGAGCATTTCGCTTCCTTCACCCGGGAAAAAGGCTACGGGAACCATTGCGATGACGGTTGTCAGGGTCGTCATCAGAATGGGGCGGAGCCTCTGCCGGGCGGCCTGTATGCAGGCTTCAACAACAGGGGTTTTTTGCTTCACCAGGGAATTCGTGTAATCGACAAGCACAATACCGTTGTTGACGACCACACCCACAAGGGCGACAAAGCCGACTGCGGAAAAAAGGCTGAAAATCTGGCCTGTAAATACGTAAAGCCAGACCACGCCTATGCTCAACAGCGGAATTGAAAAGAAGATGATGAATGGATCCGCCAGGGACTCAAACTGGGCCGCCATAACAGCAAAAACAAGAATGATGGCGACAATAATGACAAGAACCATGATTCCGCCGGTTTCCTCCATTTCGGCGGCTTCCCCGTCATAGCGCAGTTCAACGGTATCAGGAACAACAACATATTTTTGGATGGCTTCCTCCACAAGAGGCTGGATTTTGTTCACCGCAAGACCCGTTTCCAACTCCGCTGTCACACGGGTAAGCCGCACCCGCTCCTCCCGCCGTATCGACTGGGGCGCGACTGTGCGTTTAAATTGAACCAGGTTGTCCAGAGGTATTTTCCCGGAGGAACCGGTCACGAATATACGGTTCAAATCGTTCAGCGTCGAAACTTCTAAATCGGGGATGTAAACCTCAACTGAAACCTCATTGTCGCCGTCCATCCAGGTTGTGGCCTCCACTCCGTTAAGGGCGGCGCTCAACTCATCCGCGATTTCGCTGACAGGAATTCCCAGGGCGGCGGCCCGCTCCTGATCCACAACAACTGTATACTGCGGAAGCCCGGACTCCAGGTTTGAGGTTACATCAACCAGACCGGGGACACGGGTTCTGAGGACGTTGATTATTTCCCTGCTAAGGACATTGACCGCCACCATATCATCTGAAAGCAGCTCTATGTCTATAGGGGAACCGCTCCGGAAACTCCGGCCCGAGCTGTAAGCCAATTCCGCGTCGGGGATGCCGGCGAAAACCGGGCGGAGAATTTTTTCAATCTCTTCCGGCGAAATTGTCTGTTCGTCAAGTGGAGGCAGGTTAATCTGAATATTCCCCGTATTGCCCGTCCCCACCGTCACAATGAGATTCTCGTATCCGGATATGCGGCTTTCGATTTCATCCTTCATTTGAAAAAGGACTTTCTCGGTGACCAGATCATCGGTTCCCACAGGCATAGTGAGGGAAATCCTCATGACATCATCGGCGGTGGTCTGCGGGGAGAAACTTATGCCGAGTTCGCTGAATTTCAGGATGGAAAGGACACAAAGCGAAACGGTAAAAGCAAGAACCAAAAAACGGTTTTTAAGGACAAAGGCTACAGCCTTCGCATATCCGTTTTCCATCATTATAAGGGAGCGTTCCATTATGTAATCCAGGAACCACAGCGCCCTGTTCTTTATGGGTTTCTGGACACGGGAGGAAATACGCAGGACACTTCCGCATAAGGCAGGGACGAGGGTCAGCGCCACGACAAGAGACGCTGACAGGGACGCGACAATCGTGACGACCATATCGCCGAACATCTGCCCCAAATCCTCCAAATCCGCCTTGTAAATTATAACCGGAAGAAAGACGCACAATGTCGTCAGGGTGGACGCTGTTATGGCGGTCGTCATCTCTGTTGAACCGAGGATAGCCGCCGCCGCAGAGCTCTCCCCTTTTTCCCGGTAACGGTGGATATTGTCCAGAACAACAATGGAAGCATCGACAATCATACCGATTCCCAGGATAAGGCCCGTCATGGTCATGACATTCAACGTGAGATTCATCATGCTCATGCACAGGAGGGTTATCAAAATTGAAATCGGCATGGAAAACGCGATGACCAGGGTGCTCCGGAAGCAGCGCAGAAAAAGCAGCATTATCAGCATTGCCAGAAGACCGCCCTGCAACGTGGAGGAATACACCTCCCCCATTGTGGTCTCTATCATCGTTGTGTCATCGCTGAGAACCGAAACCTTCACTCCGTATGGCAGGGCGGCGTTTATGCCGTCCAAAGCGGCATGAACCCCCTTCGACACATTGGTGCTGTTGGCATCTATTTCCCTGGAAACCGAAACATAAACGCCGGGGATTCCGTCTATATAAACCCTGGAACCGGTGTAGTCATACATCTCATACACGTCGGCGATATCCTCCAGCCGGACAACGTTTGTGCGCCTTGTCAAATTCCCCGATGACGGAATGGAAACCTCCGCCACAACCGAGCGCCGGATATCGTCCAGCGTTAAAAAGGACTCGTCAACATAAATCTGGTAATCAATGCCGGTTTCCGTCATCGTTCCTCCGGAAGCCTTTATATTCCGCTGTTTCAAGGCGGAGGCGATTTCCGAAAGGGTCAGGTCATAGGCCCTGAGGCGGTTTTCGGAAACATCCACGCGCACAATCTTCTCCGCGCCGCCGTACACCGACACAGTGGCGACACCCGGAATACGCTCCAGCAGAGGCGTGATATCATCCTCCGCGAGCGTCCTGATTTCATGCAGGGGAAGATCTCCGGAAACAGTCAGGCGCATTATCGGGGAGGAGTCACTGTCATAACGCCGCAGAACAGGGGCTTCACATCCGTCCGGAAGGGATCTGGTCGCCCGTGAAATTATCGCCTGCACATCATTGTAAGCGTCATCCAAATCAATATCGTAACCGAAAAGGAGGCGCACGTTGCTTCTTCCCAAAGATGAAGTGGATGTCATTGACTCAAGCCCCGAAACCGCACTGAGCCGGGATTCCAGAAGTTTCGTGACGTTTTCTTCTATTTCCTGAGGCCCGATATTCTCATATATGGTGGAAACGGACAGAACCGGAACAGTACTTGAAGGATATAAATCCACCCCGAGGCGCGGCACGAAAATACCGGCGACAACGCACACGAGGACGTAAATCATTACTGTAGTGACCGGACGCCGGACGGAAATTTCTGAAATTTTCATTATCAGCCGCTTCCTTCACCTGAAGAAACATCTTCCCCGGCGATTCTTACTGCGGTCCCGTCCGTAACGGAACCGGAGGTAATCACAATATCACCGAATTCAACGCCGGAGACAATCTGTATATGAGTGTCATTTGAAAGCCCCGTCGAAACCTCGACACGTCTGGCATGGTTTTCCGAATCCACCAGATACACAACGGTTTTATTGTCATAGGAACGCAGGGCCGTTTTGGGGACAATCTTCGCATTGGAAATCTGCCTCGTCACAAGGGTTATACCGGCGAACATTCCGGGTTTTATTTCACGGCGCACAGGGGAAATATTCATGCGTATTTCTATCGAGCGGGAAGACAAATCCACAACCGGGCTTACCTGGGAAACATAGGCATAAAAAGTACGCTCCGGATAAGCCACCAGAGAAACCTTTGCGGAAGCCCCGACTTTAAGAACCGAGGCGTATTTTTCAGAGGCATAGGCGATAATCTGAAGGTCGTCAAGATTCCCCACCGTCGCTACGGGTGAAGTCAAAGAAAGGGTGTCCCCTCTGGCATACGGAAGGGAAATGATTGTACCGGCGATTGTAGACCGGACAGGGTTCACCGAATAGGATGCGCCGGGCTTTGAAGGGTCCACATAGGCGACGACATCACCCTGTTCCACCGTGGAACCGACGGAAACCGTATAGGAAACCAGTTTCCCGGCGGTATCCGCGTAAAGGGAAATCTCGGACCGGGAAGAAACATCCCCGTTGAGTTTCACTGTCTGGGTCATTGTCTCCGGTTCAACCGCCACCGCGTTTACGGTTATCACGGTTTCCGCCGGCTGCACTGACTGGGCAGGAACGGAAGCCCCATCCTCCCCGCCTCCGAAGGGATTGTTCTCCAGGACGGAATACAGGATTCCTGCCATACAGACAAGCGTCATTAAAAGGAGGATGATTTTTACAATCAAATCAACAGGGGATATCCTTGTTTTTGCGGCGGGGATAAGTTCCGCCGGCTTATCCGCTTTGTCTTCCTTATTTTCATTTTCACCGTTTTCACCGGATTCCAGCAAAGACTCATTCGCCACGTCCGTTCCGGAGGTATCTTCCTTTACACCGGAGACGCCATTGTCCGGCTTTTTTATTCCCTGGCGACGTTTTCTACGCATAAAACCTCCTCGGACACATTAAGGGCATGGGCGAGCTCTGCCAGAGAAGACCTGTAATCCGTCACAGCGGAAAGCACGCTGTATCTTGCGGTAAGATAGTCCTGCCTTGCAAGTTCCAAATCCGTCTGCGAAACCAGTCCCGCGTCAAAACCCAGCCTGGAAAGCTCATATGCCCGGCTGGTTATTTCCTCATTCATCTGGTTGATGGCGAAAGTTCCTATTATATCCTGCAGCGTATTGAAAAGGGAAAGAACTTCCTGCCCTGCCGCTATACGGGTATTCTCCAGAGCCAGTTTCGCCTGTTCAAGATTCGTCCTGTTCCGTTCAGACAAAACCGAGGCTGAAGAACCCGGAATATAATTACTTATCGGAATGGAAACGGAAACAGAAAAGCTCCCGTCACTGGAAATATTTGAGGAAGACAAATCCCCCACCGAAATATTCTCGCCGAAAGATAGGGACGGCCCGAAACGGTTCAGTTTTCCCGCGCGCAATTCACTCTCGGCATTTTCAACGGAAAGGGAAGCAAGAACCACGTCACCCCGTTTTTCAATAAGATTTTCCGTATCAGGGGGAAGCCTCACATCAGGAAGAAAAACCTCAATGTCACCGGCAGGATCCAGCAGGGTATCCTCGGGGATCCCCAAAAGCACACAAAAATCCCGGATGGACTGCCTGTAAAGCCTTCTGGCATTCAAAAGCGCGGGTTCCTCCGATGCGGCGGCGTAACGGCTGCGCAGATACTCAAGCTCCGACGCCAGACCGTTCTGATAATTTCTGTATACAAAATCCTCCTGGCTTTTCGCCAGCGCAAGGTTCTCCTCAAGAAGAACCAGGGATTCCTTGGCCGACAGGAGCTTGTAAAAACTTTTTTTGACGGAAAGCATCAAATCCAGTTCCGCCTGGGCATAGGAAACCAAAGCGGTGCTTTTGGAGATTTTAGCCTGGTTAAGGGTTTCCGCCACACCGGAGGACAACGTAAGGGAGATTCCTCCGGAAAGGGAAACGGACGTATCATATCCGTCCGCCGGCATAAAACTGTGGCTGTTCCGCAATCCGCCGGACAAGGAAACCGAAGGCAAAAATGCGTTCCAGGCCGACAGGGCTTCCTTTTCGGCGTAGGAAAGCTCAAGTTTTTTTTGTTTTAACTCCAGATTACCGCTTAAAGCTAAAACAAGGGCTTCATCAAGGGTTATGGGGCAGACAAGCCCTCCGTCGTTTCCCTGTTCTGAAAAAGACCGGGCGAAAACACCGCCCGAAAGCGCCGCCGCAAAAATAAAAGCACAAAGACGCAGCGCATATTTATTCATCTCCAAATCCTCCGGTCCTCGAATTTAACGAATCACAACAAATATTCTAGCTTTATAAACTATAAAACACAAAACTTTTCGTTTCTTTACAAAATATATTTAAAAACCTTTAAAAAATCATATTGCAATCATTAAAGATTCCTGATATACTCCCAAAATATCCGGGGGTGTAGCTCAGTTGGCTAGAGCGCTTGCATGGCATGCAAGAGGTCAGGGGTTCAATTCCCCTCACCTCCATGAGAATACCGGATGCTTCCTCTTTTGGATTTAAAATATGGACGATGTTCTTATAGACCCGGAACTTGCGGCTTTATTAGACGATACCCCGGTAGAAATAACAAAAAGCTCTTCTTCCTCAATTAAAAGATCAGACCTCTTTGCGTCTTCTGTTGAAGCAAGCTCAGGGGATGCAAAAGACGGAAACGTTGATTTGTCCGTCACCGCATTTAAACCCGTAGAAAAGTTTTTTGAAGAAAAACCCTCAAAAATCTATGATTCCCCTGATTATTACAAGAAAGTACTGAGCGGAGAGGGAGACTCTTCAAACCGTCTGCACGGACTTCTTTCAAAATATCTGTCCTGCAAAGACCCCAAAGACCGGGGTATTTTCAGGCAGCAGATTATCTCGGCTTATTGGGATTTCATGTCATCGGTGGCGTTGAAACTGGCTTCCCCTGACTGCTGTACCGAAAAAAAAATGGCGCTTCGATACGCCATACTGCTCCCCTCCCTGCTCACTCCGGAACAGAAAAACCTTTTTGCAACAATCATAACCGAAAACACATCGGGTGAACCCGTTTATTATCTGGACGAATGGTTCGAGGCGATTTCAAAAGGAAGGATAAACCCTTCCAGCACGGATGAGGTCAAGACTTCCAGAAAGGATGATTCCGCCCGCTTTGTCCAGCTTTTGAACAAGGCGCAGGGGAAGCTCCAGAGCGCGGAAAACCTTTTGAGGGCAAAATCATCGGAGCGGCTGCGGGCGGAAGAAGACATAAAAAAGCGGATTGACTCCATATTCCAGCACGAGCCGCTGGCGGGTTTTTCCGGAGTCAGGACAGGCTTCACGGAAGTACAGAAGCGTTCCATGTCGGAATTGTCCGACCAGATGAAAAAGCTCATGTCACTGGACAAGGAGTTAAACGGTTTTATAGAAGACTGCCGTGCCGCTGAATCGGATGTAAGGATTTTGCAGCAGAAAGTGGCCGCTTCAGGCGGCGGAGAGGCGAATCTTTCCGGCGTAAGCGCTGAATTCGACACAATACGCCAGATGGCGAAAATGACCTGCGGAAGGCAGGGGAACCATTTTCCGGTTCTGACGAGGGAATACTTCCATTCCTCCCAGAGGGAAATAGGTATCCGGGAAAACGTTCTGGAGACACTGCGCTGGATTGAAAGCGTGGATGTGGAAGCTTTCTGCCGTGTCTACAAATCCCAGCTGAACAGGATTCCGCCATTCGTGATTCTTATTCCTTCATACGGGGATTCCGGGTTCTGCTGGGAACCGTTTGACAGGTACAACAGGGTGACATCCCGGGGCCGTATTGCGATACCCATGTATGCAAAAAGCCTGAAGGTCGCCGTCCTTTCGGCGGTGGCGGATCTGCGCTGGCAGGTCGCAAAGGAAAAAGCCTCCTATTACTGGATGGAGGAAGGCCTCACAGGAAATTACTACCAGTGGTTCCAGTCAAAGAAACTGAAAGGCGACCTGAAAGAGTATTTCATAAACGACTATCTTCTGTGGATGCTGAAGGAAAGCGAGGGAATCCAGAAACTGGACAAAGAGGTCCGGGGAATTTTCTGGAGGTATATGCCCTTCGCGAAAGAAGTGAAGGAAAAACTCAAACCCAGGGCTCTGGTTTACCAGGAACTCTGCCAGAGGGACTTGAACCGCGAAATGTCCGACGGTTATTGACCGCCGCCCCGGACCGTCACATCACAGGGCAACCGATAAAGCGGAAAAAAGGACTGTCCGTCACCAAAATCCAGCCCACATCGTTTCTGTATTTATAATTTTTGTCAATTTTTTTCTATAAATTATAATTCTGTCGTACTCAAACTCTTCTATATTTTCCGACAGAATATTGAATTCTGAAACTCTGAAACAATGGATTTCATATTCTTCTTTTCGGACAATCCAGTTCAAACGGTTTTATAATACCCGCTTTTACCCTCTGTGTCCAATCCTTAATTTAGGAGGCATGGAAATTATGATATTTATGTATATATGTCTTAAGTCGCTCCCTCACGGGAGCGTGAATTGAAACAACGACTATGATACAATTATAATTACAGGATGTTTTGAAATATTTTTCAGAAAGGAGGTTTGCGCTAAGAAGTGCGTAATGAAACAGAGCGTTAGAAGAAATGCATTTATAAATGAGATTTCCATTTTCCCATTTCGCCTAACTTTTCTCCAATAGAAAAATAATTGTACGGCGCATAAACGGCAGGTCTGATTTTCGTCAAGTCAATCTTTTTCATATCCATACCTGAATAGTCTTTATCAATCTGTATATTCTTAATTGCTGCCAAGAATAAATGTGCTCCGTCAAGTTCGATTACTTTTGTAACCTCGCACTCATAAGACCAATGACATTCATTAAGTACGGGAACATCGATAATTTCGCCTCTCTCATAACTATACGGAACAGCGTTTTTCTCTCCGTCCTCGCCATTGGTATTTCCGAAATAATCTGCCAACCACAGATTATCCTCCGTTATCATATTTGCAGAAAACTTCTTCTCGCGGAGTATATTCGTCTTTGTCAGCTTCGTTCCGCCGACTGTCATCATAAGGTGCGGGCCGCCGTCAAATGAAATCCTCATTCTTTGTTCCGATGATATACATAGGCTGTGGACTGAATACCCACTCTGGCGAAATGCTAATCTTGTCCATTCGTTGTTCCTCCATTGTGTATTATGATACGTACTTTCTTTGTCGTTTTCTAATTTGTTTTCTATCAGTTTTAATAAATTGCTTTTTCCGCTACCCCAATTACCCTCTATCCCCATCATTTTATGATTAGTGTCTTCTTTTCTTATCTGCTCTACAATACAGCCTGCTATCGTTTCTTGAGATTTCCCTTCAAATAAATCTTCTCCCGAAGGTTCTTTTGCTAAAAATCATGGATATTTAACCGCTGTATTTTCTTCCATAATTCTCCCCCTCCACTACCTTTCATACAAATGTTCCATATCTTTGACAAATTCGGCGTTTCTCTTTTCTTTATTGTAGAACTGAAAGCCCCAAATTTTATATTTGTTGTCATCCTTAATTTTGATAACCGGAATGGCTTCTTTTTCAAGTTTCAGGAGAAAATCTTCTTTCCATTTATCCTTTTCCATAAGGTGGGAACCTTTCGGCTCAATAAATATCTGCATCTGTTCAAAGCCGGTTGCGTTTTTCAGCTGCAGGAATAATAAGTAGTCCGGCTCGAATCGTTCTCCGCCGTCAAAAGAATAAATAGCCACCTGTCGCTCGTTACGAACCAGATACACCTTATCATATTTATCCTTGAGCTTTTGCACATAATTCTTGAATTCCGCCACAAAAGCCTTTTCTTCTCCGGTTCCGAAATTATCTTCAAAAACAAACCAGTTTTCTTTTGACAAATCCAGTCTGTTTTCTTCTTTTACGCTGAGATCGTTTTGCGAATAACCGATTCCGCCTTCATGGACTTCCGAATAGAGGCAACGTTTATTTTTAATGACATCTTTAACATTTTTGGCCGTGAATTCTTTTGTCCCTTCATAGGTTTCCTGAATAGCAGAAATTTCATCCGCAATTATTCCCAAAACTTTCATACAGGCTTTATGCCAAAGTTCCGGGCTTGGATTTTCCTCACTTGTTTTTAGGTCTATTTTAACCTCTCCCAAGTACGATTCGTTTGTAATAAACTCTCGAGTCGATTTTAAATTCGGAAAATAGTTTTTGAGAATATTGTATTTAAACACAGGATATTTGCACAAAGCTCTCTGTACAATAGCATAATTAATACCGGCAATTTCGTTAATCGTTTTTCTTACCGTAAAAGTCGAAACGCCGGTTTCTTCGGTTGAGACGGTTTCATCCAACAACAAATCTTCACCCGTTCTTCCGGTAAAAAATTTTACCGTATACACCTTTTCACGTATTGAAGGCAATAAACTTGTGACGGATTTTCTGTCTTTAACAACACGAGTATTTGAAAACAAAAGTCCCTGTTTATAAAAATCTTCTTCTTTGAATTCCTGTTTTAAAACATATTCTACCGTTTTTGTTTTTTCCAGATCCAATCCGATTTCCCGTAAAGCTCTGTTTAACTCTCCGATATAACGACTATCTATCTGACAGTGATAATACAATTCCTCGCATATTCGTAACGGATTATCCAAATCTTCGTCATATTTACGCTTAAATTTTTCCTGCGTTTCTTCTACTTTAAATGGACAATACCTTGCACCACGACCAATCAGCTGAGCCTCCGAAATTGTTGCCGGTGATATTTGTTTACCGCCTGACTGACGTGTTTCGTATAAACGAACAATATCAAAAAGATTTAAAACGTCCCATCCTTCATCCAGTTTTTTTACTTCAAAAACCGCTCGGTATGGATTGTAAGCATCTTCAAGAGAGTTTAAAATAATTTGTTGTTTTGAGGCTTCACTTTCATCATTGGCAGAGATACAATGCTCTTTACTGAAATCTTCCCTTAATTCCTGTGCCAGTTGTTGAAACGAAATATTATTCCGGACAAAATAATTCCACACAGAATGCAATGTTTCATTTTCTGTCAATTCCGAAATTCTTTTCAGTTCTTCCGCAGTTAAGTTTGAAACCGTATCAAGAAAAAACTGCATATTCTTTTTGCTGTCATCTATCTTTGCCGATTTAAAAAGAACAACCGGCTTTACCGAAAGTCTGTTGTCCTGAAATATTTTTAAACGGTACTGACTGAGAACAATAGCCTGTATCATTCTGTCGCCCATCGAAATATCAGCCCGCAAGGTTTTTATTTCTTTTGAAAATCCTTCGTTTCTAAATTTATATAATGGATAATCAAAGATAATTTTGTTTTCGTATTCCGCTTTTATATTTCTGTTTGCCAAATCACAGGTTGCCGTAAATTCCAACAAGACATTATCTTTATTAGCATTGATAATTCGCTTAACGGATGATTCCCATGTGCGGTTATCTTCTTCCTGATTTTTGTTCAAAGATTTTGTGGAAGCATTTAGATGGTGGGCTTCGTCAGAAATTAACACGACCTTATCTTTTGCAAAATCGTCCATGGTAATGTTGTTTTCTTTTACTAAATATAAATCCGAATGAAGTCCCTGAATGGTTCCAAAACAAATATTGATGGCATTTTCATCCGTATTTTGAAAGCTATTAACCTCTTTTATGGGAATGCGTTCACCGTCTATAACTATCTCTGAATTAAACAGATATTTTGACGACAGGCTGTTCAAAAAATTCTCTTTCGTTTTCTGAACAATATTGGACAAATGCACAAAGAAATAAAAATTCCGGTAGCCTTTTTTATACAGATATAAAATCAAACCTGCCATAATCAGCGTTTTGCCGGAACCGGTTGCCATGTGAAAAAGTGTTTGTGTCGGTTTTAGGCATAACCTATCATTTTCAAAATAAGTAATAAAATTTTCAAAAGCCCTTATCTGATACGGACGCAGTTCAAAAGCGGGATTTAAATTCTCAAAAATATACGACGGTACTTTTTGAATTCTATCGACTTCCCGCAATGTTTCTATTTTTTCATAAAGGAATTGTATCATTTATTCCTCTCCCCATAGAAACTTTTTGTAAAGGACTTATCCTTATCCGAAATACTGAATGTTTCATCGTCAATATCGCAGTAGTTCACATACAGCTGATTTTTATCAAGCAATTCCATTAGCAGCTTCTTTTTGTTATCGAGAGAAAGATTTTGAAAATCATCTGAATCGATATCAATTTCTTTTGGATTGACTTTGTAACTGATAAATCCGGTATTAAGTATATCGCCATATAGCTTTATCAACTCTTTATCTGTTGTTGCTTTTTCTATTACATCAACATAGTTTTGATTGAGTTTTGCAAGCTCAAAATATGCAATATTTGAATGGGGACAAATTGATTTCATCACAGTTAAATTTCTTTGAAGAGTATCTGTTTCAATATAATCCATTTGCTCTACGAGAATAAATTTTCTATTTCCTCCATCTTTATTAATCTCCATAACTGCATGTCCAGTTGTACCACTACCTGCAAAAAAATCCAAAACAATAGCATTATTATCTTCTTTTACAACGGCATTAATACAATCAATAACTGTATAAACAGATTTTGGATAAGAAAATACTGTATTAGGTATAATACTTTTTAATAATTTGGTTCCATAAACACTTGCATCATATTTTGGATTTATCCAAACTGTTTTGTGCATACCAAAAGTTTTTCCAATTTCTATATCGAAACCTGTTTTAGTTTTTTTTGTTCTCAGCATTTCCCAAATACTTTCTACTGTCTGTCTTGCATATCTCCATTTTCTTTCTATACCGTTAATATCGATAGGATATACATAATATTTTCCATCCATAAATTCAGTTTGATTTGGATGGAAATCATCTGGACAGACTTCCCCGAAGCCGACAATTTTATTATTTTCTATAATTACCGGATAAAAACAGTTTTTAGCATCTGTTCTTTTAGATTCACCTCCCCAATTTCGTAATGGCTTCCAGTCAACCTCTTCAGGAGTTAATTGCCTATCACTAATACTCTTTTTACCCTTTGGAGTAACAAAAATGGCAAATTCATGATTATATGAAAAATTAGTACCAGTAACTCCTCGTGGATTATGAATTACAGTAATACAATCTACATCATATTCAATATATATTGCCTCGATTAACATTTGAAGACGAGGCTGTTCATTTTTGTCTATAGCAACAATTAAAACACCGTCTTTTGTTAATAATTTTTTAGCTATTTCCAATCTTGTTTTCATAAAAGTAAGCCAACTAGAACGGTTGAAAGTATTATTATATGCAAATGTGTTTGCAAAGCTGTTTGGATTATAAGGAGGATCAATATAAATACATTTAATTTTACCTTCGTACCTTTTCAAAAGGGAAGAAATCGCTAGCAAATTATTGCCCTTAATAATTAAGTTATCATTTTCTGAAATCTCGGTAATACTCTCCACGCCGTCCGCGTATATCTTTTTGCATTGGTAAATACTTTCGGGTACAGCAACCTGTCCACTTCATCCGGGGCAAGTGTTTCGTTATAGAAAATTTCGCTCCGTTTTTGGTCTTCTTTTGTCTGTCCGCCTTCAAGAACACAGTCTTTATAGGGGAAAACAAGCTCTACATCGTTTGAATCGGCAATGTATTCGCCCCTGCTGTTTACCAGCCCTATTTTATTTTTATAGCGTGTATAACTGTCGGGTAAAAATTCACGGTTATTGATGACCCATCCGAAACCGACTTTGTCAAAAACGGCAATCCCGTCCACGTCCGTAAAAAAACGTTTTTTAGTCTCCGCATTGTTGTATAAGGCTTTTATCAAAGAAGCGTCCATCTGCATTGCTGCTTCGTAAACGGCATTCCGCAATAATTCCCCGTTTTCGGTAAAAAAACGTGAATCGCTTTTTAAAACTTCAAGAACGGTGTTGTAAAATGTCATGGAAAACTCCTCTCACCCTGTAAAAATATTATATTTTAATGCTATAAAAGAGTGTAAATTGGATTATATCCCTTCCCTCCCCCCATTATACCACAAATCCCGGCATATTTTAAGGTAAAATCATGGCAGGAACGCACCCCGCCCCGCACTGGCTACGCAAGGATTTCCCCACAGGAGGTTGGATACGTTATCCATAAGCCTAGGATACGTTATCCGTAAGCTATGGAGAAATACGCAACATCTTGCAGCACGATGGACGCATACTTTGAAAACGGAAATACTGCTTCCCCGGTACGGTACAGATACTCCCCGGCACACATTCTAGCTAGACACAGCGTTCATTCTAGCTTGGTTTAAAGCCAATACTAGACGTGTTGCTCGCTCATCCTAGCTTGGTTTAAAGACAATACTAGGCGTGTACAAGAGGTATGCAAAATTATTGGTACCACACCCCTTACCCACTAACTAAATTTTATCAAAAAGGCTTGACTTTTTTGATAAGCTCAATTATATTGTACTTATCAAGGCAAAATCCTTTGTTTTGATGTTAAGCATCGCCGTTGGCGAGATTGCTGCCCCATAATAAGAAAAAAGGAGTAATAATGATGGGTAATGCGGTGTTCCAACGCAGGGCGCGTGAGTTAAGAGAGAGGAGTGGACTGACCATGGAACAACTCGGAGAAAAACTAGGAGGTATAAAAAAAAGTCGCATCAATATGTGGGAATTTAACGGAACAGTTCCTCGGGAAGATGTTCTGATTAAATTGGCACAATTCTATCACGTTTCCACAGACTATCTTCTTGGAAATGAGAATTTGGAAGGCGTGCAAGCACACAGCAAAACAGCAATGATTTTGCAGAGGAAGCTGTCCTATATGTCTCAAGCAGACTTGGAACAGCTCAACAATGTAACAAATGCATTATTTCCCAAATTACGGGAATTGGAGGAACCCGAAGATGATATATAAACCGGATTTCGAAAAAGCCTATATAAAAGCGACTGAATTCCTGATACAGATTGCAGACCATGATTTTCCCTTCAATCTCAGGAAGCTGTTCGCTGAGTTTACCGATTTCAAGCTGATTTCATTTGACCAGCTTAGAGAACAGGGTTGTGATCCAAAACTTTTTGGCAGTGAGGATGCTTTTATCATAGAAGATCCTCTCGGCTTTATATATCTATGCTATAACACCAAGTCCCCGGTCGAGCGCAAGAGGTTTTCTTTTGCCCACGAACTGGGGCATCATTGTTTAGGGCATAATACAGATTCCAGTTTGATGATATCCGACCGGAATCTATACGATAAACAGGAACTAGAGGCCAATTATTTTGCCGCTCAGCTTTTAATGCCGGAACAAATTTTCTCAACATTAAAAGACAAAGGCGTACAACTGAATGTTACTGACATTGCAACATACTTTAAAGTTTCAAAAGAAGCTGCACAAAAGCGACTCCAGACTTTAAACAAGAGAAATTCATTTAAATTCAGTAACAAGCAAAAAATGTGGGATGAAGTAATCAGCTTCGGATATAGAAATTTTATCAAGTCTATTACATCAAAACACTACCATGAAAAAACATGGCATGACGATGAAGCCATGGAACAAGAACGGCAACGCTGGATTGCCAACGGATGGTAAAAGGAGGTGAAAACGTGGAACCGGAATAGTCTGTCTTTCCGCAACCGGTTAAAGCGGAAAGACAAAAAAACCGCTCCCTACTGGTACTAGGGAACGGCTTAACAAAGGTGTGATACCTTCTTACGTTGTTTGACAGGATATCACGCCTGACCGCCGGGGTCAAGAGACGCGGATGCTCTGTAATGAGCTGTATTTATTTACTTACTTTATTTAGAGGTGTCCAAAATGGATAAAAGAATTAATTCTTTAACAGATTCTGTCAATGTCACAATTCATGCTTCAAAACTGGCAAATGCTTCCGGTTCATATGCACGGGTACAGCGCAACACGGCATATATCGGAAACATTGTTGAAAGGATAAGCAAAAATGCCGCTGTTCCCGGCGGAACGGAAACGCTGCTGTATGTGGCGGGGCTGCTGCGGGACGGAATACTCTCTTTGTTAAGTGAAGGGAAAGCTGTAGATTTGCTGGAAATGGGTATCCTGTATCTGAAACCGCAAAAAGGTATGGAAAGTACCAATCCGGAAATCAGCGATGTTCCCTCAATGACACTGGGATTTACACCCTCTACAATAGCCCTGGATGCCGTAAAGGACATTACTGTAGGGGCTGACATTACAAAATCAAATGAACCGGTGCCACGGTATCTGCTTGATTTGCATACGAATACATCGGGACAGGATATTACTTCCGGTTATACCGCCCGTGTGACCGGAACCGGATTGAAAGTTGCCGGAACAAACAGCGGTGTTTTTCTGGCACCCTGCGACGACGAGGGGGTCTACCAAATGGATGGATCAGACTGGGTTTCTGTATGTGATTCAGAGACATTGATTGACAACACCAACACCCGCCTTGAATTCAATATCCCGGCTGACACCACAGCGGGTACCTACCGCCTTATCGTAAAAACAGCCAGTGGTTCCGGGAACCGTGTGAACAAGACGCTGCGTACCGGTATGATGGAAGAGTTATTACTGTAACGACAGCGTAAAACCCTGGTTTTGCCCCGCCCGTTCCACCGGGTGCGGCGGTTGTCATGACGAGATTTTAAAAACAATTTCAGAAATTATGTCAAAGTAATTTTCTCCGGGTTCCGAAAGGAATCCGTTTTTTTTCAGGATGGATATGTCAGTTTATTGCATTAAGGGCCTTACGGAGGGATTTTATATTCCGGCTTGTTCCTGAAACCAAAAGACTATCCCCTGATTTTAAAACTGTTTCGGGTTTTATTATTGCACGGGCTTTTCCGTCTATTATCATGGCAACAATATTTACTTCATATTTTTTTCTTAAATCCGCCTCTAAAACGGTTTTTCCGTCCAGTTCTTGGGGTACAAGGAACTGCATTATAAAAAAGTCGTCAGAAAAAGGCACTATATCCTGTACAAAATTATTGCAAAGTTTCATTGCCAATTTTTTTGCAGTCTGAACCTCCGGAAACACAACTTCTGCCCCGATTTTCTCCAAAATCCTCGCATGTTCCTCATTATTAGCCTTACTAAGAACTTTTTTTACCCCCAGCTCAAGGGAATCCATGGCAGCAAGAATATTAGCCTCTAAATCCCCCCCGATTCCGATAATTACAACATCACAGTCTGCAACACCTGATTCTCTAAGAGTTTCTACAGAAATATTTTCTATACAACACAACACTGCAGGTGTATTTTTAAGGGCTTTTAATTTTTCCATATCATTATCTATAACAATAACATCTTTGTCTTCTTTCAAAAGAGTTTGTGCCAGCGACATGCCAAATCTTCCAAGTCCAATTATTGCAAATGTATTTTTTTTCATCCTATGCAAACCCTCTCATCAGGATATTTTATCTCGGTGTGATTATAACTTATTGATGTGATTATTGAAATAGCCCCAACCCGTCCTATAAACATGACGCAAATTATAATTATTTTTCCCCACAAAGTTAGATTTGGCGTAACTCCCACTGTAAGTCCTACGGTTGCATAGGCACTGACCGTTTCAAAAAGAAGGGCTTCAAAAGATGCA
The DNA here is from genome assembly GCA_949300145.1 of uncultured Treponema sp. GTDB lineage: Bacteria > Spirochaetota > Spirochaetia > Treponematales > Treponemataceae > Avitreponema. The sequence goes on along the minus strand of CASGDA010000003.1, from coordinate 10,903 downwards.
TTTTCTGTAACAGTAAGGAAAAAGAAGGCACTGATAATTATTGCCAATGCCAGGGAGAACAATCCAAATGCTTTCGTAATTGAATCTTTTGATATTGTTCTATTGAACACTGTTGTATTTCCCCCCCTGAAAATCTTTGTTGTTGAGAATAATATACTGTAAAATGTTGTGGTTTTAAGCCCTCCTCCCGTTGACCCGGGAGAAGCCCCGATAAACATCAAAAAAATCATAATGAGGATTCCCGGAGAGCTTAAAAGAGTTAAATCCGATGCAAAAAATCCGGCGGTACGGCAGGAAACAGAGTGAAAAAACGATATAAGCCAACTTTCATTTTCAGTTAATTTAAGAATTACTGTTCCTGTTACTAAAAGCAAGCCTGTCATCAAAAATACTATTTTTGAGTGCAAAGATAAATGCTTTTTCTTTCTATACATCAATAAATCATAATAAACGATGTATCCTATCCCTCCCAAAATAATCAAAACGGCAACTGTTATTAAAACCAAAGGATTTTGATTAAAGGAAACCAAAGAAGTTGAAAAAAGATCAAAGCCCGCATTGTTATAAGCCGAAATACTATGAAAGACTGAATTATATATAGCCTTCCCTAATGGGAAAATTTTACGGAAACTAAGGAATAAAAGAAGTGCGCCTATAAACTCGATGGTCAGTGTAGAAAGCAATGTATACTTTAGGATTCTGCCTATTTTTGCCGAAGGACTGAACCCCAAAGATTCCCTGACCAGATTTTTTACGGAAAAATTTGTAGAACTTACGGCATAAAGAACAAACACAACTATTACTGCAAATCCAAGCCCCCCTACCTGAAATAAAAACATGATAACAGTCTGACCGAATACTGAAAATACTTGAGATATATCCACCGGAGTTAAACCGGTAACACAAACGGCGGAAGTTGCAACAAAGAACAAATCAACTATACTTACCGGTTCTTTTTGAGAAACAGGCATTAACAACAATAAAAACCCTAACAGGATAGTAAGAAAAAAACCCAAAACCATTACAGCTCCAACAGGAAGCCGAACAGGGATTTTTTTTTGTGTCATCATGGGGCAAGTATATCACAGGGAACAGATTATTGAAAGCCCCGGAAAAAAAGTAAAACAATCAGCTTTAATATTACCAAAATTAAAGTTTTTATTTCAAAGGAGCAGGCGGGGATTAAAAACCGGACACGGGTTTCCGCAGAAAATCCCGTTCTGTTCAGCATTTGAATTATTCCGGATTTTCTTTTATACTGCACCGGATGGAAACACATAATTTTACGGATATTCCGCTGAAAGAGATTGGCAGGATACTGCGGGGAGTGGTCACCAAACCCTCGGACATCCGGGACAGGACATCCGATGAACCCACCGGCATTTTTTTTCTGACGGTTTCTGATATTCAGGAAAATTACCTTTCACCTTCCATGCGGTGCCTTAAAAATATAGAAGACCGGGAGCAAAAGCATTGCCTTTTGGAAAACGATATTGTCATCGCCAAAATGGGGCAGCCAAAGCTGGGGCTTGCCCGGAATGTGGGCAGCCGTAAAATCATTGTCTCCCAGAATCTTTACATTCTCCGGTTTGACTTTCAGAGAGTCAACCCCGTGTATATCCGGGCTTTTTTTGAAAGCCCCTTGGGAACCAGCCGCCTGGAAGCAGCCTACGTAAAGAGCACAATTCCTACGCTGCCGGTACGGAACCTTGAAAACCTGTTAATCCCACTGCCGGAACCAGAACACCAGCTGTCCGGTTTACAAAAACAGGCTCGTTTTGCAGAAGAATATCTCTTAATAGAAGAAAAAGAACAGGAATTCCGCTTTTTAGCAGAAGAAGAACGGAAGAAACGGACCGGTCTTTTTGCACAGAATCTTGCAGACTGACGGTTGCGGTTCCCGTATTGTTTTTATAAGTTTTCCATATATAGTGCTGTACTAGTGCTGTAACATACGCCGTATACTTTACGGACCCCGGTTTTGATAGTGCCCCGCAAGTCTGTCAAATAAAACGGTTATTTATAACCATTTTATTTGACATTCCGTTCATTCTGTGGTATATTTTGGTTATTGATAACCGGTTTTCTAATACATTTATTTAGGAGGTTATATGCCAAGTTCCAAAACATTACCCTGCACAATGTGTCCCGGTTGTGCCCACTATGAATTCAAAAAAGCTTCAAAGCGCCACTACTGCGACAATTCACTGTCTTTTACCAGTTCTTCAAAGTGCGGACAGAATCCCGATAAAGAGGGAACTTCTTCCAATACCTGCAGAAAATTTGAACCCCGGTAACTGACCGGCTCCCAGTAGAACGCAACCTGTTCTACCGGGTTTTGTTCCAGCTCCATTTTGATTAAGGAGAAAACATGAGTTTAATGGCGTTCGGATATAAAATAAAAAAAATTACTGCGCTCATTACCGCCGGTACGCTTTCCGGCTTGGAATCCGTCATTGCACAGGCAAAGGAGATGAATCTTGCGGAAAGTTACGGTCTTACCCAGAATACAGAAAAACTGGATCTGTGGTATGCAAAATTAGCGGAAAACCTGCTCACTGCAAAAGAACCGGTTATTCCCGACGTGACCGACATTGGTTTTGGAGAAGAGCTTGTAGAAAAAACGTCCCAGCCCCTGCCGCAAAAAGAGCCACGGAAATTCCTTGTTACCAGAAAAAATGTTCCCGGCTGGCACGATGCAGTGGTTGTAAACACGTATACAAAAGAAGAAGCTTTGGCACTGCTGAAAGTCTACTATCAGGATTTTGAAGTTCATCACAGCAGTGAAAGAATGGGTTTTGAGTACCGGGAACCAGCACCGGAAACAGAAAAGAAATACAAGTGGCGGCAAATTGATGCCCGCAGACCGGGAAGGTATGCCAACTACGTTAAAAATATTCAGCCGGCACAAAACCATGAAAAACCGGTACCCGGAAAGACAGAAACCCCGTTGACAGACAAAACATTCTTTCCCGCCCCACGGGACGGAGACCGGCGGTTTGAACTTTGCGGTTATCTTGTATTGGAAAGAGATTCCCAGGTTTTCCTTTATACCGGAAGCCCCATTTTTGGAAAAAGTGTTTTGCATATTTCCTTTGAAAAAGCCTGCGAGAATATCCGGAGACACGTCGATGCCGGAATGGAATAGGATTTGCAGCGGCAGAACGTATAACCGGTACCGGCTGCCGGTCTGTCGCCTTTCCCCTGATTTCCGCCGGTGTATACGGTTATCCAAAAGAGGATGCCCTCCGTGTTGCGGTCGGCACAATAAAAACCTTTCTGGAAAAAGAAGCCGGCGGGGAAGATATGACGGTTTACCTTGTCGCTTTTGATGATGAAATCAGGCGGCTTTGCGGTAAGCATTATTCTGAATACGTCAATGCTTCAGGATGAGGCTCATATATAATCCTTGTTAAGGAATAAGCGTTCAGATACAAAAATCTGAACGCTCCCGTTTCAGTCATTGATTACCGAGCCCCGGCGATTGCACCGTAGAACGCATCCACAGCTTCCTGTGCTTCCGCTGCCTCCGCATCGCAGTCGCTGTCAGAAGTACTTTTTACAACTGTGTCAGCCGGAAAGAGGTTTCCCCTCAAGCATCAAGGACATCCGCCGCAGGGCTTCTTTGAGTTTCCCTATTTCTGTCGCATAGCAACAGCGTACAAAGCCTTCGCCGCAAGAACCGAAGGCTGTTCCCGGAACAACCGCGACTTTGTATTCCTTTATGAGTTTTTCTGCGAATTTTTCTGATGACAACCCCGTTTTGCGGATGTCCGGAAAAATATAAAAAGCTCCCTCCGGTTCCGTGACGGGGATTCCCATTTCTTCAAAGCTTTTCATCATTAAATTGCGGCGCTGCTGGTAAGACAGCCTCATTTTCTCGACTTCCCGGAATCCGTTTCTGAGACCTTCAAGTGCGGCGTACTGGCTCATTATCGGGGCGCATATTGTCGAATACTGGTGCAGTTTGTGCATCTGTTCAATCAATTCACTGTCTCCCGCGACAAAGCCTATCCTCCAGCCGGTCATGGCGAAGGATTTTGAGAACCCGTTGAGAATAACAGCATGTTCCTTCATCCCGGGGAAGGAGCCTATGGAGACGTGTTTCTTTCCGTCATAAACCAGCTCGCAGTAAACCTCATCGGAGAGAACCCACAGATTGTTCTCTTTTACCAGTTCCGCTATTTTTTCCAGTTCCTCCGCAGGTATCATTCTTCCTGTAGGGTTGCTGGGGGAGCATATCATCAGAACCTTTGTCGCCGGGGAAAGTTTTTCCCGGATTCTTTCCGCGGTCGGGATAAATCCGTCTTTTGACGTGTCGAGCCTTACAAGCTTCGCCCCGCATAATTCCGCCAGAGGCTGGTATGACACGTAACACGGCTCCGCCACTATGATTTCGTCGCCAGGGTTCAGCACCGTGCGCAACACACTGTCGATGGCTTCTGACACGCCCACTGTTATCAGTATTTCATTCTCAGGGTGGTAATCCATCCCGTAGCGCTTCAAATAATCCGATATAGCCGAACGCAATTCAATCAGCCCCCAGTTCGAGGTATATGAAGTGTGTCCCTGTTCAAGATGATAATAGGCCTCTTCCCTCATACACCACGGGGTGGGGAAGTCCGGCTCACCGACTCCGAGGGAAATAATATCGTCCCGCCCGATAATCAGGTCGAAGAATTTACGGATCGGCGACGGCGGAATCGCCGACATTTTTTCCGAGAAACGCCCGCCTGTCATGCGGTTACTCCTTCACGGTTGTCCTTTTTGTCGTCCACGTAAACAATGTCGTTTTCCTTGTAGGTTTTGAGCACAAAATGCGTTTTGGTGCTTTTCACGCCGTTCAAGGATGCGAGCTTTCCCGAAACAAAATACGCCACATCCTGAAGGGAGTTGCCCTCAACAATAACCTGAAGGTCATAGCCCCCGGACATAAGAAACAGGGATTTCACCTGGGGGAACCTGTAAATCCGCTCTGCAAGCGAATCAAAGCCTTTTTCCCTTTCGGGGGCGCACTGTATTTCTATCACAGCCTGCACAATGCCTTTCTCCGTTTCTATTTTTGCCTGGTTCACAACCGCCGTATATTTAAGGATAACACCGTCTTTTTCAAGTTTCTCTATAACCGCCTTGACTTCTTCAACCGGTTTTTTTATCATCGTTGCGATGTCCTCCGGTGAGAGCCGCGCGTCATTCTGCAAAAGATCTATAATTTCCTGCATATTTACCTCCCGTAAATACTTTGAACTGAAAGGATAGCATAAAAGTTCCCTGTGGTAAAGGTTCGCCCCGGTCAGTTTATATTCCGGAATCTTCTTGCAAAAAAGAATCTTTTCTGATATTATGAAAGAAACCTGCGGCTATCGTATATCGGTATTACACGACCTTCCCAAGGTTGATAGGGCGGTTCGACTCCGCTTAGCCGCTTTTTTCCGGAATTACTTCCTCAACCTGCGTTTTTGTGCTAAATTCCCGCCATGAATTCAAACGATGACCGCCGGCTTCCATGCTGGCTTGAAAGTGTTTACAGTGACGGATCCCGTTTTTTTGTCAGCAATCCCCTTCCTTCAAAAGGTGAGGAAATAACAGTCTCCATTCAGATGGCGGATGACGCCCCGGTAAAGGCCGTGTTCCTGCGGATGAAGAAAAACGGGGTTGAAGAAAAACTCAGGATGACCCGCTCCGGTTCGTCGGACGGGCTGATGCGTTTCACGGCGGATGTCTGTATTTATGAAAAGGAGCTCCGCTACCAGTTTTACCTGGCGACGGAATACTGCGTCTATTATTACACCGAAGGCGGAATCACAACCTACATTCAGGATGAAAGCCGGGATTTCAGGATTCTTACGGATTACCAGCAGCCCCAGTGGGTTAAGAACGCTGTTTTCTACCAGATTTTTCCCGAGCGCTTCTGCAACGGCAACCCCGGAAACGACGTGCGTGACGGGGAATATATGTTTGACGGCTGGCCCGCCCGGCGCATCTCCGACTGGAACGCCGTCCCCGAAGAATACGAAAAATCCCGCTGCCTGGATTTTTACGGCGGCGATTTGGAAGGCGTGGCGCAGAAGCTTCCTTACCTGAAGGAACTGGGGATAACGGCCCTGTACCTCAACCCAATTTTTTATGCGGCCACAGTGCATAAATACGACTGCCTTGATTATTTCCAGGTGGATCCCCATTTCGGAGGGGATAAGGCCCTCGTGTCCCTCATCGAGGAAGCCCATGCTTTCGGTATCAAGGTTATCCTGGACGTTTCCATAAACCATACCGGAATCGCAAACAGGTGGTTTAACAGGGACGGAACCTTCTTTCCGAAAAACGAGGGGGCTTACAACAATCCGGATTCTCCGGAACGGGACTACTATTTTTTCAGCGGTGACAATTCCTACAAAGCGTGGGCCGGAGTGGAGACCCTTCCGACCCTGAATTATACATCCCCGGCTCTACGGGAAATACTTTACCGCTCTCCGGATTCCCTTGTGAAAAAATGGCTTTTACCGCCTTTCTCCGCGGACGGCTGGCGTTTCGATGTGGCGGACACAATGGCAAGAAACAACCTGATACAGCTTCATCATGAGGTTTGGCCGGAAATCCGCCGCAGTATAAAAGAAGTGAATCCTCAGGCTTACATACTCGCCGAGGACTGGACGGATTGTTCCGAGTTTCTCAACGGCGATGAATGGGATTCCCAGATGAACTATTTCGGCTGCGCCCGGCCTGTCCGGCAGTTTTGCGGGGAACCCGATTTATTCAACTCCCGGACCGGGGAGCTGTGTCCTTCCGGATATAAAATGACGGCTCGTGACCTTTCCCGCCGCATAACGGAGAATCTGTCAAAGATTCCCTTCGCCCTCCGGCAGATTCAGTTTAACCTGCTCGACAGCCATGACACCCCGCGGCTGCACAATAACCCCGCCGTTTCACCTGACATGTACCGCGGCGCTGTTATCATGCTTTTTACGCTTCCGGGCTGCTGCAATGTTTATTACGGTGATGAAGCCGGAATAGACGGACGGCTCGGTTCAAACGAAGGCTGCCGTTATCCCATGCCCTGGTCATCCGGCTTTGAGGATTCCGCTGTGTGGAAGCTGTATTCTTCGCTTGCGGGCATAAAAACTTCCTCCTGCGCCTTTTCGGACGGCGGCTTCAAGGTTGTCTGGGATTCCGGATATGTATTCGCCTTCGCCCGTTTCACTCCGACGGAGCTGTGGTTCACCGTGTGCTCCTCCGATTCTGAAACCAGGGAGATAAACCTGCCGCTGAAAGCTTTTGGCGGACGTTTCGCCGCCGTGAATGCTCCCGTGGAGGATGCCCTCGGTTCAAGCCTTCAGGCCGGAATCAGGGACGGGCGACTGTTCCTTACAGTTCCGCCTGAAAAGGCTTTCCTTATAGCCTTGAAATGAGTTTCCACCCGGCTTACGGCGCGGTGTTTTTTGCGGCAAATTCTTTAGAATTATTGCAGAAGCTTTAGTTATATTGTATATTGCCTGTATGGATGTGGAACAGTTTGCGGATATGCTGGAAAGCCGTTTGTCAGGTTATTTTGACATTCACCGTGACGTCTGCTGGGATGGTTGTGTTTTTGGGTTTAAAGCTGATTTTTCCGCGAGGATGAATCAGACCGTGCTTACAAAATCCAGAATTGTGGACTTTTGTGAGACACGGGAAATCCTGCTTTTTTCAGTTGAAGAAAACTTCTCTTCTGAAAAGGCTGCATCCGGCATGGATTTCTGCCGGTGCAGGCTTGATGAAATTGTTGAGCCTTCCCGCCATCACAAGTCCACCGTAATCACACGGATATTTGCGGTTCCATCCTTTCTGTCGGAAGAAGAGAAAAAAAAAGTGTTGTCAATGGTAAGGAAATTCCGTTATTCAAAATCCCATCTTTTTATGCTCCACGGTTTCTCCGAAGTACGGGCTGTTCTGGCGGATTTCAGCGGGTTTTCATGCGGGGAGGATGTGAATATTATTTTCAGCCCCGCGGCACGTTCTTATAGGAAGCTTTTTAAATTCAATACTGATAAGGAGGAAGTATGAATTCGTTGGTTTTGCTTTTTGCCGGGCTCGCCGTTTTTTTCGTGGCCTATGTGCTGTACGGCGGCTACCTGGCTAAAAAATGGGGGATTTCCAGGGATAACATCACCCCTGCAAACAGGTTCAACGACAACCGGGACTTTGTCCCTACCGACGCGAAAATCGTTATGGGGCATCATTTTTCTTCGATTGCAGGGGCCGGGCCGATAACAGGACCGATTCTTGCCGCCATTTTCGGCTGGGTTCCCGTTTATCTGTGGATTATCATCGGATGCGTCTTTTTCGGCGGTGTCCATGATTTCGGCTCTTTGGTCGCGTCCCTGCGCAATGACGGGAAAAGCATCGGGGAGACAATAAACCTGAATATTTCTTCCAGGGCCAAGAAGATTTTCAACTGGTATGCATGGCTGACAATCGCCCTTGTTGTGGCTGCTTTCACAGACATCTGCGCTCAGACCTTTGCCTTTAATCCTGAGCTTCCCGACTCCCTTACCGGAGCCCGCGCCGGGACAGCCTCCGTGCTGTTTATTTTCCTCGCCGTCGGGTTCGGCGTGGTCAGGAACCGCTTCCATGCATCCCTGTTGATTTCCACCTTGGGGGGAATCATTTTCCTGACGGCGGCGATTGTTGCCGGGTATTTCTTTCCCTTCATCAAACTGGGGGTGAACGGCTGGCGCGTTCTTCTTGTCATTTACATAATATGCGCTTCAATTCTTCCCGTCTGGTTCCTTCTTCAGCCGCGGGATTATCTGTGTTCCTTTTTGCTTTACGCCATGATAATAGGAGCCTTTATAGGGCTTGTTCTCCGCCGTCCCGATGTGGAAATGGCGCCTTTCATCGGTTTCCACGTGAACGGGCAGTACCTGTTCCCATTCCTTTTTGTTACGGTGGCCTGCGGCGCGATTTCCGGTTTCCACTCCCTGGTAAGCTCGGGAACCACGTCAAAGCAGCTGGAAAAAGAGGTTCCCGACGCCAAGCTTGTCGGTTATGGAAGTATGCTTATTGAAGGTGTCCTCGCCATCATCGCCCTGATTGTTGTCGGTTATCTTTCAAAAGGCTCCGATGTGGTTTCCGGTGCGCCCGCGCAGATTTTCGCCAATGGTGTCGCATGGTTTATGAGCAGCTTCGGGGTTCCGGAATCCGTCGGAAAGGTGTTTATCACCCTGGCTTATTCCGCCTTTGCCCTGACAAGTCTTGACTCCGCCACCAGAATCGGTCGCTATATCATGCAGGAAATCGCCGGCGGCACGGTGAAGGAAGAGAAGAAAACCCTTGCAGGTTCCGTCCGTTCCTTCGCTTCCAATATGTACGGCGCAACCTTCCTTACCGTGGGGCTCGGCGTTCTTCTTCTTGTTGCCGGTTACACCAGAATATGGCCGATTTTCGGTTCCGCCAACCAGCTTCTGGCCGCGCTGGCGCTTCTCGCCATCACCTCTTACGTTGTCCGTTCCGGCAAGAAATCCTGGGAAACAATAATCCCGCTGATTTTCATGTTCGCCGTGACGCTGACAGCTCTGGTGTTTATCATTGTGCAGAACATTCCCGGAAGGAACCCGAAAGCTTTCCTTCCACTCGCCTGCGTGGGTGTGCTTCTCTTCGTTCTTGCAGTGATGCAGATTGCGGAAGCGGTCCGTGTCCTTTGCGTGAAAAAGAAAGCCTGACAGGCGGCGGAATTCCGCACGTTGCGTATATTGAAAAGAGCTGTTTCTTTAAGTTTTTAAACTTCGGGGACAGCTCTTTTTTTGATTGAAAAAAATCCCTTCATGCGATGCCGGGAAACCTGTCTTATTCACAGACGGAATCCGCCGTGCAACTCTCTAATACCCATATAAAAACTCAACCACCCGGTCGCCGGGTGGTTTGTTTGTTAAAAGGTTCCGTTCCGCCATCCCAACAAAAAAAACCGCCGGTTTGCTTTTGCAAAACCGGCGGTCATGTGGGCGTATACTACGCTACGCTCAGACTGGCGTCATCCTCGGGTTATAAGGATACCTGTACCTTGAGAGGCACAGCCCAAGCGAACTTGTCCTGGTTCTTGAGATTGCCATTGAAGCCCTGTCCGTTGGTAACGCCCTGGAATCCAAGACCGATAGAACCGTTGCTGCCAACTGTCTTGTCCACGCCGACGAGGAAAGAAATTCCGTCGTCTTTCTCTCCATTACCGTCAACTGATGTTTCGCTCTTATAGCGGACATCGGCAACAAGGGTAAGACCGTCCAGAAGAGCATAGTTAATGCCGGCGCCCACATCAAACGCAGGATCGACTGACTCGCCATTGATTTCATCAGGATACATGAACACCTGTCCGGAGGCTGAAATCTTAAGAGCGTCCATAACCTGGTAGGAGGCGCCAAGGGCAAACTTCATCCTGCTGGCGGCTCTGTACGCATTTGCTGTATCAGCATCAGTGGGGTTTGTCGTTTTCATCTCATACCCCGATTTATCCTCCTTCAATACCCAGTCATAAGTAGCCTTCGGGGCGGAATACAGTATCTCGTCATCACCCAGGCTGTAACGGAAACCGGCTGTAACATAAAGCCCTTCAACGGCTGTCAGGTCGAAGGCAGCCTCGATGTCACCGAGTCTTTCATAGTCGCCATCTTTCGCATATTTCCCGAAGTAACCGGCCTTGATTTTACCGATACCGTCGATTGTGTAGGCGGCGGCGATTTCGCTGTTTCCGTATGCCATGAAGGTCTTGGTGGTGTAGGAAGCGGAACCTGATGTGGGAACAAGCCCGTAGATGGTCAGGTTCTCAATAGGATTGAGGATAACCATGGCACCCTGACGGCCGTTACCGGAGAAGGTGAGGCCTTCATCGTATCCCACGAAGGACGGGCGGATCCAATCCCATGAGCCGTAGCAG
>CASGDA010000002.1 GCA_949300145.1 uncultured Treponema sp. | reverse complement strand
GTCTGGGCGGTGTTGCTGGCCATTTGGACGGCGGCACAATCGAGAACTGCGATGTCACAGCGATTTTCACCAGTAACGGCGGGCCGGAGGTGAATATATGGAGTTTAGGTGGCATCGCGGGTTTTGTTGACTCCTTTTCAGGTTCCGCCCTTATAAAAAAATGTAACGTGAAACTGTCATACAGTTCGCAACAAGGAATACTCAATCATCCTCCTGCCATCATAGGATGTATAGCAGGAGTGTGCTGTTCCTCCGGCGTACAGATTCTGGACTGCAGTAACGAAGGGAAAAAATTATCTGATTACACAGGCGGAGATTATACCAATGGCAACGGTGCCATAGGATATGTTTACCAGAAAGAATAATATCCTCCCTTATCCTTCAGCCGTGCCGAATAGAAACAGTCGTTTTTTCTTCCGGCGGAAAGAAAAAAGCTTGACGGAAATAACGGGGGGGGGGATAAAATAAAACCACTTAAATCAAAAGGAGCATTTATGAAGAAAAGAATGAAAATCCTGCTGCTGTCGGTTGTCCTGGCCTCCGCCCTGTGCGGAACCGCCGCGGCTCTTCCGTTCCCCGCCTATGTCGGCGTGGACATGGGCTATGTCTCCATATCGCCTGAGATTTTCGGGCAATCGGTTTCCGGCGGCGGCTTTGAGGTAACCCCGTATATCGGCATCAATCCGATCGCCTCCGTGCCGGACCTGTCCTTCGAGTTCAACCTGGGCTTGAGTTTCCCTGCAATAGAATATTCAATCGATCCCGACGGTGGAAGTACCTTATATTCCTCCCACTATTATGAGGAAACGGTGTCCATCATCAGCCCTCAGCTTTTCGCGGTGTACACGCTGGACAAGTGATTCGTCAAGCCGTTCGCGGGGGTCGGACTGGGATATAACTTCAACAGCGTATATTATATGGAATTGGACAACTCGTTCTCCTTCGCCGTCAAGGGCGGGGCGAAGGTGTTTATTCCGGACACGTCCTTTTATCTCGCCGGGACAATCAAGTTCAACCTGAACCAGAGCGGCGATACATATTACAACGATACGATAGATGTAAATTTGAACGCCTGGTCGTTCAATATAGGGGCAGGATACAGGTTCAACTGACGCCCGGCCGGACTTTTCCGTTTAGCCTTACAGGCTGTCGCCCGGTGTTTCCCGCGGGAAGCGCCGGGCTTTTGTTTTAAACCGCGCGGGCGACGGTCTTATGAACATCAGGTAAGGGCATAACCGCTTGTTTGCAATCTGAAAAAATTCCGAACTGCTTATAAGGCGAAAATATCACGAACTGTTGATACCGCAGGCAAAAGGTTTGACAAGAACGCCCTATTATTTTATTCTGGAGTATGTTTGTTTCCGTGGTTTTGGATCCCGGCGGTGAGGACTCCGCGCGGGAACTGGCGTCCATTATGTCCGGTTACGGTTTCAAAAGGGTCCAGCGGTCATGCTGGGAATCCGCCGGAATAGCGCCTGCGGCCCTCGCCGGGTTGAAGCGGGACATTGACCGGGTGACGGATTATTATGACACTGTAAGAATGTACCAGTTTCCGGTTGACAATGTTCTTGCTGTTACGGAACTCTGCCGTAAACGATGGAAGAAAATCCTTGTAAGACCGCCTGTCCCCGGTGGAGCCCGGCGGTAAATATATAAAATTATTCAGCTTATAAAAGCAGCGGAGGGAAAAATGATACTTGAAGAATGCAAAGTGCCCGTGGCGGAAATGCGCGCCGCGGTTGACGAAATCTGGGGGCGTCTTTGACCCGGATGCGGTCAAAGAGAAAATAGCGGAGAAAGAGGAATTCTCGGCGCAGCCCGGTTTCTGGGAGGACGCGAAAAAAGCCGAGAAAACCATGGCCGAGCTGAAGGCCCTTAAAAACAGGATTGAACCATGGGAGGAACTGCGGGCGAGGGTCGGCGATTTGGAAGCCCTCTACGAGCTTGCGGCGGAATCCGGGGACGACTCCCTTGTACCAGAAATCGAAGCCGAGCTTGAGTCTGTCAAAGCCTCCTTTGAAAAACTCAACATACTCAACCTCCTTTCCGGGGAAGTTGACAGGAACAACGCCTTCCTTACGATTCACGCCGGAGCAGGCGGTACGGAGGCGTGCGACTGGGCGCAGATGCTTTCCCGCATGTACGTCCGCTGGGCGGAACGCCGGGGATTCAAGGTCGAGACCGTGGATTTGCTGGAGGCCGACGGCGGAATCAAGTCCGTCACCCACAGAATTTCCGGGGAATATGTCTTCGGCTACCTGAAGGGTGAGGCCGGCGTTCACAGGCTGGTCAGGATAAGCCCCTTTGATTCCAACGCCCGCAGGCACACGTCCTTCACGTCGGTTTATGTTTTCCCCGAACTGGACGACACCATCGAGGTTGAGATAAAACCGGAGGATCTCCGTGTGGACACCTACCGTTCAGGCGGAGCCGGTGGTCAGCACGTCAACAAAACAGACTCCGCCGTCCGCTTCACGCACCTGCCCACGGGGATTGTCGTCGCCTGCCAGTCGGAAAGAAGCCAGATTATGAACCGGCAGACGGCTATGAGTATGCTCAGGGCAAGGTTGTATGAGTATTACCGGCAGAAAAAAGAGGAGGAGAACCAGCGTTTCGCCTCCGAAAAAAAGGACATATCCTGGGGGAACCAGATACGTTCCTATGTGTTCCAGCCGTACACAATGGTCAAGGATCTGCGCACCAGGTATGAGACCGGTAACATCCAGGCTGTGATGGACGGGGATTTGGATCCTTTTATGGAAGCCTATTTGAGCGCCAAATGGAAGAATCTTCCGCTTGATGAGAGTGACGGCGGGGATTTATGAAGCTGTTTTCGTCCGGCCCGGCGTTTTTTTCCGTTTTTGCGGTTCTCGCTGTGTTCCTCGCCGCTGTCCCCTGCGCCGCGGCTGAGGGCACGGATAATACGGATAATGCGGGCGCCGCCGGCGGAACCTTTGAAAACGGCTGGGTTGTGGCGGCTTCGGAATTCGAGCTTGTTGACGTTCCGGAAGTTTACTCCTCTTACGCCGAGCTTGTCCCGTCCCTGCTTCTGGACAGGCTTCTCACGGCGCAGATAAGGCTTGTCGGCATTGACGAAAAACGCAGCAGGATGCTTCAGGTTAAGTTGAATGAGCGCATAAAGCTTGTAAGCGAGCGCCGTGAATTGGTTTTAAATCGGGATTCCCTTTTTTTTTCCCCTGAAAGCAGTCTGGAAAAAGACGAGTCAAAAGCCGGGTATGACGAACTCATAGAGGAAAAAAACAGTGAAATCCAGGCTTTGGATGCCGAAATCGAGGAGGATTTTTTCAGCGGCAAGGACAACATTGAGGATGAGAATGTCAGCGTCGTCCTGTGGAAAAACGGCGACACGCTGTACACTCCGGCGGAGGACAGGAGCCTTGCGGAATCCCTTTACAATGACGGAATATCCGCTCTGGTCACCGGCGAAATACGGGACATAGGCGGATATATGTACATATCCGCTTCGCTCGACACCGGATACGGCAACGTGGCTTCAACGGCGGTTTCCCGCACAGCCCATTATGACGACCTGCAGGATGTCATCTTCCATCTTTCCCTGTCTCTCGCCTCTCAGGTCGCCAACCGCAGGCCGGTAAGGCTGCACGTCTCCGTTTATCCGGAGGACGCCTCCGTTTTCATAGACAGTTTCCTGATTCAGGACGGGGAGAGGCCCGTGGTTGTCTTCGCCGGCACCCACACAATAGAAGCGTCCGCCCCCGGATTCGCCTCTTCGATTAGAACCGCGGATTTTATTGAGAACGATGAATTTGAAATAAACATAACCCTCAAGCCGCTGGAAAAAATGAATTTGGCCTTTGACACAAAAAAGGTCCCGGCGTCGATTTTTTTCCGGACACAGTATTTCGGGCAGACCCCGCAGACAGTGTCCCTGCCGGCTTTCCCGATGGTGGGTGAGGCTGTTCACGGCGACGTGCAGACTTTTTTTGTTTTGAATCCCGGACCGGATCTGCCGGAAGATGTCACTCTGGTGACGGAGGTTGTGCCCGACAAAAAAAACACGGAGAAACGGATAGAAAAACAGAGGAAGATTTTCTATTGGTCCCTCGGATTATTGTATATGGCCCTGCCGGCCGCCTTCCTTATAAGGGGGGAGGCTGATTCAAGGTTGAATGCGTATAACAGCGGGAGGCTGGAGCAGACACAGGAAAATGTTGACAATATCAACGCCTGGATAACCGCGGGGAATATAACAACAGGGATTTGCATAGGGCTGGGGATCAATCTTGTTTTCCAGCTTGTGCGGTATATACTTGCGGCCGAGCAGGCCACTCCGCAGCAACCGGAATTATAGGAGGAGGTGCGCACTGTGAAAAAAAATAAATTTGTGGAAAATATACGGAAGCTTTTCAGGGCGGGAAAGGGAATAGACTCGGATTTTTTTGATGACCTTTCCGATGCTCTCGTTGAGGGGGATGTCGGGGTTAAAACCGCCTGCGAAATCATTTCCGCTCTGGAAACCGCCTGCCGGAACAAAAAAATATCGGACGAAGACGCGGTTTTTGAGGAGCTCCGTCTGATTTTTTCACAGTGGATAAAAAGCGCCGTGTACACGCCGGAAGAGGGTGCTGTCTCCGTTTATATGCTTTTGGGCGTCAACGGTACTGGCAAGACGACGACCGCCGCGAAAATGGCATGCTGGTACAAAGATAGGATAAAAATGCCCGTCGTCCTTGCCGCCGCCGATACTTTCAGGGCCGCCGCCATTGAGCAGCTGCAGTTTCACGGCGGAAAAACAGGCGTCCGTGTCGTCGCCCACCAGCACGGCTCAGATCCGGGGGCGGTCGTCTTTGACGCCGCCGAGGCCGTGAAAGCCGCGGGGCAGGGTTTGGTCATAGCGGATACAGCCGGCCGCCTGCACAACAGGGAAAACCTTGTGCGGGAACTACAGAAGATAGACCGTATCGCCTCGCAGAAAGCCTCTCCGGGATGCTACAAAAAGCTTCTTGTCCTTGACTCCACCACCGGGCAGAACGGCTTCCGGCAGGCGGAGGTTTTTAATGAGGCTGTGGGTATTGACGGCATTGTTTTGACAAAATACGATTCCACCTCCAAGGGCGGTATTGTCGTTTCAATCGGAAGGGAGCTTAATCTTCCTGTTGTTTTTGTCGGAACAGGGGAGAAGTACGGCGATTTCGCGCCGTTCAGTGTTGAATCCTGGTTTGATGATTTCTTTGGAAAGGTGAATTAAACATAATTTTGAAGATTTTTTGTTTTTTGTTTCTATGTGTTTTTATGTGTTTTCAGGGTTCCGCTGATGACGTCCCGCCGGACGGTGTGGAGGCTGATGTCGCCGGGACGTCTGCGTCTGTTTCCGGAACCGGTTCAACCGGGGATGACGGAGGTTTTTTTCAGGGTTTTTTTTCGGACGGAATTTACACAAGGGCTGATTCGTCAAGCCTGGTTGTTTCCAAAGAAGGCAGGTACATGGTGGAGGATTACGATGAACATATGCGCCCTGTATCCAGAACCGAATGGGACGGGGCGGAAAAAAAATCTTCCGTGCTCTGGAGCTATACCGGGGAAGGGCTTTATCCCTGTGTTAAAAACGAGACAACCGGAACCGGGGTTACCGTAACCGTCTGCGACACGGAGGGCAGGGAGACGGAGGTTTCCGAGTTTTCCACGGAGAATATTCTGCTGAGGAAAATCTCCAGGGAATATACGGATGATTCAGGGGGAAACCCCCGTTCCGTTCTCACGGAAACCTTCAGTCCTGAAACCGGATTGTCCTCAACCGAGAAGGTTGTTTTTTCTTATAATGAGGAAGGCGCCGTCCGCCGTAAAGAAATTTTTATTGACGGACTGCGTTCAAAATTGATTGAATATGAGACAGCTGATGATTGGACGGAAACCGTTTATTATAAGGATGAGGCGGTTTTTACTGATAAATATGAAGACGGGATGCGTGTGACCGGACGATGAAAAATATCAGGTGGATTTTGTTTATAGCCGGAAGATTCGGTTCCATGGATGCGAGGGGAAAGGCCGCCTGGACGGGCATTTTGTCTGTTCTGGGAATAGCCTTCGGTACCGCCGCCCTTATAGTAATCCTTTCGGTTATGAACGGCCTGCAGGGCGGTTACATTGATTCGATTATGGAGGTCAGCTCCTCCCATGCGAGGGTTACGGGCAGCCCAGGCGATCTGGAGAAAATCAAAGGTCTGGACGATGTGGAATCCTTTTATGTTTTCACGGAAAACCAGGCTCTTATGGCCGGACGGGGCGGCACACAGTCCGCCGCCGTTATCCGCTCTGTTCCGGAGAATCTGCTTTCAGAGGACAGGGGGCTCGCCTCAAAACTGGAGATGGTCGGCGGGGATTTTGATTTGGGGGCGGATAATTCAATCGTTTTGGGCTATGAATTGGCGAACAGCCTGCGTGCCCCCGTAGGTAAAAAGGTTTCAATGCTGGCTGTTTCCGGTTCAAAGGCTTCCGACACTTTTCCCGGCAACGCGGAATTCATTGTCAGCGGGATTTTTTACACAGGGTATTATGATATAGACTCCTCCTTTGCCTTTATTTCCTCTTCCTCCGGAGAGAATATATTCGGTGTTTCCGCTCCGGAGAACGGGATGCTCGCCGCGGTAAAGCTCAAGGATCCCGATAAGGATATCCGTTTTATTCTTGAAGCACGGCGTGTAGCTCCTGAAGCGCGGGTTGAATCCTGGCGTTCGTATAACCGCGCTTTTTTCGGTGCGCTGAAAGTTGAAAAAAATGCGCTTCTGCTTATTTCCGCTTTGATTTTTATCGTCGTCACCGTGAATATTTATAACAGTATGCGCCGCTCCATTTATGAGCACAGGGAGGATATATGCGTTCTTTCCGCCTCCGGTGCGAAACCGGATGAAATCCGCGGGATTTTCATCGCCAGCGGATTGGGCACAGGTTTTGCGGGCGCGGTTCTCGGCGTTTTGTGCGGGCTGTGTATTTCCGTCCGCATAAAAGATGTTTTTGCCGGGGTGGAGGGTTTTGTCACTGCCGTGGGATTGTTCATAGCGGCCTTTACCGGTCAGGAAAATCCGCCGGCTTTCAGATTGTTTGACCCCAGATATTTTTACATAGACCAGATTTCGGCAAGGATTTTCTTTCATGAGGTTCTTTTTGTTTTTGTGTTCGGAGTTTTTTCCGCCGCGGCCGCCGCGTATTTTGCGGGAAGAAAAGTCACGTCGTTGAAACCCGGGGAGATTTTGCGTTATGAATGAAAACGAAAAAAAACAGCCCTTTGTAAAATGTTGCGGTATATGCAAATCTTTTACAACCGGTGCGGAAAGTCTTACGGTTTTGAAGAATCTGGATTTAAACCTTTATCCGGAGACGACGAATGTCATCCTTGGTGAATCCGGCTGCGGGAAAAGCACCTTCCTCAATATTCTCGGAGGGCTTGAATCCCTTTCCGCAGGAACAGTCCAGGCCGGGGATTTCAAAGTGCATGAACTCGATGAGACGGAAGCGGCCGAGTACCGCAAATTCTTCATAGGTTTTGTTTTTCAATTCCATTATCTTCTGAAGGATTTTACGGCTTTGGAGAATGTCATGCTTCCGGCCCTGATAGCGGGAATGAAAAAAAAAGACGCCCTTGAAAGGGCAAAAAGCCTGCTGTCCCAGGTTAATCTTGAAAAAAGGATAAAGCATTTTCCTTCCCAGCTTTCAGGCGGTGAAAGGCAGAGGGTCGCCGTGGCCCGGGCCCTTGTGAATAATCCCAGGCTTGTGCTTGCTGATGAACCCACGGGAAACCTTGATCCGGCCAATGCGGCCGTTGTCCGGGACGTTTTGTTTTCCGCCGTGACAAACAACGGCAGTTCCCTCCTGATGGTCACCCATGACAGGTCCACGGCGCCTCTGGCTGATTATGTGTACGTTTTGGCGGACGGAAACATAAAGGAATGCGGGGATTTTTAATCCGTGGTTTACCGGAGGATTTGTGGTAACATTCGTATCATTTAAATTAGCCCTTTCTTATATGGGGATAGGCTGCGCGAAATCCGTCTCAAACGCGCGTAAAAGTTTGTACGGCGCCCTTATAGGTATAGCCGTAAGCATTGTTCCCCTCATCATGATTCTTGTTGTAGCCGACGGAACCATTTCCGGCATTTCCTCCCGGCTGATAGAACTTTCCGGCTCGCACATCGCGGCTGTAAAACGCTCCGGCCGCCAGTACAGCGCTGGAACTCTTCTGGAACTGGCGGAAAGAATTCCTTCGTATGATTCAAAGGGCCGGATTACATCTTCCTGGCCGGAGCGCCAGGGCATAGGCCTTGTTGTGGGGGAAAACGGCCGTACCGGAGGGCATATCAGGGCTGTGACCGCGGAATTCTTTCAGGCCGCTTCCTTTGACTCCGGCCTGCTCCGGTTTTCCTCCGGCTCCGTGGATTCTTCTGATTTCAGTTTTTCCGGGAACGAAGCCTTTATGGGGGAAAAACTTGCCTCTGATCTTGGTTTGAAGCCGGGCAGTGTTTTCCGGATTCTCACCATGAATGTCCTTCCTTCCGGGAAAACCGTTCCTAAATTCTCTGTTTTTAAATTGAAGGACACTGTTTCTTCCGGCTACCAGGAATTGGATGCCCTGTGGGTTTTTGTCCCTTTTGAAACAGGTTTCCCCATTCTGGATTCATCCTCCTCCTCAACCTTCATCAGTGTGAGGACATCGGATCCTTTTTCGGGGTTGGACGATATTTTGCTTCTGCTGGACAGAAACCTGTCTCCGGATTTTTTCCTGCGTACCTGGGAGGATTTGAACCAGTCCAGGTTTTATTCTTTCAATACAACCCGCCTGCTTCTTCTTTTCATAGGCTTCATGATTCTTCTTGTCGCCGCCGTGAATATATCTTCGGCTGTTGTAATGCTTGTCCTGGAAAGGAGGGGTGAAATCGCCATTTTGAAAAGTACGGGAGCCTCCCCCTCGTGTATAAGCTTTTCTTTCCTTCTGACAGGATTTTTTACAGGTCTTGGGGGACTGCTGATAGGGCTTCCCGCCGGCATTGTGTGCTCACTTCACATAAACGGCTTGTTTCGTTTCGTGGAACGGTGTATAAATATAACAGCGGGTTTTTTCAAAGGCTTTGAAAATCCGGATGTCGCCGCGCTTTCCGCCGGTGAAATACATTTGCTGGATCCCTCCTGTTATCTTGAGACAATACCTGTTGTTTTTGATTTTGCGGCTTTGTTTATGATATCGGCGGGAACTCTTGTGTTGTCCGTGCTGGTTTCTTTCATTCCTGCGTGGCGTGCGGGACGGGAAAAACCTGTGGAGATTCTAAGGAAAGTGTGAGGCAATAATGAAATGTGATATCTGCCGGGAACAGCAGGCTGTTTTTTTTGTGCGCACGTCTTCCTCCGAGCTGCATTTATGCGAGTCCTGCGCGAAAAAACAGGGCTACCATTTTTCTTCCAGAAAAACAGGCGGAGGGGAGTCTTCCTTAATCGATATTTTTGCCGGTATCCTTTCCACGGAATCCAATTCGGTTCATGCGTGTCCAAACTGCGGGATTTTACGTTCCGAAATACGCAGGACGGGCAGGGCTGGTTGCGCCTGCTGTTATACGCAGTTTTCCACGGATGTCGCCTCCCTACGCCGTGAGGAAGGCGGTCTTTTGGCTTATACAGGCTCCCTTCCTGAATCTTACGGAGCTGCGTCCGTGGAGGACTCCGGGAAACGGCCTGCCTCCGGGGTGGACGCAGGGGAATCTTCCCGTGCCGCGGAAATAAAGTTTTTGCAGGATGAATTGCGCCTGTCTGTCGGGCGTGAGGATTATGAAAAGGCCGCGTATCTGAGGGACAGGCTGAAAGAGCTTGAGGGGAACGATGGATAACAGCGGAAATCCGGACGGTATCTGGTATTCAAAGGACGGTCCCCGCTCTTCTGTTGTTTTGATTTCCCGTGTCAGGATGGCAAGGAACATAGAGGGGTTTGTTTTTCCTTCCAGAATAAAGAAAACAGACGGGGAAAAAGTACAGACCCTTGTTTTCGGCGCTTTCGCCGGTTCTGAAGTCCCGTATAAAATGCAGGCTGTGAAGCTTTCCGATTTGGAATCTTTGTCCAGACTAATCCTCTGCGAAAGGGGTGTCCTTGATACGGACTGCGGACTGGAATCCTGGAAAGGGCTTTTGTTTTCAGATGACGGGGATTTATCCGTCTGTGTGAATATGGAAGACCACGTGCGCGTCTCGGTTTTCTCCTCCGGCCTTTCCCTCGGCGCGGCTTATGAAAAAGCCGACGCGGTTGATAAATTCATGCAGAAAAAAATGGAATTCTCCGCGAAACAAAGATACGGATTCCTGACCTCGGTAATCGGCGATTCCGGTACCGGAATGAAAGTGTCGGTGCTTGTTTCTCTTCCTGCCCTCTCCGTTACCGGAATAAGCGACAGGATTGTGCGGGATTGTATCGCCTCCGGTTTTTCCGTGAAAGGGTTTTACAGCAGTCTGGGTGAAAAAAAATCCCTCGGCTGTCTTTATCAGATTTCACGTTCAGCGGCCTTCGCATTGAATCCCGCCTCTCAAATTTCTTCCCTTGAATCCATGACTGAAAAGGTAGTTGAAATGGAACTGAGGGCCAGACAGGATATTTTAAAGAACCGCAGGACATTCATAGAGGATGTGGTTTTCCGCGCCATAACAACGGCTAAATACGCCCGTTTCCTTGATATGCATGAATCCGTCGATTTGCTGATGAAAATAAAACTGGCTTTGAATCTTGGTTTTGTGACCGGAGTGGAGCAGCCGGCGGTTACCGCTCTCCTTTACCGGATACGTCCGGCTCATATTGAGTTTCTGCTGAAAGACCAGAGGCTTAAAATGGAACCTGATGTCGGCCCTGGGATTGACTCAATAAACAGGGCGCGGGCTATGATTATACAGGAAGTGTTGAAAAATGCCGATATCGATGAAAGAGGTTGAATATGTTTAAAGGACTTTCCCCCCGCGCGCAGAGGCTTTACAGTGTGTTGTCTCCGAGAGAGGCGAAACGTTTCGGGTCAAGCCAGATTTATCCGGAACATATGATGATTGCGCTGATTATCTGTGCTGACGGGACCGGATATGAATTGTTGAAAAAACTGAAAATAAACATTCCCTCTCTTCTTCAGGAGCTGGAAGCCGGAATCCCCTCTGAGACGACCGTGGCTTTTTTTGGCGATATCCCGGATTCCCACAGGCTCAGGGCTGTTCTGGAGTCGGCCGCTTCCGCCGCTTCTTCGTTCAAACATGATTATATCGGAACGGAACATTTGGTCTTCGCCTGTATTTGCGAGGAATTGAGTACAACCGGCGTTTTCATGCGGAAAGAAAATATTTCGCCGGAAGACGTCCGCTCCGTCATCCGGGAAATTACTTCCTTCCGTTCCGGCCGTTTTGACATCACTGTGGCCGGGCAGAACAGGCGTTATTTTGACAATCATCAGGAGAGGACCCAGTCCTCTGATAAATTCCTTTTGGAGTTCTGCCGCGATATTACATCCGAATGCCGCGCCGGTAAATTGGATCCGGTTATCGGGCGGGAAACCGAAATACGCAGGATGATTCAGATATTGTCCCGGCGCAATAAAAACAATCCGATGCTTGTTGGGGATCCCGGGGTGGGGAAGACCGCCATTGTTGAAGGTCTCGCCGCCGAGATTACAGCCGAAAGGGTTCCGCACAATCTTGTTGACAAGCGCATACTGGCGTTGGATTTAGCTTCCGTTATTGCCGGCACAAGGTTCCGCGGTGAATTTGAGGAGCGCTTCAAAAGAATTGTAAAAGAGATAGAAAGCTCGGATAATATCATTCTTTTCATTGATGAAATTCACACTCTTGTTGGAGCGGGAAGCGCGGAAGGGTCTATGGACGCTTCAAATATGCTGAAGCCGGCCCTGGCACGCGGAAAGCTGCACTGTATAGGCGCTACGACCCAGGATGAGTACCGGAAATACATTGAAAAGGACGCGGCGCTTGAAAGGCGCTTCCAGAATATTTCCGTTTTGGAAAATTCTCCGGAGGAAACCCTGGAAATTCTGCACGGGATAAAAAAGCGTTACTGCGTTTTCCATCATGTTAATTACACTGATGAAGCCGTCAAGGCCGCCGTGTCGTTGTCCCACCGCTACATTTCCGGAAGATTTTTTCCGGACAAGGCCATCGATGTTCTTGATGAAGCTGGCGCGCGGAAAAAAATTGAGAATGACCGCCGTCCGGAAGAGCTTCATGATATTGAGGACCGGATTATCCAACTAAATGAAGAGAAAAAGGAGCTGGTGAAAAGCCAGAATTATGAGAGGGCGGCGTTTGTCAGGGATGAGGTGCGTTCATTGAAACTCCGCCTGGAGGAATTGAATGAAAGATGGCGTTCTCCGGATGATTTTTTCGTCGGGGATGTCTCCGCGGACGATGTGGCTTCCGTTATTTCAGAGATAATAGGAGTTCCTGTTTCGCTGCCGGGAACAGACGAAAGTTTGCGGCTGGTTTCCATGGAAGAGGAAATCCACCGGACCGTTGTGGGGCAGTGCGAGGCTGTAAAGGCTGTCGCCAACGCTATCCGCAGGAACCGCGCGGGCCTGCGCACGAAAAAACGCCCGGCGGGTTCTTTCATTTTTATGGGGCCGACAGGCGTCGGAAAAACCCTGCTGGCCAAAGCCCTCGCGGGCTTCCTTTTCGGTTCCGAGGATTCCCTCATCAGGATTGACATGAGTGAATACATGGAGAAACACAACGCTTCAAAACTTGTCGGCGCTCCTCCCGGCTATGTCGGTTACAACGAAGGCGGAATCCTGACCGAGAAAGTGCGCCGCAGACCCTATTCCGTGGTTCTTCTTGATGAAATTGAAAAAGCCCATCCCGATGTTTTCGGCCTTCTTCTTCAGATTCTTGAAGAGGGAGAATTGTTCGATTCTTCCGGCCGGCGCGCGGATTTTTCCAACGCCTTCATAATAATGACGGGAAACA
This sequence comes from uncultured Treponema sp., assembly GCA_949300145.1. Classification (GTDB taxonomy): domain Bacteria; phylum Spirochaetota; class Spirochaetia; order Treponematales; family Treponemataceae; genus Avitreponema. The sequence goes on along the minus strand of CASGDA010000002.1, from coordinate 301,505 downwards.
TCGGGGCCCGTTTCGTTTCCGGGGAAAAACGCATGGGCTTTTCTTCCTCCGGTGCACGGCTTCCGTCCTATAGGGAAATGAAGGCCGATGTGTCCGAAGAATTAAAGCGCTTTTTCAGTCCGGAATTCCTCAACCGTGTGGATGACGTCATTGTTTTTACACCGCTTTCCGACTCGGAGATTTCGGATATTCTGGACATACAGCTTGAGGAAGTCAAGTCTTCCCTCTGCAGGCAGGGAATCGGTTTTTCGATTTCCGAGGCGGCCCGTTCCGTTTTTGTAAAACAGGGCTATGTGCCGGAGTTGGGCGCGAGACCTATGCGAAGGCTTATCCAGCATGAAGTTGAGGATCCCCTTTCGCTTTTGATTATTGAACGCAGGATTCTGCCCGGTGACACTCTCCGCATAGATGCAAAAAACGGCGCGGTGCACCTCCGGGTAAAAAAACATCCTTCCAAGTCCGCCGAAGACTGGAAGGATGATAAAACCGGATGCCCCTCCGGAAAAGAGGAGCCTTCCCGTAGCATTTAAATTACAGTGCCGTCCGGAACGCAGGCGTTTTTGGTGATGACATACACACCGTCCACCACGTGATAGAAACCGTAATCACCGTCCTCCGGAATTTTCCCCATGCCGATGGAGACATCTTTTCCGATGCGTGCGTTCTTATCGATGATAGCCCTGCGTATCAGTGAGCGTTCTCCTATTCCTATATTGGGGATTTTTTTCTTCAGGTTCTGTTCTTTTTCGGTTTCGGTTTCGTAAACGTCCGCTCCCATGCAGACAACCCCTTCCAGATAAACGCCGGACTCGATGATGGATCTGATTCCGATTACTGAATGGTTTATTGTCGCGTTTGTGATTACACAGCCTTCGCTGGTAATTACCTGATCCAAATTAGCCCTGTTGAATTTTGAAGCCGGAAGATTCCTGTTGTGTGTGTAAATCGGAGACTCTTCATCGTAGAAATTGAAGCGGGGTTTAATGTCCGTCAGGTTCAGGTTCGCTTCGTAAAAACTGAGTATCGTTCCGATGTCTTCCCAATAACCCTCATAAGTGTATGCCGAGACATTGTAGTTTTGGAGCGTGGCAGGAATAACTTCCTTTCCGAAATCCGTGAAATCGTTATTCAGGGCTTCTTCCATGACGTCCGAATTGAAAATGTAGATACCCATAGACGCAAGATAGTCCCTGCCGTTTGTCGCGGCCGGGGTTCTTGCGCTTTCAGGAATAATCCAGTCGCTTATGTCTTTGTCCGGGGCGGGCTTTTCCATGAACTCGGTTATGCGGTTGTCTTTATCGGCTTTCAGGATTCCGAAGCCGGAAGCGTCTTCTCGGGTTACGGGAGTGCAGGCAATGGTTATCTGCGCCCCTGATTTTTCGTGCTGTTCAAGAAATGCCGCCAGATTCATTCTGTAGAGCTGGTCTCCGGAAAGAATTATGTAGTGCGTCGGCTTCTGTGTCTTGAAATGCATGAAATTCTTCCGGACAGCATCAGCCGTTCCTTCATACCAGCCTGAATGGTTGAAAGTTTGTTCCGCCGCCAGAATCTCTGCGAATCCCCCTGAAAAGGAATCGAAATTGTACGCTCTGGCGATATGAAGGTGCAGTGAAGCGGAATTGAACTGTGTCAAAACGTAAATACGGTTGAACCCTGAATTTATACAATTTGAGATAGGGATATCTACAATTCTGTGTTTGCCTCCGAACGGCACCGCCGGTTTTGAGCGTTCTTTTGTCAGAGGATAAAGACGGGTCCCTTTCCCGCCGCCCAGAATGATTGATAATACCTTCGCCACGATCCTACTCCTTTTATTACGGTTGTTAAACGAGAATATTAATTATCCGGGTTTAAGTATAACCCAGAAATTCATTTGGCGCCATAAAAAAGTGAAAACTTTAGTATTTAAAGTCGCTGTCCCCTATGAATTCCCGGAGGATGGACTGCCCCGGCACACAGGTAGAGGATACCGGCATGAAATTATTAAGGAATGTTAACAATTCGGATGCTTTCGCATATTCCTTTTCCATAGGCTTCACGGCTCTTAGCAGCGGTTCCGCGTAAACTTTCAGCACGGGAAGTTCGTAGTCAAGGGCTGTGTTAAGCATAATATCCGCATGGTTTTGGAACGGGAATATATGGGCCTGTTCCCCTTTCCTGACGCTTCCCCACATGGCTATTGTTCCGGCGGCCCCCTTGTTTCTGAATTGCGCGTCCCTGACTATTCTCCTGATGAGCCTGTTGTCCGAGGTGGGTATTCTGTTATGGTCGTCAAGCGTCAGCTGTGTCAGCGCCGAAAGATATACCTTGAATTTCAGTTCCGCCGGAACGTCAGGCGTAAGGTTGTCGTTGAGTCCGTGTATTCCCTCGACAATCAGAATCGTCCTCTTATTCATCCTGAAAGGAATTCCCTCCGGCTTACGGCTTCCTGTTTTAAAATCATACACAGGAATTTCCACTTCCTTTCCGCTGAAAAGATCCACCAGGTTTCTGTTGAATAGCGGGACGTCAAGGGCCTCAAGACATTCGTAGTCAGGTTTTCCGTCCTCACCGATGGGCGCGCAGTCCCGTCCCCTGTAATAATTGTCAAGGCTGATTACTTTCGGTTCATAACCGAGAACCCGTAACTGGAGGGAAAGTTTTTTTGCCGAGGTTGTTTTTCCGGAGCTCGAAGGGCCTGCCAGCAGAACAGCCTTTACGGTTTCCTTTTTATGAATTGTGTCCGCGATTTCCCCGAACCTCTTGTTCTGGAGGGTTTCGTTTATTTCGATGAATTCCTTTATTTTTCCGTTTATGATGATTTCGTTCAATTCCCCGACGGAGGAGACTCCTATCATTTTCCCCCATTTTTTGTAGTTCTGGTAAACTGAAAACAGGCGGGGAATGTCCTGAAACTCTTCAAGACTGTCAGGGTTCGCCGTTGACGGGAATCTCAGCAGAAAACCTTCCTTGTACGGCATTATATTGAATATGTCGATGAATCCGGTTGAAGGAAGAAGGGGGAGGAAGTACAAATCGGTGAACTTTTCAATGGTGTTTATCAGGAATCTCGGCTTCCCCATCTGCATTAAAAGCTTGTAAGTTCCTTCCTGTCCGCTGTTTTTGAATATTTCCAGGGCTTCCCTGTACGCGACAAAGCTGTTCCGTATCGGTATGTCGGCGGCGATTATTTCTTTCATTTTCGCTTCAAGCAGATTCAAGTCTATCTCTTCGGTGCTGTTTTTCTCTTCATTTTCGAAGGTGTAGTAATAGCTGTATCCGAGGCTGTGCCCGACTTGAAGTTTGAGATGCGGGTAAAGCTCCGCCGCCGCCGCCGCCAGAATAAAGCACAGTGTTCTTCTGTAAACGTTTGAGCCTTCCGTTGTCGCGTTTGTAAGCGGAAAAACTTCCGCCGTCATGTTTATTTCCCTTGTCAAAGAATAAAGCTCATTGTTGACAAGCACAGCGTATACAGGTCTGCCGCCAGTGTTGAAATGTTTTATGATATCCGTTCCTGCAACAGGAGCCGTAAAAGTATGTGCGGTATTATCGGGGAATGTAAGTGTAAATGGCGTCATGTTTTACCTCTCTTGAATTCCTTTATAACACGCATTTTTATTTTTCCGCAATAAGAATAAATAAAAGCCGTGGTCTCCGCTGTGTCTATAAAAACCTGATTTCCCCGGAATAAAAAGTTTTCAAACCTTCTTCCGTTTCCAATATTAGTCCGCCGTTTTTTTCCATCCCGCGCAATATGCCTTTCACTTGACCTGAAGCAGCGCTTTTGTCATTTTCCGCCGCCGTTCCCGGAAGAAAAATGACTGTTTCGTTGAGTTTATATGTCTTTTTCCCCAGTTCCGTTTCCCAGGAATAAGATTCATCCATCATATCCTTTAATTCCTGAAGGAGGACTTCAAGAACCTCCCGGACTGACGGAGGCTGCTTCCCGATCTGGTTTAAAATAACCGCCAGGGATGAAGCCTTGCCCCTGATTTCTGGAGGGAACACTTTCTGCGAAACATTTAAACCCGTTCCCGCATATATGAATCTGCCGTCCGATTCGCATAGAATCCCCGATAATTTTTTCCCATGAAAAAGAACATCGTTGGGCCATTTTATTTCGGTCGTCTCAGCTGTATCCCGGATAAAATAGTCGAATGTCCTGGAGACGGCCAGACCCACTCTGATTGTGAACGGCTGCGGGACAGGAGCCTTGAAGATGAAAGTGCACATGAGGTTTTCCCCGGCGGCGGAAACCCATTTCCTTGCAGGCAGCCTTCCCCTTCCGCTGTTCTGAAAACCGGCCAGCGCAACTGTGCCCGGAAGGACGACGCTTCCTTTTTTTTCCGCGTTGCGTGTGATTTCCCTCGCGTCCGTCATCGTAGATTCCGTTTCTTCCTTGTAAAAGACGGGGGCACCGAAAGGATTTGTGATTTCTTTTTCCGGGATTTCCACTGTATTCTCCATCGTCCGGCAACCTTGTTTGTTATGCGCCGCCGGGATTTTCCTGAATGTCGAATTTTCCTTCAAAAATATAGGCTCCCGAACCTACAGCGTAAATTTCGTTTTTCTCGTTTTCATTGTAGTCCCAGAAAACAGCCAGCCTGCGGGAAGAATCCGTATCCTGCTCGAGCATGGTATCCGGAAGTCCTCCGTCGCCGGGCTGCCTGAACATAACCATGGATTGGTGTCCTGTGGCTCCGGAGCATACCGATGCGCAGAGTACGGATGCCGCGACGCTGCACGTCCCTGACATTCCCCGGGGAAAGGCTTTCGCTATTATTGTGTCGTCCGTTATGGGATTCGCCACCACCGGTATAACCTTTTTTTTGGGGAAGGCTTTATGGGTTAAGTCCGCGAAATCCTGGAAGGAAAAGGCTCCCCTTTTGTGCGGCCAGGAAACAAGGACATCCTCACGCAGATGTACCGCCGCATAGGAACCGTCAATGCCTTCGTTTTCTATTATTTCGTTTATTTCGGTTGATCCCGGTGTTATCACATTTTCTTTCAGAAGGGAAAAAGGCGCCCCGCAGGAAATACGGAATTCGTTCGCCCCCAGGATATCAACCTTCAGTTTTTTTTCCGGAGCATGGGGTAGATGGAATAAAATCTTCTTTCCGTCAGTCCTTCCGGAATCAAATGCGTACCGTGCGGCGCAAAGAAGCGCGTCGTCGGCTTCATCTGTAAGAAGGCCTTCCGAATTGTAAATCTGAATGGAATTGTCCCTGCCCAGAAAAATACATCCCGACGCTCCGACTCCGAAACGTCTGCTGCATATTTTTCTCGCCGTGGCTTTCCAGTCGGCCCTTCTGAATTCAGGCTTGTCTTTTTCGTCCTCACTGAAATGAAGGAAATCACACAGTATAAATCCGTTCCCTGCCAGCTGAAGTTTATAAAACGGAAAGGTCATTTATATCCGGCCTCTGCCAGAGCTTTTTCCGCTTCTGAAATTTCATCGTAAGGCATGGTCGTATTTTTATAGATTATTGAATTTTCATGTCCCTTGCCCAAAAGAATAACCAGATCACCGTCCCCCGCCATGGAAAAAGCCTTCCTTATCGCCTCCGGTCTGTCGGGAATCAAAAACAGGTCTTTATCCCTTGTCCTTCCTGTACATCCCGCCGCAATGTCTTCCAATATTGAAACAGGCTCCTCTCCGCGGGGATCCTCGTCCGTCAAAAATACTATGTCGGAATAATCCGAGGCTATTCTTCCCTGTTCAGGTCTTTTCATGGTGTCCCGCTCCCCTCCGGAGCCGAAAAGACTTATGATTTTTCCTTTTACCCTGCTTCTCAACGGCGGGAAAATGGTCTGGAAGGATGACGGGGTATGCGCGTAGTCCACAATGACCTCGAAGGGCTGTCCCCTGTCGATTTTCGTCATCCTTCCTTTCACCGGTTTCAATTTATCCAGAAGCGGTATCAGGCTTGACAGGGAAGCGCCTGTCAAGTGGGAGACTGTCACCAACGCCGACATTATATTCCGTACATTAAATGCCCCGTTCAAAGGCACCTGTATATGAAAGCTTTCCCCCGCGGAATTTCCCAGATAGAAGGACACCCCGTCAGCATTTTCGGTTATATGGGTTGCGGATAACCCGCCGCGTGGAACAGCCGCTATGGCTGAACATCCGAAAACAGGCTTGGATGTCGCCGCATGGAAATATCCCGCGGCAGGATCATCCTCATTTACAACTCCGAAGGACGGAATCTCCCTGCCTTTTTTTATATGCGGATGCGTGTCCAGGGCGCGGAAAAGATTCGCCTTGTCGCTTTTATACTGTTCATGGGTTCCGTGGAATTCCAGATGCTCGTGGGTCACATTTGTCATTACGGCTACATCAAACAAAACATCCCCGAGTCTGTTTGTTCTGGATGAAAGGCCGTGGGAGCTGGATTCTATCACCGCATATTCAATGCCGTTCTCCCTCATTTCCGCAAGGTTCCTGTGGATTTCCACGGCTTCCGGAGTAGTCTGGTGTTCCGGGTTCGGCAGGATTTCGTCTTTTATGCAGAAATCCACTGTCGATATAAAACCCGCCTTCTTCCCTGAAAGCCGTAAAAGCTGGAAAATGAATGAGACCGTGGAACTTTTCCCTTCGGTTCCCGTGACCCCTATTATACATAAATCCTTTGATGGCTCGTCATAGAAAGCCGCGGCAAGGGCCGACATAACAAACCTGGGATTTTCAACCCTGATATAGCATACTTCCGGATTATATGAAGGGAGGCTGTCCTTATGTACAACAGCCACAGCCCCGTTTTTTATGGCGTGGGGTATAAAAGCCGCTCCGTTTTCATGGATTCCCGGAAGGGCGAAGAACAGGCTTCCTTTTTCCGCTTTCCTGGAGTCATAAACGAGGGAAGTTACGGTTGTGTTTTCAGATCCGTTCACTTCCAGGACAGGGACAGCCCCGATGATTTGTGAGATTAATTTCTTCATTATTAGAGCATTTTAGCAACCGAATGCTTCAAAGGCAAGAACATTTTCACTTATACGGGGAATTTATTTTCATAAACAAAATGATGCTCACAGGCCGCAATATCTTTGTTTCCTGTTGCTTTTTCTTTTATATCTGGGTAGGATTTATCCATGTTTGAAATTCGCGTTGAAGCGGACTTTTCCGCCGCACATTTTTTATCCGATTACCACGGGAAATGCGAGAACCTTCACGGCCATAATTACAGGGTTTTCGCCCATGCAAGGGGGGCGGTTCTTGATGACGGCGGTATGCTGTGCGATTTTTCTGTGCTCAAAAAAGCCCTGCGTTCCGTTTGCGGGGAGTTGGATCATGCCAACCTGAATGAACTGCCCGTTTTCTCAAACAATCCCAGCGCGGAGCGTATCGCGTGCTATATTTTCGGCGAATTGAAGAAGCTTTTACCGGAGGTCCCCCTGTCCGCGGTGGATGTTTTTGAAACTCCATCAAGCCGTGCGAGGTTTATTCCGGACTGAAACTGAAGCGCCCCTGAATTGTTTCCGGTTGACTATGGACCGGTCAAATGATTAAATATCCACGGAGTGTAAAATGATTGATGTTCCTTCCATATTCGGTTCTATGGTTTTCAATGATTCAGTAATGAGAACAAAACTTCCTAAAGATATTTACAAGGCTCTCCGGCGTACAATTTCTTTGGGAAAGCATTTGAATCTTGATGTCGCCAATGTTGTCGCCGCCGCGATGAAAGAATGGGCGGTGGAGAAGGGCGCCACTCATTTTACGCATTGGTTTCAGCCCATGACCGGGGTTACCGCCGAAAAGCACGACAGCTTTATTTCCCCCGACGGTACCGGTACCGTGATTATGGAATTCTCAGGGAAGGAGCTCGTGCGTGGAGAACCTGACGCCTCAAGCTTTCCTTCCGGCGGTCTGCGGGCGACCTTCGAAGCCAGGGGCTATACAGCCTGGGATCCCACATCATATGCCTTTGTGAAGGACGGTACGCTGTATATACCCACCGCTTTTTGTTCGTATACCGGTGAGGCTCTGGACAAAAAAACCCCCCTTTTGCGTTCCATGCAGGCGATAGATATCCAGACAAAAAGAATCCTGAAATTATTCGGCAAGGATGTCGTCCATGTGGATACGACCGTCGGGGCTGAACAGGAATATTTCCTGATTGACAAAAAAGTTTACCTCAAGCGTCCTGACCTTATCTATTGCGGCAGGACTCTGTTCGGGGCGACCCCGCCTAAAGGGCAGGAACTTGACGACCATTATTTCGGTGTGATAAAACCCCGTGTCGCCGCATTCATGAAGGATCTGGATGAGCAGCTCTGGAAATTCGGCATTCTTTCCAAGACAAAACACAACGAGGTCGCCCCCGCCCAGCATGAGCTTGCCCCCGTTTTTACCTCAATAAACATAGCCACCGACCACAACCAGCTTACCATGGAACTCATGAAGTCTGTGGCGGAAAAACACGGGATGGTTTGTCTCCTTCACGAGAAACCTTTCGCCGGAATAAACGGCAGCGGAAAGCATAACAACTGGTCTGTTTCCGCGGACGGCGTGAATCTCCTCGACCCCGGGGATACGCCGGCTGACAATGCGCAGTTTCTGGTGTTCCTTGCCGCTGTTATAAAAGCCGTTGACGAGTATCAGGATTTAATCCGTCTCAGCGCCGCAAGCGCCGGGAATGACCACAGGCTTGGCGCCAGCGAAGCTCCCCCCGCCATCGTTTCCATGTTTTTGGGGGATGAGCTTACGGAAATCCTTGACTGCCTGGTCAGCGGCCGGCCATATCAGGGAAGGGAGAAGGCTCTGATGGAAATCGGCGCTACTGTTCTTCCCCATTTTCCGAAAGACAATACCGACCGGAACAGGACGTCGCCCTTCGCCTTTACCGGCAATAAATTTGAATTCAGGATGCCCGGCTCCGCATTTTCTGTTTCCGGTCCTAATATTGTGCTCAATACGATTGTCGCCGAGGAATTGTCGGGTTTCGCTTCCATCCTTGAAAAAAGCACCGACTTCAACAAGGATTTGAAGCATATAATCATCTCCACGATAAAAAAACACAAGCGTATAATTTTCAACGGTGACGGTTATTCAAAGGAATGGGAACAGGAAGCTGAAAAGCGCGGTCTTCTCAATATGAAAACCACCCCGGAGGCTCTTCCATCATTCATTGCTGAAAAGAACATAAGGCTGTTCAAAAAACACGGTATTTTCACTGAAAGCGAGCTCCGTTCCAGATACGAAATCCTGATGGAGAATTACTGCAAAATCATCAGGATTGAAGCCAAAACTATGGTTGAAATGGTTCATAAATATGTGGTTCCCGCCGGAATCCGGTTCCAGAAATTTCTTGCCGAAACCATTTCCCTTGTCAACGGGCTGGTCTCTCCTGAGAGGACAAAAAAGGAAACCGCTTTGCTTGATTCTGTATGTGTGCTGCTGGACGACATAACGGAAAAGCTGGCTGTCCTTGAGGAGAAATCCGCGGATTCCGCAATGGATTTTCAGTCCGCTTATGAGGAAGGTGTTTTTGTAAGGGATGAAATTTTCATGAATATGGAAAAACTGCGCGTCCCTGTGGACAAGCTTGAAAAACTGGTTCCTCCCGACTTATGGCGGCTGCCCGCTTATGGTGAAATCCTTTACAGCGTGGACTGAATCCGGGGCGCGGCGGTGTATCTTTAACGGTAAAGCCGGCTTCCCACGGCGCCGATACTGAAAATATGGATGTTTTTAAAAAAACGAGGAAGGTGACTCTTTCTGGCCCGGCCTGTAAAACGGTTGAAATCGGGGGTGACGCACCTGTTTTAATCCAGACAATGTGGAAGGAACCGCTGGAAGAAGCGAATCTGGGTTCAATTGCTTCCAGACTTTCGGAACTTCAGGACTTGGGCTGCGATATTGTGCGCTTTGCGGTTCCCGACATGGAAGCCGCGGATTTGCTGATAAAACTGGCGGAAATTTCACCCGTTCCTCTTGTGGCGGACATTCATTTTGATTATAAGCTGGCCCTCCGTTGTCTCGACGGCGGAGTGTCGAAGATACGTATAAATCCCGGGAATATCGGTTCCATTGACAAGGTGAAGGCTGTCGTGGAAAAAGCATCCGCCAAAAATGTTCCCATCAGAATCGGTGTAAACAGCGGCTCCATTCCCCGGGATATCCTGGCGTCTGTAGAGGAAGGTTCCATTTCCCGCGCCCAGGCTCTTGTTGAAACCGCCGCGAGGGAAGCGTCCGTTTTTGATGAGACCGGATTTAAAAATGTTGTTGTTTCAATGAAAGCCTCCTCTGCGGAAGAAACCATCCTGTGCAACAGGATGTTCGCTTCCCGTTTTGATATTCCGCTTCATATCGGGGTGACGGAAGCCGGGCCTCTCATCGGAGGCATCGTAAAAAGCACAATCGCGTTGAGCGCCCTTCTTTCCGAGGGCATCGGTTCAACCGTCCGTGTCAGCCTGTCCGATTCCCCTGAAAATGAGGTTTTAACCGCCAGGGAAATATTAACGGAATGCGGCAGGCGTCAAAGCGGTGTGCGTATCGTCAGCTGCCCCCGCTGCGGAAGGCTCGGTTTTGATGTCCACGGCTTTGTCCGCCGCTGGCAGAACCGGCTTTATTCGATGGACAAAAATATAACCGTCGCGGTCATGGGCTGTGTGGTTAACGGTCCCGGCGAGGGGAAACATGCCGATATAGGGATTACCGGGGCCGGCAATTCGGTTATAATATTCCGTCATGGGGAAACCGTAAGAAAATTTGAGGTGGAAGAGGGGGATTTTTCCGTCGTGGACAGGGCTTTCGGTGAGGAGCTTTCCCGTTTATGATATTTTTTGTATTCCTTTTTTTACAGGCGCTCTGTTTCGCTGGGCCTGCGGATACGGCAGGCAATTCCGGAAGCCTTGTCAGCCCCGGCGTCTGGGAGTTGATGCGCAATGCGGAATTCAGCTTTGACAAAGGGGATATCGGAGAAGCCCTGCTGCTGAATGAAAAAGCCAGGGACCTCCACCGTTCTGAAATCAAATCAATGGCTGAAACGCTTAAACGGGATGTTTCCTACAGGGAAATAAAAAGACTTGGCGATAATATTTCTTCCGTTTACCAGGCGTTGTCTTCCCGCGGTTATTCCGGGGCGGAAGTTATGGACAGGGTTTTCAAAAAACATCCGCCGTCTTTTTTTTCAAATTCGTTGTCTGCTCTGATTGCCTGGCTGGACGGTGCTTCCGCCCTTCCGGAAGCCGATGTTTTCGCAGGCCGTGTTTATGAGGCGGAAGGGGAGTATTCCCTTGCCTTTTCCTTCTACGAAAAAGCATGGGAAAACCGCGCTTTTTTTGATGTACCCGGTGACAGTACGCTTCTCGTCTATCATATGGCTGATTTGGCAGGTTTGACAGGGAATCCTGGGGCGCGGGAAAACTATCTGCTGCTGGCCCTGACCGGGGATCCGGTTTTCGGAACTCCGGGGAAGGAAAGCGGGGCGCTTCTTGCCATGATGCGGACCGCGAAAGAAGATATCGAAGGTCCGCAGGGCTCTTCTTCCGGCGTTTCCGGAAGCGGGAAAGCTGTATCCCCGGCCTTTGTCAAATTTTTCAGTTTGTACCGGAATAACAACCCGCTGGCCCTCAAGGCTTACATGGATTTGACGGATTTCTATTACCGGGACTCCGGAAAACGCCTCGACCGGGCTCTGGCCACCGGATGCTTGTCCGCGGTGACGGCTTTTACCCTCCTTGAAAATGCCGTCCGGGAATATGAATACGGATATTCCTATTCGTCTTTCGGGGAAACCCTGCGGACCGCCTCAAAATACAGCGAAATCAGGGAATGGGCCGCCTCCATTCACCTTTGGGATTCATTCTTGCAGTTCGCCTTCGTTCTCTATGATTCGGGGGCGCAGGAATTCGCCGCGGCTCTGTGGATGAATCTTTCCATCTTTTGTCCTGACGGGCGGGTTGCCGGGAAAGCGGCGTCCGCCATGAATATTTCTTTACAACCATGATGTAGATGGCGCAGGAGTTTTAAACATGAAAAAATCCATGGCTTTTGTAATTTTTCTTTTCTTTGCCTCAAGTATTTCTGTTTTCGCTTTCGGTATAGGCCTTCAGTTTGACGGAAATATTTCCAGTGAATTTGACCCCGGTCTTGCCCTGACGTTTAAATTTGAATCCGTCCCCCTGCTTTTTTCGGCTAACTGGATGTTCACAAGCCCCCGCAGCGAAATAGGTTTGACAGGGGATGTTTGGTTCGTGAATCCGGAAATCACATCTTTTTCCGCCGGAAGCCTGAATTTTTTTATCGGCGCCGGTTTCTTCACCCGGATTATATTCGGCAACGATGAGGATTTCGGCTTCAATGCAGGTTTAAGGATACCCGTCGGGGTGAATTTATATCTGCTGGACCGGTTTGTCGAGATTTTCGCCCAGGTGGCGCCTTCTTTCGGTTTAAAACTGCTTCCGTCCCTGGATTTTGATACGCCGTTTTTCCCTGTTTCCGCAGGAGCCAGGCTGTGGTTCTGAGTTTCCTGTCTATTTTCATACAGGGAAAGGAATATCCTTCCCTTTCCTTCTCTTGACTATTAATTCGGTTTTCTTATATACTGCTTTTTCAGATAACTTTAATGCAGAGGTTTGTATGTACGCGCTTATCGAATACAAAGGAAAACAGTATAAGGCTGAAAAAGGCGCAGTCCTGAAGGTTGACAGTATTGATGCTGAAAAGGGATCGAAGATAGATATCGACTCGGTGCTTCTTCTCAGCGGGGATAACGGTGTCAAGGTAGGGACTCCCTATGTTGCAGGCGCTAAAGTCACAGCTCTTGTGGGTGATAAAGTCCGTGATAAAAAGGTTATTGTATATAAATACAAAAGTAAAAAGGACTATCACAGGACCATCGGGCACCGCCAGCAGTACACAATGATAACTGTAGAGGATATCGCAGGAGTCTGACGTTGGTTTCGGTACATATTGTTACCGAAGAGGGTTGTCTTGTTCTTGCTGAAGCTGAAGGACATGCCGGAACAGGGCGGTACGGAAATGATTTGGTTTGTGCCGCCATATCCGTGTTGTTCAGAACAACCGCGGATGTTCTGGAAAAAAAAATTCCTTCTGTTTCCGTTGAAACAGCCGGCCGTGGAACCCTGCGGATCCGGACCGGAAAAATTTCTTCAGAGAACAGATGCTGCCTTTTATATGCGGCGGAATTCCTTTGTTCCGGGATTTCTTCCCTTTCAGAGGAATTTCCTGATGCACTAGAGCTGCGTATGGAATCTTTATGACGCAGTGTTTTTGGAGGAAAAAATGGGACGTAAGAAAGGCGGAAGCGGTGCGAAAAACGGCCGTGATTCTAATCCGAAATATCTCGGTGTAAAAGTTTATGGCGGTCAGACTGTCCAGGCGGGCGCTATCCTTGTCCGTCAGCGTGGAACAAAAATTCATCCGGGCAACAATGTAGGTCGCGGCGGAGATGACACTCTTTTCGCCAAGGCGGACGGCGTTGTGATGTATCACCGCCGGAAAGGACGCCATCTGGCTTCTGTTGTTGTTGACGGAGAATAATCCCCCGGTTAAATGATTCGTTTCGCAGACGAAGCCCTTATCACTGTCTCTTCCGGTAAAGGCGGGAACGGCTGTGTGGCTTTCCGCCGGGAAAAGTATGTCCCCAACGGAGGTCCTTCCGGCGGGGATGGTGGTCGCGGCGGTGATTTAATATTTGAAATACGGCGGAATCTCAGAACCCTTGCCCACCTGCGGTACAAGCAGACTTTCCGGGCTAAAAACGGGCTGGACGGGCAGGGGAACAAGCGTTTCGGTGCCAACGGTGAGGACTGTGTTGTTCCTCTTCCCCCGGGATGCATACTGAAGGACGCCGACAGCGGTGAAATCCTTCTTGATTTGGGTGAAGCCGGCGAGGGGCGTTTCGTTTTCCTGCAGGGCGGGAACGGCGGCTGGGGCAACGTTCATTTCAAAGGACCCTCAAACCAGGCTCCAAAAACGGCTCTGCCGGGACAACCGGGGGAAACCCGGCGTATCCGGGTTGAGCTGAATATAATTGCGGATATAGGTTTCGTCGGTTTTCCGAATGCGGGCAAATCCACCCTTCTGGATTATTTTACGAATGCCCGTCCTAAAATAGCCCCGTATCCTTTTACAACGAAAATTCCCAATCTCGGCGTTTTGCGGGTTGAGGATTTGCACGATATTGTGCTTGCAGACATCCCCGGTATAATCGAAGGAGCCTCGGCCGGAATCGGCTTGGGTTCCAGGTTTCTGAAACATATTTCCCGCACGGTGGGGCTTGCCTTCCTCATAGACTTGTCCGCTGAAAATTATCTGGAAGCATATTCCCTGCTGCAGGCGGAATTAAAAGGTTTTTCTGATTCTCTTGCGGAAAAAAAGCGTATCGTTGTGGGGACGAAAATAGATCTGCCCCAGGCAAAGGAACACTTTTCGGAACTGAAAAAATATATGCAGGAAAATCACGGCGGTGTGGAAGTATTCGCTGTTTCAGTTTTGGAGCGCCGCGGTTTGGATGAGCTGAAAAAAGCTTTTATAGCAATGACTGGTGGCGTGGAGCTTTCCGGAGAAAAAAAGGGTTCCGGCCCTCCCTCTGTTCCGGAGCAGCCTGTACCGGACTTTATGCTGGCTGATTTGCAGGAGCCTGAATATGAGGACCATGATCCGGAGCATTTCGGTGCGACGGTCAGTTTGAGCAGGAAACGCCGGGGTAAAAAATAAGAATGAGGCTGGCGGTTTTAGGGGGTGCCTTTAATCCCCCTCATATCGGGCATTTTGTTCTGGCTGATGCTGTCCATACAGAGCTTGGATTTGACAGGGTTCTGTTTGTGCCTTCTTTTTTTTCTTTGCATAAACAGGAAGAGGATGCCGCCCCGTCTTCCGACCGCTTCGCAATGATTTCCGCGGCCGCCGGCGAAAGCGGTTTTGCCGTTGTTTCAGACTGTGAATTGAAACGGGGCGGTGTTTCGTATACAATCGACACGCTGCATATGCTGGCTGATGAATATGCCGGCAGGCTCTCCGGAAAACCCGCCCTGATAATAGGGGCCGACTGGATATCCGGATTTTACTCCTGGCACGAGGCTGAGGAAATTGCGGTTGCCGCGGATATAATCCTGGCGTGCCGGCCGGGATTTTCTGTTCCGGAAGGTCTTTCCTCAGGTTCATGGCAATCTTTTGTTTTTCCCGGAATGGAAACGGCGGCGAATGTGTTCTGCCTTGAAAATCCGGAGATTGCGGTTTCTTCTTCTGATATACGCAGGCGCATACGTACCGGAAAAAGCTGGCGGTATCTTGTTCCGGAACCGGTCGGCAGATATATTGTGGAGCATAATTTATATGGACATTTATGATGCTGTGAATGCAAAGCAGATATTGCGTGTTACAAAAAAAGTGGAGGATTTCGCCTGCAACATATTGTCGCCGGGCAGGTTTGAGCATTCTTTGCGCACAGCCAAAATGTGCAGAAAGCTTTGTGAAAGATTTTTGCTGGATGTCCATTTAGGGTATCTCGCCGGTGTTTCCCATGATTTGTGCAAGAACAGTTCGGATGAAGTTTTAATCGCCCTTGCAAAAAAAGACGGTATCCCTTTTTCGTCTTTGGAAAGCAGGAAACCATCCCTGCTCCACGGCAGGGCGGCCGCCGTTTTGCTGCAGGACAGGTTCGGGCTTGAAAATGAAGCTGTCTTGGACGCCGTCCGCTGGCATACCTTCGGCAGGAAAGGCCTGTGTCCGTTGGGAAGGGCTCTTTTTATTGCGGACAAGATAGAGCCGGGGCGCAAAGGGATTTCCAAACGGGTCCGCAAAGAAATCCTTGCACTGGACTTTCATGATATGGTTATCCGTGTCATTGAAGATAATATTATTTACCTGAATGAAACCGGGAAAATTGTGGCTCCGGAAACTTTGGAAATGTATGATGAGGTGAAAGCCGAAAGGAAACAGGGAAATATCTGCGGTAACCTGTCATGCGGTTGAAATTGTTTTTATTTTGGTTTTTATTTTTATAGGGTATTTTTATGAAAGCTGTAAAAATTGACAGAAGTATTATTTTCCTTATGTTCATTCTTGTTCTTCTTGTCGTTTCTCTTATTGCTTTGGTTTTTGAATTGAAAACCGATCCTGTTGAAAACATCATCAAAGACGATAAGCTTCTCAATGTTCTGTTTATAATAGAAGAAGACGGAGCGCCTTTTTCAGCCAACATAATAACCTACTATCCTGAAAACAAACGCGCTGCGATGTTTGATATTCCGCCGCAGACAGGGCTTATCCTTCATTCCCTTACTCCTCCACGCACGGACAGAATTGAAGCCTGCTATATTGAAAAAGGGAAGGAAACCTTCCGCCGTGAAGTTGAGAATTTAACGGACATAGAAATTCCTTTTTATGTGGTGATTTCCTTGGATGATTTTATAAAACTTTCGGATTTTCTGTCCGGCTTGAATCTTTTTATTCCCACCCCTGTTGATGTGTATTTGGAAAGTGACATGGAGGCGGAACCCACATTGGAGGAACGGGTTCTCCTTCCTTCAGGTTCCGTTGTTCTTGACGGTGATAAAATCCGTTCCTATGTAACTTACACCTCCGAGGATGACAGGGAGATGGCTGTCGCCATGAGACGCCAGCAGGCTTTACTGGCTTTTTTCCGTTCCATCAACGATAATTATGACTTTGTTTTTTCCTCGGAGATGTTTTCGATGTTTGAGTCCTGCATGGAGTCCAATATTTCCGGCCCTTCCTTGAAGAATCTTCTGCAGGAACTTTCAGGAATTGACGTGGAACGTCTGGTTCCACAGCAGATGCGCGGTTCAGTCAGGATTGTTGACGGGAAAGAAATGATATTCCCGTTTTATGACGGTGATTTGCAGAAGGAAATAATACGGAAAACACTGGCCGGTTTCTTATCGGAAAATGCCGAGGATTTGGAGCGTATTTACGCTTTGGAAATTCTTAACGGTACAACCACACAGGATTTGGCCCGCAGAACCTCCGAATTGTATCAGGGCTTCGGTTATGATGTTGTGCGTGTCGCCAACGCGCCGGAAAATAATGTCAAGGAAACCGTTATTATAGACAGGATTGAGGGTGATTCTGTGGCCAGGGCTATAGGGCAGGTAATCCATTGTGACAATATACGTACAGCGGCGGTCAAAAGCGATGATGAGGATGTCGATGACGGGACTGAATATCTGGTGGATTTTACGATAATCCTTGGCAGTGATTTTAACGGAAGATATGTCATAAAAAAATAGAAACATAACGGTGAAGAGAGAAAAATGAGTGGAATAAAATCTGTTTCCTCCGGAAACGCAAGGGAAAATGCTGTTGAACTCGCCCGCATGATAAAAGAAGGGAAAGGGGAGAATGTAGTGGTTCTGGATGTATCGGGTAAAAGCACCTTTGCTGATTATTTTATAATCGCAACGGCTTCAAGCTCCGTGCATCTGCGTGGATTGGGCCGCATCGTTTCCGAGGGTATAGTCTCGTTGGGAATAAAGCCCGTGCCTGTAAGACAGAATAATTCTTCTTCTGATGAATGGCGCTTAATTGACTTGGGGGATATTGTCATTCATCTTATGACCGCTCCGGCCAGGACTTTCTATGATTTGGAGAAACTCTGGTTCGGCGCGGAGGTTATTACTCCGTAAGGCACGGAACCTTTGCAAAAAGCGGCGGACTCACCCCTTCAGGAATCCTTCGATAATTTTGTTTTCCGCCTCTTCCTCTGTAAGCCCCATAGTGAGAAGCTTCGTTATCTGTTCCCCTGCAATTTTGCCTATCGCGGCTTCATGGATTAACGAGGCGTCCACATGGCCTGCGAAAAGGGCAGGTTCCGCGAACACGGTTCCGTGCCCGGCCAGAATAGCGTCGCATTCCGAATGCCCTTTGCATCGGGAGTTTCCGTTTATGCGGGAATAAAACCGTTGACGGGATTCTCCTTTCGCTACCGATCTGGAGACAAGATCCGCGGTACAGTCTTCCCCGTCCATTTCAACGGTGAATTCCGTGTCGGCTGTCTGTTTCCCGTCCGTCAGAATCCGTTCCTTTATTACCAGTTTTGAATGCGCGGCCATCTTGGCCTTTGTTTTTCTGTTCGTCACATCGACTCCCTCCAGCTGGATGGAATCCATTTCAAAAGAAGCGCCTTCATCCAGAAAAATCTCCGTCACTGGATCTATTTTTCTGACGGGTTTGTCCGGTCCTTCCATTTCGCCTGCAATATCCTTGCCGGTTCCTATGTGTTTTTCCTTGTACAGGACTTTCGCTCCGGGTCCGATGAAAAACCTGTGGATTCCGTTGTGCCGGGCCTCTCCTCCTTCCTCGGCATGAATTCCGCATCCCGCTATTACGTAAACATCGGCTCCGCTTTCGATGTAAAAATCGTTGTAAACCAAATCATCAATGCCTGTTTTTGTTACGCAGGCGGGGATAAGGACTTTTTCCCCCTTCGCTTTGCCGCTGACCTTTATGTTGATTCCGGGTTTGTCATATTTGGGTTCTATTTTTATGTTTTCGGAATTCTGTCTGCCGGCGCAACCGGAATCTTCCCTTATATTATATGCGCCCTTAAATGGCAGCCTTTCATCCGTAACTGTTTCCAGAAGTTCCTGTGTCCTTTTATCCATAAAAAAATCCCTCAAAATCTTTCCACGTTTTTACCGCGCGGGCATATTCCTGCTTTTTCATCGCTGAAAAGCTCAGGTATGATTTCTTTCCCTGAGCCTTCCCTTCGTATTTTTCCGCCGGCAATGACTATGGTTTTATCCGCGATTTCAAGAATCCTTTCCTGATGGGAGATAATAAGAAGGGCGAGGTTTTTCCGCTCCTTCAGTTTCTTGAAAATATCTATGAGTCCTGAAAAACTCCACAAGTCGATTCCTGCTTCCGGTTCGTCGAAAATTAAAACTTTTGCATTCTGTCTTGCGAGGATTCCTGCTATTTCAATCCTTTTGCTTTCTCCCCCTGAAAGACTTGAATCTATGTCCCGGCTGATGTAATCGTGCGCGCATAATCCGACTTGATGGAGATATCCGCATGCTTCATCCTCTGAAATATTTCTTCCGGCGGCCAGGGTCAGCATGTCCATCACGGTAATACCTTTAAATTTCACCGGGGTTTGGAAAGCATAGCATATTCCTTTCCTGGCTCTTTCGGTTATACTCAATCCGGATATTTCTTCCCCGTCTAAAAATATTTTACCTGTTACGGGATTTTCCAATCCTGTTATAATTTTAGCCAGGGAAGTTTTTCCCCCGCCGTTAGGGCCTGTAACTACAGTAAGCTTTCCGTCAGGAATATCTAAACTCACAGAATCCAGGATGGACGTACCGTTCGGCAGCGCCCATGAAAGGTTTTCTATGGAAAGCATAATGATTCCTCCGTATAATAAAAATGCATATTCTTTCCATTAAAAGTCAAGTGAGGCGGCGAAGAAGGGCGAGGCAGTCCGGACTGCGTTTTATGCTGTTTTATGCCGGAATTTTCTGTAAAAAGCGTTTCTTTGCAAAATCTTGATAATTTTCCTGAAAAAACTTAACTGTCATACTTTATTTTTCTCCCTGTCAGACAGACACAGGGACTTGCAATCCGGTCGGGGTCGCTTGTCCATGCCTGCGGCCGCGGCGTATGTCTGCTGGCAATAAGATTTTTAGGAGTTACCATGAAAAAGATTCTGTTTTTAATGCTTATTGTTTCCATGCTTTTTTCTTTCGCTTTTGCGGAAGAAGTTCTCCCCGAAGATGAAGGAAATCTTCCCGAAGACGCATCCATCGTAGCCCAGGCTGAAGAGGAAAAGGAAGACGACGGAGTTCTCCCCGAGGACGGCGCCAATGTTGCCCAGGCCGAGGATGAGGGCGAAGACGACGGAGTTCTCCCCGAGGACGGCGCCAATGTTGCCCAGGCTGAGGATGAGGGCGAAGACGACGGAGTTCTCCCCGAAGACACTGCCAACGTAGCCCAGGCCGAGGATGAGGGCGAAGACGACGGAGTTCTCCCCGAAGACACTGCCAACGTAGCCCAGGCCGAGGATGAGGGCGAAGACGACGGAGTTCTCCCCGAGGACACCGCGAATGTTGCCCAGGCTGAAGAGGAAAGCGAAGACGACGGAGTTCTCCCCGAAGACACTGCCAACGTAGCCCAGGCTGAGGATGAGGGCGAAGACGACGGAGTTCTCCCCGAAGACACTGCCAACGTAGCCCAGGCTGAGGATGAGGGCGAAGACGATGGAGTTCTTCCCGAGGACTCATCTATCGTAGCCTAAGTTTTCTGCGAAGGTCCGGGAAAATTCCGGGCCTTCATACTTTTTTAAAAAATTATGGAAAACAGTTTTATGCTGTTTTTATTCAGAATGTTACATCTTAATCTCCCCGATTGTTGTATCTTTGGATTTATTTGCGGTATAATTAAAATCTCGGAGAAAATGATGTTAAAAAAAACAATATTTTTTGTCGCAATGGTTTTTCTTCTCTGTACTCCTTTTTTTGCGCAAAGTGATTCAGAGATGGGGACTGAAGAACCTGCGGCGTCTTCCGGAACTTCCGGTTATCCTGAGTTCATCAGAAAATCTTCGAAACTGATGCCCGGCGGTGATCCTCTGGAGGTGACGGAGTACACGGGTTCTTCCATTGACAAACTTGTCCGGGCAAAAACAATTGTATACAAAGACGGAAGGATTTCTTCTGAAAAGAATTTCGATTCCAGCGGGAACGTTTCTTCCGGTGTTGAATATGTTTATTCTGACGGAGGGCTCCTGTCCGAAATCCGCGGTTTGGATGCCGGCGGAAATATGAAGTGGGCCTACCTCTATGAATATAATGATGTGAAATCTCTTGTCAGGGAAACTTCTGTCAGTGTTCTGAATGGAAATGAAGTTGTTGAAGGTTATGTTGCCTGGAGTTATAACGCAGACGGCTCTCTTTCAAAGCGGGAGACTTTTTCATCTGATGATGTAATGACGTTACGGGAAGTTTTTACTTACAATGAGGCTGGTATGCTGGTTGAGGAAACCTCGTATTACGGCGATGAGACGCTTTTGAAGAGAACTGTTTTTGAATACGCCGAAGGTAAGGACTATGTAAGCCGGGTGCGCTGTTACGATGTCAACGGATTGTACGAGACAACAAAATATGAATACCGGCAGGACGGTAAGATTTCCGGCATATTGCGCTACGGTTTTGACAGTGTTCTTAAAGATACCGAAACAAGAATTTATTGTGAAAACAAACTTGTCCGTCGTGTTGTTGTAAACGCTGATGGAACCCGGTCTTCTGCAAACTTCTGTCTTTATGACTGGATGGGGAATCCTGTTTTTGAAAGGACTTCTGAAAAAATCACTGTCAGGGAATTTGTTTATCCTGAGGAATGACAGGTAATCGGTGGATTGAAAATGGCTTGTATTATACTTGTGGAAGACAATAATTTGATCAGGGAAGCTGTTTCAGGTTATCTGAAACTTGAAGGGCATTCTGTAATTGAATTTTCCCGGGTTGAAGGTGTTATTGAATCCATCCGGAGGAATATCGCCTCCCTGATTGTACTGGATGTCATGCTTCCCGACGGCAACGGTTTTGTTTTGGCAAAAACAATCCGCTCCGAGTCAGAGATACCGATTATTTTTTTAACCGCCAAAGACAGTGAATCGGACCGTATTCTTGGTTTTGAATTGGGGGCTGATGATTATATTTGCAAACCTTTTTCCGCGAAAGAGCTTGTTCTCCGCATCCAGGCCCTTCTGCGCAGAATCGAGAACAACGGAAAGAGTTCTTCGGATCCCTCCGGACCATGGATTTTACCTGCCGGGGATTCCGTTTCTGAAGCCTCAGCTGTAATTGATATGCTGAAACATGAACTTACGGTTAACGGAACCTCTGTTGTTCTGACCAGCGCTGAATGGAAAATACTTACTTATTTGGCCTCGAACCAAAACCAGGTGGTTTCCCGCGAACAGATTTTGTCGGAGTGTTTTAATTATTTTTTTGAAGGCTCTGAAAGGACTGTTGACACCCACATCGCCAACCTCCGTTCAAAGCTAGGCGGAAACTGGATAGCCACCGTGCGTGGATATGGTTACAGGTTCAACGGTGTCCGTAAAGAAGCGGAGCCGGTTGCAACCTGATGAAAACTGTTTTTGGAAAAATTTATCTGTCCCAGCTTATAACCACCTGTTCCGTGATGGTTCTTATGGCCGCGCTTTTTTCCTTTGCGGTTAGTGTTTCAGTTTCGAACTGGAATGTGGGAAAAAAAGGCGATTTGGAGTCTCTGCTCCTTCCCGTTATTTTGAAATCATACCGCTTGTCCGGAAGTTTGTCGCCTGCCGACTTGGAAAAAGCCCTCCAGCCTTATATAACCGATTCCCTGTATGTTTACCTGTTTGACAGCAACCGTCATCCGCTCCTTTTGCTTGAACAGGGTAAAAGCCGGTCGGTGAAAGATGTTGAAAAAAATGTGGGTCCGATTTCGTCTTTCCTTTCGTTAAACAAACCGGTTCCGATAGAAGAATCCGGAAGCGTTATAGGATACCTGCTGGTGGACAGCATGGACTTCTTCGCGTACAAGGCGAACCAGGTTTTTCTTTCCACCATGAAAAAGGCTGTCAGTGCGGGAGCCGTAGCCGCGGTTCTTTTGTCCCTGGGCTTGTCTTTGGTCACGTCCTGGAATATTTCCCGCAAATCCTCTGAGCTGGCGGATACAATCGCAAATCCGTCCCTTCTTGAGATGGACATAAATGAGACCGGTATCCAGGAATTCGACAGAATAGTTAAATCCGTCCGCGGACTTCAACAAAGGCTGAAAAATGAGGAGGAGCTCCGCCAGCAGTGGATGCAGGATATTTCCCATGATTTGCGGACGCCTTTGACGGCTGTTAAAATGCAGGTTGAAGGTATGAACGACGGGGTTCTTGCCGCTGACAAGGAGCGTTTCGCCGCTTTATATTCGGAACTCACCCACATTGAAAGGCTTGTGTGCAATTTGCAGGATTTGAGCCGTTTTGAATCCCCTGAGATGAAGATTTCCCTTCAGCCGGTGGATCCCCTGGAAATAACGTCCGATATACGGGAGAGGTTTTCCCTGTTTGCGGAAAAAAAGAACATAGCCTTTTCATGTACAGCCGACCGGCCGGATAACACGGTCTTTTTCTGCGATCCGCTTCTTCTCCAGCGCTGTCTTTCAAATATCGTCCAAAATGCTTTTCAGTATACAAAAGAGGGCGGTGAAGTGAAATTCATTCTGGACAGGATTGAAGATGAAGGCGGAGGAAAAGTCCGCATCCGTATTTTGAATACGGGTTCAATCCCGGAAATTGATTTGCCGAAAATTTTCAACCGTCTGTACAGGGGGGACCGTTCCCGCAGCACGGCAGGTTCCGGCCTGGGGCTTTCAATCGCCAAAGCCGTCGTATCCCTGCACCACGGCTCCGTTTCCGTCCGGAACATACCTCCCGGAGAGGATGGTGCCGGCTGCAATAAAACGGAAACCCCTATGGTATGTGTTTCGGTTCTCATTCCTGAATCCGCCGTTTCGTGAAATTCCGCTGTAGTCAACGAAAGTATCAACAGGTGTTTTTTCAGATTTGTTTTAAAATCCCTTGACATCCGAAAATAAAGAGGTATAACATTTTTACATAGCATATTATAAAAGATTTTTTGAGGAGGAATCTTATGAAAAAAGGTATTGCTATTGTACTTACCGCTCTTATCGCATGCGGAATGGTTTTCGCGGCCGGCGGTTCCGACAAGGGGCAGGAAATCTACTTCCTGAATTTCAAACCCGAGATTGCAGACGTCTACACAAAAAAAGTAGCCCCTGCTTTTGAAGCCGAGAATCCCGGATACAAACTGAAAGTTGTAACCGCAGCTTCCGGAACTTACGAGCAGACACTCCGCAGCGAAATCGCGAAATCAAATCCGCCCGTTATCTTTCAGACAAACGGTCCTGTCGGTTTGGCGAATTTCGAGGCAAATGCCGCCAATCTGGAAAACACAGAGCTATATAAGCTGTTGGCTGACAAATCAATGGCTCTCAGTCTGGCAGGAGAGGCCAAGGCCATCCCCTATGCGGTTGAAGGCTATGGCATTATTTACAATGATGCTATCATGAGGGCTTATTTTGCCCTTCCCAACAAAGCGGTTTCCATTTCTTCCGCTGAAGAAATCACGGATTTCGCTACTCTCAAGGCTGTTGTTGAGGATATGCAGAAGAACAAAGACGCTCTTGGAATCCAGGGTGTGTTTGCTTCCACATCAATGTCCGCCGGTAACCAGTGGAGATGGCAGACCCACACTGTAAACGTTCCGCTGTTCTTTGAATTTGACGAGCAGAGGGTGGCCGATGATTCCGCATTGAGTATTGCTTTGAATGCATCTGAAATCACCTTCAAATACGGTGCTAACTTCAAGAACATTCTTGATTTGTATACAAACAACAGTGTCACGCCCAAAAACCTTCTCGGCGCCAAGAGCGTTGATGACGCAATGGCTGAATTCGCTCTTGGCCAGTGCGCCATGGTACAGAACGGAAACTGGGCGGCCGCTCAGATTCTCGGTACAACAGGTAATAAGGTTGCCAGCGAAGACATCAAATTCCTTCCTATCTACACAGGTGTCGCCGGTGAAGAAGGCAACGGTTTGTGTGTTGGAACAGAAAACTACCTCTGCATCAACAGCGCCGCTTCTCCCGAAGCCCAGAAAGGTGCCGATGTTTTCCTGACATGGCTTTTCAGCTCCGAAACAGGAAAGAAGATTGTTTCCAACGACCTGATGTTCATCACTCCGTTCAACAGCTTCGGTGCATCTGATCTTCCCGCTGATCCTCTTTCCCAGCAGGTCAGCATCTGGATGAACAAGTCCGGTATCACTTCCGTTCCGTGGGTATTCAGCGCTATTCCTTCTGAAGAATGGAAAAACAGTCTCGGTTCCGCTATCCTTGGATATTTTGAAGGAAAGCAGGACTGGGCTTACGTTGAAAAAGTTGCGCGTGATGAATGGGCTTCCGAGTGGGCCATTAAAAACGCCAAATAACTTTTCATCGCAAGTTTGAATGTTTTGTTGTGAAGGTCGGTTTTCCGTGCTCGCACGAGGGCCGGCCTTTCTTATGTTTTAGTTCCTGGATTCAGAGGTTCATCTTTATGGAAAAAACATTACGGAAATATTTCCCCTTGTTTGTGCTTCCGGGGTTGATTTGCTTCCTTATAGCTTTTTTGATTCCCATGTTGATGGGTATCTTCCTTTCTTTTTGTGAATTTACAAACGTCACCAATGCCAAGTGGGTTGGTGTTTCAAATTATATCAAGTCTTTTACTGTTGACGGATATTTTATTTCCTCTTTTTGGACAACTGTAGCTTTTACTGTTATTTCCGTCATTTCAATAAATGTTCTTGCATTCGCTTTGGCAGTGATGCTCACCCGCGGGCTTAAAGGAACCAATGTTTTCAGAACTATTTTCTTTATGCCTAATCTTATCGGTGGTATCGTCCTCGGTTGGATTTGGCAGGTTATGATTAACGGTTTCCTTGTAAACTACGGGGTGACCATAGTTTCGGACGCCAAATACGGTTTCTGGGGACTTATCATTTTGATGAACTGGCAGAACGCCGGTTACATGATGGTTATTTATATTGCCGCCATACAGAATATTTCTTCCGATATGCTGGAAGCCGCTTCAATCGACGGGGCGGGTTACTGGCAGACATTGTTTAAAATAATAATTCCTTCGGTTATGCCTTCCATAACAATATGTCTTTTTATGACCATGACCAACGGCTTCAAGTTGTTTGACCAGAACCTGGCTCTTACTGCAGGTGAGCCCGGGAAACAGACGGAACTGCTTGCCCTTAACATCTACAATACTTTTTACGGCAGAACCGGATTTGAAGGGGTAGGACAGGCAAAGGCTGTTATGTTTACCATAATTGTAGCCGCAATCGCTTTGCTGCAGCTTAAACTTACCCGCAGCAGGGAGGTGGAGCAATGAGCAGGAATCTTCAGCAGAACAGAAGTTCTAATATTTTAATCCTTATTTTCCTCTGCGTTATGGCCTTTATTGTTTTGTATCCGATTTTTGTTGTCCTGATGAATTCTTTCAAAGGCCGCTTTTTCATTTCTTCACAGCCTTTCACGCTGCCGTCCATGGATCCTGACAACATGACATTTGTCGGCGGTGAAAATTATGTATCCGGATTGGAAAAGACGTCGTTCCTTTCTGCTTTCGGCTACTCGTTGTGGATTACCGTGATGTCGGTCGCAGGAATCCTGATTTTATCCAGCATGATGGCATGGTATATCACAAGGGTTAAAAACAAAGTCACGTCATTGATTTATTATACGCTGATTTTTTCGATGATAGTTCCGTTCCAGATGGTCATGTTCACAATGAGCAAAATGGCGAATATGCTTCATCTCGATAACCCCATCGGGATTATCTTTATCTATGTTGGTTTCGGATGCGGAATGTCAACGTTCATGTATGCGGGCTTCATCAAATCAATACCTGTATCCCTGGAGGAAGCCGCCATGATTGACGGCGCGACTCCTCCGCAGACTTTCCGCCATGTTATCCTTCCGATGCTGAAAAGTCCTGCGATTACAATCGGTATCCTTGAGATAATGTGGGTTTGGAACGACTACCTTCTCCCGTACCTCACCATAGGTACTGATTACAGAACCATTCCGATTGCAATCCAGTATCTGCGCGGAGGTTACGGCTCTGTTGATATGGGTGCGATGATGGCTATGCTTGTTCTGGCTATGATTCCCGTTATTGTTTTCTATCTGGTTTGCCAGAAACACATCCTCCGCGGTGTTCTCGCCGGGGCTGTAAAAGGATAATTTCCGGTCCGCGCGTATTGCGTAACGGCTGTTTTTCCAAAGGGCTTGTCCTCAGCGGCAGGCCCTTTTTTCTGTCCATTTCTGTTCATGGAATCCTCCCTCATCTTTGTTGAATAAAATTGAGATACATTATAAACTCTTCTCCGGAGTGAATATGTCCGTTGCTAAAAATGATAACCACGCCCCCCTTTGGAGCGGGCGATTTAAGGACAGCCCGGATGCCGACGCTGTCGCCTTTGAGACTTCAATTAACGTGGATGCCCGTATGGTTCAGGATGATATACGCGGCAGTATCGCCCATGCGGAAATGCTGGGTCGCCGGAATATAATCCCCCGAGAGGACTCGCAACTGATAGTAAAAACCCTGTCCGTGATTGCGGATGACATTGCGGGCGGAAGACTGGAGATTGATCCTTCCGCGGAAGATATACACTCTTTTGTGGAAGCCGTTCTGACCGACAGGATAGGGGATACAGGCAGGAAGCTTCATACCGGCCGCAGCCGCAACGATCAGATTGCCCTGGACGAGCGTCTTTACCTTCGCCGTGCCCTGGAGGAACTGCAGGCGGAAATCCTTTCCCTGATAAACACTCTGGTTTCGGTTGCTGAAAAACATACGGGAACCCTTTTGCCGGGCTATACCCATATGCAGCGTGCACAGCCTGTAACCCTTGCCCACCATCTGTGCGCCTGGTGCTGGCCTCTTACCCGTGATTACGGGCGTATAGCCGATGCATTGAAGCGCATGGACTTCATGCCGCTGGGCTCTGGAGCGTTGGCGGGAAGCGGGCTGCCCCTTGACCGGCAGGCGGTCGCCTCCGCCCTGGGATTTTCGGCGTTGACGCAGAATTCCCTTGACGCCGTATCTGACAGGGATTATTGCCTTGAAGCGGTTTCAGCGCTTTCGATTCTGATGGTTCATCTTTCCCGCTGCTGCGAGGAGATTGTGCTGTGGTCAACGGAGGAATTCGGCTTTATCAGCCTTTCTGAAAGCTGGTCAACCGGTTCAAGCATTATGCCCCAGAAAAAAAACCCTGATTTTGCCGAGTTAATCCGCGGCAGAAGCGGCAGGGTTTTCGGTGACTTAATTTCCCTTCTGACAATGATGAAGGGGCTTCCCCTTTCTTATGACAGGGATATGCAGGAAGACAAACAGAGTCTTTTTTCCGCTTATGATACGGCGTTTTCATGCCTGAAAGTTTTCAACAGGATGATAGCCTCGGCTTCCTGGAATACCGGAAAGATGAAGGCTTCATGCACGGGCGGTCATGCCAACGCCACCGATCTGGCGGATTACCTTGTACGCAGGGGAATGCCTTTCAGGACGGCCCACGGGGTCGCCGCTTCCGTTGTGCGGGAATGCATAGATTCGGGAATCACCGATATGTCCCTGCTTCCGTTTGACAGGTTTTCAGCGCATTCGGAGCTTATCGGGGAGGATGTGTATGAATTCCTTTCGCCGGAAGCCTGTGTTTCCGCCAGAAATATTCCGGGAGGTCCCGCGCCGGAAGCGGTTGCGGAGCAGATTAAGGCTCTGAAAGACTTTACCGCCTGTAATTTGAAGCAAACTGAAATGTAATATAATTGCAAATTGCATTTTCCGGGAAAAGTTTAAAATTTCATTTGACATTTCATCTTTCTCCCCTTAGAATGGTTTCATAAGATAAATTCAGGAGGCCTTTATGGCAAAAGTTGAGTTAAAAGGTATTGGCAAGGTGTACGACGGGGAAGTCCGCGCGGTAGACAACGCCAATATCACAATCGAGGATCAGGAATTCGTTGTTTTCGTTGGTCCTTCCGGTTGCGGAAAATCCACCACACTCCGTATGGTTGCCGGACTTGAGGAAATCAGTGAAGGTGACCTCTTTATTGACGGTGAACGCATGAATGATGTTGCTCCGAAAGACCGCAACATCGCTATGGTTTTCCAGAATTATGCGTTGTATCCCCATATGACCGTATATGATAACATGGCTTTCGGTCTGCGTATCAGGAAAACAGATAAGGCTGAAATCGACCGCCGTGTAAAAGAAGCCGCCCGTATCCTTGATATCGAAAAGCTCCTTGACCGCAAGCCCAAGGCTTTGTCCGGTGGACAGCGTCAGCGTGTGGCTGTAGGACGCGCGATTGTACGTAATCCCAAGGTCTTCCTTTTTGACGAGCCTCTTTCCAACCTTGACGCGAAACTGCGTGTGCAGATGCGCGCCGAAATATCCGAGCTTCATAACAGGCTTAAAGCCACCATGATTTATGTTACCCACGACCAGGTTGAGGCTATGACAATGGGTGATAAGATTGTTGTTATGAAAGACGGAAAAGTCCAGCAGATTGGTTCTCCGCTTTACCTGTATAATCATCCCGTGAACAAATTCGTTGCAGGTTTTATCGGTTCCCCGCCCATGAACTTCCTCACAGTGAAGATTGTGGAGAAGGGCGGTCAGATTGTCGCCGACGAGGGTTCCTTCGAGGTTGTTCCCACCGCTGAACAGCAGAAAACCCTCAAAGACTATGTGGGCAAGGAAGTTTATTTCGGAATCCGCCCTGAAGGTCTTGTTTACCAGACATCGCCCGCTTCAAAGAGTAATATGCAGATGAAGGTTACCGTCAAGGAGCCTCTCGGAGCTGAAACCCATCTTTATCTGGCGACAAAGACACAGGTTCTTATCGCCAAGGTCGGCCCGGATGTTATTCTCCAGCTGGGTGATACGGTGAACTTTGTGCCCGAGATGGAAAAAGCCCGCTTCTTTGATAAGGAAACAGAGCTTTCTATCTGTGACGATGTAAAGTCTGAATAAGCCTGATTCATCTGGAAATCACGTTCAGTGACTTTCAGCGGAAACGCCGGGTTTTGCGCCCGGCGTTTTTTTATGCGGGAAATATTCCCGGATTCAATTTGACAACATCGCCTCCGCCCGATTTCACAAGGACTGTTCCGTTTAATTGTGCTCCTGGCGGGCATACTGTTACAGCTTCCAGCGCCAATTCCGGTATAAACAATGTGCAGTCTTTCCCGTTTATTTCAACCACGCAAGCTTCAGCAGTCCAGTCGGGATGATCCAGCAGGTAGTTTATTGTCCAGTGCATATTCGTGGCCCTTTCGGCCTGTATGCACATCCTTTGCGCCATGTCCCCCTCGGCAATCCTTTCCGTCATTTCATCGGCGGTCAAAAGCCTTTCCCCCGCCAGGAATCTCCTTAACTGCTGGTGCGCCGCCAGATCCCCGTACCGCCGCAGGGGGCTTGTGACCTGGCTGTACATGCCAAGCCCGAGACCTGCATGATCCGCCGGTATTGTCCCTGTTTTCCTTGCCTTCATCGCGCGACGTTTCGCGTATTCTCCTGCGAGTCCTTCCGGAAGGTTTTTGGGCATGGAAGGCTCCTCCTGGCTTATATATTGGAAGGGTATGGAGTTTTTGAAAGCGAAACGGGCGGCGGCTTCACCCGCAAGGAGCATCATTTCCCTTACCATACCGGAGGCCTCAGTATGGGAAACAGGCCGGAAGCTTATTTCAAAGCGGGGATCAAGGGAAATCTTCACTTCCGGTAAATCTATCTGGACAGCCCCGGCTTCCATTCTTCTGCGGAAGTTTCTTTCCGCGATGGCGAAAAGGGGTGAAAGTTCAGGACTTTCCTTCGCTTCATCTGCCTGTTTGTATGTCATGCGCGTTACGGATATGAAGGTTTTCTTTATGTCCACATCCTTGACGGCTCCGGTTTCAGAAAATGTTATGCCGAAAGACAGGGCCCGCGATTTTTCCGAAAGACCGAGGGCGAAATATTCAAGGGCTTTCCCGTCCAGCATTCTGACAATCCCCTCCGGGATGTAAAGGGTTGATCCCCGTGCCCGTGCTTCTTTATCCGCCGGGGATTCAGGTTTGACTGAGGCGGCTGGGTCCGCCACATGCACCCACAGTTTACCGTCATGAAAGCTCACCGCGTCATCGGGGTCGTCGCTCCATTCATTGTCAATGGCGAAAGCTTTCATGAAGGTGAAGTCTTCCCTTTCAATGTCGTCCTTTTCCGGCGGGGCTTCCACGGGTACCTGGGTATTGGAAAAAGCCTGTTCTTTGCGGGACGGCCAGGGGTTTTTCTTCCTGTCCCAGCAGCCGCTTTTAATCAGGATGGAATGCGCGGTTTCCGTTGTTTCCGGAAGCCCGGCTCCGTGCAGGGCGGTGGATTTATCGGTTTTCCCGAGCGCCAGGGCCTCCGCATCCTGAAGGAACGGGGCGTCTTCCGGAAGCTTTATTCCGCCGGCCTGTCCTCTGGCTGTATTTTTCAGTCTCAGGAAAAATGCCTCCCTTTCCTTTTCTTTCCTTTCTTTTTCCTCCCTTTTCTCATTTTCCCTTAAAACGTCTTCCCTCGATTTTATGATTATGGGATCCTCCGGGGATTTGCAGATGAACCATGGTGATGAGGAAAGGAAATTCCATGCCGCCCAGGTTTTTTCCGGCGGAAGCGCTCCCCATAAAAATTCCGAAAGATCACGGAAAGAAGGCGTTTCTCCGGAAAAAAAGGACTCCGCTTCCTCCGGTTCTATTTCAAAGTCAGGCAGGATTTCCTGCAGGACTGTGTCGGGACTGGAGACTGGCCCGGGTGATAAGAGGAACGCGTCTTTTTCACGTATGTTTTTTCTTTCGGCAGGCCCTTTGTTTTTTTTCGGAAGCTCAACCGTTATTTTGCCGTCTTCAATGCCGCAGACAACCGCAGGCTGGTTTTTATAGAGAAGCAGATTTTTTTCTTTGAACATAAAAGCAATTTAACATTTTTTTTGAAAAAAAAACACTATCCTGTTGAAAACTGCTGTCCTGTAGGATATAATATTTATGGTCTGCATATTTTTTATGCTTGCCGTAATATTAGAGGGGAGAATTCAATGAAAAAAATTTTTGCATCCGTTGCCGCGTTTTTTTTGATTTTCGGTTTTACAGGTTGTGGAAGCAGTCCTGACACGACAGAGGAAAGCATTGATGGAGTACCTGCATGGGTTGTGACAATGAGCAAGAAATCCGATACAGCCCATTATGAAGTCGGATATGGAAAAATGTCGAACAGGGCTACTTCCCAGAAGAAGGCTGAATCAGACGCCCGCAACAAAATCGCGATGTGGCTTCAAACCGATGTCCAGACAGCCCTTGTAACTTATACCCAGGATGCCGGAATCGGTGATGAAACTGAACTCATCGAATTTATGGAAGAAATCTCAAAACAGACAGCCGATGTTTCCATGTCGGGGGCTGATATCGAAGAGGTTTACGTGGATGAGGACGGAGGGGTTTACGTTCTCATGTCGTATGATATAAACGGTCTCGCCGCCGATCTGCAAAGCCAGGTTGATTCATATGTGCGCAATGAAAGCGCCGCTTTCGCTGAATTCAAGGCTGATGAGGCTTTGAAAGCCCTCCTGAGCCGGGAAGCCGCCGCGTCTGAATGATTTCCTGTTCCGCAGGAAATAAAGGGAATGTCTGTATTCCCGTGTCTTGATTTGAATGGAAACCGTTTTGCGCAGTGCGCGGAACGGTTTCTTTCATTTTATGTTTGTTATGTGTTTAGGTTTATGAAGGGGAGTGTCGTGGCTGAAATTTTGCTTCTTTGCGGAAAGGTGGGCAGCGGCAAAACTTTTTATGCTGACAGGCTGGATTCTTCCGGACGTTTTTTCAAGCTTTCCTGTGATGATTTGATGCTTTCGCTTTTTGATTTATGTCCCGGTCCGGAAAAACATTCTGACATGCTTTCCCGGTGCAAGAAATATCTGGCGGGTGTAGCCCTGCGTCTTTTGAATGCTGGAAAGAATGTTGTTCTGGATTACGGCTTTTGGACAGTTCAGGAAAGGCGGGAAACAGGCTGTTTCTTTTCTTCCGCAGGGCATAAGGTTTGTATTATCTATTTTGACACTGACGAGAAAACCGCCGGAAAAAATCTGGAAACCCGGAACGCCTTTTTGAAAAATACAGGGGAGAGGGGTTACATCATTGACGCCGGAATGAAAAGTCTTTTTGACTCCAGGTTTGAGGAACCTCTCCCTGAAGAATGCGCAGTTACCGCATTCGGGCCGGAAGACCCTTTTTTCAGGAGTCTCGACTAATACTGTTAAAACTGGTAATATAACCGGAGTTTCTTATCGGAGATGCGAATGATTGTAATGAAATTCGGCGGTTCTTCCCTTGCCAATGCGGAAAGAATCCGCCGTGTTGCCGCTATTATCGGGGGAATGGTCGAAAAAAGACCTGTCGTTGTTCTTTCTGCCATGGGTGATACCACGGATGACTTGCTTACCGCCGCTGACACGGCTCTCAAAGGTATCGTGTCTGTGGATGCGGTTGAAAAACTTCATAAGGAAACCGCCGGACTTCTTGGAGTGCCGTTTACCGAGATAGATTTTCTTCTGGATGAATTGAGGACGCTGTTAACAGGTGTGTCCATGCTGAAGGAACTTACACCCCGTTCCCGTGACTACCTGGTTTCTTTCGGTGAACGGTTGTCCGTAAGACTGATGGCTTCGTATCTCGATTCCCAGGGGGTGCGCGCGAAATTTTACGATGCGTGGGATGCGGGTTTTGTTTCCGATTCAAATTATACAAGCGCGGATCTCCTTCCTGAAACGTGGGCGAATATCCGCCGTATTTTTACATCTTACTGCCAGTCACGGTCTGAGGACGTGCTTCCCGTTCCGGTTATCACCGGCTTTATAGCCAAAGACTCCAACGGATTTATCACCACGCTTGGAAGAGGCGGAAGCGATCTTACCGCGACGGTAATAGGAGCCGCTTTGGATGCCGGGGAAGTCCAGACATGGAAAGACGTGGACGGCATTTTGACGACAGACCCGAGGATTGTTCCTTCCGCAAGGACTGTTCCGGTGGCCACCTATGATGAGGTCGCCGAGCTTGCCTATTTCGGTTCCCAGGTGCTTCATCCGCGGTCAATGTTGCCGTGCATCCAGACGGGAACCCCTGTCCGCGTGAAGAATTCCTACAATGTTGATGCCCCCGGTTCACTTATTGTTACAAAACATGAAAAGACTCCCGATCCTGTCAGGGCGATAACAAGCAAAAAAAATGTAATCCTGATAGATTTGGTGTCTACAAGAATGCTCGGCCAGTACGGTTTTTTAGCCAAGGTTTTTGATATTTTCGCCCGGCATTGCATCAGCATCGACGTTGTCGCCACCTCCGAGGTTTCTGTATCGCTTACGGTTGATTTTAAAAGGGTTAATCTTCCTGCCTTGCAGAAAGACCTGGAGGAATATGCGGACGTTGAAATCAAAAACGACATGGCTATAGTGACTGTCATTTGTGATGTCCGGCAGTCAAGCTCCATCCTCGCCGCTTCTTTTGAAGTCCTCGCCGCGAATAATATAAATATCCAGATGATAAGCCAGGGTGCTTCAAAAGTGAATATCAGCATGATATGCGGCTCCTCCGAGTCGGATACTGTCGTAAGGCTTCTTCATGAAAGATATTTCGGGGAAGGAGGGCTCTGTTCCCCGAAATCCAGGTGAAATTTTAATTCGGGAACAGTAATGTCCATCATAATAATGGGGAGGAAACAGTTATGAAAATCGCTCTTGTAGGTTACGGGAAAATGGGGCACATGGTTGGAAAAGCCCTGAAGACCAGAGGACATGAATGCGTATGCTCCGTGGATTTGTTCGCGGAAGATGCGACTTGCAGAACTTCGGATCACATTAAAATGGCCGAAGCTGTCCGGAATTCCGGAGCGGAGGGAATAATCGAGTTTTCCCATCCAGCTTCTGCCGTCCAGAATATAAAGGCGCTTCTTCCTCTCCGCCTTCCCCTTGTTGTCGGAACAACCGGCTGGCTTGACAAGCTGTCGGAAATCAGACCTCTGGTGGAGGTTAACAAAACTTCATTATTGTATGCGTCGAATTTTTCTATAGGTGTTAATTTGTTTTTCCGCATTGTTTCCGCCGCTTCAAAAATGCTTTCCGGGTTTGATGAATATGATGCGGCTGTATTTGAAGCCCATCATAACCAGAAAGCGGACAGTCCGTCTGGCACAGGTATTGATATCGCCCGGCTGGTTATGGAAAATATTCCCCGTAAAACGGAGCTGGTGACGGATTCCTTTACACGCAAACCGGAGCCTCATGAACTCCATCTTGCCAGTCTGCGGATAGGCGCCGTGCCTGGAACCCATACCGTGGTTTTTGATTCCCCTGCGGATACAATACAGCTTACCCATACCGCGCGGACTAGGGAAGGTTTCGCCATCGGGGCGGTCCGTGCGTTGGAGTGGCTCTCCTCTCCCTCCGACTCAGGGAAGATAAAATCCGGTGTGTTTACAATGGATGATGTTTTTGATTCCCTTCTTAAAAGCTGACGGACACAGACCGGATTTTTTCTTCCCCCGCGTCCGTATTTCCTTTTGAGAAGAAAACTTTGAAACGCAGGCCGTTGTGAAAGTATACATAGGAGTCCCCGCCTTTATACGAAGGCATGCCGAAAGTGCTTTCAAAGACTTTCCTTGTGTCTCCTGTCCTGATTTCCCCGGGCAGGGATACAGGCGAATTATTGAAGAATTTCAGCATGACCGCCGCCGATACGCTTCCTTCATATGCCCCTGATTCCTTGTTCTTATCCGGGACAGGAACGAATATAATGCGTGTGTATAAATCAGGATACGTCCATGTCTCTGATTTTGTGTTGAATTCTATTTCGGAAGGTTCCCCCCATAGGGAAGCGGTTGTATCTGCGGTGTCCCCAAGACCGACGGACTTGAACAGGATTTTCCCTCCGCCGTTTTCGTCTGCGGTTGCGGACTGCGGCATGAGGAGAACTTTTTCTTCGATGATTTTTTTCGCTTCCCCTGTTTTTCCGTTTTGTTTCAGTATCTCCGCATAAAAGAATGCCGCCGTCCTTGAATCTCCTGGAAATCCCGGGGATACATAGGAAAAACTGCTTTCTTTTTTAGAGGGCTGTGTGTAGCCGTTTCCGCTGAAAATTTCTTCCATCATTTTTGAAGCAAGGGGAAGGTCTTTCCCTGTCAGGAATAAAAGCCTGGCGTAATTTGTTCTGGCAATGACAGAGGATGTTCCTGCTTCTTTCAAGGCGGCTTCCGCAGCTGACGCTATAATTGTTCCGGTTCCGCTTTCTGACGGATTTTGCGCCGATAAGAAAGCGCAGGCGGAGCGGATTGTGAAGTCATCGTAATATTCCAGAACTTTCCTGTAGGAATCCAGCGCCCGATTGTAAGGCCTTTCATTCCCCGGGATTGTTCCGTTTTCATTGAGGCTGCCGAAAAAGCTTCCGCCGGAATATGAATTCTCAACCATCGTTTTTAAAACTGAATCCGTTTCAAAGTCCAGGCTTTGAGCAAATGGAAGGATTGAAACGGCTTTTGGGCCGCCGCCGTTTTTGAAAGCCGATCTCTCCCAGTCCCTGTGGGCGAGCAGTGCTTTCAGTCTGTACAGATAAACGAGCTCCGGTATTTTTTCTTCCAGGTCATCGGCGGATTTTGAGGCTTCTTCTGAGCCCAGGCCTGTTTTCAGGGAGTTTACAATTGTATTCAGTTTGACGACGGCGTTGGCCGGGGATGAAATTTCCTTCCTGATGTTTTCTACCCGTGTTTTATAAGAGGGAAAACGGGCTGTGTATTTTTTCAGTCTGGGATTGCTTTCGCTCTCATCATATATATATTCAAGCCACTTCTCATAAGACAGGAAGGTTCCTGAGGTTGAGAGGATGGAAAGAGCCGTTATGTCGGCAAGGAATGTTTCCCTTTCTGAAAAAACAAGGAAATCACTGCCGGTCCTGCCTTCGGCGGCTTTGTCCGCGGCTTCCATCCCGCGGTTTTCCGCGATGCCGGAATAAGCGCTGAATTCCGCGTCGGCTGCAAAGAGCCCGGCTTCCGCCGCGATAAACGGAATCAGCATTTTTTCCCTTTCAGTGTCAATCTGCCTCATGCGCCGGGCTGAATTCGCCGCTGAGATAAAGAGGGTTTCGTCTATAAAGTCCAGAAGTCCCGTTGAAATTTCAAAGATACCGTCAGGATAAAATCTGAGGGAAACATTCTCATCCTCGGCGATTCGTATGGAAATTTCCCCCCTGTACAGCTCGGGGCTTCTGAAAACCGTGAAAATTCCGTTGTTGATTATTTCCTGCCATGTCCCGGTCTGTTCCGGTGGAATCTGCTTCACTGTGACCGCCAGTGTTTTCAAAACCGCGGAGTTGAAATTCCTTCTGGAAGGCTGCGTGTTTTGCCGGGTTTCGCCCGGAAGCGCCGTTAATAACAGTCCTGCTAAAAGACAGCATAAACATAATTTTACCGCATTCATGGTGGTATGTTAACATATAGCATCAGATTATGCAATCAATACTTTTTTTGCGAATATTATAGACACGGTCTCTCATTTTTAATATATTCATACATGATATTGGAATTACTTGGTTATCAGGAGGGTAAAAAATGAAAAAAAATCCGGCGAAATTCTTTTTTGTCGCGCTTGCAGTTGTTTCCGTTTTGGTTTTTTCAGGCTGCGGCGGCAAAGAAAGTGATACAATAAAAATCGGAGGGATTTTTCCTCTTTCCGGTAAAGTTGCTGTTTACGGTATTGAATGCCGTCAGGGAATTGATCTTGCTGTCGAGGAAATCAATGCCGCCGGCGGTATCAATGGTAAAATGATAGAACTCATTGCGGAGGATGACGAGGGGAAGGAGGAAAAATCCGTCAATGCCTATAAAAAACTTACTACAAAAGACCGGGTTGACATTATAATCGGTTCCCTTACTTCCGGCTGCACCAATGCCATCGCTTCTCTCGCGCAGAGCCAGAAAAAGCTTGTTATTGCCCCGGCTGCAACAGCTCCCGCCATCACAGAAAACGGTGACTATGTGTTCAGGGCCTGTTTTATTGATCCTTTCCAGGGAACCGTCGGAGGGCGTTTTGTTGTCGAAAATCTCGGACTGAAAAAAGCCGCTGTTTTGTATGACATTGCCAATGATTATTCCGTAGGTTTGTATGAAAATTTCAAGGCTGCCGTTGAAGCCGGCGGCGGTGAAATCGTTGACGCGGAATCCTATTCCACCGACGACAAAGACTTTTATGCCCAGTTGACAAAGATTAAGAACGCCAACCCCGAGGTTGTTTATCTGCCCGATTATTACGCTACTGTCGCTTTGATTGTAAAACAGCTCCGCGCGCAGGGTATAAGCACACCCATCGTGGGCGCTGACGGATGGGACGGTATCACTTCCAATGCAGGCGATGAGGTTCTCAACGGCTATTACTCCAATCATTATGCGGCCGATTCGGATTCTCCGAGGGTTGTTGAGTTTGTAAAGGCCTATGAAGCCAAGTTCAATTCCCAGCCCGCTTCTTTTGCCGCGCTTGGATATGACAGTATGTATATGCTGAAGGATGCCCTTCTCCGGGCGTCTGATTACACTGATGTCGCTTCTGTCCGGGATGCGCTGAAAGCGACGGACGGGGATTATGTGACAGGGCATTTGACCTTCGATGAGAGCCGCAACCCCATAAAATCCGCCGTCATGGTTCAGATTGTCAAGGATGATGCCGGCAACCTTACTTCTGTGTATGCGGACACCATTAACCCCTGACAGACTTCTTTGATTCAGTACGGTAATGGGTTTGATACAGCCGGTTCTGGTTACGCGGATCCGGCTGTTTTGTTTTTCCGGAAGGGGTCTTTTATATGTTGTCAAACTATAGTAAAATTATGGATTAAGTGGAAACACAAGCGGAGGAATTTTGAATACAGCGAATATGTTTGTGCAGCAGATGGTAAACGGGCTTTCCTTGGGGAGTATTTACGCCCTTATAGCCCTCGGTTATACCATGGTGTACGGTATTGTAAAATTAATTAATTTCGCCCATGGTGATATCCTCATGGTCGGGGCTTATGCCGGATATTTTGTCCTGCGTGCAGCCGGTACAACTCCTGTGGGGCTCGTCCTGGCTTTCTTTTGCGCCATGTCGGTATGTGCGGTATTGGCGGTTTTTGTGGAGCATTTCGCCTATAAGCCGTTGCGCTCTGCTCCCAGGCTCAACTCCCTGATAACCGCAATAGCGGTTTCCCTTGTCCTTCAGAACGGCGCCCGTGTCATTCCGTTTATCGGTCCGAATCCACGGGAGTATCCGACTCCTCCCACTGTCAATATAGATTTTGCGTTTGTGTCCCTTTCCAACATACAGCTGATAGTTATTTTGCTGTCAATTGTACTGATGATTATCCTGAATTACATTATCAACTATACAAAAACAGGGAAGGCCATGCGCGCCGTTTCCTATGATATGTCTGCCGCCAGTCTGATGGGTATTTCCGTTGACAGGACAATAGCCTTTACCTTTGCGCTGGGAGCCGCTTTGGCCGGTGCGGGAGGTGTCCTGTATGCCAGCGCCTATCCCCAGATTGATCCTACAATGGGGACAATGCCTGGGTTAAAGGCTTTCGTGGCGGCTGTTCTCGGCGGCATCGGCTCTGTTCCCGGGGCTATGCTCGGGGGATATATTTTGGGAATTGCGGAAACACTTACAAAAGGGTTCCTTTCCTCGCAGTTCGCGGATGCTATTTCTTTCTCAATCCTGATTATTATTCTTCTTGTGAAACCCACGGGAATAATGGGCGAGAAAGTTAAACTGAAGGTTTGACAGATGAAAAACGTTAATGTCCGCAATTTTTTGCTTTTAGGTTGTACAGGCCTTTTGTGTACCTGTATTCCCGCCTTGTTAATACATTTTTGGATTATAGACGCTTATACGGCCCAGATTATAACCCTTGCCGCCGTGAATGCCATTATGGCTGTCAGTGTAAATATGGTATGCGGAATTACCGGACAGCTTTCTTTGGGACAGGCAGGGTTCATGGCTGTGGGCGCGTATTCCTGCGCCATTTTTTCCCAGGCCGGAATCCCCCTGCCGGTCGCCGTAATCGCGGCTTCTTTGGTGACCTGCGTGTTCGGTGTAATCATAGGCTTCCCGACTTTGAAATTCCAGGGTGATTACCTTGCGATTGTAACCCTTGGATTCGGGGAAATTATCCGGGTTCTTCTCGTTAATTTCAAGAATCTTACAGGGGGTGCGAACGGCAAACAGTTTCCGTCCCTCCTTGTGATTTACGCTGACCTTGCGTATCTTGTTATTGTAGGCACACTGGTTGTCATTTTGATTTTGACCCAGAATTTCCTCCGTTCCACCTATGGACGTGCGATTCTGGCCGTCCGGGAAGATGAGGTCGCCGCCAATTCCTGCGGTATCGGGGTTTTCCGGTATAAGATGATAGGCTTTGTGTCTGCTTCTTTCATCGCCGGTATAGGAGGGGCTTTGTACGCTCCCTTCATCGGCTTCATAAAGCCTGACCTGGCTTCTTTCAACAGGAGTATCGATTACTTGATTTTCGTTGTTCTCGGCGGAATGGGGTCAATGACCGGCTCCGTTCTTGCAGCTTTCGTTTTGACATACCTGCAGGAATTCCTCCGTTTCCTGCAGGATTACAGGCTTCTCTTTTATCCGTTGATTCTGATAGCCGTTATGCTTTTCCGTCCCCAGGGTTTCCTCGGCATGAAAGAGTTTTCTTTTGTCAAAACCTGGGAGAATCTTCCGCTTTATCCTTCCCGCATAAAGTCTTTTTTTGCGAAAGCCCGGAAGGACGGTGACAGCATGGAAAAAGGAAAATCACCGGGAGACAAACCTGCAAAGGTACGTGCAAACAAAAAGGAAAACAGTGATGGAAAAGGAAAATAAACTTCTTTTACAGGCTAACGATATATCCATTGTTTTCGGCGGGCTCAGGGCTGTCAGTAATTTTTCCTGCTCAATAGAAGACGGGGAGCTTGTCGGCTTAATCGGTCCGAACGGGGCGGGAAAAACCACTGTGTTTAATATGCTTTCCGGGGTCTATACGCCCACGGAAGGTGAGATTGTTTTTTGGGACAGGGCAGGGAATGTTCATAAAGTGAATAAGAAAACTCCGGCCCAGTTGAATGGACTTGGTATTTCACGTACCTTCCAGAACATACGCCTTTTCGGGAATTTATCGGTCGCGGATAATGTCCGGATTGCGCTTCACGGGTTGCGCACCGTCAATCCTGTTGACGTTCTTTTCAGAACCCCTGCTTTTCACCGTGACGAGCGTATTATGACCGAGCGGGTTGAAAATCTTCTGGAACTTTTCGGCATAGCGAAAAAGATGAATGAGCCGGCTAAAAACCTGCCTTACGGTGAACAGCGTAAACTTGAGATTGTCCGCGCCCTTGCGGCGAATCCTTCCCTGCTGCTTCTTGACGAGCCCGCCGCCGGAATGAATCCTCAGGAAACCGACGATTTGATGAAGCTTATCGCTTTCGTCCGGAAAGAATTCAAGCTTTCAATCCTTCTTATAGAGCATGATATGCATCTGGTCATGGGAATTTGCGAGCGTCTGATTGTTCTGGATTACGGAAGGATTATCGCCGAGGGTAAACCGGAAGATATCCGTTCCAATCCCGTTGTAGTAAAGGCTTATCTTGGCGGTGATGCTGAAGGAGGCTTGCTGTGATGCTGAAAGTTTCTGACCTGGCTGTTTCCTACGGGGCCATAAAGGCTCTCCGCGGCGTTTCCTTTGAAGTCAACGAAGGAGAAATAATAACTTTAATAGGCTCAAACGGGGCCGGAAAAACAACCACCCTGCATTCCATCTCGAATATACTGAAGAAAAACAGCGGGCGTATTGATTTTAAAGGAGAGAATATAACGGCTCTTCCTCCCGCTGATATTGTACGCCGCGGACTGATTCAGGTTCCGGAGGGCCGCCGGATTTTCGCCAATTTGACGGTGAGGGAAAATCTTGAAATGGGGGCCTTTACCAGAAAAGACAAGAATGAAATAAAAGGGGACATGGAGAGGGTCTGCACCCTTTTCCCCAGATTGAAAGAAAGGTTAAAACAATATGCCGGAACCCTTTCAGGAGGCGAGCAGCAGATGCTTGCCATGGGACGGGCTATTATGGCGAAACCTTCTCTTCTGCTGCTGGACGAACCTTCAATGGGGTTGGCTCCCATTCTTGTGGATGAAATTTTTTCAATCATAATTGAAATCAACAAGAGTGGTACGACAATCCTGCTGGTGGAGCAGAATGCTTTTAAGGCTCTTTCCATTGCCGACCGTGCCTATGTGTTTGAAACCGGGGTGATAAATAAGTCAGGGAACGCCGCTGACTTATTGAATGATGATGATGTTAAAAAGGCTTATTTGGGCGGTTAAGATATCTGCCGGGGATGCCGGTGATAAATCAAATCTTAGGAGGAAAATATGATAGTTGCCAGCGTTATGAAAAAAAATCCCGTTTTTATCCGGCCTGATATGTCGATCAATGATGTCAAGGAATTGATGATAAAAGAAAAGGTTGGAAAACTTCCTGTTCTTGATAAGTCAAACAGGCTTGTGGGTATTTTCACGAAGAAAGATTTGCTTAAAGCAGGTCCTTCCGGAGCAACAAGCCTTGATATGTTTGAGATAAGTTATCTGTTGTCAAAACTTAAGGTTGAAAAGGTTATGTCCCGGGATGTTTTTTCCGTCCAATCCTCTGAAGTTGTTGAAGAAGCCGCAAGGATTATGGCGGACAAGGATATAGGCTGTCTTCCTGTTCTGAAGGACGACCTTCTTGTGGGAATCCTGACAAAGAATGATTTATTTTCCGCCTTTGTTGATATGTTCGCCGGCCGGTATGATGGAGTCCGCATAACATTCCTGATGGAGGAGAAGCCCGGAATGCTTGTACGGGCCGCGGCGGGCGTGGCGGAGCTTGGCGGTAATATCCTGTCTTTTATAACCTGCGATGGCGATGATATGTCCAATAAACGTTGTACCATGAAAGTTACCGGCGTGGACCGGGATCAAATGAGAAGAATACTTGAAGTCGCCGGTGCAAAGATTGAAGACATCCGCTGATGTAACGGGGGCAGGCTGCGGGCCGGTTTTTGATTCCGTTGTTGTTCTCGGTCCTACGGCCTGCGGAAAGACTTCCCTTGCTGTTCATATCGCCCGTCTCTTTTCCGGGGAAATCATTTCAGCGGATTCCAGACAGGTTTACAAGAATCTTGATATAGGAACCGGGAAGGATTTGGCTGAATACGGCGGTATCCCTTATCATCTGATAGACATTATTTCCCTGCCGGAAGAATACAATGTTTTCAGGTTCAGGAAGGATTTTTATTCGGTTCTGCCGGAAATACAGCGGAGGGGAAAGCTTCCTGTTTTAGCCGGAGGGACAGGACTTTATCTTGATTCTGTTATCCGGAATTATGATTTTACGGAAGTACCTGAAAACCCTGAATTAAGGCTTTCCCTTGAAAAACTTGACGATAAACTGCTTTTTGAAAGGTTGTCCGGATTGAAAACCGCTCGGGGGGAAAAAGTCCATCCTGATGATACCGTGGACCGGGAAAGGTTGATCCGCGCCATAGAAATTGCGGAATGTTCATCCGCCCGCGCTGATACAACTGGGCCGTCCGTCAGGTTTAATCCCTTTGTTTTAGGAATACGTTTTCCCAGGGAAGAAATAAGGACCCGCATCAAAACCCGGTTGGATTCCAGGCTGAATGACGGCATGGTGGAGGAAGTCGAAGCCCTGCATAAATCCGGTATATCCTGGGAAAGGCTTGACAGGCTTGGTCTGGAATACAGGCATGTTTCCCGCTACCTGCAGGGACTGGTTGGTTTTGCGGAATTCCGGGATGTTCTTTTCACTGAAATATGCCGTTTTGCGAAAAGGCAGGAAACATGGTTCAGGCGCATGGAAAGATGCGGTGTGGAAATCCGCTGGATTGAAAGGGGGGACAAAACCGCTGCGGAAGAAACCCTTGTAAATGCCGGGTTTCTTCCTGAATAAAATATGCCGGTTCTATGCGGTTGCCCCGGCTTTTTTTTCTTCAACTTCG
Organism: uncultured Treponema sp.; assembly: GCA_949300145.1. Taxonomy (GTDB): domain Bacteria; phylum Spirochaetota; class Spirochaetia; order Treponematales; family Treponemataceae; genus Avitreponema. Next base: position 257,840 of record CASGDA010000002.1, on the reverse strand, counting down.
ATTATATATCCTGTCCGCAGGCACATTTCAAAAAGTTCCCTGCTCATAAAATTTTCTATTGTTTCTTCAAAACCGTCTTCATCGCGGTAAATTCTCGCCATAAATCCGCTTTCACTTTCATTTAATATTGACAGATAATCGCTTCGACCTTTTGCATTTACAATATAATAAGTTTTCATAAGCCCTCCGCTTGTATATAATTTTCGGAAAATAAGGTCCTTTGCTTTAGCTGTTCGGCTGCATCAGAAGAATATTCCCGTATTTGCGGATTCGCATTATAATGAATGGGTATGATCCGGTTTTACGACGCCCACCTGCATCTGTCGGACTGGCGGAAGCTTTCCCGCAGGGAGCTCCCTTCAAACGCCGTTTTCTGCACTTCGTCTTCTTCGGAAGAGGAATTCGCCGCCGATGAAAAATCCGCCCTTGAAAATCCTGGTAACATTTTTCTTTCTTTCGGAATACATCCACAGCTTCCCGCCGTTTTAAAACGGGAAGAAAAAACGGAACGGGAAATCCGCGCCGTTTTGTACCGGCTGCTGGATTTTTTTTCCTCCGTTGTACAGGAAAAACGTATTTGCGCCGCGGGGGAAACCGGCTTTGATTTTTTTACAGAGGAATTCAGGGCTTCGGAATCCCTGCAGTTTTTCCTTTGGGAGGAACAGATGAATATTGCAGCCAAGTACGGCATTCCTGCCGTACTTCATCTGCGCAAGGCGGTTCCGCTTGTTTTCAGGGAGATTCCGCGGCTGAAACTTTTACCCGCTGTCGTTTTCCACGGTTGGCCTGGTTCCGGACAGGAAGCATCCTCAATCCTTAAAAAAGGAGTCAACGCTTATTTTTCAGTCGGCAAGGCCCTTTTACGGGGAAGCCGCAGACAGGCAGGGACAATTCAGTCCGTCCCGTTGGACCGTATTCTTTTGGAAACCGACGCACCTTATATGACTTTGAAGGGTGAGGAATTCTCCAATCCTGAGGATATAAAAAATGTTTACGCCGGGGCTTCCCGTATCCTTGGGCTTCCTCTGGAAGAGCTTTCTTCCGCGGTTGAAAAAAACTTCCGTTCCGTTTTCAGTGTCAGGTGATAGCGTCCTTCCATTATTTCCTGATTTATGTTATCTTTTTTTCCATGAGTTCAAATAAACAAAATCTCACCATATGCAGGGCCGGGAAGAGGCATATTCCTGATATTGTCAGACTTCTTTTGCAGGTATGTCTGGTTCACCATAACGGCCGCCCGGATCTTTTTAAAAAGGGAGCCAGAAAATACACTGATTCCGAGCTTGAGCGGATTATTGCGGATGATTCCAAGCCTGTTTTTGTTGCGGAAAATGAGGACGGAGAGATGGTCGGTTATGCTTTCTGCATTTTTCAGCAGCATGAAAATGACAGCATTCTTACCCCGGTGAAAACCCTGTACATCGATGATTTGTGCGTGGATGAAAATTGCCGCGGACACGGTGTAGGTTCTTCCCTGTACAATGCTGTTCTGGATTTCGCCTCACAGCAGGGCTGCTATAATGTTACCCTGAATGTCTGGGCCTGCAATGAAAAAGCCATGGGCTTCTATAAAGCGATGGGGCTTTCCGTCCAGAAACAAGGCATGGAAAAAATATTAGCCGGGAAAAACTGAAAGTCCTGTGAATAAAAAATGCCGGAGAACAGACTTGAACTGTCACGCCGATTACTCAGCAAGGGATTTTAAGTCCCTGGTGTCTACCAATTCCACCACTCCGGCAGTAATGGTGTTATATTAACCTAAATTGCGGTACTGGTCAAGTTACGCTCATTGTTCCGGGCGCATTCCGTATGGAGAATAAAAATGCTTTCTGATACGCACTGTCATTTTTCAAGAATGAAAGAAAGGGGTGAGGATATCCATTCCCTTTTGTCCTCTCTGGAAGAGAAAAATTTCCGTTTTGTGCTGGATATAGGAACCAAACCCGGCGATTTATCCGGCCGCCTCGATTTGCTTTCTTCGTCCGGCGCAACGGCATTGCCGCATTTCCTCCATTTCAGTTGCGGTTTATGGCCCGATGCCGGCGTCATCTCTTCACGGCATGAAAGTCTTGCCGCCCTTGAATCAGACGTAGTCCGGATGATTTCTCTCGCCCGTGAAAGGGCAGGGGATTCAGCTCCGGTGACGGGAGCTCTCGGTGAATGCGGGCTTGACCGTTTCTGGAACGGTGAAAAGGCCGCGGAGAGAATTCGGCTGGCGGCGGACGGTTCCCTTTCCCAGAGGCAGACTGATGACGGTCCCGGAACAACGGATACAGCAGGGGAGGAGGAGCTTTTCGGGCTTCAGCTTATGATGGCTTCCCGGTACAATCTTCCGGTTATAATACATTCCAGGGATGCCTTTGAACCGACAGTTTCCGTTGTCAAAGACTGCGGGTATTTCCGTGGCGTCATACATTGCTTTTCTTACGGCGTGGAAGAAGCCCGGCGCTTTCTTGATTTGGGTTTTTTTATTTCTTTTCCGGGAAATATAACTTTTCCTAAAAAAGCCGCTGACAAAGAACGCATGGCGGATTTATTGCGTTATGTTCCTCTCGATATGCTTCTTCTGGAAACCGACGCCCCTTATCTTGCGCCCGCTCCGGAGAGGGGAAGCGTCAATACCCCGTTGAAAATCATGTATACATATTCTGTAGCGGCTGATTTCCTTGGTATACCTGTCGAGAGGCTTGCGGAAATCGTTTATACGAATTCCGTTTCGGTTTTCAGTCTACAAAAACCAGACTGAACCATGGTACATAGGTTACAAGCATCAAAACCACAAACTGTATCATCAGGTAGGGTATTATCGATTTAATTATTTTCACGACAGGTTTGCCGAATGTGTAGCTGGCTATAAAAAGATTCATACCCACAGGCGGCGTCAAAAAGCCAAGGGCCAGGTTTGTGAGGAAAATAACCCCCGTGTGGACAGGATGTATGCCGAAGGAGTCCGCTATGGGTATTATCAGCGGGGATACCACCAGAATCGCGGAATATAAATCCATGAGGCATCCTACGATGAGCAGAAGTATATTCAGCAGGAACAAAAACAGATATTTTGAATGGACAAAGGAAGCGGCGAAATCCGTTAACATCGCCGGTATCCCTGCGTCAATTAAAAAGTATGCCAGACCCTTCGCGGCCCCCACAATCATCAAAACCCCTCCTGCCACAGGTATTCCTTTCAACGCTGTCAGCGCTGACTCCTTCAGGTTGTAGTCTTTGCGTATAAAGACTTCCAGAATGAATGAATAAACCGCGGCGAAGCACGCTGTTTCAATGAGCGAAAAGAACCCGGTGAAATATCCTATGGTGATTCCCGCCGGAAGGAGGAGTTCCGCCCAGCCCTGTTTTACGGCGTCTGCCAGACTTTTCAGTGAAAAGGCCTCTTTGTTCTGGTTTTTATCTTTGAAAATACCGACGGCTATCATTGAAATACACATCAATACGCCGGGTAAAACAGCCCCTTTGAATAAATCGTATATGTCCACCGAAAAAATATTTGTCGTTCCATAAATAATGATTGCGAGGCTGGGCGGAAAAAGCATACCGATGGAGCTTGTCGCTGTTATAAGTGATTCCGCATCCCTTTCTTTGTAACCGCTTCCCTTCAATATAACTGTGAGGAGGGTTCCCAGGGCAAGAATTGTCGCTCCTGATGCCCCTGTAAATGTTGTGAAGAAAACAGCGACAATCGTTGCCGCCAGTACCGCCCCTCCGCGTATCCATCCGAACATGGAACGGATGACTTCCAAAATACGTTTTCCCGCGCTTCCTTCCGCCAGAAAGTAACCGGCCAAAGTAAACAGGGGTATGGCGGCCATACTTTTGTCGATTAAGATTGTGTAGGTTTCCAGGGGAATCATTTCCACATATCCGCCTCCCTGGCTGAATGCGGTATAGGCTATCCCCGCGAGAACCGCGTAAATCGGAAGTCCGAAAAAAGCGGCAATGATAAAAAATAAAACCAGAGGGATAAAAGCTTTTGAAGTGAAAAACATCCACGCGTCAAACGTTTTCAGAAGAGGGGTTGCATTTTCCACCCCGAAAAGGAAATACAACACGCCGGTTATAGGTCCGCTGGCCGCTATCAGTCCTGTACATATTCCGATTACAGCCGCGGTTCTGCTTTCCCTGCGTTTCAGATTTATTGCAATGATTCCCGCATACATCAACGGCAGGAAAGCAAAAATCCAGCGCATGGGTATTCCCCACAGTGTTTCTTCCTGCTGGAAGGCTGCGAAAAGCTCGGACCAGGAACTGAAAAACAGTGATGTGATTATCGAGGTTTCAAGCGTTGACTTGATAAAATTTACAATCCGCAGTTTTTTTTCCGGCAAAAAGGCCGTTATTACATCCAGTGACAGATGTTTCCCTTTTTGGGTCGCCAGAATCCCCGCCATGCAGGAAAATATAAAAACAAGATTTACAATCGCGGAATCTTTGTTGGGAACTGATTTGAAAACCGGAAAAAGCCTGAAACAAAGGGGCATGAGCGCCAGAATTCCCAGAAAAAAAAGCGTAATCACATAGAAAATTTTTTTCAGAATATTACTTATTTCCGGCTTTACCATACAAATGCTCTATTCAGTTCCTTTCCAGAAGGTCTTTGATTTTTCTGAATAAATCCATGTCAAATGCATCGGGGACTTTTCTGTTTACGGCTTCAACAGCCTCCGCGAAGTCCCCCTCCCATACCGCAAGCTCCTCCGGAGTGGGGTTTATCATGGTTACGCCTTCTTTTTCCATCCTTGAAACGTACATGGCGTCCGATTCGTCAAGGGAATCATTCAGGTTTTGTTTTATACGTTCTACCGCCGCTATCATTTCCGGCTTGTATTTTTCCGGGATTTTGTTCCAGCTGCTGTTTGAAATTACAAATCCCGCCATAACCGGACACATTTTTGTGTTCAGCGCATAATTGATGGATTTATAAAAACCGGTGACATAAGCATACATATGAACCGCAAAAAATCCGCGGACTCCGCTTGAACTTTTCAGGGACTGGAGGATTTTTGATGTCTGGATATCTTCAACGGTCAGACCGGCCGCCCTGAAAGTTTCCCCCAGTACAGGGCTGTCTATTCCCGCTGAAGCCAGCTTTATTTCGCTTAAAGTTGACAAATCTTTATACGGATCCTTTGTGTAAAAGGAAAGCCATCCTACGTTTGTCCATGCGATGACATTGAATCCATTCGCGTCAAATTCTTCCAGCAGGTCTTCTCCGTATGTGTCCAGCACCTTGTCCAGCTCTTCCTGGCTTCTTATAAGAAACGGAATCGAAAGCGTATAAATACGGGCTTCCGGCGCCATTTCGTTTAGTCCCACCGTGCTTAAAACCGCCCCGTCGAGAGGTGGTTTCTGCCCGGGGCGGGGAGGATTGAGCTTCTGCAATACGCTTTTTTCCCCGCCCAAAGACATCACATCATAGAAAGTGACGGATACCGTTCCGTCAGTGATTTCATACCATTCCTGTGCCAGTTCTTTAAGCTGTATGTCCCAGGGTGAACGCGAGGGAGCCAGACTGGCTATTTTCAACTGGATTTTCTCCTGCCCGTAGCAGGAAAGTCCGGAGATTAAAAATATCAGGGCAAAAACCGTTGATATTCTGCCGAAAGCTGCGTTTTTTTTCATAAATAACATTCTCCTAATTTATTCAAGAAAAAATATGCCTTTATTTTCCAAAAGCCATGCCGCCCGTTCCTGCGCAAGTACAGTCATAAGGCGGGAAGATTCATTCTCATCCGGATCTATTGCCAGGGCTTTATTCAAGGCTTCCTCAAAACCCGCGCTGTCCTGGGCAGGAACGCACAGGTTTTTTGCGTATGCGGTATAAAGTGACGCCGAACCGCCGTTTATTTCAACGGCTTTTTCATATGCCGCCTCCGCTTTTTCTATTCCCCCTCCCATAAAATCCGGAGCCGCGGAATAAAAAGTGAACAGGGTTTCCCAGATTATGCCGTTAAAATATTCGGGGTAAAGCTCCGCGGCTTTTTCCATCATGGCGACGGAACCCTCAACCGCATCGATAGCCTCCGCATCAAGCGGATTCAAGGAAAAATCCGCAAGGGCGCCCGATGCCGCCCAAAAAAGAGCGCCGGTATCTTCAATCTCCATAGTTTCCAGCATCAAAGAGCGGGCTTCCCCTCCTGTTTCAAAAACAGCCTCATGGAAACCTTCGTGACGCATTTCCAGGGCATTCAGGGAATAGGAGCGTCCGCGCTTGAAAAAGTTGGAGGCGCGTTTATACTGATGGTTTTGTTCTTTTATCATGTTCGGCGGATACATTTCCGCAGGACCCTGTAAGAAGGCGTTCCCGTACATAACATAGAGCTGCCCGGTCATCACCGCCAATTCGCTGTGTTCCGGATTCTCAAACATCATTACTTCGTATACCTTCAGAATGACGGGGAATGCGTCCGACACCAGTTCCGGGTCATTTTCGGAGGTGAATGCAAACATCGCTCCGCCGCCTTCTTCTTCCTCAGCTTCTATACCCGGAGCCAGCATGTCCGACACTGAATTAACCGCCATTTTCCTTATGGAACAGGAAGCCGTTGTAATCAAAATGATGGGAACGAGAAATACGTACAGGAGGTATGCACAGGCACATTTTTTTATTTTATTCATCAGGCATTCAGTATAGTGTTTTTTTTGTTTTTTTCAAGTATACTTTATACAATTAGACTGAAGGAGTTTTTGAAGCCTATGGAAGAAAAAAACGATGGAGCCAGAGCCGATATCGATATGGAAAAAATAATTTCTGATTCCTGTTTCCAGTTATGCATGGCGTTTGCCCGTACTGATGACGCCGCGTTAATCAGGGATTTTTTCGACTGTCTTTTTACATCTTCCGAAATCAGGGAATTTTCCCTGAGATGGGCCCTTGTCCGTGAAATTCAGAAAGGAACAACCCAGCGTGAAATAGCCAGAAAATTCGGCATGAGTCTGTGCAAAATCACCCGCGGCTCCAAACAATTGAAAAAAGAAAATTCCCCATTCAAGCGGATGATGGATATTTACGATGCTTACGCTGAAAAAACACAGGATCCGTGAATCATGAGACTTTCTCCGGAAACGGGAGGCCCCGCGGTTTGTTTCAGACTGTCAAATCTTTGACAGTCTCCTTTTCCACGATACATCCTGAAACTATTTCCAATGTAGGACAATAATTCCTTTTGTTTTCTTCCAGCCTCTTTCCCAACCGTTTGACGGCGGCTTTTGCCATCTTTTCCTTATCAACCCTGTAAGTGGTTATGTCTTTATCCGAAAGCCCCGGGAACAGGTAATCATCAAAACCTACGATCGAAATATCCTCCGGAACCCTTATACCCCTGTCTTCAAAGTATTTGACCGCATAACTGGCTACTAAATCACAGTAACACACAAAAGCTGTAGGCAGGTTTGTTTCCGGCAGGTGAAGGTTCCTTTTGCTTCCCTGAAGAGGTTTGTTTTCTTCCCTGTCAGGTATAATCCATTCCGGATTCTCCTTTAATCCGTTTTCCCTGAGTGCCTTTGAGTAACCGTAGTACCTGTCCGTCACGGAGCTGTCCGCCATGACGGAACCTACAAATCCAATATCTTTATGTCCTTTTTTTATGAGATAGGTGGTAAGGAAGTACATACCATAAAAGCCGTCCGAAATTACGGAATCTGCTTCCTGGTTTTGCTCGTAAAAATCCATGAAAACGAGGGGAACTGAAACATCTTTTTTCAAAAAATCCAGATATTCCTTTGAAAGCTCTCCGAGGATAATAATTCCGTCCACTTTTTTTTCTTTTACGAAAAGAAGCGGTTCAAGTTTTTCCTCGGACTCATTTTTAAGGACTTCGACAAAGGTCAGCCAGCCTTTTTCCGTGGTGATTTTTGATATTTCTTTGTAGATACTCCAATAAAACGAGACATATTCGTCCAGGTATTTTTCTGAAATCGCCACGCCTATAAGCCAGTTTTTTTCGTCTTTATTGTTTTTTCTGCTTCTGGGCAGATTATATCCCATTTCCCTGGCGGTTTCGATTATTTTTTTACGTACCTCTTCACTGACACCGCGCTGGTTTGCGAGAGCATTTGAAACAGTTACAGTACTAACATCAAGTTTTTTTGCAATATCAATAAGTCTGACTGCTTTTCCCATATATATAATTATACAATAGAAAACAAAAAACACAACTTTTAATTTGTAAAATGATAAAAAAAACTTTATTTCAGGATTAAATTAACCATTTTTTTATGTAATGAAAATGAAAATTAATAAATCCTGTAAAACGGCGAATAATACTTAAATACCGGGAAAAACGGTAAAAATTTAAGGATTAGAATAAAGACCGGTTGGAAAGATTCCGGAATGAAAGAGGAGGTCAGTTATAAAAGGGACAGCCAACTCTCGGACTTGAACCGAGTACCTGCGCCTTACGAGAGCGCCGCTCTGCCGGGTGAGCTAAGTTGGCAAGATTAACGCTGGAATCCTAACAAAAAAAAGCCTTTCAAGTCAAGGGTTGCGGCGCGGTGAATTTTCCGTCTGTGGCCATTTGTACCGGAAATCACCTTTTTTCAAGGCCTTTGCCTCTCTTTGAGCTTACAAAACGGTTCATATCAGTTATGTTCTTGACTACGATTCTGTCGGTGTAAATCTCTATCCGCCCAAGGTCTGCAAGTTTTGTAAGACCGTCCTCTGTTTCTTCGACAGGGAGTCCCGCCCACCGGGCCACTTCTTCTATTGTTGTTGTGAAGGTTCTGCTTTCTGTGGAACGGTCGATGTTTGACTGGGTTTCATCAAGCATCAGGAATACATCGCCTACACGGGCTGTTTTTTCCGGTATGGTAAGTATCATAAACCTGCGTTTTTGCGCATAAATACGCTTTACAAAGGTTTTCAAAAGTTTTATTGCAATCGCCGGGTTCCCCGTCATGAGTATTTCAAAATTCGCCCTGTTGAATTCCAGGGCCTTTACATCATCATAAGCGACAGCCGTTGCGGACCGGGGCGAATTCTCAAGGATGGCCATTTCCCCGAATATTTCGGAGGGCATGAGAATGTCAAGATTCTTTTGGAACCCGTTTACGGTCTTCAACAGCTGAACCCGTCCGGATTGTATCAGGTAAAAGGATTCCCCCGGTTCAAATTCGGAGAAAATAACGGTTCCTTTTGGAAAATTCTTGGCAAAACGTGAAAAGGCTGCAAATACATCCGGCATCAGTTGCCTCCTGGGATAGCCTGTGGATTCATTGCGGCCGCTTTCGCATAAAAGGCTTCCGCTTTATTCATCTGGTTTAATTTTTTATAGCAGTTTCCCATTTCCACAAGCACAAAGGGTATCTCCGGGGAAGACGGGAAGGAACTTATGAAATTAGTCCCCGTCTGGATTCCCCTGTTGTAATTTTCGGTTTTGTAAAGGCACCGGATAGCTTTCAGATAAGCTTTTCGTTTTAATGTTTCGTCCGCATTACTGATAACAGCCTGGTATTGTCGTAAAGCCTCGTCCAGTTTTCCCTGTTCTTCAAATTTTTCAGCCATACTGTATATTTCTTCCGGTTTTGCTTCCGTTTCATTTTTAGGCTGCGTCATAATGCCGTTTTCGGAGACACCGTTGTTTTTGTCCTGGTGTACAAGGCCTTTTTGCACCAGCTGCTTCATTTCCGATATATGTTTCCCGGACGGGAAGAGCTGCAGGTAACGCATCGCGACTTCAGCCGCAGGCCCGAAATCCTGGGAGTTACAGAAGGCGAGGGCCACGGAATACATCCCGTCGTCAGGATTGGTTTGTTCTTCGCTTTTCAGAATGGATTCAATCTGATGGTGTATATGGCGCAGTTGGTTAGAGAAAACCTTCAGCATTTTCATTACAATGCGGGTGTTGTTTTGTGCGAAAAGCTCAAATTCCGCTGTGGAAAAAGCCAGACAGACAGAATCCGCCACAACCATAACGCTTTCTTCCCTGGGAAATTTCCCCAAGGCTGATTTTACACCGAAAAATTCCCCCTCACGGATGTATTCGTTGATTTGCATCCCGGTTTCAATATCAATGGCTGAGAGCACGAGTTTTCCTTTTTGCAGCAGAAAAACCCTGTAATCAGAATCGCCTGCAAAATAAATTACGGAATTCGATTTGTATTGTATGGCTTTCGGCATCTTCTCCTCTTTTTCAATGTAGTATAACATAAAATATAGTTTTTAGTCTATTTTTTTGGTATCCTGAAAGTAATAATGATAGATTTGCATACTCATTCGACAGTTTCGGACGGTTCTTCCAGTCCTTCAGAGCTTGCCCTCATGGCCTTGGAAAAAGGGCTTTCTGTCTGGGCGTTGACCGATCATGACAGTGTGGACGGAATTAAAGAGGCCGCTCAGGCTTGTTCCGGCACGGGGCTGAGGTTTGTTCCCGGGGTGGAACTGGCCGTCCAGTGGAAACCTTCCGGGGAATTCCATCTTTTGGGCTACGGGATTTCACCGGACAATGATTTCCTGTGTTCTGTTCTTGCCGGGGCAGCGGAGGAACGGATTCAGCGTAATGATAAAATAATTTCCCTTTTCCGTGATAACGGCATAAAAATCGATATGGATGCGGTGAAAAAACTTTCGGGCAAAAACGGTATAATCGGCCGGCCCCATTTTGCCAGATATCTGGTGGAAACCGGTGTCGTGAAAAATATCGAGCAGGCTTTTTCCAGATATCTGGCGGTGAATAAGCCATGTTATGTCGGGCGCCGGAATCTGTCCCTGGAGGAAGCTGTTTCAGCAGTAAAACAGGCGGGAGGTATTCCGGTTCTGGCCCATCCCCTTTCACTCTATGTTTCATGGGGAAAAATGGAGCAGACCCTCGCGTGCATCCGTGATTCCGGCGTCCAGGGGCTGGAAGCCTGGCATCCCGGGGCAAGGGTTTCAGACTGCGTTAGATTGGAAAAACTTGCCGGACAACTGGGAATGTTTGTCACCGCGGGCAGCGATTTCCACGGAGCTGCCAGGCCTGACAGAAAGCTTGGAATCACCGCCGGGGGGAAAAAAATAGAGGACGGATTCTTCTTTGAAGGACTTGAACCTCTCCTTGAAAATTCCGGCGCGGATTTTCAATTTTAAGAGAGGAAATCCGGAACGGAAGGCGCCCATGTCCTGAAAAACAAGGCTTCTTCCAGATGCACATCTGCTACATCCCCGGAACCTTCCATATCCGCGATTGTTCTCGCCGTCTTTATAAGGCTGTGGACGCTTCTCCCGGAAAGCTTGTTTTTTTCCGCTGCATACCGGAGGAATTTCTCCGTATTGTCGTTCATGCCGCACTGGGAGGATATTTCAGCCGGCGTCAGGTAGGCGTTAAGCCAGTCAGGTCCGGTGTAATTCCTTTCCGCCTTTTTGTTTCTTGTCCATTGCCGGATTCTTGCTTCCGCCACCGGTTGACGCAGTTTTTCCAGATTTGTTTTACCGCCTGTATTTTTTGAAGCCTTTTCAGATGGAGTTTCCCCGTTGTATGTTAAAACCGGAATCGAGGCTTCCACCCGTAAATCCATCCTGTCAAGGAGGGGTTCCGTAAGCTGCTGCCAATATTTTTCCACCATCGCCGGGGTACAGGTGCAGATTTTTCCCGGTACACCGAATTTTCCGCACGGGCAGGGATTCATTGCGGCTGAAAGCTGGAATCTGGCCGGAAAGGTTGTCTGTCTTCCAGCCCTGCTCAGTGTTATCATCCCTGACTCCAGGGGAGCCCGCAGCGCCTGCAGAACATTGGTTCTGAATAAAGGGATTTCATCCAGAAACAGGACCCCTCCGTGTGCCAGTGAAATCTCCCCTGGCATACAGTTTTTCCCGCCTCCGGCCATTCCCTCCAGCGTGCAGTTCTGGTGCGGTGTTCTGAATGGGGCTTCCTGCGGGTTTTTATCCGTTATCCCCGCTATGCTGTAAATGCGCGTGAGTGTTGATGCCGTTTCGCCGTCCAGTTCGGGAACCAGGGACGGGAAGCACCGGAGGGACATGGTTTTACCGCATCCCGGCGGGCCGTAAACGATTATATGGTGTCCTCCGGCGGCGGCGATTTGCAGGGCGCGGATCAGTTTATCCTGTCCGGATATATCACAAAAGTTTACCGTATCCTCGTTGTTTTCACGCCAGGAGATTTTATATTCCCGGGTTTTGTTTGTCACAGGATAAAAATTCTTTACATATGAGTTTCCGCCGGATTTAAGGGTTATATGCTCTTTAAGAATTTTATACGCTTTTTCCAGTGTGCTCACAGGATGGATTTCAACTTCCGGGAAAATATTGCTTTCCTGCAGGTTTCCGTCAGGAAGTATAAACGTATAAATCCCTTTTTCAATGGCCCTGGCCATCGCCGCTGATATTCCACGGACCTTTCGTACCGAACCTGAAAGTTCCAGCTCTCCAAGAACCATGACCGGAGGGATTTCACGGTCTTTGTCCAGTCCTTCCGCCGCGGTTAAGAGGGAAAGGGCTATGGCCAGGTCAAAGGCGCTGCCTTCCTTTTTCAAATTGGCGGGACTTAGATTTATGAGAATACGCTCTTTCGGGAAATTCAGGTTTGAATTGCGTATGGCGGCCCTGACCCTTTCCCTCGCTTCTTTCACCGCTCCGTCCGGCAGACCCACAATATCAGTGGCCGGTATCCCCCGCCGTAAATCAGTCTCGACCTTGACGATTTCACCTTCATAACCGAATTGCGCGAAGCCTAATATTTCCATTTCATTTACCTCATGTCTTTTTATACCGGAAAAAACAATCCGTGGCTGTCTTTTATTCTTTTGTGTTGACTATTCTTGAAAATGCGGTAGAATTCATTCTAACTTATTTTTAACAATGGAGTTTTATTCTGGATTCTGGACTTTCTGCTAAATTAATCGGGCAGCTCTCAAAAGAAGGCGTCGATATGGACGCAATGCTTGATTTTCTTGCGGATTTAAATAACGGCAAATTTGAAAATAAAAATTCCGAGAAAATAACCGGCGTTCCTTCCATCGACCGGCCCGACATAATCAACAGGGCGGTCCTGACCGGATTCAAAGCGGAAGAAAAATTTGTTTCGGAGAAATTCGGCGAATGGAACATTCCTTTCACTGTTGATTCCGTCTGTAAAGGAAGGGATAATGGGTTTTGTTTTTTTGATGAATCCGGGTTAAGGAAAATCGGCACCGCTTTGTATCCAAGGGCGGCTTTCGGTATTCTTAACGGCGGCTCAGCTTCAAGTTATGTTGACATGAAAAAAAACAGGACCCTCTGCCCGGATGTTTTTGATTTTTACCAGTCCCGTTTTGCCGGCATCGTTGAATCCTACAAGGGAAAACCGAAGGGAACGACAGCCGCTTATTTTAATCCTGACGCTTCCCCCGGTTACAGTTTCCTTCTTCTGAAGATGAGAATGCTTCTTGAAAGAAAGCGGCGTTATTACGATGAATTCGGGAAGCTTCCTCCTGTGATTTTACCTTCATTTCAGATGACAAGTGTCCATACTGACGCTGAAGTTGAAAAGGCTGTTTCTGAATATGTGGTGTCTGAAGAGCTTCTTCCTCTGTCGAAAAAACTGGACTGTCCGTCCGTGGAGATGTATACCGAAACCCAGACTATGATGGCGGCTTTGACTCATTCAAGCTTGGGAACCCCGCGGCGTATTTTTGACCGGGCTTACGGTAAACCGGACACAGGGCTTGCTTTTCCCGGCGGGCACGGGCAGAATTTTTCCATACTGGCTCCGATTTATAAAAAGCTGTATGAGGCTGGAATCCGCTATATATGGCTCGGTAATATTGATAACCTGGGTTATACGGTGGATCCCGTTTCCCTGGCGGTTTTTGCCTTGTCCGGCAAGGACGCCGCCTTTGAGACATCCTTCCGTACACCCATGGATGTGAAGGGCGGGCTCATTGTCACAACGGAATCAGGGAAGCTTACCTGTGCGGATATAGGGCCCGCCGTCTCCGCGGAGGAAATGCAGGATTTTGAAAGACAGGGATTCAAACTTCTTTTTAATTGCGCCATCGGTCTTTTTGATTTGGAAAAACTTATTCCCGTTCTTGATGAAATTCCCTACAAACTTCCGCTCAGGATAACCGATCAGGATAAGGATGCGGGGAAATATTCCCAGGTTGAGCAGCTTACATGGGAAATAATCGGTTTGCTGGATAATCCCATGTTTTTTGCGGTGGAGAAAAAAAAGAGGTTTATCGCCTCCAAAATGATTCTGGAAAATCTTCTCACCAGCCTTCCTGATATGTTTTTTCAGGGGAAGGAGACTTCCTCTGATCCGCTTTATGCCCTTTCAGCGGATTTGCACAGGGGGTTGTGCAGCCTCCTTGAAAGGGATTACGGTATGGTTCTGGAAAACGGCAGGTGGCGCTTCAAATAGTCTGCCGTTTTCCGCTGCCGCTTTGAAAGCCTTCCGCCTCTCTATGCACAAACTTCCTTCTTCGGTATACTGTCGGAATGAATCCGGAAAATGAAGATACAGGTAGTTTTTTATTCGCAGAATTAGGCCTCGATGAGACGGTCCTCAAAGCGGTGGAAGCCAAAGGGTTCACCGCTCCTACTCCAATCCAGGTGCTTGCCATCCCCCGCCTTTTGAATGGGGATGCGAACGTCATAGCCAAGGCAAGAACCGGTACGGGGAAAACCGCGGCCTTCGCCCTTCCTCTCGTCCAGGAATTAAGTGTGGAAAGCTCTTCCCCAAGGGCACTTGTTCTTGTTCCGACCAGGGAGCTTGCAATCCAGGTCGCCGCTGAAATAGATTCTTTCCGTACAGGAAAATTCCCACGTACTACAGTTGTGTACGGAGGCGCCTCGATTGTCAGCCAGCTGCGGGCCTTGAAATCCGGCTGTGAGATTGTTGTCGGGACTCCGGGGCGTGTCATTGACCATTTGGAGAGGAAATCCCTTGATATTTCCCATATTGAGTACTTTATCCTTGATGAAGCTGATGAAATGCTGAATATGGGGTTTATCGAGGATATTGAGGCTATCTTCGGGCAGTCTAATCCTGAAGCCCGGGTTCTCATGTTTTCGGCGACCATGCCGAAAGAAATTCTTTCGATCGCCTCCGATTTCATGGGTGAATATGAAATTGTTGAGGAAGAGACTCCTGATGAAGAGCCCATATTAACCGAACAGTTTTTCTGTGTGGTCAGGGAGGATGATAAGACAGAAGTCCTTGTCAGGATTATAGATACATCGCCTGATTTCTACGGGCTTGTTTTCTGCCAGACAAAGGCCGATGCGGAAGCTGTCGCCAAGGAACTTGATGAGAGGCATTACCAGGCCGCTGCGCTGCACGGAGATATCGCCCAGATACAGCGTGAAAAGATTCTTGACCGTTTCCGGAAAAAAAAGACGCGTATTCTTGTCGCCACTGACGTAGCCGCCCGCGGCATCGACATAGAGGGCTTGTCCCACGTGATAAATTATGCGCTTCCGTTTGACGGCCCCACCTACACACACCGTATAGGAAGGACAGGACGTGCCGGCGCCCGGGGAATAGCCGTTACCTTTGTGCGTCCGCAGGAACAAAGACGTCTGGGATATTTCCGCAAGCAGGCCCGCGGGGAATTAAAAGAAATGAAAATACCTTCCGTTCAGGAAGTTCTCGGCGTAAAAAGGAAACGGCTTGAAGATTCCCTGTCTCTTTCACTTGAGAAGCTTTTGTCACGGAAACATGCAGATAAAGACGGTTCCCCGGATAATGCCTCTTCTGAAAATGCCGGGGCAAAAAGGAAAGGCGACGTTGATTTGCAAAACCAGTTTGACGGTTTCGCCCGGAAAATAGTTGAAGGAAGGGATCCTGTGGAGGTATTGTCCTCCGTTTTGGCCATCCAGTTCGGGGACAGTCTTTCTCCTTCACAGTATTCAGCGGTTCGTTCCGTTTCATCAAACCGGGGAACCGATAAAGCCCATATCAGGCTGTATGTAAGTCTCGGACGCCGTGACGGGATGACAAAACGCGGAATAGCGCAGTTTTTCCGCGGCCTGTTGAAGATTCCTGAAAGACTTGTTGACGCCATTGAGGTCACAGACAGCTTTTCCCTCGCGACACTGCCTGCGGAGGCGGCGAAAGAAGCCCTTGATATTTCCCGGAGGAACAGGCGTGTCCCTCATATGCATATTGACATAAAGGATTCTTCCGCAGGCATTCAGACCCAGGCAGAAGGAAAAAAGCGTTTTAACAGAAAAGAACGTTCCACCGAAAAGGGCAGGGAACAGCCCGGACCGGATGCTGAAAAGCCTCCCCGCCGGAAAACCAGGACTTACAGCCGCGGGCCAAAACCCGCAGACAGGTGATGTCGCAATACTGAAACGTCGCGCGTCCGGAAAAGGCCTCCGGCTTATCTGGAGGCATCTAAAATTGCCGATATGTTTTCCACTATTTTCCCGACGATTCCGGGTTTGTTCATGGCATAGATATGTATTCCATCCGCGCCGTTTGTTATTAAATCTATTATTTGATCCGTGGCGTATGCGATTCCTGCCTGCTCCATGGCTTTCTGGTCTTTTTCAAAGCGGTCCACCAGCGCAAGGAATTTAGGCGGAAGATATGCGTTTGATAAATCCAGCATCCGCCTCAGTTGTGAAGCGTTTGTAATCGGCATAATTCCCGCAAATATCGGGATATTTATTCCTATTCGCCTGGCCCTGCTGATGAAGCTGTATAGCATTGTATTGTCAAAAATCATCTGCGTCGTTAAAAAAGAACATCCCGCGTCAACCTTCTTTTTCAGGTTCTCCAAATCCTTTTCCCTGTTGCCGCTTTCAGGATGGCCTTCAGGATAGCATGCTCCTCCTATACAGAAATCACCTTCTGCGATAATTTCCCTGATTAATTCGCTGGCATAATGAAAATCTTCCGGCGGAGTAAAGCCCGGATCCTGCGGTCTGTCTCCCCTGAGGGCGAGGATGTTTTCTATTTTCTTTTCTTTGAAAGCTTTTATGACACTCCTGACCTTTTCTTTTGTAGATGAAAGGCAGGTAAGATGGGCCAGGGGAGGCGTTCCGTTTTCCTTTATGCGGGAAGCTATTTCAACGGTGTAGTCTGAGGTTCCGCCTCCCGCTCCGTAAGTTACGCTGATAAAATCCGGGTTGCAGCGGCACAATTCGTCTGCACATGCGAATACGGATTCAAGTCCGGTGTCTTTTTTTGGAGGAAAAATTTCAAATGACAAAAGCATTTTTTTACGTGTTATGATTTCACTGATTTTCATTTTTTTTTGCCCCGCGGAACAACCGGCGGATATTTTTTAATATTTTTTTTAAAATATCCATAATGAATGTAAACAGTCTGGCAAAAACCCCCGGATTTTTCATTTTGTTCAGTTTTATGTATGCTTTCATCAATTCTTCTTCCGTGAAATCCGAGCGCTGTACGTTTTCTTCAATCTCGATTTCAAGGGCGGATACAGAATCAGCGTTGTGGATGACAACAACAGGAATAGTATGCCATCCAAGCTGCTTTACAGCCTGAAGGCGTCTTTCTCCGGCGATAAGCTCGTTTTTTTCGTTTATTGTTATCGGATTCAAAAGACCGTAGTGTTTTATGCTTTCAACTAAGGAATTTATATCCCCTGGATTTTTTCTGACCCGCTTTTTTATTTTTATAGCGTCAACGGGAATATTCATTTTCCTTTTTCCTCCGTTTTACCAGGCTGTTCATGTTTATTCCAGCAGCGGGTTGAAAGGCTGTTGTTCCGGCTGTTCCGGAATTTCAGCTTCTTCCCCGGGAATATTTGCATCCGCTCCGTTTGTTTCCTGTTCCTGTGATTGCGGTTCGTCAGGGTTGGATTGCTCCGTTGCGGTGTTTTCACCCTGGGACGCAGGATCGCCCTGAATGTCCGCTTCATCCCGCATATTATCAGGATCATCCTGATGAATGCTTCCTGTTTCCCCTGTTTCCGGCTGTCCGCCGCTTTCTTCGGGTTCTCCGGCCAGATCCCCGGTCTCCGTTTCCCCGTTGTCCAGGCTTGGATCTGTCTGTGTCTGTCCGGAGAATCCGGTGCCGCTTCTTCTTGTGCTTGTACGGCTCGATCCGGTGGTGTTAAGTCTTCCCGCCCTCCGTAATTTTGCCTGGGCCTGTTTGCTGGGTTCCGGGTCATCAAAAATTCCCGGATCAAGGATAAGTCCCCCTTCTTTAATCGTAAGGGGCTTCCTTCCTGTCAAATAGGATTCGTCCTGAAGTCTGTCAATTGCGGTCCGTTTCAGGGCTGCGTTATTCGCGTGATATTCGCAGTACTGGGTCGGCTGGGTTCCTTCCAGAAAATAAAGCTTTATTGAGCCTTCGTTGCATTCCTCTGCACGCAGAAGGCCCGACTTCCGGCATACTGTGGCTTCAATCAAACCTGTCTGCGGTTTTACAAAATCCCTGTAAGGCAGTCCCTCATGGATTTTATCCATATATTTACCCCATGCCGGACCAGCCAGTGTCGCGCCCGTAGACCTTAACCCAAGGGAATATCCGGGCTTGTCAAAACCGAACCAGATGGCTGTCGTGTAGTAAGGCGTGAAGCCCACTGTCCATGCGTCCCTCCAGTTCTGGGTTGTTCCCGTCTTTCCTGCCGCCGGCATTGTGTATCTTTTTCCGTTTGAATCCCGGTAGGAAAGCATTCCGCTCCAATATACACTTCCCAGCGTACCTTCCGAGAAGGTGTTCCTCATAAGCTGTGTCATAATAAAGGCGTTTTGGGGACTTACAATCTGTATGGATGCTCCCTTCCGCTTTTGTTCAAGCCTGAGCTCTTTTTCCGTGTCTATTATTAACCGGCCGTGCCGGTCTTCCACTGAACGGATGGCTATAGGTGTCACCTCTTTCCCCTGGTTTGCAAAGGTCGCAAAAGCTTTTGCCATTTGCAGGGGAGAAACACTTATGACCCCCAGCGCAAGGGAGTAAACCCTGGGGAAAACCCTTTCTATCTCTTCCTTGTCTGTATATCCTAAGAGCGCGGCCGCCCTGTTTATAACCGCGTCAAAACCTATCCCGTCCAGAAGCCTGACCGTGGGAACGTTCATGGATGTGGCCAGCGCTTCCCACAGTAAAACAGTCCCCTTCCATTCGCCGCGGAAATTCAGGGGAGTGTAGGGCACACCGTCTTCGTTGTAAAAAACAACAGGAGTATCGTTGAGCATTGTTCCTGCTGTATATTTTCTGGTGTCTATTGCGGCTGAATAGACCAGGGGTTTGAAAGAGCTTCCCGGCTGTACCCTCGCCTGGGTTGCCCTGATAATCTGGTTGGACTGGTTGAACTGGCTTCCACCCACAAGTGCCGTTATATAGCCTGAATCGTTTTCAAGTGTTACAAGGGCTCCTTCCACAGTGCTTTTTGCCTGGGCTTTCTGGGATTCGGCGTTGGAGATATTACACATTATTTTCAGGGAATCCAGTCCGCACAAAAGGCTCATAATGTCCGTTACGGGATTTATCTCGTTTCTGTAGCGGGCCAGTGTTTTTACATGTGTACGCTCCGCGGAAACAGCAAGCTGCGGAAAGTCAAAGGTAAGGGCGATGAGCTCTGTTATTTCAGCGTACTGGTCACCCCTGGCGAATCTGGAAGAGCTGGTTTCCTGGAAACGCTTGTTTGCTTCCTTTATGTATTCCGTCATCACCTCATCGGCCGCCTGCTGATGGGCCAGATCCAGTGTCGTGTGCACTGTATAGCCTCCGGAGTACAAGTCCATCGTGCCGTACATCATCTGTTCGAGTTCCCTCCGGACATACTCCGAGAACCATCTGGCCTTGTCATCCCTGTTGAGCCATACTGATGAATCTGTCCTCGTGTAATCGAATGTCGCCCAGTAATCGTCAAAAGACTTGTCGGCTGTTTCCTGGTCAAGATATCCCAGGGAAACCATCTGCCGTAATACTTCCTTCTGTCTGTCCATGGCCCGGTTGGGATGGTTGAACGGATTATAATAAGCCGGATTTGAAAGCTGCACCACCAGAATCGCGGCTTCCGCCGGTGTTATCTCTGTCGCCGGGTGTCCGAAGTAAAATCTGGAGGCGGCGTTTACTCCGTAGGTTCCGCCCCCGAAGTACATTTTATTCAGGTAAAGTTCAAGGATTTCGTCCTTGGAGTATCTTCTTTCAAGCTGAAGGGCCCACCACAATTCTTTTATTTTACGCGTAACCGTTCTTTCGCTTCTGTCCAGATATAAAGTACCGGCAAGCTGTTGTGTTATGGTGCTTCCTCCTCCGAGGGAACGCCCGGTAAGAACCCCGAAAAACGCGCGGGCAATTGCTTTTATGCTGAATCCTTTGTGTTCATAGAAAATCTGGTCTTCCCTGGTCAACAGTGCGTCTATCATATGACGCGGCAGTTGATCCAATGTTATCATTTCGCGCTTTTCTTCCGCGGCGAATTCCGTTATGAGGTTTCCGTGCACATCGAGAATTCTGGTCGGCAGATCCGGATTGAATCCGGTGAAATTTTCTGTATTTTTAAGGTTCGCCGTCATGGCCAGGGACAGACCGAGACACGCCCCTGTCAGTATTGATATGATTAACAGCAGGATGCATAGAACCGTTGCAAGCTTTTTCTTTTTATTCGCCATAATCCGTATAATAAAACATTAATCCCAACGTTACAACGGTATAAGGAAAAAAAAGAGCCGGTACAAGACATACCGGCCCGCCCATCAGGCTATCGGACGACCAGTGGGTGGGAGGGAACCTGATCGCCCGATACTTATTTATCGGAGGCCGCCGGATTTTTCTTAAGCTGAAAACGTTGTTTCGTTATTTAAAACCTCCGGAATTTTATTCCAATTCCATTATTTCAGCGTCAACCGTCATTGACACTGAATAATCCCTTCCTTCTTCCGCGGTGAACTGTTTTTGAAGTTTATAATCTCCTACGGAGAACACCACCGTGTGTTTTCCGGGTTTTATTTTCGTGACTTCCCGTGGATTATCAACCTTTTCTCCGTCCAGCAGGATTTCAGCATTATCCGGTCCTGCGAAGACGACCGTCGGGGCTGTATCCTTCATCTCAACGGTTAATTCAGTGATTTTTGCCTGTTCCACCGTAAAAACACGGATTTCCGTGCGGTATTTTTCCGCGGATACAGCCAGGTGGTGGCTTCCGGGCATCAGGAGCTGCATTTCATCCGGATTTAAGACAGGAACCTCGTCTATTATTACGCTGGGTAAAATGTCTTTCCGGCCTCCGTCATTTTGTTCGGAAACATCGGTGTATTTTATGTTGAGTTTGAAACCGCCCTCATCAATCAGAACCGGCTTTATTTTCACCTGGAAAAGCGCGTTTTCAACTTCTTCCGGCATTCCCTTCATAACCGGGAACAACCTGAAAAACAGGTCGCCGCTGTTTTCCGGCTTTATCTGGTCCATCACAACCGTGTACGGATCCGATTTCAGCCCGTGATTTTCCCTCAGAGGAATTTGAAGGGCAAAAGTAAGCTTTGACGGCAGAATTTCAATGACAATCTGGTCTCCGCTGAAATCGAATATTTCCCCGTCAGGCAGACCGGAAAGGTTTGTATATATGCCGTAGGCCATTCCTCCCGGATATTGGAGGACATTTTTAGGTGTTTTTATTTCGAATTCCACGGCTTTTATGAAAGTCAAATCCTCTGGTAAAACCAGGGCAACCCCGTCGTTGTATCCCAGATTTACAGTCTCTGCCTCAAGATTGACGCTCGGAAAACGGATTGTATGGGCTTTGGTCACACGGAAATTTTCCCCGCTGAGCCTTCCCTCTCCGAAAACAAGAAAGCAGATACTTGCAATTAAAAATACAGTTTTAAATTTAAATATTTCTTTCATTTTGTAAAATACCGTTACTGAAGCAATCCTTCCGGGTCTTTTGGAATTCCATTCTCGTGGATTTCAAAATGAAGATGCGGTCCTGTTGACTGTCCTGTAGAACCTACATTCCCTATAATACTACCTGATTTAACAGTATCGTGCAACTTTATTTTTTTTTCGCTCAAATGTCCGTAAAGGCTTTCCCTTCCTCCCTGATGCCTGATTATTATATAATTTCCGTAGATGTGGCTGTATCCGCTTTCCGTGACTTCCCCGTCGGCGCATGCAAACACCGGTGTGCCCTCAGGAGCCGCCAGATCTATCCCTCTGTGGAAAACCCTGTTCCCGGTTACAGGATTGATTCTGCTTCCGTATTTTGAAGTTAAAATCCCTTCCGGCAGGGGGAAACGCATTGTTTTTATGAGGAAAAATGTTCTTGCCGTGCTGTCGAGCTGTATCCCCGGGAGACAGAAGAAACCTGTTCCGTTTATATTAAGCCGTACAGTGTTTACCGCTTGGATTGACGTTTCCATGCCTGAGAGCAGTAATTTCTCAAATGCGGAGGAAGGCGTTTCCGGAATGTATAAACCCGGCATGGACGGCAGGATCAGGGTTTCCCCTTCTATGCTTTCCGAGGCGTTTTCAATTCTATTCAGGGTAGCTATGCTTTCATATGGAACCGAACATCTGGCGGCCAGGGAAAAAAGGCTTTCTCCTTTTTCCGCCGAATACGAATAAAAGCTGATATTTCCCGCGGTTTCTTCCGGGGATTTTTCCGCGGCAAGGATTCTGCGGGCATTTTTTACGTCTTCCGTGTATTGTCTGAATACAGGGTCATAATGGGCGAGTTTTTCGATTTTCGGCAGTCTGGAAGAAAAATCCGCTCCATGGATTTGACCCTGCAGGGATTGTACCAGAATAAATACGGAGACAAGTAATGTCAGGCGCAGAAAAACGCCGCTTTTTGTATAACCTGCATAACCAGCTGCTTTTATTTTCCCCGGGATTTTTTCAGGACATTCCGCCCTTTTAAACGGATTTTTCTTCAGGGAATGCCTCCGCTTCCGTGTCTGATTTTATTCCGGATAAACCGAACCTTATGATTCCGTAGGCAATGACTGAAACCACCAGCAGAACACATGCAAGGACAGGACGTCTTGAATATGTCTGCCAGACAAAAAGGGTGAATCCCGCCAGAAGTGTCAGAATTCCAGCTGTTTTCAATATGAAAAGCCTTGGATTTGTCCTCCAGGATAAGAGGAAATGCCTGAAAAGGAAAAACAATATCACCGCCGCCGCCGCCGTAAGAAAAACGGCTGTAAACAGCCGGGGTTTTGTTTCCGCCAGCTTCCATGCCGGATAGGATACAAGGAATCCTGTAAGCGTGCAAAAACCAAGGAGCAGAATAAACCTGGAAATACCCCCTAAAATGGAACGGTATCCATTCAGAATGCGTTTAAAAACAGACATGGGCGGTGGTTGTCACTGTTAAATTGGAATACTGCGGAGATAAACATGCCTGGTTTAAAGCAGAAACACCGAATCCAGGCATGTTTTTGATAGATGTTATGCTTCGGAAATAGCTTCTGTCGGGCAGGCTGCAACGCAGGCTCCGCATCCAACACATGCGTTTTCATCTATAACGCGTTTGTTGTCTTTTTCGCTGATTGCTCCCTGGGGGCATTCACCCTCACAGGCACCACAGTTTACACAGGCATCGGAGATTTTGTAGGCCATAGTATCTTCCTCCATTTGTTGTACGCATTAGCAGCAATCATCAACGGTTAAGCGTGTATTCCCGCAGCAATGCGCAATGAAAATATGAATCCGCAACGCGAATCCGCTTCCATAAACGAAACCGTTCTGGAATTTCCAAAATACTACAAAAAAACCGAAAAAGCAAGGGTTTTGTTGTTGTGTCCCGGCAGTAAAAGTGCTAATATTTATTCCGGGTGTGGAAAATGAAAAATTCTCAAAACCAGCTTATTAAAATCAATCAGGATTATATAAATGTTTTAACATCCTGGGCTCAGGAACTTTCTGTAAAATATTGCTCGAAAACCGCGAATTTGTATTTTGTCCATGGGAATATACGTGATTTCCTTCCCCACAAGGTGAATGAGGGTCAATTCACCTTCATGAAAATACAGGATTATATTTCCGAGGTCTTATTCGGCAACCGTGACATAATCGTATATTTTGATAAATCCAGCGGGATATCTTTCTGCATGTCTTCGATGCAGGATGAATATCTGAGAATCATGACCACCAGATATCCGTCCGTAGACCCTTCCGACTTTTTTTCCAGGGATCCGCAAAAAGCCTTTGACTATCTCGAGCGTTATTTCGCCTTCAATATCCGTGAACAAAGAAACTGCCGTATTGTTTTGATAATAGATTACGCCGAAACCATCATCCCGGCCGGAGAGATAGGCTCTTTGAACGAGGCTGACAGATATTGTCTCGTGACTCTGAACCGCTGGTCCCATGAACCCCAGTTTACCCAGGGTGATATTTCGATAATCATTCTTACTGAAAATCTGGCGGATATCAATCCGAGGCTTTCAACCGCACCTTCCACGGTGAAGGTCGCTGTCCCCTTTCCGGACAGGGCTGTGCGGACCCAGTTCCTCACGTATCTTTTTGAAGAAGGCCAGCTTCTTCTGGAAAGAGGTCTTAATCCGGAGAGGATGGGGGCGCTGACTTCCGGCTTGAATCTGCTGAATTTGCATCAGCTGGCTTTGGAGTCCTGGCAGGAAGACAGGGAAATAACCCTTTCATATTTAAGGGACCGTAAGCGTGAAATCATTGAAAATGAGGCCGCAGGTTTGCTTGAATTCGTGAATACCGACCACGACCTTTCTTTTGTGGCCGGGCATTCTTTTGTGAAAAGGCGTTTTTTAAGTGCGGCCAAGGCCATAAAAATGGGGCGCTCCGATGTCCTGCCGATGGGATACCTTATTGCGGGACCTATAGGAACAGGAAAAACCTTTATTGTTTCGGCGTTCGCAGGGGAAATAGGTGTTCCCATGGTTAAGCTGAAGAATTTCCGTTCCCAGTGGAGCGGGACCGCTGAGTCGAATTTGGAAAAAGCCATGAATATCCTTAAAGCCATGGCTCCCGTCGCCGTTATGATAGACGAAGCCGACGCTTTTTTGGGTGACAGGCAGTCCTCCGGAGACTCTGTTTCTGAGGGGCGGATTTTTGCCCAGATTGCCAATTTCATGGGGGACACGGAATACCGCGGCAAAATAATCTGGTTTTTAATCACATGCCGTCCTGACCTTCTTCCTGTGGACTTGAAACGGCAGGGAAGGGCGGAAGAACATTTGGCTTTATTTTATCCTGAAACTCTTGAGGCAAAAATCGAGCTTTATAAGACTTTGAAGAGAAAACTCGATTTGAAGGTCAAGGAATTCCCGGTCGCCGACATTTTCAAGAATTTCAAGATGGATGTTTCCGGGGCTGACATAGAAGCAATTTTAGTCCGGGCTAAAATGAATGCGACGATGGATAACAGGACAATTGTGACCAAAGAAGATATCGAGCAGACTTTGGCTGATTTTATTCCCCCTGTATATCCCTATGAGATAGAGCTACAGAATCTGGTCGCTGTCCTGGAATGCACAAGCCGTGAAATGGTTCCCCAGAAATACCAGAAAATGGACAGGTCTAAGCTGGCCGCGGAAATCCAGGAATTGAAGCAGTTGCTCGGACAATAGCTTCTATAAGAGGACCCGCTATATTGACGCCCAGCTGTTTTTCCATCCCCTCAAAGCCGGGGGAGGCGTTTATTTCGCATAAAAGAAATTCTTCCTCGTTTTTGAATAAAAAATCAGCTGTTCCGTAAAACAGTCCGGAGACACCGTATATTTTTTCCATGGTATCCTTTAACCTGGACACTAGGCAGTTTTCCCGGCTTTTTTCAAGCGGAATAAAAACACCGCCTGCACTTATGTTCGATCGTATTTCGTTGCCGTCAAGTTCCCTCTGACTGTTGATTCTTTCAGCCATAACCAGGATTTTTCTGTCAGCAAAGAAAATCCTCAAATCCCTGCCTTTTGAGTAAGCTATGTATTGCTGGGCGATATATTGTTCAGGCTTTTTATTTTTTTTGACATCCGCCGGGAATGTTTTGAAAAAAACATCCGCTGCTTTTTTATTTTCAGCCAGAAAAATGTCCTCCCCGCGGCTTCCTTTCCTGGGTTTCAGGACAACCGGAAAATCAATTTGATTTTCCGGCATTTTGTCGGCGCGGATGGAAACGGGCGAGGGAATTTCATTCTTTGCGAACAGATCCGCGCATAGCAGTTTGTCTGACGCGGTTTCAAAGGCTTTCGATGTGTTTATGCACAGGCAGCCGCATTTTTCCGCGGCCTCCATGACGTGAACAGGCACCGGACCCCTGAAAAGGCAGACCGGGTTTTCAGATATTGTTCCATCCTGTCCTTTCTTTAAATCCTTGAAAATCCTGCAAGCGTCTTCGGGAAACACGAATTCGATTTCTACTCCGCGTCCGGAGCATTCTTCAAAAAGCCGCCGGCAGGGATAAAAAGTCTTAAGCCAGTCAGAATCCCTGGTTTTGAGTTCATAGACACAGAGGATTTTCATGGGTTTCAGGATGGTTGGGGGAATCTTCCGTCAGGTTTCCTTAGGCCAGGAAAGCTTTTCGATGCAAATTTCCGCAAGTTTCTTGGCTGTTCTGTTGGCGTCTATCTGAGGAACCCCCGCTTCCTGGTTTAATGTCTTTGCGAAGAAAAGTTCAAGCGAATTTCCGATGTCGTCCCTCACATAAAATAGAAAGGCAAAATTTATACCTTCAGGTTTAAATACCGTGAAAGCGGAGATGGCTTCCTGCGGCTCTTTGCTGTAATATATATTCATCTGGTTTTTTGTGGTCACTTTGTTTGCTTCAGAAAACCGGAAAGGCACCATGTATTCTTTTTCCCTGCAGTACGGTTCAACAGCTTTCTGGTGGTATGAAGGCGGCTCGACCATAATGAAAATCTTTTTTCCGTTGGTTTGGAAAGTAAGGCTGTCCGATGTGTGGTAAATATCCTTAACAGCGGAATAGGAAACAACTTCATAAATACTGTAAGAAGAGTCCTCTTTGAAAAATGAAGATACAATATACCCCTCGTCCATAGGAAGTTTATTCTGGGCATATGCTTCAAACAAATCCATTGCCTTCATGATGTCCTCCGATACCCTAGATTATATGATAAAAATTTTCCGTATGCAACTTAAAAAATAAAAAAGCGGAGGAAAAATCCAGGCTTTTTCCCTCCGCCAGGGAATATACTGTTTTATTAAATATTTGATTACAGGGGAGGGGGTTAGCTTTTCACCGCTTCCGCTCCGAATTTTTTGCACTCGGCAATTCCGTCGTCATCCGGTGTGTTCCTGAGAATCAACCCTTCGTTTTTGAAAATAACCGCTCCGGCAGCCCTGCACCTGTCTTCCCAGTCTCTCATCCATTGTCCGTCTCCCCAGTCATATGAACCGAAAAGGGCGACTTTTTTTCCTGAGAGTTTTCCTTCCAGGTCGGAGAAAAATGGTTCGAAAGTCTCTTCTTCAAGGACTTCGCTTCCCATGGCAGGACTGCCCAGAATCAGCATGTCGAATTTTGAGGCATCGTCTGCCGTGATGTCTCCTGCTTTGGAAAGCGTGACAGAGTCTTTCCCTGCGGTTTCCACAGCGCCTTCGTAAATGGCCTGTGCCATCGCCTCGGTATTGCCTGTAAGGCTTTCAAAAATAACAGCGGTTTTCATGTATCCTCCAAATATTTTTTTTAACCGGTTATCCGGTTTTTGTTGCAATATTCACATATTTCCGAAAGCGCCAATCCTTCAGCCGCTTTCCGGAAACATATTTCCCTGCATTCAGTATAGCGGCGGAAAAGGGCCCCGGCTTTTTTCTCGTCTCCGTAAACTTTCCAGTAGCCGCACATTTTGCAGTTTTTTCCTTTGTGGGTTATGAAGCCTTTTACGTCTTCCAGCGGGTATCCCAGAAAAATTCCTATCTCGTGGGGGAACCCCATGTTCCTTGCACTGGCTTCTTTTATCCTCATGCCAAGTCTTTTTATATGTTCGTCAATGGATTTAAGAGGTGTGTATCCTTCTTTTAAAAGAAACAGAACCGCCCCGGGATTTTTTAAAGTTTTTTTCAGCAGGGGCTTGTTGTAAACAAAAAACAGGGTCGTTTTTTTTGATATGTTCATTGTGTTGAAAAAAATACCGTTTTTGTTGCATTGTTTATTCAGGATATCAGCTTTCGCAGCCGCTTCCTCGTTGGGAACCTTGACCGCCAGAAGGTTGGAAGGTTTAATACCTGTCAGTGCCGGTCCGCAATGAAACGCTATCAGTTTGTCAAGAGCCATTCTTCTTCCTTTGAGTTAGAATGAGTTAACAAATATATGTTAATTGAAGTTAACATAATAGTCAAGAGGATTTTTATTTTTTCTTGTCAGCTTGTTACACGCAATGTTCTGAAGGTTTCGTGAAAAACGGTACGGAAGGATACGGATGGAAAAATAAGTTACGGGACCAGAGGGACTCGAACCCCCCACCTACTGCTTAGAAGGCAGTTGCTCTATCCGGATGAGCTATGATCCCGGAATCGGGACGGCGGGACTCGAACCCGCGATATCCTGCTCCCAAAGCAGGTGCCATAGCCGCTAGGCGACATCCCGGTTGTCCCAGTAGTCTACGTAAAAACGAACGCATTGTCAAGGCAAAGAGAAGGGACTCCGTTGCCTTCGTTTTTCAGAAGGGGTCAGTTATTGCATTGAATCATAAGCGTCGTTGACAGGGAAAAGGAAAAAATCAGGTAATTTCACTGACTTTTCAGGGTTGTATGCATTCCGTGGCAGGGATTCACTGGTCAATCCCACCTCAAAGTGATGCAGCGCAGGCTCTTTGCCTTCCGCATTGATTTTTATTTCAAAGCTGAAAACCTTCTTTTCTCCGGCTTTTTCAGCAGGTTCAGGTTTTACCCAGAAAACAAAATTTCCCGGTGTTTTTTCGTTTATTTTGCAGGGATTTTCCCATGATGTGTTTATCGGACTGCACAGTTTTCCGTTCAAATACAGCGCCACTTGAATGTTCTTTTCCGGTTCAAACGATAATCCGTTCAGAATCCTTCCGGTTATTGTCGGAAAGTTAAACACGGGAGAATCCTTTTTCTCGTCATTTTCCGGCGTTTCTAAATGCGGCCGCTGAGTTTCCGATATCTTTTTCATTCCTTCCATTACCAGCGCGGAAATATCCGCCTGAATCTGGGATTTTTCGGAAATCTCGTCGGAAATGTGATGGGATATTCCCCTTCCGGATCTTATATATTTCGGAGGAATCCTATTCAGCACATAACATAATGTATCACTTCGACACTGGCGGCATGAACAGGAAAGCCATGGTAATTTTTTTTGCTCTGCTTCATCAAAGAGTTTTTCAACCTTCTCTTTGACCAGTTCTTCCATTATATTATGTACTTCTGCGTCCATTTTTTTTCTCCTGTTTTCAATATTTTATTGAAATCTGTTTTGTTTATAGTTTAACCCAAAAAAGTTCAGGACACAAGTTTTATAGTCTTTTTTTACTGTCCTCCCGTCCTGGTGTATGCTGCCCGTCCTCCTGCAAGCAGTATGGCACGGGCCCGCTGATCCAGGTCATTCACCGCCGTAAAGGTGAATCCGTCTGATTGTCTTTTTAATACGAATGGGGTTCCTTCCTGCAGGGCTTTCGTTATTCCGCTGAATTCAATTATGTCATTGTTATTCAGTTTATCATAAACCTCCGGATCCTCAAGAACCAGGGGGATTATCCCGTAATTTATGAGATTGGCTTTATGAATTCTTGCGAAGGATTTTGTGATGACAGCCCTGACACCAAGATACATTGGCCCAAGCGCGGCATGCTCCCTGGAAGAACCCTGTCCGTAGTTTTCTCCGCCCAGGACAAAACATCCTTTGGCTTCCGAAGCCCTTTTGTAAAATCCCGCGTCAATCCTTTCCAAAGTGAACTTTGAAATTTCCGGTATATTTGACCTCAACGGAAGAACCTTCGCTCCCGCAGGCATGATATCGTCTGTGGATACATTGTCGCCGGCTTTCAGCAGAATAGGGAGTGTCAGGGAATCCGGAAGCTCCGGTGCGGCGGGGCAGGGCTTGATGTTCGGCCCCCGCAAAATCTCCACTTTTGCCGCCTCTTCCGGCGGAAGCGGTGCAATAAGCATTCCGTCGTCTTTTTCAAATTCAACGCTTTTAAATGACTGTCCCCCGAGTTTATCCGCGAATTCCCTGGGGTCTGTTATTACGCCGGTTATAGCCGCCGCCGCCGCTGTCTCCGGCGAAACAAGATATATCCCCGCGTCTGCGGTTCCGGATCTTCCCTTGAAATTGCGGTTAAAGGTTCTCAGGGAGACACCTTCGGAATTAGGCGCGAATCCCATGCCGATGCACGGACCGCAGGCGCTTTCCAGAATCCTGAATCCGGCCCTGATTAATTCGCCAAGAACCCCGGATTTTTCGATTTGAAGGAGTGTGGCGCGGCTTCCCGGCGCAATACCGGCTTCCACTCCGGGGGCTATATGTTTTCCCCGCACTATTTCAGCCACCGCAGTTAAATCCGCAGGTGAGCTGTTTGTACAGGAGCCTATAACAATCTGATTGACTTTTTTACCCGCAAGGTCTTTCACCGGGGTTCCCGCATCTGGAGAATGGGGGCAGGCTGCCAGCGGTTCAAGTGAAGACAGGTCAATTTCAATTATCCTGTCATAAACTGCGTCAGTATCCGCCTGCATTTCCTGAAAGCAGTCACTGCGGTTTACTGTTTTCAGGAAATCTCCGCAGATTTTATCGGCAGGGAAAATACTGCATGTGGCGCCCAGCTCTGCGCCCATATTTGTTATTGTAGCCCGCTGCGGGACGGAAAGGCTTGCGACTCCCGGGCCGAAATATTCGTAGACAGCGCCAACCCCTCCTTTTACTGTTTCCCGGCGGAGAAGCTCGAGAATCACGTCCTTTGCGGCGACTCCGGGCCTTAATGCCCCTGTAAGTTTTACGCCGAATATTTTGGGCATATTCAGGTGAAAGGCTCCTCCGGCCATCGCCACCGCAACATCAAGTCCTCCTGCTCCGATGGCTATCATTCCTATACCGCCGCCGGTGGGTGTGTGGGAATCGGAACCCAGCAGTGTTTTTCCCGGCGCTCCGAAACGTTCGAGATGAACCTGGTGGCATATACCGTTGCCTGCGCGGGAAAACCATAGACCGTATTTCGCTGCCGCGCTCTGCAGATAACGGTGGTCGTCCATGTTTTTAAAATCTTCCTGGAGGGTGTTGTGGTCTATATATGAGACAGAAACTTCCGTTTTTACCCTGTCAACACCTATTGTCTCAAACTGAAGGTACGCCATTGTCCCTGTAGCATCCTGGGTAAGAGTCTGGTCTATTTTTATGGCGATATCTTTTCCTCTTTCCGGTAATTTATCAGTACCGACAAGATGTTTCTGCAGGATTTTTTCAGTCAATGTCATGGGATATCCTCCGGAATATAGTTTAACGGTGCAACACAGAATAATTTAACTTTTTGTCACAAGATTGTCCATATATTCAGCTTGTGTTATAATTTTTATATGAAAACTGTTTCCCCAAAAAAAGGGAAAATGCTGCCGGCATTCTTTTTTTTCTTTCCCTGTGTTTTGCTTCTGTCACAGGATGTATATAAAAGCTCTTCTGGAAATTTTCCGGAAGGGGAAACCGTCAGAACCAGGGCGGAAAAACATTTCTCAAGTTTTGAATGGACGGACCGGACGGATATGGAATCGTGCGGATATCCCGCCCCGGAGCGTATAAAAAAAATATTGCGGGATTATGGCGGCATACGGGAAGAATCCTCCGGCGAGCCTGAGGATTCTTCCGAGGAATTCCCCCTGCTTTCACTTGGGGCTGCTTCCTCCCTGATGCCTGTCATCCCGGAAATTGCGGATGCCGGTTCCCTTGATTTTTCCTCTGTTCCCGGGCCTCTGGTTTCCTTTTTTCAGGAGCTATCCGAAGCGTTAAAAAACGGTGATTTTTCACAGTTGAACACAGCGGAAAACGGGGAATTCCTGCCTTTTTTTCTCGGCGCCAGACTGCAGAATCTGCCTCCGGTGGAAGATGTTTATTTCGCCGGGATTGAGATGTCCGGGGACAAATCAAAGGCGCGTTCTGTTTTCCGCATGAGGTTTCCTGCCGCATCCTCCGGTGCGCGCGTCTCTGTTTTTGCTGTTGTGGAAGCGCTGTCGGTTGACGGTGAATGGAAATTGCGGGATATGATTTTCAACGGGGATTCTTATGCGAAAGCAGTTGAGCAGACTGGAACGTGAATATGTGCTTTCCTGTTTTTCCGATTCTCCTGTTCCCCTGGAAATCAAAAACAGAGCCTCGTCCGTCAATGTTGTCTGTCCCCCTTCTTTTTATAAATATGACAGGGTGGGTCAGAGGATTTCTTTCAAGGATGAATTCCTGTCCGGTAATAAAATTCCGGACGGGGTTTCCTGCGAATTCCAGTTTTCTTACAGGGAAAGGAAGATAGCCTTTTCCGCGGAAATTTCCGGTGGCGCCGGTGGGACAAAATTTTGCCCGGTGGGCTCTCTTTTTTACGTGGAAGAAGGGGCCGGGGCAGGGAACAGGGTGTTTTCTGTTGAAGCGGAAATCCGTACCGGCTCCGCGGTTTTTTCTGCCGTCAGTTCTCCTGAATTTCCGTTGAACACGGATAAGCTGGATGTCCGTATAGCCGCTTTCATGAAAACCTTTCCGCGCAGGAAGCATTTTTCCGGTGATTACGGGCTTCTCCTGTATATAGACCACAGATGCGCCGTTTTTACCATGCCTTTAAAAGCTCCGCGGGAAATTTCCCCGTTTCCGGTTTTAGAAAACGGGAGGGAATATAATGCGGATTTTTCCGTGAGATTTGAAAAAAGAAAAATAATCCTTTCCGGTGTTTTGTCTTCGGTTTCTGTTGGCGGCGCATCTTCCGCTGATATCCGTATATGCAGAATGAATTTCATCCGGATTGTTCCGGAAGACGAGCGTTTCCTGTTTGAACTGTCCAGGGGAAAAAAATACACCGGCCCGTCATTGTGATAAGCCGGTGCATTTCGGTTTTTTATTCGCCGTCTATTGAAATGCCGTGCCTTCTTTGCTGGTACTTTTTCAGCATGGCAACGCCGTTCCTTGCGTCATTGTATATGAAACCGCCGTTCCAATATTCAAGGGCGGCAAAAAGCGCGTTTCCCCCGTCCTGGTCATCGCTGTTGTTTGTTCTGAAGGAAACATAGGAACCCAGATTCTCGAAGTCCTGCTGGTAAAGGCATTCCAGCCGCTTTTTATTGAATTCGTTCCATTTTTCCAAGTCTTTGAAACCTTCTCCCTCATCTTCAACAATCAGATGGGCGTGTGTGGGACTGAATGAATACCAGACATGGACTTTTTTGTTCTGATCGCATTTGTTTCCGTGTTTTACGGCGTTTTTAATTATTTCGCTGATCTGCTGTTCCAGAAGGTTTATTTCCTTAATCTCCAACGGAGCGGATTGCACAATCAAAAGGGTGAAATACCTTATCTGGCGGAAATCCGACGGAAATTCCTTGTAAAGCATATTTGTTTTATCAAATAAGGGGTCACTGCCATCCGAGCGAAGTTCTTTTATAGGTGTCATGGTGTACTCCTTTTAGCCTTCAAGCTTGAGAAGGGCTTCTTCAATACTGTTGGTAATCGGAAAATATCCCATAAGCTTTGTCAGCTCAATAACTTTCTTTACGGAGCCGTGGATATTTGTTATGGCCATTTTCAGATTCATTTTTTTTATGGTGGAACAAATATAAATCAACGCTCCTATACCGGAGGAATCGATATAATCTACATGCTCAAGATTTACGATGAACGACTGTACATTCTTTTCAAGCATTTTCATTACGAGCTCTTTCAGCTTATAAGAATTGTACAAATCCATTTCCCCGTTTACATCAATGATGTAAACGTTCCCATTTTTACGGATTTTAAGCTCCATATAACCGACTCTCCTTCTTATTTCCTTTCCTTACTTTTCAATTCTTTATTTTCATAACAAGCAGGGTCTGATCATCATGAACCGCTGCCGCGCCTAAAAAGACTTTTAAATCCTGTTTTACAGCCGCGGCTATATCCCCGGCAGCTTTTCCGCTGTTTTCCGATATAACCTTGGAGAGATTGGCAATTCCGTATTGCTTTCCCTCTGCATTAAGGGTTTCAACAAGACCATCCGTAAAAAGAATTATAATATCTCCCGGCGCAACTGTCAATTTTATTTCTTCATAAGTTGAGTTACGTTCAACACCTATTGGATCTGAATTCAGGAGGAATTTTTCCACTTTGTTTTCTGCCGATTTCCAGAGTAGCATGGGCTGGCGGCCCGCGTTGGAATAGTTGATTTCGTGTGTCTGTGGTGAATAAGAGACATAGGACAACGCGGCGTAGTGATCCACGTTTATCTTTCCTGTAATACCCTTGTTCACCCAGTCAAGGATTACAGAGGCGCTCTTCGTTGTATTAGTTACAAGATGGAGGATTGAACGCAGCATCATCATGACCATGCTTGACAAAATGCCTTTTCCGGCGACATCAGCCATGATCAGGGCGATCCTGTCCCGTCTGGCAAGGATAATGTCATAATAGTCCCCGCAGATACCTTTCGCCGGTGAAAAAAAGTTTCCGAACCCCACTTCAGGTAAATCCGGCAGGCGTTTAGGCTGGAGTGTTTTCTGGATTCCGGCCGCTATTTCCGCCTCCCTTTCCAAATCAGCCTGTTCCAGAACTTCCTGAATACAGTATACGTTGTTTATGGCGGCGCCGGCGTAATTCGCAAGTGTTTTCGCCGTCGTAAAGTCTTTTTCGGTAAAAGGTTTGTTTTGTGGCAGCCGTGCCAGCCCCGATATTCCGACAACCTTCCCTTTGATTGAAAGGGGGGCAATGATATAACTTCCCGGTTTAAGGAATTCTTCCGGGCCGTTTACGTAAACCCTGGGATCGTTGGCACCGTCCTCTATAAAAACCGGCTCGGCTGAAACAGCGGTTTCCCCGAAAATATTCCCTGTAAAAGGGAACTGGGAATAACGGAAACTGGTTTCAACCCGTATGGGCTTATGGGGCAAATCTGCAGGCAGCTTGTAGGGAGGGGGAAACTGCCCGCTGAAAGATTTCGCGTTGAGGATATCGTCAAAATCATCTATGAGGAAGATGACACCGCCGTCAGCCTTTGTATTCTGAATCAGCGTTTGGTTTGTGAAATCCAAAAGCCTTTCCAGATTAACCCCTCCCGTCATGGATTCGGAAACATAGGATATAAAATCCTGTCCGATTTTAAGCAGGTTGCTCTCTTCCTCTTCCACTGAATCAGTTTCACTCAGAATGTCGTCCTGAATATTTTCTGTTTCTACCTGTGGCGCGGCCTCCGCAGGGCGGAGTGTCAGGACACCGCAGATTTGTAAAATAACCGCCGCAATTACGGACGCAGGTATTACCGTGGGTATTCCGGAAAGAAGATATATCAGGCTTCCCGCCATAAGAAAGATGAATGAAACGGAATTCAGGACCGGGAACGCCCCGCTGATTTTTAATTTTTGTTTTAAAAATATAATAAAGGCTACGGTACTGATTATAAAAGAAAAAATGCTCAAAATTTCTGTTGAAAAAGCAAAAGTATTCATAATATCGTTATTCAGGTTATCATCGAAATTTTTACAAGTCAAGAGAATCTTTTTTGAAAAAGGATTTCAGGGTGTTGAAAAATTTCTTTTTTTCCTTCGGATTGTTTTCTATTTCTTTCGGAACCTCTGTCAAAGGGTATTCCACGCCGTATTTCTTTTTCAGCTCGTCCCATTTCCGTATAACCCAGATGTATAAATCCCCTGAGGTTCTTCCCGGAAATTTCCTGACAAGCTTTGTACCTTTAATTACATCCAGAACAGGTTTGTAAACATTTGTATACCAGGAAAGGGTGGCTTCCTGAAATGTTATCTCCTTTCCGGCGTCCTGACTGATAAAATACTTATGGCCTTGTATATGGTCATATATGACATCGTAGGAGCCGGGGGTCGTGAAATTCAGTTCCCAGTCATCCGTAATATCACCAAAACTGGTTTCAGTGTAAAAAAGCCTTTTTTCGTATTTGATGACTTCACTCCGCAGTGTCTCAGGGTTGACGTTTTCCGGTAACATTATTTCGCTTTGCAGGGAGATAACTTCAGCGTCTATGAACGAAACGCCCTGCATTCTTGCGACGGAAACCCTGTGGTTTCCGTCCCGGACAAAATAAAGCCCTCCGAGTTCGTATAGGACGACGGGAGGAAGCTGTATGTCTGACAAATGGGCTTCGTCAACCCTTGCCCATCTTTGCTTAAGGTGGTTGGCTTTGGGCAGGAAATGGTTGTCAAAATCCTTGTACCGGCCTTCACTTCCGACTATTTTTGAAATGGGGACGGTTTTCATCCCTATGTATACTTCTCCCGTGGGCTTCAGGATTTTTTTTACATCGTTCAGAGAAAGCATTTTCCTTTTTTCAGGTTTCAGGAAATTCTGTATTTCGTATAAAAGGGCTTTGTTTCTTGCCTTTGAGAAATCTTCTTCAGCTTTTGTTTTTATGTAATCACTCATTCAAAATCTCCGGTTTCAATTATATAGTGACTGTAGGCATTTATCACGGTTGTTTTTTCATATTCTGATATGCGTTTATCCTGCAAATCATAAAGATGTATGTGTCCGTGGATTAAAAACCTGGGTTTGAATATTTTCATAAATGAAAGGAAGCATTTGAAACCCATGTGGCACCGGTCTTCCTTGTCATGGATGCCGCGCGGCGCCGCATGGGTCACAAGAATATCCAGGAAACGGCCGTATTTGATTTTATTCAAAATAAGGGACGGGATGAGGAGGAGAAGGCGGAGTTTCATCTGCCTCTCGGAATACTGGCACAGGCCTTTATTGTATTTCAATGAACCGGACAGTCCGGCTATAAGCATTTTTTCCGTGCGGATACATTTGAAGCCGATATAAACGGCCCCTGTGGAGGAACCTCCTGTCAAATAGCTGTATTTAAAGCGGTAATCATATTTGGAACATCCAGCCGTATTATGATAATAATTGAAGCTTTTAAGGTTGTGGTTTCCGAAAACGAAAAAAACAGGTTTGTTCAGAGCCGATACAAGGAATTCCAGGTATTCATCTGGCAAATCCCCCGCGGAAATAACAGCATCCACATCACCGAACCTTTCTTTGATTGATGAGCTGTATATGAAGGGGTCTATTTGATCGGAAACACACAGCAGTTTCATGATTTTTTCTTTGCAAAGGGATTTACATCGGACAGAATGGTCTCAAGTTTTTCCGGACCTATGAGGTCTATGGGTCTGTTTTCAGAGAATTTCATTGCATTGTGTGTGAATCCGGAGCTGGTAAAAACTGTGGCCCGTATGATTGACTGCTTTTTCATTACTTCCAGAAGATTCCTTAAAAAAGTGTCTTCGATGAGGTTAGGGTCACGGTAAAATACAATGAATTTGGGCATTTTACGGACATTCCGCCATTTTTCCGCATCACTTTCAGTTGCGATTATAATGCAGCCGTATTTTGTGTCTTTTGAATTACGCGGGGATAAATCCATGAAATCTGTCACTATGGCCCTGCAGATGGTCAGGAAATCTTCCTTTCCAGCCGTTAAATATTCCTTCATGCTGTCGTTTGTGGTGGCGTGCTGGTATAGGCTCAGTTTTTCATTTACGTCGAGGAAGTTCTTTTTTTGCCGTTGAATTTCTTCCCATTGGGCCACAGCCCCGTCTATGTCGCGTTTTTTTTCAAGGCATGCGGCCAGGAAGTATCTGGCATACAGGGTGTCGCTTGAAGCCGGCGATTGTGAATTATTTATGGCTGTGGTGAATTCAGTTATAGCCCTTTCATCGTTGTTTGTTGATAAATAACAGCGTCCCTTTTCTATCAGGGCTTTTTGCTTTAATTCGGGGTTCCTCATGGCTTTGTCAAAGGAAGCAACCGCTTTGCCGTAATTATGGTTACTCATGAGTATTCTTCCCTGATAGAAATAGGCTTTTGTATTCTGGGGGTCAAGTTTCAGGGCTGTTGAGATTTCCTCTTCCGCGGCGACATTCTGTTTAGCCCTGTAAAACAGGAATCCCAGCGCGGCATGGGCCGCCGCGTGATTCGGATCCAGTTCCACTGTTTTCCGGTAATAAGCCATTGCCTGGTCGCTGTTGTCTCTCTGTTCAAAAAGTTCTCCCGCCATGAAATAATAATCAGCTTTGAAGGGATCCTTCTTTATTAAAAGAAGGTATTCTTTCAAAGCCTCTTCCTGCTGGTTGAATTTCAGGTAAAGTTTGGCTATTGTCCTCCGGAATTCCTGCTCGGGAATCTTGTTGGAAAAAGATGAGGCTGAGTTGACCGCCTTAAATTCCATTAAAGCCAGCTCAGGCTTGTTATCTGCAAGGTAAGCTTTGCCGAGAATATAATGTGCTTCCGTATCCCTCGGATTTTTTGATATGATGGACTTCGCCATTTTGATGGCTTGCTGTCTTTTCCCGTTACGGATAAGCTTTTCGATTGTTTCAAGCTTTTGAGGAGCGATAAAAGAACGCAGCAGAAAAACAAGCAGGGATATAACTCCTGCTGTCAGAACTGCCGTGCATATAATGAACACAACGGACATACTTGAAAGACTATAGTTTTTATAGAGGAATGTCAAATGAATCATTTTTTTATAAGAGGAAAGAGCCTTTTTTTTGTTTTTTTTGCCTGTTTTTTCTTTTGCGGACATTTTTTTGTATTTTCAATAGATTATTTTAAGGAAGGCGAGAAACTTTTCAGGGAAAATAATCCTTCCCAGGCTATTCCTTTGCTGTACCAGGCCTCCCAGCAAAGCCAGGTTGATCCGAGGGTCTTTGTGTATCTGGGGCTGTGTTACCAGCAGGAAGGTAAGTTTTCCGATGCGGTGAGTACTTTTATAAAAGGGACTTCTTATCCCGGTGCGGACAAAAAAATCCTTTTTTTTAACGCCGGGAATATTTATTTTTCCCAGGAACTTTTTTCACAGGCGGAGGAAATGTATTCCAGGGCAATCCAGGCGGATTCCTCTTATGCCCCCGCTTTTTTGAATAGGGCGAATTGCCGTATAAAGCTTCAGGCCTTTGACGGGGCTATTCAGGATTACAGTATTTATCTGACCCTCGATCCCGCCAGCTGGCAGAGGGATTCAATACAAAGGGTTGTTTCGCTTTTGAATCAGGAAAAAACAGCCCGGCAGGAGGCCGCCGCCAGAGCCGAAGCTGAACGTGCCGCGGCTGAGGCTGAAAAAAAGGCCGCGGAAGAAAGATTCAAAAAGCTGATGGATGAAGTAAGTTCTTCCCTTCAGTCCATAGACGGAGCCAGCGTTTTCTCCGCCGGATCCGAGGATGTGATGGGATATGACGAGGAAGGTGATTTGGAATGATTGATAAAAGGATATTGATACCTGTTGGTATTCTTGCTGTTATTGCGGTTTCTGTGATTGTGTTTTTTGCGGTCAGATCCTGCAGTCCGTTGGAGTCTGGTTCGGAAAAAGCCCTGAGATTGAGGCAGAACACCCTTGCCCTTGTTCAATCCTATCTGGAAAAAGAAGAATTCGACCGGGCTCTGAAGCTTCTGGAGGATTTGCTGATTGAGAATCCGGATGATGTTGACGCGAATGATTTGTGGAATGCGGTTCTTGCGGCGAAAAAGGCGAAGGAGGCTTTGGAATCCGGAATGTCCGGGGCGACTCTTGCAGAGGTTGAAGCCGCCATAGAAGCTGCCAGACAGGCTGCGGCCAGAATCCTCGCCGCGGCGGACAGGGCGAATTACGCCGCCTTTCAGGCCGGACAGGCTGCTTCGGAGGTTCAGAAGGCTGTTGACGAGGCGGATTCCAAAACCAGTGAGGTTTCCGCCGCCGCCAATGCCTTGGCTGAACAGCTTGCGGCCGAAAAAGAAGCCGCAAGGGTCAGGGAGGAACAGGAAAAAGCCGCGCAGGCGGAACGTGAGGAGCGAGCAAGAATTGAAGCGGAAATGGCCGCCGCAAAGGAGGCGGAGCAGCGTGCCCGGGAAGAGGAGGCCGCCAGGAAGAACGAAGAATTAAAGCGCAGGCTTGAACAGGCGGATTCTTTCATGAAAAAGGGTTCGGCAGCCGTGGAGTCGGGAAATTTAAGGACAGCGCTCTCCAATTTTGAACAGGCGGCGGCGCTGATTCCGGAGGATGAACCTGAAATCGCTTCCCGGAAATATACCGAGATGGCGGAAGGTCTTCTGGAGATTGCCAGAAAAACCTCTGACAGCACTATAAAAAACGAGGCTCTGTCTTCGGCTTTGGAATATGCAAACAATGCCGTTTCATCCGATTCGAAATATGCCCCGGCCAGATTTGTGCGCTCCGAGATTTATAATGACCAGAAAAAACCGGCTGAGTCTCTCGCCGACCTGGAGGAAGCCGTAAGACTTGATGAAGGAAATTACCTTTATGTGTACGAGTTAGGGAAAAAATATTACCGTTCGCGCCGCTATGAGGACGCTGAAAAATGTTTCAAAAAAACGGTGGCCCTGAATCCTTCTCTGGAAACGGCTTTTTTCAATCTCGGTATGACGGAAAAAGCCCTGGGGTCTTATTCTGAATCGGTTTCGGCCTTTAAAAAGGCTATAGAATTAAGGCCTTCCTATCCTCGTGCCTATCTTGAAATAGGGCGTGTTCTGAACAGGACCGGTGATTATACCGGTGCGGTTGATAATTACCTGAAAGCTATTGATGGAGAACCAGGTAATATTTCCGCTTTAAGGGAACTGGCGGCCATATACAGTACCACAGGCAACTATACTGAATCGGAAAGACTTTTCAAGGAAGCCCTTGCTCTTGGAGCCGGTGATGCTCAGACGAATTATAACCTGGCTTCGGTTTTGCTGGAACTCGGAAAAAACAGTGAGGCATTGGATTATGCGAAAAAAGCCGCGGAAACGGACGGAAGCAATGCTGTCTTTTTATACACCTATGGGTTGGCCGGCGAAAGGAACGGAATGATTGATATCGCTTTGACCCAGTACGCGAAATCTATCGCAGCCGATCCAAGATATGTTAAGCCAAGAATAAACCTCGGGAATATTTACCTTGACGCAGGTAAGACAGATGATGCTTTGAAGCAGTTTACAGCCGCTTACGGAATAGAAAGCGGTAACCTGGAGGTGAACAACAATCTTGGAAAAACTTACGGTTTGAAAGGTCAGTATGACAAATCTGTGGAGCATTATGCGAATGCCATGAAATTGGACCCAAATGATATTGATATAAGGCAGAATTTGGCTTCAGCCTATGTCAGCGCTGGACTTCCGGAAAAAGCCCGGGATTGTTATGTGGATTTGCTCAAGCTTGACAGTGAATGCTGGGATGCTTCTTATGAGCTTGGCAAAATATATGTCAGTCTGGGTGATAAAGCCGCCGCAAAAAGCACTTTGCAGAATCTGCTGGACAGAAACCCGGAATATGTACATGCCGCGGAGGTGCGTTCTCTTCTTATGACCCTCTGATTAAGAGCAGGTCTGTGTCATGTTCTTTTTACACGGCGGAAAAGTTCTTCGCGGGTTATTTCCGTGTACACCGGGCGGCCGTGGGGGCAGAACGGTTCCGGCAGGCGGAGGGCTTTTTCCGCGATATTCCTCGCTGTCGCCGGATCCAGAATATCGCCGTCTTTGCAGGCTGCCCTGCATGCCTCCGTTGCGTAAAGCCGGGATATAAGGGTTTCAGGTTCCGCCGCTCCATCGGTCAGTTCATCAATCAATTCTTTCTCTGTTCCCGTCCATCTTACCGGTACACTTATCACCAGCCAGAACCCGTCCCCGTCTCCTTTTATGGTAAAACCTGCATCATGAAGATCCTTCTGTTTTTCCTGCAGGCACTGGTCTGTCCTTTTGTCGGGGGAATCTATTCTGTATGGTACAAGGAGTTCCTGTCGTTCCCCCTTGTTATTCATTATTTCGTTGTAAATTATCCTTTCATGAGCCGCATGCTGGTCTATGAGCAAAAGTTTGCCGTCTTTTTCCACCGCCAGAAACGTCCCCAGTACCTGTCCGAGAAAACGGAAATTTACCGGGATATCGGGGCAGGGCTGGATGTCCTTCTCCGCGCTTCTTTCCGCCGCGAAGAAAACTCCTCCGCTTTCCTTTTGTGATTGGGAATATCCGTAGCGGGGCTCATGTGTTTCAGTGTATGCCGCGGAAGAAAAATATACGGATT
Organism: uncultured Treponema sp.; assembly: GCA_949300145.1. Lineage (GTDB taxonomy): Bacteria > Spirochaetota > Spirochaetia > Treponematales > Treponemataceae > Avitreponema. Next base: position 215,797 of record CASGDA010000002.1, on the reverse strand, counting down.
CTGTTTTGTCCCGTGATTTTTGAATTTCCGGATTTCCATGCGGCGGCGGGAAATCAAAAAAAGTGTTTTTTTCGGAATATGGGGTTTCCCCGGAAAAACGTATCATATAGCGCCTGTAAAAATCCCTGCAGACGGAGCTTACGGCATGGTGTATGGCGGAAGGATTCCGGAAGCGGACTTCGCGTTTCGCGGGATGAATATTAAAGTCAGCGGATTCAGGGGCCACCTGTATAAAAAGGCAGAAGAAGGGGTGAAGCCCGTTGGGGAAACGGCCTTCCGCTCCGAATTCAACAGCCTGTTGTAAGGCGAAGTCATTGATTCTTCTCCCGTTTACAAAAACGAATTCAAATCTCCTGTCTTTGTTTGCGACTTCCGGACTTCCAAGAACCACTGTGAATGAAAAATTTTCTCCGCTTCCGTTTATTTCATAAAAGAAAGCGGGATCTTCCTTAGGCTTAAATACAGCGAGGCAGCGTTCTTTCAGCGACTGTGCCGGAGGAAGTATATATCGCACTGTTCCGTCAGTAGTCAATTTGAAGCCTGTTTTGTACCAGGCCAGGGCTTTGTCCGTGAAAACCTGCCGGCACAAGGCTGTTTCAGCGGAAGCTCTTTTCAAAAACTGCCGCCTTGCAGGAAAGTTTTCAAACAGTCCGTCTGCCTGAACCAAAGTCCCCCTGTTGCGTACCGCCGGAATTATTTTTCCTCCGGGCACGGTTTTAAAAGCCCTTCCGTTCCTGGCCGAAGTTATTTCCAGCCGGCAGACCGCATTTATTGATGCAAGGGCTTCGCCGCGGAAACCCAGGGTATTGATTTTCAGCAAATCTTCCACCGATGAGATTTTGCTGGTGGTGTGGTTTTTTGTGCATATGGCCAGATCTTCTTCACTCATTCCGCAGCCGTCGTCACCTACGCGTATACGGTCAATCCCGCCGTTTTCAATTTCGACGGAAATCTGTCCCGCACCGGAATCAATGGCGTTGTCCAGAAGTTCCCGGACAGCGGCTGCAGGTCTGTCAATGACTTCCCCCGCCGCAATTTTTTGGGCTGTTTCAGGAGGCAGTTCCCTGACAGGCCTGTTGTTTTCAACGTTTATTTTATTTTCCGCGCTTGTATCTGTTTCCTGCATACTCAGTCTTCCGGAATTGATGAAAAAAGATCAAGTTCCGGTTTTTCCCCGCTTTTTTTCGGTTGGTTTATCAAAATTTGTATTTTATTTTCTATTTTGTCCAGCTCTGTTTCCAAAGATTTCGCCAGTTTTATTCCCTCTTCGAATATTGAAAGAGCGTCTTCCAGACCTGTGTCCGGATTCTTTATTTCTTCCGAGAGAATCTGGAGCCGTGAAAGTTTTTCTTCAAAACTTGTTTTCTTCTGACTTTCCTTAGTCTCTGATGTAGTTTTTTTGCTTTGAGCCACTTTTATCCCCCGCTTTTAATTCTGTTTGTTGTACTCACATTTCCGCTTTTAATGAAGAAACCAATGCTGATATTTCACCTTTCGCAGGCGTTATTGTTAAATTATCCCCCCGCTTAACCATTGAAGCGTCTGTGATGATTTTTCCTGTACAGTTGTTTTTTACGATTGAAAATCCCCTGTCAAGAATTGAGCGGGGATCTGCGCTTTTTATTTTTTCACTTTGAAGTAACAGCGTGTGCCGCAAATCAAAAATTTTTTCTCTTATCGACTGTATCATTTCTTCTTTTATTGTGTCGAACCGGAGCATCACGGGTTGTGAAATATGCCTGAATCTCATTTCCATGTTTTCCGCGGAAAACAGAGCGGCTTTATTTCTTGCGTTTTCAATGCGCCTTTCGATTTCCGCGGTTATGGTGTTTTGATATTCGAATATTGAATTTTCAATTTCCGCGAGAGGCGCGCTGGCTAATTCCGCGGCGGCTGAGGGTGTCGGAGCCCTCACGTCGGCGGCAAAGTCACAGAGGGACCAGTCTATTTCATGGCCGACCGCACTTATGACCGGAATTTCAGAAGCCGCCACAGCCCTGACAAGATTTTCATCTGAAAACGGAAGCAAATCCTCCAGGGAACCTCCGCCTCTTCCTATTATAATGGTGTCAGCCATTTTGAACCGGTTGGCGGTTTCCATGCAGTATTTCAGCGTTTCCGCCGCTTCCGCTCCCTGGACCGGAGCCGGAAGTATGACAATGGATACCGCTGGATTCCTCCGGGAAAGAACCTGCAGTATGTCCCGTATGGCGGCTCCGGTGGGACTGGTTATGACGGCAATCCTTTCAGGGTAACGTTTCGGCTTTCTTTTTCTGCTTTCGTCAAAGAGTCCCTCGGCCGCCAGAAGTTTTTTCCTGTTTTCAAGCATTTTCAGAATGCCGCCTTCTCCTGAGGGTTCCATCACCTCTATTATTATCTGGTAGGTCCCCCTGGCTTCATATACGGACAGGGAACCTGAAACTTTTACCAGATCTCCGTTTTTAGGAGCGAACCCGAGGTTTTTTATTTTTCCCCGGAACATTACGGCGGATATCGCGCTGTTATCATCTTTGAGCGTAAAGTATAAATGGCCTGAGCTTGACGGCCTGAAATTTGAAATTTCCCCTTCAACTTCAACGCTGTAAAAATTCTCTTCGAGGATTCCTTTTATGCGGGATGTAAGCTCGCTTATGGTTAAGGGTTCTGCCGGCAGCATGAAATAAGCCTACCATGCCGTCAGAGTTTTCTCAAGACGTCATTCCCTCAGCCGATATTCATATATATGAATGAAATAAAAACCGACACCTCCGGTGTAGATGCTGTTACCGTTGTTTTTGCAGGAAAAATTTCAGATCATGCTTTTGAGACGGTATTCGACGGAAAATGCGCCTTCGAATGCGCCGTAACCTGCGCGGGTTCTTTCCCTTCGGTTGGAAAAGTGATTGTTTTCACTCCCGATGCTTCTTCCCCTGTTTCCGGGAAAATAAAAGACTTGTCTGAAAAGGCCTCCTTGAAACCTGTGAAACTGTTTTCCCCGGCTGATTTTGATTCCCGGGCTGTTGACTGGACGGAAGCCCTTTTGTGTTCAGCTTTGGAAAAAGTTTCTACCTGCCACGACTGTCTTTATTTCATTTGGGGTGATACACCATTCATCGATATTGAATTCGCCTCAGGTTTGTACCGCAGGCATATCCGCTACGGGGCGGAGTACACTTTTGCCGATTGTTATCCATCGGGGCTTGCGCCGGAAATTTTCGCCTCTGGAATACTTCCTGTTCTGTCAAAAATGGCGGCTGAAAATAACTTCCCTCCTGTAAGGGATTCCCTGTTTAATGTGATAAAAAAAGATATCAATTCATTTGATATTGAAACAGATGTCGCGGCCGAAGATGTGCGGATAATGAGGGTTCTTCTTGCATGTGACACCCTGCGTAACATGGAAATATGCGCCGCCCTTTCCGGAATAAACGCTTCTAATTACGCTGAAGTTATCAGGGAAAGACAGTTTCCCCTGCGGAGCCGTCCGGCGTTTTACGCTTTCCAAATAAGCGGGCGGTGTCCTTTTGAGTGCCCCCATTGTCCTTATCCGGCTTTTTGCTCCGCGGGCACCGGCAGAAGCCCGGGTGTTTCCGCCGTTTCCCGCAGGGACTTTATGGCGAAAAAGGATTTTGACGCTGCGGTCGCAAAAATCGCGGCGTATTCTGAAGATGCGGTTGTTTCCCTCTCCCTCTGGGGGGAATGTTCTTTTCATCCTGATTTACCGGCCTTTGTTGAATCTGTTTTACGTTTCCCCGGTCTTTCGGTTTTGATTGAGACAACCGGTACAGACTGGAATCCTGAAACAGTCAGGGAAATAAGCGGAATCGCTTCCGGCGCCGCGCAGTCAAAATCTTCGTTCCGTCCTTACGGGACAGTGAATTGGATAGTTTCCCTTGACGCGGTTTCCTCCGCCATGTACGGCAGAATACACGGTTTAAACGGGCCGGACGGCGACGCCGCTTTCAGGAAAAGCCTGGACTTCATAAAGCTGGCGTCAGAGCTTTTCCCCGGAAGTGTTTATCCCCAGTTTTTGCGTATGAGGGAGAATGAGGAAGAGCTTGAAAATTTTTTCCGCTACTGGAAAGAATCCCTTGGAAAAGTTATTATCCAAAAATACGACAGTTTTTGTTCTTCTCTGCCTGACAGGAGACCCGCGGATCTTTCCCCGTTGGAAAGACATCCGTGCTGGCATCTTAAACGGGATATTTCTGTTTTATTGGACGGCAGTGTTCCTGTGTGCAGGGAAGACGTGTACGGTACTCTGTTGTGCGGTAATATTTTTACAGATGATATTTCTGAAATACTTGAAAAGAACGCGCCTTTATATAAAGCTCAGATAAATTGCGAATATAAGGGATTGTGCGGAGCCTGTGATGAATACTATACCTTTAACTTTTAACGGCTGGGAAATTCCTTATTCTGTAATAGGCGGAACGGCGGCTTCCCCCGCGGAAAAGCCGCCTCTGTCAGTTGTACTTTTAAACCGGGGCGGAAAATATTACCGTTCGTCTGTTTTCCAGGCATTGACAGAAGCCGGGTTCCACTCGATTCTGTCTGTTGAAAATAACAAGGAACCCTACGACATAGAACTTCTTTCTCCCAGATTTCCTTCGGTAAAATTCCTGATACCGCAAAAAAAACTTTCAACCGGCGAGATGATAAATGCCGGGATAGCAGAAGCTTCTTCCGATCTGGTTTTTGTCCTGTGGAATGACCAGCGGATAAATTCAACGACAAATATTGAAAAAATAATTGAAGATGTTTCGGCGAACCCCATGGTTTGCGCCGCTCCATTGTTGTCGGGTCATAAATTTGATTCCCTTCCGGTACAAATGACACCTTCATTGAATAAAAAGCAGTTTCAAATACAGCCCCTGCCGTGTATAAAGGATTTGGAGCCTACAGTATACCCCTTTGATTTTACGGGAATATATAACAGGGCAATGTTTATAGAATCAGGCGGATTTGATTCTTCAATTTCCAATCCCTTTTGGCAGAACGCTGATTTTGGGTTCAGGGTTCATTTGTGGGGGGACGAAATACGTATTTTCAACCATTTCAAAATTTTTTATGAGTCGGATATACCTGTTGAAAATGTCATAACGGACGCATCTTACCTGCGGTTTTATTTAAAAAATCTCGCGCCTGTTTTAAAGAAACACGGAGCGGTTCTTCCTTTGCAAAGATTTTTCCCCTTCGTATATCAATCCGGGATGAATGCCTTCGATTCATGGCTGTATTTCCGCAGCGCATCCCAATGGATTTCCGTCAACGGAATGAAATTTAAAAAAGACGCCGCAGGGCTTCTGGATTCCTGGGAGTCTGTTGTTTCATGACGGCGGTTGTCCTTCAGGCAAGGCTTGATTCCACCAGACTTCCAGGGAAGGCTCTCCTGGATTTGGGAGGCAAGCCTGTAATTTCACGGGTGATGGAGAACCTGAGAAATGTTGATGCGGATGAATATGTCCTTGCCTGCGACTATGATTCCTTCCAAAAGCTTTCCCCTCTGGCGGAAGAAGCCGGTTTCAAATGTATTTCCGGTCCAAAAGAAGATGTGCTTGAAAGATTCGCATTGGTAATCAGGGAAATAAAAGCTGATATAATTGTCAGGGCAACCGGGGACAATCCCTTCCTGTTCGCGGATGCCGCCGCGGCAAGTGTATCCCGTTTTAAAGAATTGTGCCGGACACAAAACGCGGATTATTTTACATATACAGGATTACCGCATGGCAGTGGCGTGGAAATAATGTCTGCCGGCGCGCTTTTAAAAGCCGCCGGAAAATCCGGTTCCCCTTATGAACGTGAACATGTGGGGCCTTCTTTGTATTTGCACAAAGATGAATATACCTGCATTTTTGAAAAAGCCCCGGAGCAATGGTTCCATCCTGATTTAAGGACGACAATAGATACTGCACGTGATTATTCAAGGGCTTGCCGTGTCGCTGATTTCGTAATATCAGAAAAACAAACCTTTCCTTTTTTATCATCTGATATAACAGGGGTTTTTGATTTTGTCCTGCGCCCTGTGGTTTTTGTTCCGGCTTCAGGGAAAAACTGCGGTACCGGTCATTTGCGCAGGACTTTCTCGTCTGTTCTGGATTTACGCCGTTCATGGAATTGTTTTATTTATATACCGGGATTGGAAAAAGATGTTTCCGTTAAGAAAAAAATATCGGCACTTTTGATGTCTTTCCCGGAAGACGACAGGAATTTTCTGGAAAAGAAAATATGCGCCGCCATACCGCTTGGGGATGAAAAGGATGCCGTATACCGCTTTGTGTTGGATAATTTCAGGACAACGAAGGAAGAAATGCTTTTCTTTTTGAAAAGAGCCCCTGTCATCGCGGTGGATGAAGGCGGCGACGGCAGGGTTCTGGCTGATTATGTCTTTGATGTCATCCCTTCTTTGCGGAATGCCCCCGGAAAAAATATTTCAGCCGGAAACATGAAAAAAGCCCTCGCAGAGCCCAACCGGTTTTCCCCCGGCTGCGTGCCGCTTCCGGAAAATCCAGGTTCCCGGAAAACTGTTCCCGGTAGGAAAGTCGTATCTGTACTCGTAGTCGCCGGAGGTGCCGATGAGGCGGGGGAAGCCGTTCCTTACGGAAAATGGTTTGCTTCCTGCGGCTTTAAGACAACTGTGGTTTCGTCTTCCGGTTTTCCGGCGCCGGGGTTAAAAGTTGTCGGATACATACATGATCTTTCATCTGAATTAAAAAACTATGACCTGGTGGCGACCCATTTCGGTTTCGCCGCTTTTGAAGCGCTCGCTTCCGGCTGCCAGGTGGCTTTGTTTGCCCCGACCAAATACCATGAAAAAATATCCCGTGCCTATGGTTTCCCGGTTTTACCGGAATTGAGATTTTCCGCTGAGCCGGAAATGCTCCGCCGTTTTGTGGACAGGCTGCCCGATGTTCCTCCTGTCCGGGGTGCGTGCGCCGGATACCTCAAAAAAGAATATTCCGGAGAAACCTATTCAGCTGCCGTTTCAGCATTGCTTTCAGGCAAATCATTTAACTGCGCGTTCTGCGGAAGTAAATTCACCGGCGGCGGAACCGGCGTGGGCGTTCCGTCTCAAAATAAACCACGGGGATTCCGGTTCGGGGGAAAAACGGTGCAGGCCTGTCCCCGTTGCGGGACTATGGGGATACGGTATTCACTTTATCCTGAAAAAAAATACCGGAAAGAATATTTTTTCGGGGAATATGAAAAACAATACGGGAAAACATATTTGCAGGATTTTGAATCTATCCGCCGAACCGGAATGCGCAGAATGAAGGAGATTTCCAAAGCCGCGGGAAAATCCGTTCCCGGTTTTTCTTCCTCATGTGAAAAAAATATTCTGGATGTAGGCTGCGCCTTCGGTCCTTTTTTATCAGCTGCGGCGGCGTCCGGATGGAAACCTTTTGGAACCGATATTTCCGGCGAGGCTGTAAAATACGTGAGGGAACATCTGTGTTTTCCCGCCGTCACAGCTTCTTTCCCGGACTTCGACCCATCTTCGGAACCGGAGGGAAAGTCTTTCCCTGCTTTATTTACAGCCGTAACTTTTTGGTATGTCATCGAGCATTTCGAGAATCTTCCTGATGTCTTCAAAAAAGTAAAAGAGCTTCTTGTTCCCGGAGGAATCCTTGCTGTTTCAACTCCTTCCTGCGCTGGAATTTCCGCGCGGAGAAACAAGCGCGGTTTTTTTGAGGCAAGTCCTTCGGACCATTTTTCAGTTTGGGACCCTCTGCTCATAAAAAAGCAGCTTAAAGCCTTCGGCTTCAGGGTTGTAAAAATTGTTGTTACCGGTCATCATCCTGAAAGGTTCCCGTGCGGGTCTTTACCCGGATTTTTAAAACGGGTTTATCTCCCTCTCTGTGCTTTGATTTCCAGAATACTTAAATTGGGTGATACCTTTGAGATTTATGCGGAGAAAATGAAAACGGAGGAGTAAGAAACAAGATGGGCGGGGAAAAGCGTGTTTTGATTCTAGGCGCAGGATTTATGCAGGGAAGGGCTATAGATGCCGCTCACCGTAAAGGATGGAAAGTCGCGGTGGTGGACGGAAATCCCCGCGCTTCCTGTGCGTCCAGGGCCGATATTTTTGAGCCCATTGACCTGAAGGATAAAGAAAAAATAGCTGAATTCGCTTTGAATCTCAAGAAATGCGGAGGTCTTGACGGTATTTTCACCTGTGCGACTGACTTTTCGCTGTCTGTTGCCTGGGCGGCGCGGGAATGCGGTTTACCCTCCCATTCTGTTGAAGCGGCCGCCGCCGCCAGCGACAAGGTGAAAATGCGGGAGATATTCGCCGCGGCCTCCGTCCCTTCCCCCGGATTCATCGTCGTGGAGAAACATACGGTGAAGGAAGCGGGGAAAATGCTTTCATCCGCCGGCATATCATTTCCTGTCGTCACAAAACCCGCCGACAATATGGGCGCAAGGGGATGCAAAAAGGTTGAGGATGAATCCGGCCTGATCCCCGCCATTGAGGCTGCGGTTTCCTTTTCAAGGACGGGGAGGGCGGTTGTTGAGGAATTCATGGACGGACCGGAGTTTTCTCTGGAAGCCCTTGTTTTTGACGGACAATTCCACGAAACAGGTTTTGCTGACAGACATATATTTTTCCCACCGTATTTTATAGAAACCGGGCACACAATTCCTTCCGGGATTCCCGTGGAACAGCAGGAATCCGCCGTGGCGGTTTTTAAAGCCGGAGTGAAGGCCCTCGGTTTGGATTACGGCGCCGTAAAAGGCGATATAAAGATAACAGAAAAAGGGCCGATGGTTGGGGAAATCGCAGGGCGGCTTTCCGGCGGTTATATGTCAGGCTGGACCTTCCCTTATTCTTCAGGGATTGATTTGACTTCCGCCGCCCTGGATTTATGCGTCGGTCTTCGTCCGGCTTCGCTTAAAAGCGTAAAAAACGCGGTTTCCGCTGAAAGAGCCTGGATTTCTGTTCCGGGGACGGTCGCCTCCGTTTCCGGGGTGGATTCCGCGGAAAAAATTCCCGGCGTAAAAGACGTGTTCCCGCTGAAAAAAGCCGGTGATGCAGTGGTTTTCCCCCGCAGCAACGTCGAGAAGTGCGGTAACTGCATATCAGCTGTGGACATATCCGCAGCCGGATATCGGGATGCCCGGGACAAAGCTGTTTTCGCCGCCGAGGAGGCCTGCCGGAAAATTGTATTGAGGCTGTCCCCCCGCAACAGGGAAACGGAAAATTTCCTGTTCAGGTATGCCGGCGGATTTGTCAGTGACGGTCTCAAAGAATCCGGCCTGCCGGAAGATTCCTTCCCGGAAAACGGAGGCTTCAATTTTCCGCCGCCATGCTTCCACCTTCCGTTCAGGGAAATTCTTGGAGGCTCTTATCCGTCCGTTTTTTCCGGCGGCTGGATGAAAAAAGACTTCCGGACAACTGACGGCGGATCCCGGTTTCCGGAAGAAATTGAAATTCCGGGAACTCTGGAGAATTTTATGGAAACAGTCTGTGACTGGCACGGCAGGAATATTCTTTCTTCATTGATCCAGGCTTTTGAAACGGAACCGGACCTCTCAGGGGCTTTGCGTCCGTCCGCAAAAAATGATAAACTTCTTTCAATGAAATACTGGATAGCTTTCCTCCGCGGCGGAATCCAAGGGTTGCTTTATGTATATGACTGCATCTGATTCATGCCGTCCGGTTTTTTTAGCCGCTTTGATTTTGCTGTTTTTTTCCCTTCCGCTTTTCCCGGAAACGAAACCTTTGATGGTTTCCCAGGCGGCGGATTCGTTGGGGGCTGAAATTTTTGTGGATCCGGTGTCGGGGGCGGTTTCGTTTTTAAAAAACAACAGGATTGTGAATTTCAAGCCCGGTTCCCCGGTCGTTCTTTTTGACAGTAAGCCTGTCTATATGGACAGCGCGTTGGATACGGAGCCGCCGTTTGTTCCGGAAGAAATTTTTTCAAAAATGCAGGAATATTTCTCTTCATATTCCATGCGCTATTCTTACAGGGTGGGGGCAATCCTGATAGATCCGGGGCACGGGGGAAAGGATCCCGGTGCCATAGGCTCATATACCGTTGACGGAAAAACTGTTTCCGTCCGGGAAAAAGACGTTGTGCTTTCGGTTTCACTTGATTTGTACAACAGGCTGAAAACCCGTTATCCTGACAAAAAAATCCTTTTAACCAGATCCGGTGACACTTATCCCAGTTTGGAAGACCGCGTGAATATGGCGAATTCCGTGGAGCTGGCGGAACATGAGGCAATCCTTTATATTTCAGTTCATGCCAACGCCGCCTTCAACAAAAAATCATCCGGTTTTGAAGTCTGGTATCTTACCCCGGACTACAGGAGGACTGTAATCGACGAGAGCTCCGTGGATTCCGCCGAAATCCTTCCTATTCTTAACTCCATGATGGAAGAAGAATTTACGACTGAAAGCATTTTGATTGCGAAATTCATTCTGGACGGGATGGAGGAGCAGATAGGCGATAAAAGTGAAAACAGGGGGCTTAAGGCTGAGTCATGGTTTGTGGTCAGGAACGCCCGTATGCCGAGTGTTTTGATTGAATTAGGCTTTGTTACAAATGACACCGAGGTACGCCTGTTGTCTGACAAGGGGTACTTGCAAAAATGTGCCGCGGGAATATACAATGGCCTGGTGAATTTTATTTCCTATTTTGAGAATTCCGGAGGTCCCGGTCCTTCAAATGATTAAATTTATAAAAAATCTGTCGAAAAAGCTTAACAAAACTTTGACCGAAGATGTTCCGGAAGGTTTCGCCGACGCCTTTTTAAGCAGCCCGTCCTTTCCTGTCCGTGCCGCAGCGGCTTTTTGTTTTGTCGCCGTTTCCCTTGGACTCATCCTTCCTGCGGTTTTCCGGGACCAGGGCCGCAGGTGTGTTTTTTTCTTCCCGCAGGCTGCCGCTGTTCCCGGCGGGCGGGACGGTTTTTCCAGTGTTGTTCCGGAAATAAGGTACATTGAGAGTCCGGGGGACTGTTCTGAAAGGCTTTCCGCCTATGTGTCGGAAATTTTGCTTGGTTCCACTATTCATACAGCGCTTCCCGTGTTCCCCCCTGAGTGCCGGTTGAGCGAATGTTTTGTGCGGGGAGAGGAGGCTTTCATTGATATCGCTTTGGTTTCCCCCGCCGATGTCCTTACGGATACTTTTTTCTCCAATAAATGTGAATTGTTCAAAAAAAACATTTGCACAAACTTCAGAAATATTGATACAATACATTTGTACTTTGACGGGATTGAGGTTTACAGTGAAAAGCGTTGACAAAAGCTGTTTCTTACGTATACTTATATCTAGTCCATATAATCGTTTATATGAAAGGAGCTTGATGATGAAAAGGAGTTTCATAATTGTCGCGGCTGTTCTTTTATTAGCCAGCAGTTTTGTTGTGGCAGAAGAGAGTGTTCTGATTGATTTTAATCTGTTGGGCGCGGACATTATCGAAGAAACGGATGTCGAAGGTAATTCCACTGGAAATATGTTGGAAAACCGCAGAACGGTGATGGATTTTTCCTCTGTGGCGGGTGTTACTTTTACCGACACACAGAAGAGTTTGATGAAAACTTCCCTCGCACACCGCAACTGGGAGGTTGTTCTTAATTCTTCCGCCCAGAATCCTGCCGCCATGGCTGTTACTTATGCCACCGAGGCTCCGGTAAGCCAGAATGGAACCAATTTTGCCGGTGAACGCCTTATCGGTATAAGGATTAACTTCCCCACATGGAACAACAATGCAAACGCTGTTCTTAAACCGCCTTTTGAAATTCCTTCTTACGAAGCCTATGCCCAGGTTTCCGATGACGGTGTTGTACAGGAACCCACTGAAGAAGACAGGGAAGCCGGAATCACCCGTTTCGAGGAAGGATATGGTGTTGTTAAAAATGTGTCTGTCATCAAATCAATAGCTGTAAATACTTACGGTTTGAATTTCCCCCACGGACTTTATGTTCTTCTTACCGACCAGAATAATGTGACCCACCGCTATTTCATGGGATACCTGAATTTCGACGGCTGGAAGCAGATGGTTTGGACGAATCCCGACTACGTTACCGATGTGCGCGCCCGTGAAATCCGCATACATCCGGTTTATCCGACCGCTATGCCTTACGTGAAGTTCTCTGGATTCCTTATTACACGGGATGCAGCCCACGAGGGCGGTGACTTTGTCGGATATTTCAAGGACGTGAAGATTATCTACGACAAGGCTGTTCTTGATTCCGTCCGTGACTTTGAACATGAAGATATCTGGGGAATCCAGACTGCGAAAGAAAATGAACGCAAGATTATTGAAGTTTCACGTTTCGGTGATGTGCAGGTTAACCGCTTCCTGGAAAGAGAGAAAATGGCCACAGAATCAGGTTATACAGCAGAGCCTGGAACAGGTCCTGACGGATCGGGACAGGAAGCAGCCCCTGCTGAAGACACTGCCGCACCTGCTGCGGATCAAACTGTGCAGTAAGTAATTCAGGAGCGTTGTTTCTTTAATGTTATGTTGACGGCGGTTTCAATGGGAACCGCCGTTTTCTTTCATAATGTACTTGAATATGAATGGCGATAAGCAAAAACTGTCATCCATTCCGGATAAATCTTCGCTGGTAAAAAAATATAACGCTTTCAATTCCGGTTTTGAAATTCTATTGGCGAGGCTGGAAACCGAATTAAAGTTTCACATAGATCCTTTTTTGCATCCCACCTATAAATCCAGGGTAAAAGATTTTGAAAGTTATTACCGCAAGCTTTTACGGGTTTTTTCCTCGGATTCTGACAAGATTATCGGAATCGGAACTGATTTTCCGGTCATAACAGACATAATCGGAATCAGAATTGTGTGCGCCTTCCTGCAGGATTTAAAGCAGGTTGAACGCATATTGAATTCAAATTTTACAGTCATCGAAATTGAAAGGAAGGGGGCAGACAGGACTTTCTGTGAATTCGGTTATGAATCAACCCATGTATTGATTTCTATTCCAGAAAATTTGAAGGAAGGTCTTTTCCTCCCCGACAATTTGATTTTTGAAATTCAAGTCCGGACTATTTTGCAGGACGCCTGGGCGGAGGTTGAGCATGAACTTGTTTATAAATCTGAATTCTCCCCGTTTGACCTGCCTTTGAAGCGTAAACTTGCTTCGATAAACGCGAGTTTAAGTCTTGCTGATATTATTTTCCAGGAAATCAGGGATTATCAGACTAAACTGAACTCCGAGATGGATAAGAGACGGAACAGTTTTTACCATCAGGTGGATATCGCCGGAAAATGTGATGATAATTCAGTCTCCGGGGAAGATCCGATTGACGATTTGAATGGGAATGATTTGCCTTATGTGCAGGGAACCATTGATGACATGATTCTCGATGCAATCGAAGCCCACAATTCCGGCAACCTGGAGCGGGCCATAAAAATTTATACCGTCATAATTTCATCAAAACCCAATCCTGCGGTTTTGTCCGTGATTTACAAACACCGTGGCATGGCTTACTTTGCCTCTTCTGATTATGAAGCCGCGTTGCAGGACTTCAGGGCCAGTGTTCAGAATAATCCTGCTGATTTCCGTGCTTATTATTATGTGGGAATTGTCTTAAGCGTCATGAACAGGGATGAGGAGGCCGAGGAGGCTTTTAATAAATCCATTTCCCTGAATATGTACCAGCCTTATTTGTATCTGCGGCGTGCAAGAAGTTATTATAATATGGGACGTTATCATGATGCCCTGGAAGACCTTGACAAGGCATGTGCCTTCGGTTTGAATAAACCTGAAGAAAAGAATTTACGCATGAAAATTGCGGAAAAGATGGATACTGTCTGACATCTGCTTGACAAAATTATTTTTCATTGATATTGTTATTCTACTGTTTTACAGTATGTCTCCTTCGTCTAGTGGTCAGGACATCGGGTTTTCATCCCGACAACAGGGGTTCGACTCCCCTAGGAGATGTAAAAGACGCATACGGCTTGACGCCCTGCGTCTTTTTTTTTGAAATTGTCCTATGGTTTTTAACGGTATCTTACAGCTGTTCTGATTTTACAGGAGTTTTTGTGCCTGATATTCTTGCCCGGATTTCCTCCGGAATTTGTTCATCCCTTGCCTCCGAAATAAACGCCGCGGATGGAAATGAAATTTTCGTTGTGGGCAATCTGGACGGGGCGGGAATCGTTTCAGAAATATATGTTGCGGCCAGGGGAAATGTGCATGCCGCTCCTGTGGTTCAGTCTGCGGTTGATACAGCCGAGGTCCTTATCCATAATCATCCTTCGGGAAACCTGCATCCCAGTGATGCGGATCTGGAGATTGCTTCCCAGGCGGCGGAGGCCGGACTGGGTTTTTACATTATAAATAATTCAGCCACAAAGATTTATGTTGTGGTGGAACCGGTTTTAACCAGAAAAAAAAAGAACATAGATCCTGAAAAGTCCGCCGAGCTGTTGTCTGCGGAAGGGCCTCTTTCATCTTTTTCTTCTTCTTACGAAGAAAGGCCTTCCCAGATGGAACTGGCCGCCTCCTGTGCGCATGTCTTCAACGGCGGTAAAATCGCCATGTTTGAAGCGGGAACCGGTGTAGGGAAGAGTTTCGCCTATTTAATTCCGGCCTTTCTATGGACACTCGAGAATAAAGACAGGGTTGTTATTTCCACTGCGACGATAAACCTTCAGCAGCAGCTGATGGAAAAAGATATTCCCATGGTGCAGAAAATTATCGGTAAAGAAGTGAAAGCCGTTCTGGTCAAAGGGCGCAGGAATTATCTGTGCAGAAGACGTTTCGCTTCTGTAATCCAGGAAAGGGATTTTTTTGACGAGGATGCTGATGATTTGGATTCTATTGGAGCCTGGCTTGAGAAAACTTCTGACGGCAGCCGTTCTGATTTGTCCTTTGTGCCTTCCGAAAGTCTTTGGGGGCGCATCTGCTCAGAGTCGGATTCCTGTATGGGCAGGCGCTGCGGTTATCACACGGAATGTTTTGTCATGAAGGCGCGCAAGGAAGCCGCGTCAGCTTCCCTGCTTGTTGTGAATCACCATTTGCTGTTCGCCGATATAGAAGCGCGTTTCACAAGCGATAAATATACGGGAACGGCTGTACTTCCGCCTTTTCATCATATTGTTTTTGATGAAGCCCATTCCATCGAAAATGCCGCCACCAGTTTTTTTTCCGAGTCCATAAGCCGGTTTAAAATATTGCGCCAGCTTTCTTCTTTTATACCTGACAGACAGGGACGCCGTCACGGTAAACTGGAGCTTCTCGCCGGACTTACTTCCGCCAAAACTGATGCCGCGGAAGCGATGAATACAGCGGCCGCAATACGGAAAAGTCTGGAAGAAGCGGAGGCAATCGCTTTGAATGCCTGCGGGGAGAGGTTTTCTCTCAGAATATCACCGGAAACTGTTTCCGCCCATGATTTTCAGGCTGTTTCCGCCGGAATGGACAACCTCAAAAGGAAATTGACGGATTTTTGTTCCTCCATGCGCTCTGTTTTTGACGGGATTACGGATGAGGATGCCGCGGATGACTCCCTTGTATGGGAAGCGAAAATTGTTGTACGCCGGTTGGAAGCCGCCGCGGTTCTCCTGTCGGAATTCCTCTCATGTTTTTCCCGGGAAGAGGATGATTCCGTTTTCTGGATTGAAAAAAATTCTTTCATCCAGCGGCGGCGGAATCAGACGCGCCGGAAAAAAGGCGCCGGGAAGACTGAGACAGCCAATGTTGTATATCCGAAATTCATTAAAACGCCGCTTTCTGTGGCGGAGATAATGAATTCCGCCGTTTTTGATAAATTCAGGACCGTTATATGTGTTTCCGCCACTTTGAGGATAAGCTCGGATTTCAGTTTCTGGATGAATAGGACCGGGCTCTCTCTCGTTCAAAAAGACCGGCTTATCTCAGGTGTTTATGATTCGCCTTTTCCTTATGACAGAAACGTTCTTCTGGCGCTTCCTGATGAAGGACCTCTCCCGGAAGAAAAATCTTTCCAGGCTTATATCGAAGATGTTATCCCCGGGCTGATAGAAATTTCCTCCGGTTCGGCATTGGTTTTGTTTACTTCCTATGAGTCCCTGCGTTCCTGTTGTCTTCAAGCCAGGGCCAGATTAGCGGGAAGCGGCATAAATATTCTTCAACAGGGTGAGGATGACCGGGCGAGGCTTCTTGCGTCTTTCAGGGAAGATAAGACGAGCGTTCTCTTCGCCACCGATTCTTTCTGGGAGGGTGTTGATGCTCCCGGTGAAACGCTTCAGCATGTCATCATAGTGAAACTGCCTTTCCGCGTGCCTGATAATCCCGTCTTTGAGGCCAGGTGCGGACAGATAGAAAAAAAAGGCGGGGTGCCGTTTATGGAACTGAGTCTGCCTGATGCCGTCATAAAATTCCGCCAGGGTTTCGGCAGGCTTATGAGAAAGAAAACAGATAAAGGCATAATCACTGTTCTTGACAAACGTATAACTGTAAAACGCTATGGACGTGTGTTTTTGGATAGCATACCGGAGACCCGGCGGGTAAACGGATCCTTTGAAAGGGTTATGACGGCAATCGAGGATTTTTTATACAGCTGACGGTTTCCGGTTTTTGTTTGGAGGTGAAATTGTTTTATTATATTGCCGTTGTTTTTACATTCTCATACATCGGGTTTACCGCATTGATGCTGGGCTTTTGTTACTCTGTGAGCCTGTCTCTCTGCCGCAGGCTGAATAAATGGGTGGCCGATTATTTTTCTGTGCGTCTTATCAGAATTTTCAGGACGTATTTCCATTTTAAATTCTACGCTGATCCGTCCGAAAAGAAAAAAATTCCTCCGCGCTGCATGATAATTTCCAACCATCAAAGTCTGATGGACATTCCGGTTCTTATGGCCCATCTCGGAGGTTCCAGACTCCGTTTTATCGCCAAGGCGGAACTCGCTGAAAATATTCCGGTAGTTGCACCGATGCTTAAAAGTGACGGCCACTGCCTCGTTGTCCGCGGGGGCCATGCCTCTGAAGTCATGGAATCAATAGATAAATTCGCTGAAAGGGTCGTCGAAAACAAATGGATACCCGTCCTTTTCCCGGAAGGAACAAGGTCCAAAGACGGCAGCCTTGGCCGTTTTCATGCAGCCGGTTTCAGGCGGTTTTTGGATGACGCTCCTATGCCTGTGGCTGTTTTTGCTGTGGACGGCGGCTGGCGGTATTCCGATTTGAAGGGCATAATATGCAGTCTGAAGAATGGTTTTTACAGGGTGAAGCTTTTGAAAGTATATGATCCTCCCCGCGGAAAAGAGGAACAGGTCGCCGTTCTTGAAAACGCCCGGGAATTAATCCAAAAACAGCTGGAGGAATGGCGTTCGGACAACGGGAATACAGGCGGGGCCTCTTCCAAAGCATAAAAAAAGCCGCTGCCCGAACTGTTGTCCGGGAACGGCTCTTATACGGCGAACGCTTCCGCTTGTTATTTGAAGTCTTTCGGTCTGCGTTCCGTGCGTTTGCATTTGTTGCATTCGGCTACATTTTTGAGCTTTCCGCTTTCAAACAAAGTTTTCATAACAATTTCGCCACCGCAGGGACAGAAAAATTTATGTGTTGTAACCGATGTACGTGAGTTCTTACTCGCTGCTCCCATGTTCCACCTCTCTCTATTCTGAATCTTAAATAAAGATATATAGAAATCGACTTAAAGTCAATAGCGCTTTTTTTTCAGCCGCCGCACAGTTTTTTTGTTATCTGTTCAAATTTGTCAAATGACATGACCGCTATTTTTTTTCCGGGGATGGACTGGCTTTTGATTAACAGGAGCCAGTTATCCCTGCCCCCGCTGTTGTTTTGCGCCTGCCGTATCCATTCCGGGATGGACAGGTTTTTTGTATTCTTGCACTCCACGTTCCAGTCGAATTTTTCAGCCGCTTTCCCGCTTATGATAATGTCAACTCCGGCTCTGGAACTTTCCCTGGAGCGGATTTCCCCGCAGTCGTCTTTCCCGTCGTATTTTACGCCGGTGACCCTGCCGATCATCTCGCAGCATTCTTTCTGCCAGTCCAGCCCCTTGCGTTTCGCCGAGCGCGGTTTTATCCGCTTCATTGACCTTTCCAGCCGGGAAATCAGTTTTTTGTTGAGGACGGTTTCAGGCTCTGATTTTAAAATTGAAAGCAGATATTCTTTTTCTTTGTTGTCGAAAAGCATTATTTTGTCCTTGTGTGTGTATTGCTGATTCAGTAGTGTACAGTTTTTTCACCCTCTTGACGAGAGACACTTCTTTCTATATATTTTATCTACATTATTTATATGATTAATTTTGTCGGAGGGTTTTCTTTTGTCAGTTAAGAATTCATCTGCTGAAAAACGGCACAAACAAAGTGAAGTGCGCAGACTGCGGAATAAATCAGTAAAGAGTGCTGTACGCACATGCGCAAAAAAATATCTTGCAAGCGTAACCGCAAAGGATTCCGCGGAAGCATCCGCCCGTCTCAGGGAACTTACCAAGGAACTGGATACAGCCGCCCGGAAAGGTATAATCGCCAAAAATGCTGCTGCCCGTAAAAAATCCCGTATGCAGAAGCTTTATAACGTCACTTTCGCTGCAAAATAATTTTCTCAAATTTAATTCGCGGTAAATCGTTTTATTCCGGATGCGGATGATTCGGATTTTTGTTCCTCATCCGGAAAATTGTGCCGCGTTTTCTGTCCTTGATAATATGCCTGTTAAAAAAAAGACAAAAACAGATTTGGTGGATTGTGTTTATGAGAAGTCTTCATGTAAGCTCAATACCGTAAAATCCATAATTGAATCTTTTATCGACGAATTGCGCTCTTCCCTTGAAAACGGATACACAATAGAACTCCGCGGTTTCGGTACATTTGAATTAAGGGAGCGGAAGGGCCGGGAAGCCGCCAGGAATCCCAAAACCGGTGAAAAAGTTTCCGTGGAAAACCATTCTGTGATAGTATTCCGGGCGGGAAGGGATTTGAAAAAAGCTGTATGGGATCTTCCCAGAAACAGTGATAATCCGGAGATTGTTGATGGGTGAAACTAATAATCCGCACAGGTTTTCTCCTCGTCATTTTTTCTGCAATCTTTTATTACTTTTATCAGCGGTTCTTCTTTTTGCCTTATCCCATCCGAATCCCTTGTCTGTGTACGGATTCCCTCCCGCGGCTTTTGTTGCCTTTGTCCCGCTCTTTGTTCTGGTAAGGCGGACTTCTTTCGGTTTTTCCTTTTTATGGGGAGCCTTGTACGGTTTTTTGTGTTATTGCGCTTATTCTTACTGGCTCGCGACTTTCCATCCGCTTGCGCTTTATGTGATAACCTCCCTTTATCTTTTCTGGATGGCGGTTGTTGTTCCTCTGCTTAAATTGGCTGATATGTTTTTCCCCGGGAAGGGGTATATCCTGCAGTGGGCTCTATGGGTCGGCTATGAGTACATAAAAACCCTGGGCTTTAATGCCTATTGCTACGGGATTATCGGGTATTCACTGTGGTCATGGCCGGTTCTTATCCAGATAGCCTCTGTTTTCGGGGTTTGGGGGGTATCGGCCCTTGTTGTTTTTCCCTCAGCCTGGATAGGCAAGGGTATAAACTTTTCGCTGGATTCCATGAAAGAAAAAAAAGCGGGGAAGCCGGATTGCGTAAGGGAATTTTTCTGCTCTTTCGGCCGTTTCGCCGGAATAGAGAAAATATCCGCTTTCTGCTGGCTGGGTTTCCTTCTTTTTACGCTGGTTTTCGGTTTTGTTTCCTATAAAGATTATTCCGGGTATCCTTCCGTGAAAGCCGCATTGATACAGCCCAACAGCGATCCCTGGCACGGCGGCTTGAGCGCGTATAAGGAGGAATTCCGGAAATTAAGCCGTCTTTCGGATGAAGCTGTCAGCGCCCATCCTGACGTGGATTTTGTGGTCTGGCCTGAAACCGCTTTTATACCCCGTATTGAATGGCATTATAAATACAGGGAAGACCGGGAGTCATTTAACCTTGTGTCTGATCTTCTCACTTATCTTGATTCCGCACCCGTCCCTTTTGTAATAGGAAATGATGACGCTGTCAGGGAAATGACGGAGGACGGTTATGTCGATCGTGTTGATTATAACTCCGTTTTTGTTTTTTATCCCGGGGAAAATGTAATTCCACCGCGGCCTGAAAGATACAGGAAAACCCATCTCGTTCCGTTTACGGAGCATTTCCCCTATAAGAAAACTTTTCCATGGATTTACGATTTGCTTGTGGCCAGTGACACCCACTTCTGGAAAAAGGGAACGGACTTCAAGGTTTTTGAAATAGGAGATTTGAAATTTTCCACTCCCATATGTTTTGAGGATACCTTCGGGTATATCTCAAGGCGTTTCGTGAATTCAGGAGCGCGGGCCATTGTGAATCTGACAAATGACGCCTGGGCCAAGGATAAATGCTGCCAGTACCAGCATCTGGCAATGTCTGTTTTCCGTGCGGTGGAAAACAGGGTTCCTCTGGTGCGTTCCACCGCCACCGGGCAGACCGCTTTTGTGGATCCCAACGGCAGGATTGTTTCCATGGCGGATTCTTTTTCCGAGACCTGGCTTACAGCGGAAATTCCGCTTGTGCCCGATGATTCAAAGACTTTGTACAGGCTGTGGGGCGATTTATGGGGGATAATTTTCCTTTTTTCTTCCATCACGGTCCTCGTCGCAGGAATAGTAATTCGTGTTTTTGTAAAGCGCGGAGATAAGAACTGAGTTTGAAACAGGAGGAAAAATGGCGCTGTTTTCTGATAAAAGGCCGGACAAGGCTTATACCATACTTGGGGAAAAAACTTTTTTTCACGGGGTTTTGAAATTTTCCGATGAGCTTGAAATTGCGGGAAAATTCAACGGTTCAATACAGTCAACCGGCGCACTTCATATCCGCAAGACATCGGTTTGCACCGTGGATTATATACAGGCCGCTTCGATTATTGTTGACGGAACCGTGACAGGCAATCTGTATGCCGGGGACAAAATCGAAATGCGCGCAGGAAGTTCGATAAACGGGAACGTTTCCGCTTCCTCTCTGAAAATTGCGGATGATGTTTCTTTTGAGGGAAATGTCGAGATGTTGAAAAGCAAAAACGATATGGATATTTTTTTGATGCGTCCTGATGTTTTGAAGGATCAGCTTCGCGGAGGAGGAAACTGAATATTCCCCTTTGATTCGGCGTAAAGGTCTTCCTTGACAGACACCGCTTTTATTTTATATAATCAGACATGATCCATGAATCGGGTCTTCAAGTCTTAAGGAAAATCCAACATTATAGATTATGGATGCCGTTGTTTTGAGGCAGCGGATCGGATTTTAAATAAAATCCTGGCATAAACCTGTGTACTGCAAAACATATAAACAGGCATTTCCATTTCAGATGATAATAACAATATTTTTATATGGAGAATTATATGGCAGCAATGAGACGCCGTTCCGGGCTTACAGATGCAACGGATATGCTTCAGCTTGAAGGTGGTGAAGTTTGTTCCGTTGCGGAGGATGCTTTACCGGAAAGCAATGAAACCTCTGAAAATTCAGAAGGAGAGCTTCCTTTTGATGAACCTTCCGTCACGTTGAATACGGAACAGGATGTAGCTCCTCCCGTTCCGGATGCAGTGGAAAAACGTGTTGTCGTGAGGTCAAGGACAAAAAAGCGCGGGGATAATTTTTCGGAGGCGAGGGAGCCGCGGGAATTCCGTCCCTACAAAAGGCGTGAGCGCGTCAAGGATATTCATTCCGAGAACACCGCTTCAATGCCTGTTCCCCAGTCCGCTTCAGAACCGGAGCTGTCCGGCAAGGATAATGATTCCAAGCCCCGCTTGACGATAAATGAATTGACAAGCATGGGTATGCAGTCTTTGAGGAATTTGGGAACCCAGTATGGAATCCCGGATGATGACCTCGCCGCAATGAAAAAACAGGAAATTATTTTCCAGATTCTGAAATCACATACAGAACACGGCGGCATCATATTCGCATCGGGTTCACTTGAAATCCTGTCCGACGGTTACGGATTTCTGCGTTCACCGCAGAACAGTTATCTGCCCGGTTCTGATGATATTTATATTTCGCCCAGCCAGATCCGTCTTTTTAATTTGAAAACAGGTGATACTGTTTACGGTCAAATCCGTTCTCCGAAAGACAATGAAAGATTCTTCGCGTTATTGAGGGTTGAGTCCGTAAACTTTGATGAAGTTTCTGTCGCCAGGAGCAGGATTCCCTTTGACAACCTTACGCCCCTTTATCCGACGGAAAAGCTTAACCTGGAAACTTCCACGGATGAAATTTCGACCAGAATTATGAATCTTTTCTGCCCGATAGGGAAAGGGCAGCGCGCCATCATAAGCGCTCCTCCCCGTACCGGTAAAACCATTCTGATGCAGAAAATAGCGAACGCCATCACCAAAAATCATCCGGAAGTTTACCTGATTGTCCTTCTCATTGATGAGCGCCCGGAGGAGGTTACGGATATGGAAAGAACCGTCCGGGCTGAGGTTATTTCATCCACCTTTGATGAACCGGCCACCAGACATGTCCAGGTTACGGAGATGGTTTTGGAAAAAGCCCGCAGGCTTGTGGAACATAAGCGGGATGTGGTTATTCTCCTGGATTCAATCACGAGGCTTGCGCGGGCTTATAACCAGACTGTGCCGACTTCAGGAAAGGTTCTTTCCGGCGGTGTGGATTCCAATGCCCTGCATAAACCTAAACGCATATTCGGTGCGGCCAGAAATGTGGAGGAGGGCGGAAGCCTTACAATTATTTCCACCGCGCTTATTGAAACCGGAAGCAGGATGGATGAGGTTATTTTTGAGGAATTCAAGGGAACCGGTAACAGTGAAATCGTTCTGGACCGAAAGCTTTCTGACAGGAGATTGTTTCCGGCCATTAATATTAAAAAATCGGGAACCAGGCGTGAAGAGCTTCTTCTCACCGAAGAGGAAATGCAGAAAATGTGGATTCTCCGTAAATTCATAAATCCGATGGATGACACGGAAATTATTGAGCTGCTTATTGACAGAATGAAAAAATCCAAGAATAATGAGGCGTTCCTGCGTTCAATGAATACCGGTGTAGCCGCAATGGATTGATATTTAACAGGACAAGCCCTTTATTTATTTTTTATTTTATGATAGAATATTTTAGGAGGAAGATATGAAAGCCAATACGCATCCTGATTATGCTCTTACAAAAATAACATGTGTATGCGGTAATGTTATTGAAACAAGTTCCACAGTTAAAGATATCCATGTTGAAATTTGTTCCGCCTGCCATCCCTTCTTTACGGGTAAGCAGAAACTTGTCGATACCGCGGGACGTATAGAGCGCTTCAACAAGCGGTATAATATCAAGAACTGACCGTTTTTTAATCGGTTTAAAGAAAAGCCGTTCTCCTTTCGGGGAACGGTTTTATTTTTTCCTGACGGATTCGGACGGAATACAGCTGCGCCGGCGTTATATTTTACTGGTTGCATTATTCGTTATTTTTTTATCTTTTCGTTGACTATATTTAAAAAGCCCGTATATAATTTATATATCCTAGGAGATGTATTGTGAATGAGCCGAGTGTAACTGTCACTGTATGTATGGGTAGTTCCTGTTTTTCACGCGGGAACAGCCGTAATGTTGAAGTCATACAGAATTTTGTGAAGGATAACGGGCTTGAAGCCAAGGTGGAGGTTTCCGGTTGTCTTTGCAGCGGTCACTGCAAGGACGGTCCCGTTCTGATGATTAACGGGGAACTCATCGAAGGGGTTTTGCCGGAAATGATTCCGGATTTACTCTCGCACAAATTATTGGCACAGGATTCATAATATGACAGTTCAAACACCTATTTATACTGAAATCACCCAATGCCAGGATTGCTATAAGTGTATCAGGGAATGTCCCATAAAGGCCATTTCCGTGGAGCAGGGTCATGCGAAGGTTATTCCCAATCTTTGTGTCCTCTGCGGTCATTGTGTCATAGTCTGTCCGGCGGGAGCGAAACGGGTCAGGGATGATTTACCGCGGGCGAAACAGCTCGTGAAAATCAAGGAAAAGGTTTTCCTGTCGTTGGCGCCTTCCTTCGCTTCAGAATTTTCAGGAGTCCCCGCAGGAAGGCTTGTGGCGGCCTTGAAGAAGCTGGGTTTTTCCGGGGTATCGGAAACAGCGGTGGGCGCTGATTTTGTTTCATCTGATGTTTCCACTCTTCTGAATGAAGCTGAAAAAAAGATTGCCGCCGGCGAAAAGGGTGTCCGGAAGCTTTTCCTTTCATCCGCCTGTCCTGTGGCTGTGGAATATGTCAAAAGGTACCTCCCGGAACTTGCTGATTCAATAACTGACTGCGTGTCTCCTCTGATGGCCCACGTAAGGTACCTGAAGAATCATTTCGGAAAGAACTGCGCCGTTGTTTTTGCCGGTCCATGCATAGCAAAAAAGAGGGAGTCCGATGTATGGGAGCAGGAACTTGATTGCGTCATTTCTTTTCAGGATTTGAAGAGATGGTTTCAGGATGAGGGGATAAGGATTGAAGCCTGTAATTATGACGAAAGTGACGGGTTTATTCCTTTCAGGGCTGCGAAAGGTGCCCTCTATCCGATTGACGGCGGGATGATTTCCGCCATAAAAAAATACCCAGGTACTGATGACTGTGATATGCTGGCTGTCACCGGACTTGATGAAATAGGCGCGGCATTGCGGGGAATCGATCCGGAGAAATTATCAAAGCCGCTTTTTGCCGAACTTTTGGCATGTCACGGTGGATGTGTAAACGGACCTATGGCATCCAACCAGAATCCCACGTTGATGAGGCAGATTTCCCTGCTGAAGTATGCTGACGGTGCGAAGGATACAATTTCCGGGGAGGAGATGCCTGTCATGTCCGGGACTTTGCCTGCCGAGGCTGCCGGCGAAGCGGCGCACAGTGAAGCGGATATTATCTCCGCCCTGCGTTCCGTGGGGAAATTCTCCCTTCAGGATGAATTGAACTGCGGAAGCTGCGGATATGACACATGCAGAAGCTTCGCCGCGGCAATGCTGGATAAGCGTGCTGAAAAGGGTATGTGCGTTTCCTACATGCGCAAGCTCGCGCAGAAAAAGGCAAACGGATTGATAAAGACAATCCCGGCCGGTGTGGTGATCTGCGATTCCAATCTGACCATAATCGAATGCAACGAGAATTTTGCAAGGTTGATGGGCGACCAGATTGTGGAGCTGTTTGAGGCTAAACCCGGACTGGAAGGAGCGGAGCTTTCAAAGATAACGTCCTTGTCAAAATATTTCAGTGATGTAATGTCTGAGGACGGTCCGGATGTTGTGGATCACGAAATAAGGGAAGGAAAGAAAATCTTCCATGCGACTATATTTTCCCTGGAAGAAGGGCAGAGCGCCTGCGGCGTCATTCAGGATGTCACGGCCCCCCAGGTTCAGCGTTCAAGGGTGATTAAACAAACCCAGCGTGTCATCGACAAGAATCTTGCGGTTGTCCAGAAGATAGCCTTCCTTCTGGGAGAGAATGCGGCGGAAACGGAAGCGACTTTGAATTCGATAATTGAATCTTTCGCGGCAAGTGACGGGGATGCCGATGAGTGAACCCATTGCCCCCGGCACTTTTGTTGAGGTCGGTCACTATCAGTTAAGCAAGCACGGCCAGGGTGCGCCTGGCGATATGTTCCTTTCCCAGAAAAACGATGAAACCGGTCGTATCATAACAGTTTTGTCGGACGGTTTGGGCTCTGGTATCAAAGCAGGTGTTCTCTCAACCTTGACGGCTACAATGGCCCTCAAATTCGTCGCCGCGGATATTCCGATAAAGCGGGCCGCTGATATTATTATGAATACCCTGCCTGTCTGCAAGGACCGGGGTATCAGTTACGCGACTTTCACTCTTGTTGACATCGCCCCGAATTCATCTGTGAGGATTATGGAATATGATAATCCCGGCTATGTTTTGATACGTTCCAATGTGATTGTTGAGCCGATAAAAGATTGCGCCCCAATCGAGCGGAAAAATAAAAAGACGGCTCCTGTCCGGGAAGCCGTACTGTATTATTCTGAATACGGGGCGAAACCCGGAGACCGGCTGATTTTCTTTTCCGACGGTGTAACCCAGTCAGGAATGGGGACAAAGGCTTCCCCGCTCGGTTGGGGGGACGCAGCCGTCCATGATTTCATACTTGAAAAAATCGACGAGGATCCGGAAATAAGTGCCAGGGATTTGGCAAAGAAAATTGTAATTCAGGCAAATCTCCATGATGCTTTTGAAGCGAAGGACGATATAACCTGCGGTGTGGTTTATTTCCGCCATCCCAGGGATCTCCTCATAATAACGGGGCCTCCGATAAATCCTGAAAGGGATTCCGAGCTTGCCAGGATTTTCACCTCTTTCAACGGGAAGAAGGTTTTGTGCGGCGGAACCACCGCCAATATTCTGTCACGGGAGCTGGGCAAGCCTGTTTCCATCGTTTTGAAAAACATAGATCCTGTTGTTCCTCCTATTTCCATAATGGAAGGGGCCGATTTGGTTACGGAGGGAATTATAACGCTGGGAAAGGTTGTTGAATTGCTTGAGGACGGCTCTGAATACGGAAAGTCCAGGATTTTGGATTCTGAAAAAGAAAACGGCGCTTCAAAATTAGTCCAGCTTTTACTGGACAGTGACAGGATTAATTTTGTTGTAGGTACGCAGATAAACGCCGCCCATCAGGATCCGAATATGCCTATGGAGCTGGAGATAAGGCGGAATGTCGTGAAAAAAATCGAAGCTCTTTTGACGGACAACTATCTGAAGGAAGTTAATGTTTCTTACATGTGATTATATTGCGTTTATGTCAATGGTTTGAAGGAGTGTCATATGGACAAAAAAATCAAAGTCACTATTTGCTCGGGGACAGCCTGTTTTGTGATGGGGTCTTCGGATATTCTGCTTTTGGAGGAGAAGCTTCCTGAGCACCTTAAAAATATTGTGGAGATTGACGGCGCCACCTGCCTCGGTTATTGCAAGGACCTGTCAAACGGAAAAGCGCCTTTTGTTGTTATTAACGGAGAGATTATCTCGGCCGCCACTCTTCCCATGGTGTTGAATAAAATCGAGGAGATCGCCAATGCTTAACATAAATAACGGTGCGGCAAACATAAAGCGGGAAATCCTTATTAGAATCGCCAGGCTTCAGTTTGAGGGAAAGCTTGCGGACGGCGTCCATTATATCGCCAGGGAAATGTTTCCCAGAAATCAGACCCCCATGCGGTGCTGTATATTTCATGACAGGGAGCTGTGCCGCCAGCGTGTCATAGCAAGACTGGGACACAGCCTTGAAGAATATGATGATGAAAAACCATTGGCGGAATACGCGAAGGATGCGCTTGCCAGGGAAAAACCCACGGAGCCCATGCTCACCGTTTTGCACGATGCCTGTAACGCGTGTGTAAAAGCCCACTATATGGTAACCAACGCCTGTCAGGCATGTATAGCCAGACCCTGCATGATGAACTGTGCGAAAAAGGCGATTAAAATTGTCGGTCAGCGGGCTCAGATTGATTCTGATTTGTGTGTCAACTGCGGTCTATGCATGCAGAACTGTCCGTACCATGCCATCATCAAAATTCCGGTTCCCTGTGAGGAAGCCTGTCCGGTCGGGGCAATCAGTAAAGATGAAAACGGAAAAGAGCGGATAGATTACAGTAAATGTATTTTCTGCGGGGCTTGTATGCGCGAGTGTCCGTTCGGCGCAATGATGGACAAGAGCCAGTTGGTGGATGTCATAAAGCATTTGATGTCCGGAAAGAAGGTTGTTGCCATGTACGCCCCTGCTTTGGCCGGTCAGTTCCGCGGCGCTCCAGGACAGCTGGAGGGGGCGTTAAAAGCGGCCGGGTTTTTCAAAACTTTTGAAGTCGCCTACGGCGCTGACATCACTTCCGACAAAGAAGCCGCGGAGTTTTCTGAAAGGATGGAGCGGGGGGATATCCTGATGACAACCTCCTGTTGTCCTGCTTATGTCAGGGCTGTAAAGATACATGTGCCCGCCCTGTCTTCCTGTATTTCGGATACCCGCTCCCCGATGCATTACACGGCAAAAATCGCAAAGAAGGAGAATCCGGATTATATCACTGTTTTTATCGGTCCCTGTCTTGCCAAACGCAAGGAGGGGCTCGATGATGAATTTGTGGATTATGTTCTTTCCGCCGAAGAAATCGGAGCCTTGTTTGTGGCCAAGGACATTGATGTGGCGAAATGCGAGGCAATCCTCCCTGAAAAATTGTCCACACCGAGCGGAAGGAATTTCGCCCAATCCGGAGGTGTTTCCGCCGCTGTCCGTATCCGTTTGAAGCATCCGGGAATTTTGCGAGCCGCAGTTATAGACGGTCTGGATAAAAACGGAATCAAGCAGCTTGTTTCATACGGAAAATCTGTCGCCGCGGGGATTGAGGCTGATGCCAACCTCGTTGAAGTTATGGCATGCCCCGGTGGATGTATCGCCGGTCCGTCTGTGATTTCAAATCCGAAAATTGCTTCGACACTGCTGAAAAAATATGCGGCGGCGGGATCCCAGCCGGACGGAAAGCCCGTGGAAAACCCTGACGTTTAACCGTTCCCGGATTTTTTCAGCGTGATTTCCCAGCAGCGGTGGGGACGCTTACCCCGGAAATCCTCCGGGGTGCTTTCCTCCGTGATGTCTTTGCATAGGATTTCCGTTCCCGCCGGCGGCGTTAGTTTTTCCCGGTCGAAACGCAGCTTTTTCGAGTTGGTGGAAAAGTACAGGCTGCCGCCGTATTCGAGTTTTTCAAGACAGGCATTGCATAAGACGGCCCAGTCCCTTCCTGTGTCCAGGATTTTTTCCGTGCGTTTTGAATTTGAAAAGGTAGGCGGATCGCAGATGATGATGTCCCACTTTCTGGTTTTGCCCCGCAGTTCTTCCAGGCGGAGGAATTCCATTACATCCGAGCAGATGAATTCATAACTCCCGTCTATGCCGGAGGAAAAACCGTTGTACAGCATGTTTTCTTTTGCCCTGGCCAGGTACGTTTTTGACAGGTCAACAGAGGTGACGGACAGGGCTCCGCCTGCAGCCGCATGGACGGAAAAGGAGCCGGTGTAACAAAAAAGATTCAAAACCCTCTTGCCGCAGGCTTTTTCTTTTACCTTAAGGCGCAAATTCCTGTGATCCAGGAAAAGGCCGGTGTCAAGGTAGTCGGAGAGATTCACTTTGAAGGAAGAGCCTGATTCTTCAACATAAAAGGAGATGTTTTTCCCTCCGAGTTTTTCATACTGTTTTTTTTCACCCCTCTGTTTTTCCCGTGTTTTTATGTAAATATTTTCAGGCGGGATTGAAAGCGCGGTTGAGGCTGCTTCCACCATTTTTTTCAGCCGGTAGTCTTCTTCCTCCGTTTTGCTTCCGCTTGCGTGGCGGTAAAAGGAAACATGCAGGAACTGCTCACCCGTGTCACGGTTTTCGTATAAATCCACATCCACGGGGACTTCGGGGATATCCCTGCCGTAAATTCTGTAGGCATGGACACCGTTCCTTCCGGCCCATCTGCGCAGGTGTTTCGCCTTTTTTTTCAGTCTGTTTATGAAAAATGCCGTCTGGCGCTCTGTTTTGAGTTCCACCTCTTCAGTTATTATGTGTTGCAAACTTCACAATCCCCGCAACATCCGTCGGCGGCTTTACGCCCGCAGTTGGCGCACATTTTCCGCGTATTCATTTTTACGCACAACATGGCATATCCTGAGGTTAAATCTTCCCTCTGCACGGACACGTGTTCGGGGACTTTTAATTTGATGTTCGTAAAATTCCAGATGGCTGTTATCCCCGCTTCTATTATTTTGTCTGCGATAGACTGGGCCTGGCCTGACGGAACGGTAAGGATGGCGATTTTAGCCCCGAAGTTCCTGATATATACATCGGCTGTTTCAAGGGAGAACACCGGAACCCCGTGGATTTCACCGCCGATTTTTTTCTGGTCTATGTCAAAGGCGGCGCATATGTTCAGCCCGTGGTATTGGAATTCCTGATAACCCGCGAGGGCGGTGCCAAGGTTTCCTGCGCCGATGAGCACCGCCTGCTGGATTTCATCCCAGCCGAGGAAATGTTCTATCGCCGCCATCAGGGCTACAACGGGATACCCTTTTTTTGGTTTTCCCACGATTCCTGTAATCGCAAGGTCTTTCCGCACTTGTATAGGTTCAAGTCTCAGTTCCTGCGCTATTACAGTACCGGATATGTATTCCTGTTTTTCGTTTTTGGCCTGGCGTATTATATGCAGATATGAAGGCAGTCTCCTGATGGAAGGCGCCGCCGAGATTTTTTGTTTCGCTATTTTTTTTCTCCTTGGCTGAGGTTATCCGGTATTTTTTTACCGAATATATTAACAATACCCCAGTTTTATTTGAAAATCAAGACATCCTTTCCTATGGAAACATTTCCTTTATTTTTGTATAATCTATTCAGTTTTTATTATGGGAGAAGAAGATGTTTGAGCCCGTTGATCCGAAAGTCAATTTTCCGAAGCAGGAAGAGAAAATCCTTGAATTCTGGAAAAAAAATGATATTTTTGAAAAATCTCTCCGTCAGAGGGAAAAAGGGAAGGCTTTGGAGTATGTTTTTTATGACGGCCCTCCTTTTGCCACGGGACTTCCTCATTTCGGACACTTTGTGCCCAGCACGATAAAGGACATAATCCCCAGATACCAGACTATGAAGGGGAAAAGGGTGGAAAGGCGTTTCGGCTGGGACTGTCACGGTCTTCCGGTGGAGAATCTGATTGAAAAGGAACTTGGGCTTAATTCAAAGACCGATATAGAAAAATTCGGGGTGGATAAATTCAACGAAGCATGCCGTTCTTCAGTTCTCCGTTATGTGAAAGAGTGGAGGTCCACAATCACCAGGCTCGGACGCTGGGTTGACTTCGACAATGACTATAAAACGATGGAACCCGGATATATGGAGTCCATCTGGTGGATTTTCAAAAGCCTGTGGGAAAAGGGTTTGATTTACGAAGGCCACTATATCCTCCCTTATTGCCCGAGGTGTTCCACGGTTTTGTCCAATCATGAGTTGAATTTGGGCGGTTACCGTGATGTTCATGACCCCGCGATAACCATCAAGTTCAAAATAACGGGCACTGTTCCCGGTACCGGTGCGGAAAAGGAATTCGGTTCCGGCTGTGCAAATCTTCCCGGTACCGGTGAAGGTAAAGCATTTGTTCTGGCTTGGACAACGACTCCATGGACGCTTCCTTCCAATCTCGGCCTTGTTCTTGGTCCTGACATTGACTATGTTCTTGTTTCGGATGAGGGGGAATATTACCTTATAGCTGAATCCCGGCTCAATGCCTATTATAAGGAGCCTGAGAAATGCAGCATCGTATGGAAGAAAAAGGGGGCGGAGCTTGACGGTATAACCTATGAACCCCTGATGCCCTATTTCGCTTCTCTCGCCGGGGACGGGGCTTTCAGGACGTTCACGGCGGACTTTGTTTCAACTGAGGACGGTACCGGTATAGTCCATACCGCCCCCGGTTTTGGTGAGGATGACTACAAGGTTTTCAAGGGCAGGGGAATCGCAATGGTCTGTCCTGTTGATGCGGAGTGTAAATTTACGGAGGAGGTTCCCGATTATGCGGGCCGTTTCGTAAAGGAATGTGATAAAGACATAATAGAGCGCCTCAAGTCGGAAGGGAAAATCGTAAAACGGGAGCAGATACTTCACTCCTATCCCCATTGCTGGCGCTGTTCGAGCCCCTTGATTTACCGTGCCGTTGGAAGCTGGTTTGTTTCCGTGGAGTCCATCAGGGACAAGCTCCTGAAGGCGAATTCAAAGATAAACTGGCAGCCGGCGCATATAAAGGACGGTCGTTTCGGAAAATGGCTTGAGGGTGCAAGGGACTGGGCTATAAGCCGCAACCGTTACTGGGGTAATCCCATCCCCGTGTGGAAATGTCCGGACTGCGGGAAGTCAATCTGTGTTGGCAGCAGGGATGAGCTTAAAAAATTGTCAGGGGTTTATCCGGATGATTTGCACAAGCATTTTGTGGATAAAATTACAATCCCCTGCGCCTGCGGCGGCACAATGCACCGGATTCCTGAGGTTTTGGACTGCTGGTTTGAGTCCGGCTCCATGCCCTATGCCCAGAACCATTATCCTTTTGAAAACAAGGAATATTTTGAAAGCCACTACCCGGCGGATTTTATTTCCGAAGGCTTGGATCAAACCCGCGGATGGTTTTATACCCTGACAGTCCTTGCCGCGGCTTTGTTTGACAGACCCGCTTTTCAGAATTGTATTGTAAGCGGGCTTGTCCTTGCTTCTGACGGGAAAAAAATGTCAAAGTCTCTGCGGAACTACACGGATCCGGTGCAGGTCGTGAATGAATTCGGCGCCGATGCCCTCCGTCTTTTCCTGATGCATTCCGCGGTGGTGAAAGCGGATGATTTGAAATATTCGGATGAAGGGGTCAGGGATGTCCTTAAAGGTATACTCATCCCCCTGTGGAACAGCTACAGTTTTTATGTCACCTATGCGAATATAGACGGAATAAAACCGCCTGTTTCATCCGAAATCAATGATGTAGGGCAGAATCCTCTGGACCGCTGGGTTCTTTCCGTTGCGGAAAAAATGGTTCTCGATGTTTCATCCGCTCTTGATTCCTATGATCTTGCGGGGGCCATCGACCCTGTCGTGTCTTTCATTGATCAGCTTAACAACTGGTATATAAGACGTTCCCGCAGGCGTTTCTGGAAAAGCGGGAATGACTGTGACAAGATTTTCGCATACAGAACCCTCTATCTTGCCTTAAAGAAATTCACTCTTGTGGCCGCCCCTTTCATTCCCTTCCTTACGGAATCAATATGGCAGAATCTGCGCACTCCTGAGGATCCTGAATCCGTTCATCTGGCGGATTATCCGGTGTACAATGAAGCCATGAGGGATTTGAATCTTGAATTCAAGATGGCTTCCGCCCAGAAAGCGGTTTCCATGGGCCGGAGCCTGCGTTATCAGTTCAATCTGAAAACAAGGCAGCCTCTCCGCGCTGTGGAGCTCGTTACCCGTAACAGTGAGGAGAAAAAGGCTCTCCTCGAAATGAAAGACAGTATCCGGGAAGAGTTGAATGTCAAGGAGGTTTTGTTCCACGATAAGGAAGAGGATTTGGTTGAGTATTCCGCAAAAGCCAATTTCCGTACCCTTGGGAAGGAATTGGGAAGCTCCATGAAAACCGCCGCGGCCGAAATTGAAAAACTGTCTTCTTCCGAAATACAGTCTGTACTTGACGGATCCGTTTTGAGTATCGAGGTGGACGGAAAACAGGTTTCCCTTACCGCTGATAAAATCATAGTCAACAGAATTGAGAAGGACAATCTGAAAGTCATAAATGACGGGACTTTGACGGTGGGTCTTGATACAGAAATCACCGAGAGCCTTTTGTATGAGGGTTGTATCCGGGATCTTGTCCGTGCGGTGCAGAATCTGCGTAAAGAGTGCGGTTTGTCCGTGACAGACAGGATAAATCTTTCCGTTTCGGGTGATGAAACCCTGCACAATGCTTTCCTTCAGAATAAGGATTACTTGATGTCGGAAACTCTTTCCCTGTCGGCTGTCTGGGTGGAAAATATTCCGGACGGCGAAAAAACTCTTTCCCTTGAATCAGGGGGCTATGTATGGCGGGCCGCTTTGGTGAAAGCTTGATTTCCAGGCTGGGAATCCTCCGTCTGGTTGTCCTTTGGATGATTCTCTGCCTGCCCCTGTTTTTCTCATGCAGGGGCTTTCCTGATGCTGTACCGGAAGATCCGTTTGCCGTGCTTTCTTTTTCATCGGACGGCGGAAGCCCGGCCGCGTTTTTTGTGCTTCCTCCTGAGATTATGACGGACTTGCTCCGGGAGAATGCCGGGTTTTTGGACCGCGCTTCCGATGTGAAGACACTGGAGGACTTTTTTTCACGGGCTTCTAATGTGAGCGCCGTATTATTTTACGATGAAAACACAGGCGGTTTCGCCCTGAAACTTCTCGCTTCAGGGAATTTTCCGAAAACACGTTTCAATTTATCTTTGAATGCGTCTTCAGGCTGGGAGCGCTTCGATGCGGTTGATGTGACCTGCTTTAAGTCCGGAAATATTTCTGTCTCGGTTCCCTCGTCCGGAATATTCGCCGCGGTTTTTTCTTCCGGAAACAACGGTGAGGGGAGCGCCCATTTGGCTGATATTTTGAACGCCTTATCCCGGCCAGGTATTTCAGGTATCGCGGAAATACCACCTTCTTTTGAATCGGTCGCGTCCGCGGCGGTTTCGGATTCGCCGGGTACGCCCATGGCCTTTTATTCGGGAAGCGCTTCGGACCTCCTTCCGGTTTTTTCAGGATTCATGCAGGGGAACGGAGCATCCGGGTCCGCGCTTCCGCTGGATTTGAAGGGCTTCAAGGTGCCTTTCGGTCCGGTTGAAATTTATATCCGCCCGGAGGCTGAAGAGGCTGAAAAATCAGGGGACAGGCTGTATACTTTGGATGTGACTGTTGAGGCTTCATCCGGACAAACCGTGATCCCCGCGGTCCTGTTTTTGCAGATGGCTATGCCGGATGCAAAGATAACCCGGGACGGAAAAACCTTTTTTATAGAAAAAAAAGTTTCCGGAAAATCCATCGGGCTTGCTGTTTTTTCATTTTTTTTAGTATCTTATTTATAGGTGAATAGGTTTTATATTTAAATAAAGGAAGTGATTGAAATGCCTACTTATGAGTATTCATGTGATTACTGTGGAAATGATTTTGAGG
The DNA here is from genome assembly GCA_949300145.1 of uncultured Treponema sp. GTDB lineage: Bacteria > Spirochaetota > Spirochaetia > Treponematales > Treponemataceae > Avitreponema. The sequence continues at coordinate 181,153 of CASGDA010000002.1, read as the reverse complement.
TTTTTCAGAAGATGAGTGATAAGCCTGTCCAGGTTTGTCCCAAATGCGGCAAGCATGTCAGACGGGTTCTGTCCGGCGGTATCGGGATAAATTTCAAGGGTTCCGGATTTTATGTGAATGATTCCCATGCGTCTTCAAAACATAATGCCTGCAACTCTTCAAAGGAAGGCGGAGGAGCCCATGCTTGCGGCGGTTCCTGTTGCTGTGCTTCAGGAAAATAATTTATACACGTATAATTTTAACTTATGCCCAGAAAATCACCGAAATTTTTTTGCGAATTCTGCGGTACAGAAGTTAAGCGGAATGATAAATTCTGCCCGTCCTGCGGGAAATTCTTCGCCGCTGTCAAATGCCCTTCCTGCGGGCTGACGGGACAGGCTCCGGTTTTTGTTAAGGGCTGCCCTTCATGCGGTTACGCTGTTTTTTCTTCCTCATCATCCTCCGTGGATCCGGGATTTTCTGATGAAAAAAGCGGAGCCGGGAAATTTCTCCGGAAGAAAAAACAGAGGCATGAAGCGGGTGGGATAGATCCGCTGCCTCTGTGGGTTTATTTTTTCATTTTACTGCTTGCGGCGGTGCTTATAGCTGTAATCCTGTTTTTCCCGTTTTAAACACCGCCTTTTCACTGTTATTCAGTTCCAAGATTATCTACGGTGTAGTCACATATCTTCCAGATATCATCCCTTCTGATAAGATGGTATGTGAATCTCTTTTTTTCCCTGAAGGTTATGTAGTCAAACCATTCTATAACACTTACAGTTCCTTCGTTTCCGGTGTAAGTTGTTTTTTCAATTTGAAACTCGCTTGGGATAAGGGAGATTTCGTTTTCAGCCCTGTTCTGCGAAAGTTCTGTCTTGTAATTTTCCATCATTTCAAATCTTCCGCTTTCTGATTCACTTTGGAAACGTCTTTTGCGCACAGGATCCCTGTTTATCATTTCCTCAATATCAAGATATAGGAAGAAGAGTTCCCACTGGGATTTTTGTCTTGCGGAAAGAACAGTACTTACAACCTGATCCGGCGGGATGGGCCGGGCTTTGAGGATTTCCCCGGTTTCTTCTGACAGGGCCATGTAGCTGGAAGCCGCCGCAGGAGCCGGCTCCGGTTTTATTTCCATGGTCAGACGGTTTGACTTTATATTCTGTTCGCTGTAATCAGGGAGACGTCTGAGTTCGGGAAAAAACGTGCATTCCAGAAGGTAAAGGCCAGGTTCTTCAACCGAAAGATAGTCTTTGATGTTTTCCGTAAACGAATATGATTCTCCGGGTTCCAGGCTGATTTCCCTGAAATAAATCTGGTTTGCGGTGCTCCTTCTCCGTATCCATTCCATGGAATTCGGAAGAGGCGTGTTTCTTGTGGTTACGGCTTTGAATCCAAGGCTGAAAAAATGGTCGTCGGCAAGCTTGAATCTGTAGGTGCTGTCGCCTTTGTTCGTAATGGTGAATGTAACCAACACCGGCCGGGAAACGCTGTCGCCCGGATAATAGGTTGTTCTTTCTTCAAAACGTATGGAAACTTCCGCATCAGAGGAAGCCTGTTCTTCAGAATCCGTCTGGACATCGGTTTGGCCCCATAAAAAACCGCCGGCAATCATTGTCAAGAAACAGATGCACAGAAAGGGATTTTTTTTCACTCGGATTCCTCCTTAAAATCGCTCGCGGATTTCATCAAATACAAATATCGGCATAAGAACCTTCAGGCTTGAGGCATGGAAAAAAAAATGATACCATGTCTCTGGATATGAATACCAAGCGTTTATTTGAAAAAATCCGCCGGTGGTCAGGGCTCGCCGGTGCTTTTTCCGTTTTAAAAGAAGGTAAATGGCCTTATTCTGTGGAAGGGCTCCAGGGCGGTCTGCACGCCTTTTTCCTGGCGGAATATACACGTCTTTTCCCTGAACCGCTGGTTCTTGTGGTTCCGACCGAGAAGGAAATTGAAAGCCTGTCACGGGATCTTGATGTTTCCGGCCTGGATTTTGACGTGATGCCCTGGTGGGGTACAATTCCTTACAGGCCTGTCGCAGCCGGCTCCTCCGTATTCGGTAAAAGGTCTTCTGTTCTTGCCGGTTTGATTTCCGGAACCTGCCCGTCCATCCTGGTGATGACACAACGGGCCTTCCTGACACCTGTTCCTGATCCTGCGGATTTTTCTTCGCATATTTTGAAATTAAGGAAGGGCGCGTCCTTTGATCCTGTTCAGCTCGCTGAAACATTGGCTTTTTACGGATATACCCGTGTGCCCAAGGTTTCTGTCAGGGGGGAGTTCGCCATGCGCGGGGAGGTCTTTGATGTTTTCCTTCCGGGTGATGAGGCTGCCCACCGTATTGTATTTGACTTTGATAAAATCGAGGATATAAAACTTTTTGATCCTGTTATGCAGACGTCCCTTGAAAAACTGGATATGTTTGTCTTGTATCCTCTGAAAGAAATCCTCTGGACAGAGGAAAAAAAGAATTTCCTGAAAGCCCGTCTTTCCGCAGAAATCGGGGACGGGGAGGAAGAGCTTAATCTTCAGTTGGAAAATATTTTGGATGAACTTGAAATTTACGGCACTTTTCCGGGTGAAGAATTTTTCTTCCCGTTGCTGTCGGAAAAGCTTTATTCAATTTTGGATTATCTTTCTTTGGAGCCAAAACCTGCCTCTGTTTTCTTTCTTGATTATGACAGGCAGAAGAATGCTGTGGAAAATCTTGCCCGGGAATATTCCGGAATGTATAAAAAAACGCTTTCGTTTAATGATACGGTTCCTTATTCAGTTTTGTTTCCTCCTCCTGAAAAAGAACTTATGGATTTCGACGGGCTTGTTTCTTCCTATTCCAGACACATTCTTTTCAGAACGTTGCATGATTCCGCTTCGGAGGATAACGCGGATGCGGATACGGTTATAAAGCTACAGTGTGAGCCGGGAAGAAGTTTTTTCGGGAATATAAATTATCTGAAAGAAGAATTGACATCACTTTCCGCGGACGGCTGGTATGTATGTGTTTTTGCTGAAACGGAAAATCAGGCTCTGCGCATAGAATCCCTGTTAAAGGATTTTGAGGTGGATGTTTTTCCACTTAACCTGTCATCCGGATTTTGTATTCCGGAAGTAAAACTTCTTGTAATTCAGGAAAACGAAATTTTCGGCAGACGGAGGAGGGTTGTTCCCGCGGGAAAACGCGCCAAAAGTGCGGTAATCGATACTTTTGTGGAGCTTACGCCTGGTGATTATGTTGTCCACGTGCAGCATGGTATAGGCCGTTTCAAAGGTATTGAACGGATAAAAGTCAGGAACAATGAGCGTGATTATATAAAACTTGAATATGCTGATGATGAGATGGTTTTTATCCCGATTGAGCAGGTTAACCTCATCCAGAGGTATATCGGTAATGAAGGGGAAAACCCAAGGCTTGACAGACTCGGTTCAAAAGCTTGGGAAAACCGGAAAAACCGTGTAAAGAAATCAGTTGAAGACATCGCCCGCCGGCTGATTGACTTGTATTCAAAAAGAAAAGCCGCGAGGGGTTTTATTTTTCCTAAAGATACAGAATGGCAGACAGCTTTTGAAGCTGCCTTTCCCTATGAAGAAACCGATGACCAGTTGACGTGTATCGCGGAAATCAAAGCCGATATGGAAAGTCCTCTTCCCATGGACAGACTGATTTGTGGTGATGTAGGCTACGGCAAAACTGAGGTTGCCATGAGGGCGGCTTTTAAAGCTGTTATGGGCGGTAAACAGACCGCGTTCCTTGCCCCGACAACGATTCTGGCTGAGCAGCATTATGAAACGTTGACGGAAAGATTTAAAGGCTTCCCTGTGCATATAGCCCAGTTGTCTCGTTTCGTTCCCCCGAAAGAACAGAAAGCCATAATTCAAAAAACATCGGAAGGGAAAATAGATATTCTGGTTGGAACCCACCGGATAATCCAAAAGGATATAAAGTTTAAAGATTTGGGTTTGATGATAATAGACGAGGAACAGCGTTTCGGTGTTAAGGACAAGGAAAGGCTTAAAGAGCTTAGAACGAATATTGACTGTCTTGCTATGAGTGCGACTCCGATTCCCCGGACACTCCATATGAGTCTGCTTAAAATCAGGGACATGAGTCTTTTGACAACGCCGCCTCAAAACCGCCAGCCTATAGAAACTGTGATATGCGAATTCAATGCTGAAAGAATCGCCAGGGCGGTAAGGAATGAAACTGAAAGGGGAGGACAGGTTTTTTATCTGCATAACAGGGTTGAAACGCTGGAAGAGACAAGGATTTTTGTGCAGTCAATTGTCCCTGAGCTTCTTGTGGATACAGCGCACGGACAAATGTCTTCCTCCCAGCTTGATGATGTTTTCCGGCGTTTTAAGATGGGAGGTTTTCACATACTTATTGCTACAACTATTGTGGAAAATGGAATAGATATTCCTAATGTGAATACTATAATTATTGACAGGGCCGATATGTACGGTGTTTCCCAATTATACCAGTTGCGGGGCCGGGTGGGTCGTTCGGATAGAAAAGCCTTCGCTTACCTCATGTATCCGGAAAACAGAGCACTGTCTGAAATAGCAATGAAACGCCTTCAGGTTATTTCTGATTTTACAGAACTGGGAAGCGGTTTTAAGATAGCCATGAAGGATATGGAAATACGCGGTGCGGGGAATCTTCTTGGAATGGAACAATCCGGGGAAATATATTCAGTCGGTTTTGATATGTATCTGCGTCTTTTGGAAGAAGCTGTCCAACGGCTGCAGGACAGTGATTTTGTTCCCGAATCGGATGTCTGGCTGGAACTTGAATATACCGGTTTTATTCCGGATTCATATATTCCCCTCGCCCAGACTAAAATGGAAATTTACAAGAAAATCGCGGCGATATCCACTGAAGAGGAATTTGATTCTGTGTGCGCCGAATTATTGGACAGATTCGGTCCTTTCCCGGATGAAGTCTCAAGTCTTTTGTCTTTGGCCGAGATAAGGATAATCTGCCGGAAGCTCTCTGTTTCAAGTTTGAAAGAGAAAAATTCAGTCGCCAGAGTTGAGTTCTCAAAGGTTGCGGACATTTCCGTGGAAAAACTTCTGCGGCTAATCAAAGAAAGCGGCGGCCGCATCCGCTTGGATTCTTCCAGTCCGAATTCAATTTTGCTGGAGACAGGACAAATCGGATTGAGAGAGAAAAGCGAATACATACGCGAGAAGCTTCAGCGCCTTGTTTAAATAATTTATCCGGATTAAAAGTTGCGTTTTTATGATATGCCTGTATAATAATGTTGATTTACTTTTGCAAAGTCACCGGGAGAAGACGCCGTGAATGAGGAGAAAAATCCTGTCCTTCCCTGTGTCCCTTATACTGAAGGCATTAAGTATGCGGGCTCGAAATTAAAGCTTCTTCCATTCATTTTGGGATTAGCCCGTGAAACAGGATGCCGTTCGGTTTTTGACGCTTTTTCCGGTTCCACCAGGGTGAGCCAGGCTTTCGCAGCGACCGGGTATTCAGTTACCGCCAATGACTGTGCCGTATATTCAAAAGTATTCAACACCGCATATCTTTTGAATAAGAAAAATCCCTCGGAATATATTCCGTTGATAGAACATCTTGATTCCCTTCCGCCTGTGGATGGTTGGTTCACACAGCATTACGGCGGTTGCGGTGACACCGGGATTTCCTGCGGTTCTGACGGTTTAAAGAAACCGTGGCAGAAAAAGAACACTATGAAGCTGGATGCTATCCGTACAGAAATCGACAGGCTCGGTTTGGATGAAGTGACACGTGCAGTTTGTCTTTCCAGTTTAATGCTCGCATTGGATAAGGTTGACAATACTATAGGACATTTTGTTTCATATTTAAATAACTGGTCCGCAAGATCCTACGGAGACTTGAAACTTGTTGTACCGTCGCTACGTGTGAACACCATGGAAAACACAGTGTTGGATGAAGATGTTTTTTCCGCCGCTGAAAATGAATCGGCTTCTTCAGCTGATGCGGCTTATCTTGATCCCCCTTACGGTTCCAACAATCATAAGATGCCTCCTTCCCGTATCAGGTACAGGGCATATTACCATATCTGGACAACAATTTGCCTTAATGACATGCCCTCTGTAACAGGAAAAGCAGGAAGAAGGGCGGATGCCGCCGACAAGGTTTCTCCGTCCGTGTTTGAGGATTTCCGGAAAACTGATTGCGGGGATTATGTCGCGGCTGATGCCCTGAATTCGTTGATAAAAAAGCTGTCCAATCCTTTTATTATCTTGTCTTATGGCTCGTCCGGCAGAATAAATTTATCTTCGCTTCAGGATATACTCTCGTCCAACGGTAAAATTCTCAAGGCGGAGAAAATCAACTTTAAAAAGAATGTCATGGCTTCGATGAAAAGCACGAATATCTGGGCCAAAAGCGCTGAAGAGAAAAATGTTGAGTATCTTTTTCTTCTGAGGAAATAGGGACTGCGTAAATTATTCCGGAACCCCTATTCTGGACGGAGGCCAGAATCTGAAAACAGCGCCGCCTAGTATTTTATCGGCATGAACATACTGCGGTGCCAGATTCGACCTGTAAAGGAATGAATATTTATCTTCAGGATCTATCGGCTGCAAATGCACGTTGTAAGAATGGCGCATGTCCATGGAATTGAATCTGTTGTCTCCCATCATGAAGTAGGAATCTTCCGGTATGAAGTTGTTTTCCCCCTCCGGGAATTCCCCGAAGTTACGCTGGTCATGGGCTGAAATATAAAAGCGGTATACATCCGCATCAGCCAATAAGCTTGCCCTCTGGGGATCGGCCCTGAATTCCGATGCGGTTGTATTTGCGAGTATAAGCTGGGCGTTGCGCAGAATCAGTCTGCCAAAAACAAGTTTTGCGAGGATATTCAAATTTGCGGACCGTCTTTCAAAAAGGTTTTCACGTTCGGGATTCCTTGTCCAGTCTGTCATGAATGCAGAGAACCAGGCTGAACCGCCGTTTACAGTTAAAAGTGTCCTTGCGGTTTGCTCGTTATTCATGAACATGTCTGTTAACTCCATCTTTGAAGATGGAAGTATCTCTTCAAGATTGTCGAAAGTTATATCGGTGTCACGGTCGGGTTTGAGGTATTCAAATTCTTCCGCTATACGTCTGGCGGTTTCAGCCGCTTCGGAAATATCGAGGTTTGCCCGCAGAGATTCGACTGAAAGCATAAGATTGAATGTTTCCTCGGAAAGGGGAAAATAATGAACCATCTCCTTTTGGGAAAGAGGAAGGGAATTCAAATCCCAGGCCGCCCACGCCGCATCTTCCTGTACAGGGGAAAAATCAGTTTCTCCCTGTTTTTTTGAATAGAGGATTCCGTCAACCATCATGAGCTTTTCCCCGGGAACGCCTGTGATTCTTTTTACAAGAGGGTCTGCCTTTACGTTTCCGAATTCGTCTTTGTTGATATTCACCGCCGTGAATGTAAGCATATAAACAAGCTGGGAAACAAAGGAACGGACTTCGGATTCTTTTCCGTCGTCATAATGCGGATTCCTGAAAACAATTATGTCTCCGCGGTCATAATTCCGCAGCCTGGGGATGCCTGCTTCAGAAAGTGGAAATTTCGGTCCTGAAGGCGTTTTTACCACAATCACCCTGTCTCCCACCATAAATTCCGGAACCATGGATTCACTTGGAATAGCATACAACTGGAAAAAAAACAGATTGATCAGCAATACAAGGCACGCCGCCTGTACAAGGGCGTCCGCCCATTCCAGAATCTGATGACCGAGAGTCTTATGCTCAGATTCAGTTTTTTTCAGTTCCGGGTAATATTTTTCCACCCTTTTTTCGGACAAATGGAACAGCAATACGAAGGAATAAACGGTCATTCCTGTCCAGAGCAGAACAGTTATAACATCCAGGGCAAAGGAACCCGCGGAATGCCCGGCGCGGCGGAGTATAAAAACGGCGAAAAAAACAAAAGGCGTATATTCAATGAATTTTCTGAGTTTCCCGAAGGTTTTTCTGTCTTTGTTTTTTATAAATCTGGAAAGCATCACATAGTAAAAAAAAGTGAAAACGGCCCCTGCCGGGAATGCCAGAAGAGAAATGGAAAATCCAGGATAAAAGGAAAGGACGGTAAAAAGTGCGCAGAGTACAGCCAAAATATAAAGACGTTTTGTCATGGAAAACCCCGGACAAGTATTGTTGTTTCTTTCTATTATCTGGTTTTCAGCGTATTTGTCAATAATATCAAAAAAAATAGATATCTTTCATTTAATATTGCAAGCAGGTAAAAATCAGGTTAATATTACTCAGGAGCGAGTATGAATGCTGACAATCTTCATCTGGTGTCTTTGGGAGAAATACTTATAGACTTTACGCCTTCCGGACAGGGATTTGATGTTGAAACTGGAAACCCCTGCTATGTCCAGAATCCCGGCGGCGCACCCGCAAATGTGCTGTCATGTTTCGCGAAGCTTGGAGGAAAGGCTTCTTTCATAGGAGCTGTGGGCAATGATTCCTTCGGTGTCTTTTTGAAGGAATCCCTGGTAAAGTCCTCTGTAAACGCCGAGAACCTTGTGTTTAAAGACGGAGCTGATACAACCCTGGCTTTTGTCACCCTTTCTCCTTCAGGCGACCGTTCATTCAGTTTTTACCGCCGGCCCGGCGCGGATACATGTATTTCGCCGGAGGATGTGCCTTCTTCTGTTGTGGAGAATTGTTCTGTCTTTCATTTCGGCAGTCTTTCCATGACCTGTGACCCCTCCCGTTCCGCGACTTTTTCGGCTGTAAGACGGGCTTCCGCCTCCGGTGCGTTGATTTCTTTTGACCCTAATTGGCGTCCGTCTTTATGGTGCAGCACGGGGGCGGCGGTAGAGGCAATGCGGGCGGGACTTCTTTATGCGGATTTATTGAAGGTGTCCGAAGAGGAAGCTTCCCTGATAACAGGTGAAAAAGACAGGGAAAAAGCAGGTTATGTTTTACTTGAGAAGATTCCCCTGGTTGTGATAACCCTGGGACCGGAGGGATGTCTTTTTTTCCATAAGAATGGAAGTCAGCTTGTTCCCACATTTGATATTCCTGCCGCGGATACCACAGGGGCGGGGGATTCCTTTTGGGGTGCGTTTTTGTTCTTTCTGCTTGAAAGAAAAATAAATGCAGTTCCTCCTTCAAAAGGGGAGGCCAGAAAAAAGTTTTTTCTTGACATGGTTGAAAATTTATCCTGTGAAGAGCTTGTTTCACTATGCAGGTATGCCAACGCTTCCGGTTCCATCTGTGCATCCAGGAAGGGTGCTATACCGGCCCTTCCTTCCAGAGATGAAATAGAAAAACTTATGCAGGACGATGAGGGCTGAACGACCGGGGTTTTTATATCCGCAATAAAAAACAAAATCCCGGTTGAAACGTCTGTATCCTGAATTTCAACCGGGAAAATATTCAATGCTTTTGCTGCGATCTTTTTTATTCTTTTACGGCACCGGCTGAAACACCTGCAAGTATGTATCTTTGGAAGATTATCTTCCCATTTTTTTGAAAAGTCCATGATACAATGTAAGAAATATTGATGTTTCGTTCGATTTTTCGTGCTGCAGCGTAAAAAATGTATGTTTCCCTGCTTACCGTGTGGAACGGAATTCGGAAGGGGTTATCCCGGTGTTTTTTTTGAAAACCCTGATAAAATGCTCGGCGCTGTTATATCCCGCCAGCGCGGCTATTTCGTAGGTTTTGAAATCCGTTTTCAGAAGCAGCTCCTTTGCCTTCATCATGCGTAAATCCGTCAAATAGGCGATGAAAGTTGAGCCGGTTTCTTTCGTGAATCTTGTGCTGAAGTATTTCTCACTGAGTCCGGTATAAGTGGCCACTGATGAGGCTGATAACTCGGGATTGGCGTAGTTGTCCACAATGAATTTTCTTGCCCGTAGCATTATATCGTCCTGTTTCCGCGAATACTGTTTTTCCATATACTCCAGAAGGACCCGCAGATAGTTTATCATCCAGATTTCAAGTTCTTTTATTGAGGAACATTTTAAGATTTTTTCATAGTAATTTTCATCCTGCTGAAAAATATTCCAGAATGAAATATTGTATTTATTCAGGGTTGAAGCTATTTGATAAATGACAAAGAGACACTCTTTTTGGGCTTCCTTCAAATCCCGCATATAAAGGCCGGTTACAATTTTCTCCCTCATTTGCTCGATTTTTACACCATTCATATCACGGATACCGCAGTACAGGCCCGCGATGCTGTAATTTCCGCAGGGTATTCCTTTTTCCTCCGCGCCTGAAAGAAAATCTTCCGGGTTGTTGTTTTTTCCGCATAATGTTTCTTCCAGAAGCGTCTGTAAATTTTTTGTATAGTGGACCTGGGAAAAATCAGTTTGTACGGATTGTCCGTTATCCATACCGCCGGATTTCAGTTTGTCCAGCAACTCTTTTGTTTGTTGTATTTTGCGTAAAAAATTCTGCTGTCCGATATCCGTCTTCAGTATATAATCTGTAGCACCCAGACGGAAAGCTTCCCTGACGAGGTAAAAATCGTTGTAACTGCTCAGCGCCAGAATACATCCGGACTTTTTGTAAGGCTGTATATTCCGCAGTAAATCAATGCCGTCCATCACCGGCATTTTCATGTCGGTGATAAGAAGGTCAAAATGGACTCCGCCCCGGATAAAATCAAACGCCTGTTTTCCGTTTGAAGCGTCCAGCACAATGCGGAAATTCTCAGCCTCCCAATCTATAATATTCCGCAGGGTTGCCCTTATAAGCGTTTCATCATCTACCAAAATAACGTCATACATTGTACGGAATCCTGAAGGTGATTTTTGTCCCCGCGCCGGGAACACTTTCAATATTCAATTTGTAACTCTGTCCGAAGTTTAAAACCAGCCTGCTGTTTACATTGTTTATTCCTATCGAAGAATTCTCATGTTCTGTATTGTCCAATGGATTCCAGGAATTCAGCCTTTGAAGAGTTTCCTGTGTCATTCCGCATCCGTTGTCTTTTATTTCAAATTGAATATTTTCACCTGCTTTATTTATAACAACATATATGCATCCCTGTTCTTCCAGATTGTCAAATCCATGTACAATGGCATTTTCTATCAACGGCTGCAAAATCAATCTGGGTACCTGGCAGTCAAGGCAGGTTTCGTCAACCATATATTCAACCCTGAAACTGTCGGAATACCTTATTTTCATAAGGCATTAACTAAAAAATGAGGATTTATCTGTGATTGCAGAGTTTTCAGTTCGGCTTCGAATTTCTTTCTTCTTTCAAGATCTTTTTCCTCATTCACCGTTTTCAACCGTGAAACTGTATGGTTGAATGATTCAATCATTTTTCTTACTTCGGAATGTCCGCAGGGTTCAATATGTACCGTGAAGTTTCCTGATTCAACTTTCTCCAATCCCTGAATCATTAAATTCACAGGCCGTATAACCGTCTCCAGAAAGTATCTTGAGAATATTATAAATAAAACCAGAAGACAGAATGTTATCCCTGCGACAATGAACATAATCCGGTAAAAATCATGCATCAATACGGAAGAATCTACAACGGATACTATTTTCCAGTTGGTTTCCGGTTGAACAGTGACAATGATTTTTCCCGGTGCTTTGGTTTTTCCTCCGGAATTCAAAAAATCAGGATAAGGCGCATTCCTTAAAATAAGGAGGTTGTCATTCGAATCGGTTATGTACATGAACCCCATCTTTTTGTATGAAAACCGGTTGTAATTTGAAATAATATTATCCGCCTGCGACCTGATGAACACCGCCGTCGTCTCTATGTTGTTTTCCTCTCCTGTTATGTTGTCAGGCGACATCGCACAAACAATGATGAAGGAATCATGGTGGAAGCTGTTGTTGCTTGGATATACTTTCTGGATATTGTATGTACCGACCTGCACCTTGTCTTTATTTTCCATCGCCGCCTGATACCAGGGCTCTTCCTTTATTATGCTGTAAGGCGTTGTAATTTCCTCTTTCGGGTAAATGGATTCTCCGGTTTTCATGTAAAGCTTCAGGGACATAATCTCGCTGCCCGGTTTTATTATGTGGTTGACGGTATTTGCAAGCTCTGTGTAATATGAGTAGCGTAGCGACATGTTGTCCGACTGCGCCGCCGCTGTCGCCAAAGACAATATCTGCCGGTTGTTTACATACATTAAATGGGCCAATTGAAGGGAAGATGCTCTTATTTCAGATGACAAAATCGAAGAAACATTTTCCTGGGTCAAATGAACCTGTTCAACCGCAGAATTAAGCATCACATTATGCAGTGTGCCCAGCGTTCCTATTCCGATTAAGGCTACAGGGATGATAACCAGGAATAAAAATACCACGAAGTAAACCGTCTGGAGTTTACTTCTGTCCGCTGTTTTTCTGGACTTACGCATCTTATAAAACTAAAACTGTCAAATGAGCCATGAAGGGATCGAACCTTCGACCCACAGATTAAGAGTCTGTTGCTCTACCAGCTGAGCTAATGGCCCGTGTGGGAGGCGGAAACCGCTTCCGTGCCCGCGCTGCGCCTGACACGATTCGAACGTGCGACCTGCGGATTCGAAGTCCGACGCTCTATCCTGCTGAGCTACAGGCGCGGATAGGGTGCCTAATGGGATTCGAACCCATGACAACCAGATCCACAATCTGGCGCTCTACCCCTGAACTACAGGCACCACATGTTCCACTATTCTGCCCTGAAATTTGAAAAAAGTCAATATGTTTCGGCGGTCCTTTCAAATTCTGTTTTTACGTTTTAAAAGAAAAAACTTCATTTTTTTTTTCCGCTTCCGATAATGAATAAGTATAAATCCGGATGGATTTTGCACGGATTTGTTTCAGGAGGAATTTTTTATGGAAATGGATAAAGAAATGATTCAGAATTCCCTGGATGAAATTCTCCGTAAACAGATACAGACAGTTTCTTCCCTGTATTCCTGCCAGAAACGGATGTATGCCGGTGTGACCGGGAAAGATTGGTCTGCGCTCCTTTCAGAAACCGCTTTCATGGAGGAATGCGCTGATGTTTTTGCCGTGCTGGAAAACCGGCGGGTACAGCTTTTAACCGCCGCTTCCGGGAAATTCGGTGTTCCGTGTGATTTTTATGCAGTGACAGCCCTCTTTCAAGAGGAAAAGAGGAGGGAACTGAACTCCCTTTTAAGGGAATTGAAGAGGATTCTTGTTCTTTCAAAAACCGAGAATGAAATTTTCACCGGTTATGTGGACGGGGCGCAGAAAATGCTTTCCTCCCTCTTGGAGAATATTGTCCCTTCACGCAGAAACAAGATTTATACACGGTCCGGAAATCTTGCTTCCGGACCCGGAGAGGGATTTGTACTTAACAGGGCATTTTGATATGCCTGTTTTCAGGGGGAATCGCTTATGTCAACTTTTTCAGGAATAGAAATGGGGAAACGCAGCCTGTTCGCTCATTCCCAGAGCATTCAGACTGCGGGGCACAATGTGTCCAATTCTTCCACAGAAGGATATTCGCGCCAACGGGTTGAGCTGAGGGCAACGGATCCTCTGTACAGGCCTGATTTGTCAAGAGCTGAAACCCCCGGGCAGATAGGGCAGGGTGTTTCAATTGAGTCGATAAGGCGTATACGTGATACGCTTTTGGATAAACGGATAGTCGCCCAGTCTGAAAACACGGGTTACTGGGAAACCAGGAACCAGTATCTTCTGATGATGGAGCAGGTTTATAATGAACCTGATGAAACCTCCCTGCGGACAAGGATGGATCAGTTTTGGGATGCCTGGGAAGAACTTTCCCTCTATCCTGAATCCAAAAGCGCCAGACAGGCGGTTCTTACCCGTGGACAGACATTCACCGATACCGTCCATAACCAGTACAGGGCCCTGCGGGGAATAGGGGACATGATTAACGGTGACATTGAAGCGGTCGTGAAACAGGTGAATGATATATCCGGCCGTATAGCCGCCCTCAATGAAGAGATAGTCAAAGTGAAAGCCATGGGCGACAACCCCAATGACCTCATGGATAAAAGGGATGTCCTCACGGAAAAACTTTCGGAATTGATAGGTGTGACCTTTGATATCAGGGACAGGGACGAGGAATACATTATTCATATTGACGGCTTTGAATTGGTACAGGGCAGGACTTTCCGTACCTTTTCCCTCGCCTCAGGTTTTGAGAATGACGGATATCACCGGGTGGTATGGTCCGGCACGGGCGAAGAGGTTGATTTTACGGGTGGAAAACTCGGGGCCCTCCTTGAGCTGAGAGACTCCGACATCAGGAGTGAAATACAGAATCTTGATACGATGGCGATGAATTTCGTGGATTTGGTAAACAGCATCCACCGGGAAGGAATGTCTCCAAACGGCAAAACCAACGTGGATTTCTTTGTGGAACAGCATTTCATCGAAAATACCGCGGGAAATTATGACAGGAATGGTGACGGGGAATATGATTCTTCATATATCTTCAGGATAAGCGGTGCGAACTCCCTTTCGCCGCGGGCACAGGTGGGCCTTGAAGGCGTGATGACTTTTTCTGCTCCTGAAGGTCTCGTCCAGGTTCCCTATTATTCCACCGATATGGTTTCTGACGTCATCGCCAGAATAAACAATTCCGGTGCGGAAGTCACCGCCTCCCTGGACGGGGACGGCCGGCTGATCCTTAAAGGTACATCCGCCCGGGATCCAGAAAACCCTGATTTTGTTATCCGTCATCTGGAGGATTCCGGACGTTTCCTTGCCGGATACGCGGGAATTCTGTCCGGATACGGACCTGAAAACGCTTACGACTGGGAAAGAGCCGATGCGGTGTTGTCCCTCGCCGGAGAAAACGTCAGGTATGCGGTCGCTCCTGTCGCCCATCCTTCAGGCTGGATGGAAGTCAATGCCGAAATAACGGCGGATGTCAATACCATCGCCGCCGGAAAAGCCGGTTATGACGGGGTCGCTTTCCCGGGGGACAATACAATCGCATCCGCAATCGCCTCCATCAGGAATACTCCCGTCATGGTCGGGAATACCAGAACCTTCGATGACTATTTCGCTGATACAGTCACCTCCATCGGTTTGAAAGGTGAGCAGGCCCAGCTTTCCCTTGAAACGCAGAGTGCGATAATGAAAGAGTTGCATGATACCCGGGATTCAATTTCCGGCGTGAATATCGATGAAGAGCTGGCGGACATCATTAAATTCCAGCACGGATATAATGCGGCCGCCCGTTTTATAGCCACTGTAAATGATATGCTTGATACGATTATAAACAGGATGGGAGTTTAACCTAGGAGGGTGAAAAAATGAGAAGAATAAGTTCCAATATCCAACATACTGACCTGCAGTATGCCCTTCGCCGTCAGGAATCAAGGCTGAATACCCAGAACGGTCAGATAGCCGGTCAGTCACGGATATCAAATCTCCGTGATGATCCCCTCGCCGCCGGACATTCGGTCCGTTACCGTTCTTATCTTGCCCGTCTTGAGCGTTTTGATAAAAACGCCAAAACCCTTGCGGACAGGTTCAAGGTCACGGAAGGTTATATGAATAGCTCGATGCAGGTTATGCAGCGCATAAGGGAGCTGGCGGTCTCCGGTGCGAACGGTACTTACACCCCCTCTGACTTGAAGAATATGGCTTCGGAAGTGGACGAGCTTTTGAAGGAACTTCTTGTGAACGGTAATGCCGTGGGACCGGACGGTGTGCGGGTTTTTGCCGGTTCAAAGAGTTTTACCGAACCGTTTGAAGTTGTTTACGGAGATGTGGACGGCGCGGGGAACCCCACGATAAAAGAAGTGCGCTATAACGGTTCCCTGGATACAAAAAAGGTGGAGGTGGACGAAACCGCTTTCCTTGATGCCGATTATGCCGGAAACCGTACATTCTGGGCGGAACCTCAAAGTCTTTTCTCCCAGACTGATGCAACCGGATATGTGGTTCCTGCGGACAGCACCATTGAGATTGATGGGGTTGAAATTTCCCTTTCCGCAGGTGACACTGTTTATGCGGTTATTTCCAAGATAAATTCTTCAGGCGCCGCGGTTAAGGCAGGTCTTGATCCGGTGACAAACGGCCTTAATATCAGCACAACGGACAGCCGGCAGTTGTGGCTCCGGGATGTGGAGGGAGAGGAAGTTCTGTCTTCACTTGGACTGATAAAAAGCGGACAAAGACCTCCCTATAATATTGCTGATTCTGTTCGTGTTTCCGGCGGGTCCCTTTTTGATGCTGTGATTTCCCTGCGGGACGCAATGCTTTCAGGCGACCAGGAGACAATAGGAGGCCGTGTTTTGGGAGCCCTTGACGGTTCCATAGATAACCTTGCCACCAGAATGGCCGAATTGGGTTCAAGGTATGAGAGGGCGCAGGTTATTTCTGCCCGTCTTGATACGCAGACCCTTAATACACAGGCCGCTGATTCCAGGGAAACTGATTTGGACTTTACAAAAGCGGTGACAGACCTTAAAATGCTTGAATATACTCATCAGGCTGCTCTCAGTACTGCGGGGAAACTATATTCAAATACTCTTCTGGATTACCTGCGGTAATGGTAAGGTGGAAAAATGGAAATTCAAACGAAGGCAATGGGAAATGTTTCCATTGTGGAAAAACAGATTATTCATATGAATGAAGGTTTTCTCGGCTTTCCCGGGTATCATGATTTCGCGTTGATTGATGCGGTTCAAAAACCTTTTGTGTGGGTTCAGTGCCTTGAGGACGTGAATTTAGCTTTTTTAGCTGTGGATCCGTTCCTTTTCAGGGCTGATTACGAAATAAACATCGACGACTCTGACGTCACCGCACTCGGTGTGGATTCCCCCTCCGATGTCTTGGTTTTCGCCCTCATCACGATTCCCTCCGACGGTTCCCCCGTGACGGCGAATCTGCAGGGACCTCTTATCATAAACAAGAAGAACAATAAGGCGATTCAGGCGATCCACTCCGACCCCAGGTGGAGCACCAAACATGACATTGCGGCCGAATTAGCCGCCGCCAGGGAGCGCCGCCCATGCTGATACTTTCACGAAAAGTCAATGAAAAGATAATGATCGGTGATGATGTGGTCCTGACTATAATCGAGACCAGAGGCGAACAGGTCAAGATTGGAGTTGAGGCTCCTAAATCTGTAAAGGTTTTCAGGCATGAGGTTTTTGAAGCGGTCCAGAAAGAAAATAAAGCCGCCGCGGTTTCCTCCGAATCCTTGAAAAATCTTCCGGAAATAAAATTGTAACACTGTATGCAGGATTTTAATGTCCGCTGTGGAAGGAAAAATCCTGTTTTTGCAAAGATATTGTTCTGGCCTCATTCTGGATTTCCTGGAGAACGGCCGAATCTTCATGGTCTTTGTGCTCGTTCCATATTAAATCGAATCTGTCGGAAACTGATTTGAAAATGTCCGTCAAAAACGGATCAAAATGCGTCCCCCTGTGACTCAGTATTATATCGACCGCTTTTTCATGAGGAAACGCGTCTTTATAACTGCGTCTCATCCTTATGGCATCATAAACATCCGCGATGGCCACAATCCTTGCGGACAGGGGGATCATTTCCCCCGCGAGTCTGTAAGGATACCCGCTGCCGTCCCACCATTCATGATGGGACAGGGATATTTCTTTCGCCATCGGAATCGGATATCCTGAAAGGATGAATGCACCGTTTATCGTATGCTCTTTCATAATATCCCATTCCAATGACGTAAGTTTCCCGGGTTTTAAAAGAATGCTGTCCGGGGTTCCTATTTTCCCGACATCGTGCATGGCCGCAAACAGCGTTATATTCTCGATAAAATCCAGATCCACCTGGGAATACGCGTGCTTTGTGTACAGTATCCGGGCTATTTCCCTGCTGTAATAACTTACACGTTTGTTGTGATTGCCGGTGTCATTATCTTTGAGTTCCACAGCCTTCAACAGACTTTGGATAAGCCTTTCAGGATTGAAGCACCTTGTGTTTTCTGTTTTCTCAAAAATGACAATGTAAAAGTCGATTTTTTTCTTGCGGGTGTCCCGGCCTTCAATGTCCTCATCCTCGTCAAAGAGCGGGAAAAACGTTATGTTTGTATTCAGTGTCCGATGTTCCCGGGATTTATGGGAAACACTGCCGTTCCAGCTGAATCCTTTTTCCGGAGAATGAAGTGAATTCACTATATCGTGGAAACTGGCCGCCATGGAATCTGAATTCAAAACATCAAAGAAGGGCTTGTAATCCAGATGATAATAATCCTTAAAGAGTTTTTGCGATGGTTCTGAAAAATAAACGATTTCCAGTCTGTCGTTTACGATAAACATTGGCAGGGCAGGGTTCGCGACGGCTTTAATTACTTTTTCCAGATTATTTATATATATACCCATTATTCTCCGCTTATTTCATCAACCCCGGTATTGGTATCCACGGAATATTTCAGCGTCACTTCTCCTTATATACATAGGGCCTGCTCCAAATGACCCGGAAGTATTATAATGCGGAAGCATCTGTTTTGACAATGATATTAATGAAAAAACAGCTCCGTTTAATGTAGGAATAACACATAAATTTATTTTACCGTGCCCCGAGGAGTATTTTTGGATTGTTTCCGTGAATAATGGTTCTGATGCCAGGATTTCCGCGTCAGGACCGGTTAAAATGATTTCTTTCGTCACCGCATCCTGATTCTGATCGGCCAGTACAGTCTCCTCAAAGATTTTCTCCGCAATTTCTTCAGGGGAAATGTCCATCACAGGGGATAGAGGGGACGCTGATTTGAAGAACTGTGCGTAAAAATGCTTTTTTTTTGCGTCCATCACGCATAAAACCGGCGGTGAACAGTGTTTAAGATTTTCGGCGCAGGCTGTAAGCGTGGGAACCGGAATAAAAGGGCATCCGCTTGAAAATTGCACGGCTTTCGCGGCTGAATAAGCCAGCCTGAGCCCTGTGAAAGCCCCCGGTCCTTCGGGAGCTGTCACAAGCTGGGTTTCCTTTAACGTGAATCCGGCGTTTGAAGCCGCTGTCTCCATAAACGGCAGGATTTCTTCCGCCTGCTGTTTTTTTCCTCTGAATGCGATGAGAAAAGAACCCGCATCTCCTTCCGCCGCCACGCAAATTTCAGGTGTCGCTGTATGAATTGCCAGTACATTCATTTTATTCCCCCTGATCCTGCTTGTTGCCGGTCAATCCCTCAAACCCGCCGCGGTTCCAGTTTGAAAAACAAATACGCCTTTCCCCGTTTGCACCGGTTTCCAGCTTTATGATTATGACATCCTCCGGGAGGATATCCATGATTTTTTCGCTCCACTCAAGTACGGAAACCCCGTTCCCGTACAGGAGTTCTTCGGCACCAAGTGAAAGGAAATCTTCTGTTGTATCCAGCCGGTAAACATCCATATGGTACAGGCGGAGCCTTCCTTCATATTCTGAAATCAGCGTGAATGTGGGGCTTGTAACCGGCTCTTCTATTCCAAGACCGACGGCGATTCCCTTTGTCAACGTGGTTTTTCCGGCCGCAAGCGTTCCCTGAAGCGCCAGAATATCCCCCGGTTTTAATTTTTCGCCTAAAAGCCGGCCTATATGCTCTGTTTCTTCCGGCGAACGTGAAATTAATTCAAAGTCCATTTCTTTAACTTTAAGGAAGTTTTCCTGCTGTATCAAGTTTGTCTATGTAATCTTTTAAAGCCCGTTTTACCTGTATCACAGGGTAATCCACATCGTCAATTAAATCAACACTTATGTCATTGTTTCCGAACGGAGTTGTCTCTATGGTGAATTCTATTTTTCCGGAGGAATTGTGTCCCGGCATCTGGTAAGAAGCTTTGGCGGAAAACTGTCTGCGGTAATAAATCGCAGATTCTTTCCGTTTTATATTTTGTAGCGCTAAAACAGTCATTTTGTTGCTTCTTCTCCCCTCAACATATAATATAACAATACCGCTATATTTCAGCAAGGAATTTTGAAATGGCCGCGACTCTCGGCGCTATCTCATATTCCGCGATATCGCCTATTGTCACCGTATCGTTTTGTTCTATTGCCTCCGTGATTTCCTCCAGAAACGGAAAAAGACCCGCGGCGTATTCACCGGGATTTAGCCCTTCGATTAAAAGCTTGTCTTCGTCTATTCCGGCCAGAGGAAGCAGGGGGAGGATTGTTTTCAGCTTCTGCATTTCAGATGAAAAAAGTTCCAGACTTTTCATCGCTTCAATTTCTTTTCCTGTCTGCAACAGTACCGGAATGTTTTCAAGTTTTTCCGCTATGTCACAAAACAGGGCGCCTTTTTCTTTTGCGATGAGCAGAACCTCCTTTCCGGAAAGCGTTTCAATTTCCATGTTTTTGACGGAATCTATCTCCTTCAAAAAAAAGGCGTCCAGTTCTTCCGGGGACAGATTCCTGCCGTCTGTTTTTACCGATGTTATTGTCATTCCGTCCTGTTCGCAGGCTTTTTCAAGCTGTCCCAGGACTTCTCCGATTGTTTTTTCGTTTTCAAGCTTAAAATCTATGTTGGTTCCGTTGATAAATATTTCCACGTTAAAATTATCGGCTTTTTATTTTCTTCCCTAAAGCCGGGCTCCTTTTTAATTCTGGGAAGAACGGTTTCTGCTGAAATTTGAAATTGACTCTGACTGACTTTCCAGCCTGTTCAGGGCTCCTTCCATTTGACTGTACTTTTGCCGCAGCGAAGCCTCCTTCGCCTCAAGCTGCTGGTCCATCTGCGCTATCCGTCTTTCTGTTTCCGTTATTCTCGTGGCCAATCCTGATGTGCGGGTCGCGAAAATACCTCCCGTCTGGACATAGGGGGCCACATTGTTTTCCATTTCCACCGCGGCGCCGCTGTCTACAACCAGATCCCCGTCAGAGTCAAAACCGAAAAGACTTTTCACGCTTTGCATTGAGTTTTCCAGCGCATCATCCAGGCGCCCCTCGTCTATTTCCAGGTAGCCCCTCAATCTGGAGGCGTCCAACCCTCCGCCTGAATCAGCCCTTGTGGAGATGCCTATCTGGGAAAGCAGTCTGAATTCTGAATTGTCATCGGCTGTGTACGGATTTGAGGTGATGCGCTGTAACGCCGATTTCAGCGTGTTTAATGTCATGTCCCCCTGCATCATGCCGAGCTTTTCCTCTGCGTTTTCCGTTTCTTCCGGGGTGAAATATTGAATCTCTGTGATAATTTCAGGTTTGTTCTGTGTAAGGATATTTATTTCCGCCATAACCCTGTTGTAATTTGCCACAAAAGAAATGACAGCCTCTTTTGCGGTTTCCGTGTCAGGCTTGACGTCTATTGAAACGGGCTTTTCAACCGTGTCGTGGACGGATATGGAAACACCGGGAATCAAATCATCTATTGTATTTGTGGGCCGGGTTACCGTGATGCCCTCGTATTTGATTACCGCATCCTTTGCGACCGAGACGGGATTTACCGGCGTATAGTCCCCCGCGGTTGCCGGATCATATATTTTTATATTGCTGATTTTGACGCTTCTGTTTGTATTCTTATTGTTTACCAGAAGGGCGTCAACATTTCCGAATTCGTTGAGCTGTATTGTGAACTTTTCTTCCCCGGATTCCGGAATGTCCGGCAGCGGTATCGCCGCCCCTCTGGTGGAACGAAGCGCCAGAACCGAATTTGTTTCCACGGGAGCCGGCGGCGGGGGAGGGGCGGTTTCTTCCGTCAACGCCGTCTCTGATTTTGCGTTTACAATCGTAATCCCGCTGTATGTAATTTCACCAGGCTTTTGCAGCTGCGGTTCCGTCGGAACGGTTCCTTCCGGAGTTTCTTCCGTTCCTGCCTCCTGTCTTTCAGCGGAAACAGTATATTCAAGCACATAGCCCTGGGAGGCTTTCACCTGGCTGGAAAAATCCATGGTTTTTGAAGATGCAGGCGGAACCACAGCTTCCTGTTCCTGTATGGAGACCGCCGCAGATGTGTTTTTTGTTATCAGCCCGGTTTCCAGGGCAAAATCCAGGGCGGAATTCTCGAAACCAAGCCGCTGGTCTGCACCCGTCTTCAGCGATTCAATGAGAAGCGCCCTTTCACCCGGCGCTGTTTTTATGAGGGACGCCCGCAGCATGTCTCCGCCCCTGCGGTTGAGCGCTGTCACGAAATCAGAATAGCTTCCGCCCTTCCATTCGAATTCCAGTTTTTTGTCTCCCACTGTGAATGTGTAGGTGCCTTTTTCCACTGTTCCGTTTTCGGGAATTTCTTTGGACAAAAAACTGTCCGCCGACGCGACCTGGGATACGCTTACCGAGAAATTCTGATCCTGCGCCTCACGGCTGGCTGTGGCTGTGACAGCCCCGCTGTCGGAGGATTCCGCGGTTTTTTCTGAAAAAGGGTTGTTATACGAATACAGGGTTCTGACAGAATCCCTCAGCGTTGAGACATGCCGGGAAAGCTGTCTCCATGCTTCCTGCTGCTTTTTGTATGTCTGGAGGTCTTCATCAGCTCTTTCCCGTGGAACCCGTTCAAGCTTCATCAAACCTTCTATGAGTTCCTCTGTCTTGTATTTGCTCGCTGTTACTCCGGGAATGCTGATATCAGCCACAATGTCATCTCCACGCTTATAATATCGGACTCCGGCCGCCTGTAGTTTTAAATTGACTCGTCAAATAAAAGTCCCAGGGTTTCCTTTATTCTCAACTGTAATCTCTGGATTTCCGCCGAAGGAATCTCCCTGATTACTTTATCGGTAGAAGAGTCTATCACTTTGACAATAACCCTGTTCAATTCCTTGCTGACATGAAATTTTAATTCCCTGTTGAACATATCCGCTATTTTCTGGATTTGCTCAACCGCTTCAGAGACGTCCATTTCCTGATGAACCGCCTCTGCTCTTGTTTCTTCGGCAGGCTGAGTCCGAAGTGAACCGGCCGGTATTTCTTCTACACGGCGATCCATTGCCGTCAGTTGCTGTCCGATGCTTGAAATCTCCATACTCATCGGAAACCTCCACTGAAAAACATTTCCGCGTCATCCGTGACACGGAATCCGGAAATTCGTTTTACATAAATCCCCGTCCGTTTTATTTATACGCCGGTTTTTCCGGCGTCCTGTTTTAAAAAGGGGAAGAAGAATGGCGCTGCTTCTTCTTCCGGTGAACGGCTTTCCCGTTCAAGTTCCGCAAAAGGTGACATCCAGCAGCCTTTCACGGTGTCAGGTTCACTGCATCAGTCTGAGAACTGACTGCGGCTGTGTATTAGCTTGTGCAACCATTGCAATGCCGGCCTGACTAAGGATCTGGTTTTTGGTGAAGTCAACCATCTCCGCAGCCATATCCGTATCCCTGATGCGGGATTCCGCCGCCTGCATATTTTCAGCGGCTATCGCGATTCCGTTGTATGCCATTTCAAACCTGTTCTGATACGCACCGAGATCAGCGCGCTGTTTGTTAATGGTTTTCAATGCGGAATCAAGGGCCGCTATAGCCATGTTAGCGCCTTCAACAGATGACAATGAAATCATAGAATCTTCCGCTCCTTGCGCTCCAGTAAGACCGAGAGCTGTCGCTGTCATAGTTCCGATATAAATTGTTTCATTCTGATCGACGTTTGCGCCGACATGAAGCTGCATCGGACCCATGGCGGAATCACGGGCGAAACGTCCTGTAAGGATATTCATCCCGTTGAATTGCGCGTGGCTTGCAATGCGGTTAACTTCATCCACAAGCTGTGAAACTTCAACCTGAATCTGCATTCTGTCCTCAGCGGAATAAATTCCGTTTGCAGCCTGGATTGAAAGTTCCCGGAGCCTTTGGACAATGTCCGTTGTTTCGCCAAGATACCCTTCGGTAGCCTGGATAAACGACACTCCGTTCTGGATATTTTCACCGGCTTGATTCAAACCGCGGATTTGCGTCCTCATTTTTTCGGAAACGGCAAGTCCGCTGGCATCATCACCGGCACGGTTAATCCGTTGACCGCTTGAGAGCCGCTCGATGTTGTGCTGCAATCCGCTTTCAATTACAGAGGACTGCCGCTGGGCATACATAGCGCTCAAATTGTGGTTGATAACCATATTTTGACCCTCCTTGAAGATTCTTCCGGTATGCATTCCTTGCATTCCGGCCGTTCGTGTCCAAGAATCCCCGCGGAAGCGCCTCCGCGGAAAAGCGGCCACGATACGGAAGGTATCGCTTGAACCCTGTTTTCGGCAGGTAATCAAACGTAACCGTCTGTACCGTACCGGAAGACCTGGAGGTGATTGTCAAAGAACCCTGTGTATAAAAGCCTGAAAGCAGGCAGAAATATACACTTACATTCTATAATAACATATTTTGACGTTTTTTTACACCTGTTTATTTAAAAAAAATAACGCCGTATAGTAAAAAAACTGAAAAAATCCCGGAAAACCGCCGGAATACACGCGCCGGAAAATCCGGCACGTATATCCGCACGTTCTATGCTTATCTGAGAAGTGACAGAACCTGCTGGCTGGTTGCATTCGCCTGAGCCAGCATAGCTGTTCCCGCCTGGGCCAGAATCTGGTCTCTGGTGTAGTCAACCATAGCCTGAGCCATATCGGCGTCACGTATGCGGGATTCAGCAGCCTGCATGTTTTCCGCCGCGATGTTCAAGCCGTTTACGGTATGACCGAGCCTGTTCTGGTAAGCACCGAGATCCGCGCGCTGTTTGTTCACGATTTTCAGCGCCGCGTCCAGTGTTCCGATGGCTCTGTTCGCTGAGTCCTGTGTTTCAAGGCTCATGATGCTTTCATCCCCGACGTTCCTTACGCCGAGGGCTGCGGCTGTCATCGTACCGATATAGGCGCGCATACGCTGATCCATGTTGGCACCAATATGGAACCACATTGATCCGCCGATTACGTTTTCGCCTGTTTCACGTGCGAAGCGGCCTGTAAGCAGGTTCATACCGTTGAATTGCGCCGCGCTTGCAATTCTGTCCACTTCCGCTACCAGCTGTGACACCTCAACCTGGATTTGCATTCTGTCTTCCGCGGAGTAAATACCGTTGGAAGCCTGGATTGCAAGTTCCCTGATACGCTGAAGGATGTCGGTGGTTTCCTGCAAATAACCTTCGGTCGTCTGGATGAAACTGATACCGTTTGACGCATTCTGGGAAGCCTGGTTAAGACCCCTGATCTGGCTGCGCATTTTTTCTGATACAGCCAAACCGGAAGCATCGTCCCCGGCTTTGTTAATGCGCATTCCGGACGACAGCTTTGAGATGTCGTTGTGGATGGCACCGTTTGTGATTCCAAGTGTCCGCTGTGCGAACATTGCAGAAAGGTTGTGGTTGATAATCATAGATTTCCTCCATGAAAAAGATTCAGAAAGCATCCTTGCCTTCCGAGAATAAAAGTGACTTCCGGAACTGATGTTCCAGCCGTAAGAACAGCCCTGCGGCTTAAAAATCACTTTATTCCGCCTATATCTTCGGAATATTTTTTTTTAACTTTAGGAAAAATTTTGAAAAATTTGAAAAAAAAGGAAAAAAATGCCTATATGTGAATCAAACGCTGAAAACCCAACCGGAAAAGGACATTCCTGTGTTTTTTGCGGTGAAAAAGAAACTTATTCCAGGTTTTTTCCTCTCGGTAAGAATAAAACACGGCTTTATTGTCATTGCCGTGTTTGCGGTGGGATTTTTTGCGCGCGGGAATATCTTCCTTCCCCGGCCGGGGAGAAAGAGCGGTACCTCCTTCATGAAAACAGCGTCTGCGATGAGAAATATCTTGGTATGCTGAAAGGCTTCGTCTCAAGGGTTCTGAAAACGCCGGGAGTCAATGCTTTTCCCGGAATGCGGATTCTTGATTTCGGCTGCGGCCCTTCTCCTGTTCTGGCCTATCTTTTGCGTGAGGACGGATATGCCGCCTATGGGACGGATCCGTTTTTTTTTCCTGAAGGGTGGCCGGAATATTCCCGCCTTGAAATTTCTCCCGGGAGTTTTGATTTGGTTCTTTGCCATGAATGCGCCGAGCATTTTCATTTCCCTGGAAAGACGTTTTCTGAAATGGCTTCGTTTGTCAAACCGGAGGGGTTTTGCGCTGTTTCCACCAGATTTATTCCGCCCGCCGGGTCTTCTTTCCCGGATTTTTTTGAAAAATGGTGGTACCGGATGGATTTTACCCATGTCGCCTTTTATTCTTACACGGCAATGGAAAAAGCGGTTTCCGGAACAGGTCTGAAAGCCGTTTTTCCCGTCGCCGGAAATGATCCCGGCGGGGAAGGAGAATGCGGCGATCTTATGGTTTTCAGAAAGGAATCATGAGTGATTTCACGTTTGCGCTGTCTCTGACAGAAAACCGGGCAGGGCAGGGGCCAGTGTCCTTACCGCTTTCCCCCTGTGGGACAGGCTGTTCTTTTCTTCAGCGTTTAATTCCGCAACTGACTTTCCAAGTTCAGGCAGAAAAACCAGGGGATCATACCCAAAACCGTTTTTTCCCCTGGGTTCTTCCAGTAAAATCCCCTCCAGGGTTTCCTGGACTGATATAAAGCGGTTTTTGCCGCCGTATAATACTATGCAGCATACAAACCTGCATGCGCGGTTTTTTATACCTGCCATTTTCCTCAGGAGATAGTTGTTCCTGTCCGCATCTGAAAGCTTGTCACCGTTTTCGCTTCCAAATCTGGCTGAAAAAATACCCGGCTTGCCGTCCAGGGCATCGACGCAGATTCCCGAATCATCGGCTAAAGCCGGTTTCCCTGTGATTTCGTACAGGTTTTCCGCTTTGATGAAAGCATTTTCAAAAAAGGAATTTCCTGTTTCTTCTGGATTAAAGACAATGTTTTTATCTTCCGGCAGAATTATGTCGAATTCCGGAAGAATTTCCGCTATTTCCTGCTGTTTATGTCTGTTTCCGCTTGCGATGTAAAGTTCCATGGCTTTTCAGGATACAATTCTTTTTTCAATCTTACAAGTGCAGAATCCACGCTTCCCCTGGGTATGTTCAACAGTGAAGCCAGATACCTGTTGCTTGGGGTTCTTTGGATTTTGCTCATCCTGACGCTCAGTCTTTCCTTCTGTCGTTCACAGAATTCCTTTTCTTTTTCTATGGGTTTCGCTTCGCAGATGTCCTGGTTGTATTCCGATGCAAGTTTACGCAGCCGCTGCTGGCATATGAATGACCGGAGATAATATCCATGCCTCTGCATTTTCAGTGATTCAAAAAGCTTCTGTCTTTCCCCGTAATCGGTGCGTATTGTGTCCATCAAGGCTTTCAGTTCGTTTTTACTTATACCGCATGCAGCGGCGCTTTTTTCCACTAAGTCCTCGGAAATATAGAATGTTGATTTCAATGCAAGAAGAAGGATATCCCTCGCTTTCTTTTTTTTCATGCATTTTGTAAAGGCAAGCGCTCCGGAAGGGATTAATGGTTTGGACGGTGTATTGTATTCCGCCGCGAATTCCGAGACAGAGTCCGCCGGAGAGGAAAAACAATCCGTATTTTCTTCATTGAAACTTTTTTCCGTCAGTGAATTACCTTCAATTTCCGCAGCTTCCTGTATGTAGTAATGTTTTTTCTGTTCCCGGCAGAAGGTTTTATATTTGAATTTCACTATCATGCCTATATAAGTCGGTAAAGAAGATCTTTCCGGATTGAATTTTTCCACTATTTTTGCCAGTTTCGGATAAATCCAGAGGATAAAATCGCTCCTTGTGTCATCCTTCAGACTACAGGCCTGCGAAGTTATGTAAGTCAGATTGGTGAAAATGTAAGCTGCGACGGCATGAACCAGTTTCTGCCGGTTCTCCAGGCTTTTGTTTTTGCTGAAATTCTCCCATGATGAGCTCAAATCATTTTTTCTCATATAAGTCTCCCCCAATGCTTTTTTTTTCGCAGACTTTCACTGCATAAATATTTATTCGCAAAAAGTTGTCAGGTGACTTTAAAAGCTAAAAAAAAATTAAAAAAAAAGTTGCCTTACAAGAAATAATGATGAATTAATCTTTTTTTTACTTTATTTTAAAGCATAACTTCTTTTTTAATCGGAATAATTTAAAATAAATTAAAATAAAATAATGGATTTTAAGTGATTCTGGGGCTTAATCCCTGTTTTTTTGAATTCAGCGGGGATTTTGAAACTGTGGAATGGGGGAAAAATACGGCGAACCTGGAACCCTGTGTGTTCTTCTGTTCGCCTTATTGGCGGGTGAATTGGGCTTTGAAGGCTTCGACAAATACCGGTATAAGTTTTTCGGCTTTTCCTTCTATGCTCAATCCAGACGCCTGTTTATGGCCGCCGCCCCCGAAAGATGAGGCCACCAGGCTTACATCGATTTTATCCAGAGACCTGAATCCGACGGAACATCTGGTTTCGGTTTCCTGTTTTACGATTACAATGGCCTCAACCCCCTCCACCGCCTGTATCAATTGGTAAAGTGAATCGGAGTCCCTTGCCTCGTTCCCGTATTTCTCGGTTTCTTCCAGCGTCTGCATGGAGACAATAAGCCTGCCGTCATAATAACGCTCCATTCTGGACAGGATGGAGGATATGAGAAGCCTGGATTCAAAGGATTTTCCGCCCCGGATTTTCGCAAAAGTCTGTTTGGGATTCCCTCCGGCAAGCACAAGCCTGGAAACAGCGGAAAAGGTTTCCGAACTGTTTGAATCCAGATGCCTGAAAAAGCCTGTGTCTGTGCATACCCCGAAAAGGAGCATTTCCGCCTCATACTTTGTCACCGTGCCGGAGCATTCCTCTATTATCTGCTGTATTAAAACCGCTGAAGCCGGTTTCCCCGGATCGATGAAATCCGCCTCCCCGTTTCCTGTATTGGTCGCATGATGGTCAATGACCGCACATGGAAAAGCCGAAATACTCCCGGCGATGTCTCCTGTACGTTTAATGTCGGAGCAGTCTACGATGATAACAGCCGTTTTTTCCGGCGTATTTTCCGGCACGCAGGAGGTAAACAGTTTTTCATATTCCCTGGTTTCGGTCCGTTTGAATGGACCCGCTGAAAGTAAAAGCGTCTTTTTCCCTGTTCTCTGTAAATAAGATGACAACGCCAATGAACTTCCTATGCAGTCCCCGTCAGGTTCATTATGCCCTGCTATCAGGTACATATCATACGCCGAGAGAAAATCCTTCAGTTTTTCTGGAATACGGGACATGTTTTATTAAATCAAAGCGGCCGGTTAAAAATTTATATTCACGCTTTCCACGTCGAAATTTTCATCAGGTATTTCCGAGGCTCCTATTACGCCCCATGTAGGATGAAAAAGATTCGCGGATGCCTTTATCCTCAGCTGGTAGAAAGAGCCGTTGTTTATAACATAGGAAATATAGGGATTCACCCCTGTCCCTACAGTGTCGTATACAGCCCTTTGATCCCTGTAGTCCATCCATTCCCACGGAATGTAGAGTTTCCCTATTTTCAGGTTGGAAGAACGGTAAAGGATATAGTAACCTTCCGGATGGGTGAATATTTTCACTATCGGAAGATTTATATAATACAAATCCAAGTCTTCTTCAGAAGTTTCTGTTTGGTCTGTCTGCCGCACATTGTCCTGCTCCTGTGTTTGGGCTGATACAAAAAGCCCTCCCGCCGTCATAAAAATAACAGCCAGTGAGAGAATGATTTTTTTCATTGCCAGACTCATTGTTAACCTCCACTTTATTCTGCAATCAAATTCAGTATACATCTTGATTGAGCAAAGTTGCAAGCATAATTGCTTTTATTGTGTGTTTTCTGTTTTCAGCCTGTTCCCACACACGGCTTCCGCCGCCTTCAAAAACAGAGACAGTCACCTCTTCACCTTTTACCGCTGGAAGGCAGTGCATGAAAATGCAGTTTTTGTTTCCCGTCATTTCAAGCAGCCTGTCATTCACCTGGTAAGGGGAGAGGAGGCGGACCCTTTCATCTTTCTTGCTTTCTTCCCCCATGGAGACCCATACATCCGTATAAAGTCCGTCCGCGCCTTTTACGGCGGAAATGTCTTCCGTTACGGTTATTTCAGCCCCGGACGCCTTGAGCCACGGCTTTATTTCTTCAAAAAGCCCTGGTTCCGGGTGAAGGGCTTTCGGGGAGACCACCGTGCAGTTCGTTCCCGTTTTCGAGCATATTATGATTAAAGACCGTACCACATTGTTGCGTCCGTCCCCTACAAAGCAGAGTTTTCTGCCTGCGGGAGAGCCGAATTCCTCTGACAGCGTCATTATGTCCGCAAGGGCCTGTGTCGGATGGTAGTCGTCTGTAAGGCCGTTGTAAACGGGAACGCCGGATTTCTCTGCCAGCTCCTCCACCATTTTCTGGCTGAATCCCCGGAACTCTATGGCCGAGAACATTCTGCCGAGGACACGGGCGGTGTCTTCCAGGGATTCTTTCGCTCCCAGCTGGATATCGGCGTTTGAAAGGAAAACAGGATGACCGCCTTCCTCCCCGAAGGCCGTTTCAAAAGAACATCGGGTTCTTGTGGAACGTTTTTCAAAAATCATCGCCAGGGTTTTCCCCTCAAAACGGCGTTTGATTATTCCTTCCCTGGAATTTTTCTTCTCGTTGGCGGCTATCCGCAGTAAAAAATCTATTTCTTCCGGTGTCCAGTTTTTAAGATTGACAAGGGATCTTCCCTTTATGTCCGGGCCCTGCATAGGTTCCTCCAAAAACAAGGTGATAAACAGGCTGAATTCATGATGTTTTATTTAAATAAGTGAAAAATCATACTCGATTTTTATTCCTGCAGAGGTTATACTAACGGTCTGGAGAGCCGCTGTCAATCATGATGTATATATCACTTTCTTTGCGTTATCACCGTCAGCTCGGGTTGATTTGTCCTGACGTGGTGGAAAGTTTTTTCAGGGAAGCCGTTGAATCCGCAGTGCAAAAAGGCGGTAAGGTTTTACGTTCGTTTTCAAACTATGTCTTCAGTTTTGACAACAGCGATTTGTGCTGTGTTTTTTCCGTTTCCCTCTTTATTGATTCGCTTCTGTCCATGATAAAGGCGAGGGAAGACAGAATTAAGGAATATTTAATCTTTGTGGATTATTCTGAAAACGACATTCCCCAGGAAAATATTGCGGACAGGAAGGCCGTGTGCGACAACATGATTCTGGAGGATGGCGCTGTTCTGCTTGACGGGGATGCGGCTTCCCTCCTGCGCTCCTACGCAGATTGTGTCCGGATTGAAAACAGTCCGCTGTATTACTATTGCGGCCATAAAATAAGGCTGGATTTTTCCGCGGATTCAGAGGCCAAAGCATCCCTTCCTGAAAGTGTTTTTTTGTATCCGCCTCCGGGAGACTGCGCGGACGGGAAATCTTCCGTGGTTTCCGCCTTTATAAACGTGATTTCCGGATTAAAGGGATGTTTTGCGCCGGAGAATTTTTTGTCGAAAAAAGAAACGGCGGTTTTGAATTCTTATGGCAGGGCGGTTTCCGGATTTTCTTCCCTCAGGTTTTCTTCCGTCCATCCTGATTACAGACTTAAAGGATGCAGGGAATACATAAAGCTTTTTTTCACCGCGGTTTCCCGTGCCAGGATTGAAGGGAAACAGGAAAAGCTCACTACGGTGGAAATTCCGGGAGGATATTTTGACAGGACTGAGATTTCAGCCATGGAGTCTCTGCTTGAGGATACCTGCTCTTTTTCTTTTACGGAGAAGGAACATGAAAACGCCCGGACAGATGTGGCTGCGGTTGACGGATTTGAAATCCCCGCGGACATAATGGATGCGGCTTACCTTTTGTACAGGGCTTCCTCCTTCCTTTATTCGGGAGAGATTTCTTCCCTGTTCGCCTTTTTGGGAAAACAGGACGGGACTTTCCTGAAAGCGGTGCAGCTGTGGCTTTCAGCTTCAGGTTTTCCCGGCAAGACAGGTTTTTTATCTCTTGTCTCAGAGCTTGAAAAAAAGGATTTCCCGCCTCTGGCGAACCGCGGCCGGCTGGATAAATATCTGTTTGACTTTCTGTGGAGTAAATATGAGGGCGGTTCCATTTTAGCCGGCAGGGACTTTTTGCGGAATCTTATCCGGTTGGGGCAGAGAATCCCTGATTCCTTTCTGGCGGCCGCTGTTTTCAAGGACTCCGATCCGCGGGAAGCCGCCGCAGCCTTGCAGCCGGATTTTTCCGACGGAAAAACCGCTTCCGCAATAATAAATATGGTTGAAGCTGAAAAAAAGCTGCGCCGCGGGATGTTCAGGGAAGCCCGGGAAACCGCAAAGAACGCGCTCCATGATTTTCAGCGTTCAGGCATAGTTTCCGGTGAATACGAGGTGTTTTCTTTTTACGCCAGGTTTTCTTTCGCAAAACACGGGGTTTCCGGAGGAGATTCCGTCACCTACATGGAGTATGCGTATGAAAACGCTGAAAAAATGCGTGACCCGGATGCCAGGATGCGGTGTTTCTTCGATTTCGCCTCCATCCACCTTCTTTCGGGGAATTTTTGCGGGGCACTGGCAAATGTAAAAAAACTGAGGGAAGCGGCCTCCCTTTTTTATGACAAGGACTGGGAGGCGGTTTCTTTGTTTCTGGAAGGGAAGATTTCGTTTTTGCTTGGGGATTACAAAACGGCTGAAAAACAGTTTCATAATACCGAGATGTTTTGTTCTTCCTACGGTATAACGAAGGCTTTCATGTTGTGCCGTGTATGGGCTTCCAGATCAAGGATTTACCAGATAAAAAATCCCAGGGAATATGAAACGTTGAAAAACCTTGCGCCGGCTGTTCCGGAAGCATGGCTGTTCGCTTTGGAAGAGCTTGTGAAAAAAAAACACGGCGGAAACCAACATGCGGATTCCCTTCAAAAAGATGATGTTTTGGAAGGATTTCCCGCAGACATGCGCGGTGTTTATTCCCCGGAAATTTTCGTCTCCCCGGAAAAATGGAGTTGGGGAAGTTCTTTTTCTCTTACGGATGACAGGTTCCTTTGCGGCATCAAGTGCGGCAGAATTCTGTACCCGCTTTATTCTGCTTTCCTCGCATTTTGCACTGCTTTGTATGGAGGGGATTGTGATGCCGCAAAAACGGAAATAGACAATTACGCGAAGGAAACCCAGTCTTTCAGGAATCCTTATCTCTATATATTTTATTATATGTGTTATGAACTTGAGAATTTGAGTTCCTGGCGTAATTCAACCGACGCCCTTTCATTTTTGAGCAGAAGTTTTAAAAGCATCCAGCTTGACGCCAATAATATATCAGATACCGTGATGCGTGAAAAATTCCTGCGGGAACCGTATTGGAATTCCCTTCTTTTTTCCGCGGCCAGGGAAAATAAGCTTATTTGAATCCAAACGCTGTTTATACTTTTCCGCTTATATTGACTTTTTTCGGGTACTTTGATATATTACAGTCCGTTGTTACGGCGGCTTAGCTCAGTTGGTAGAGCAAACGGCTCATATCCGTTAGGTCGTAGGTTCAAGCCCTACAGCCGCTAATATTTTCCTTCCGTTTTATTCCCCTGGTGTTTCTTGATTATGAGTATTCTTTTTACCGGTATTTTTGTCCGGATATTGACTGTAACGGCATCAATGCCCCATCATTGTTCCATAACGGCTGCGGGTCTGCGTGCGGCCGGATTAAGGATTAAAAGGCGGTTTTAATGAGTGAAGCGAGAGCCTATGAATTTAAGAAGGAATTTGAAAAGCGTTCCGGTGACAAAATAAAATGCATGCTGATGGCGAAAGCCTACGGTTCATCCGCCGCTTTGGCCGCGGCGGGACTTGAGGTTATGCCCGGCAGAAAGGAATTGTGGGGTATTCTTATTTTCGGTGAAAACAGCCTCCACTTTTTTGTGCATCCAAGCGAGAACACGATGTCTTTGCTTTTCAGGGCCGCCGCGAGGGCGGATCCTCCAAAAGAGCAGTGGGCGCGGTTTCCCGCGGAATCCATACGCAGTATAAATGTCCCCGTAAAAAAACAGGGGTTCCTTTCCAGATTGTTTTCCGCCTTGTCTTTGGTGGAGCTTTCTTTTGTTCCTGAAGGCGGCGGGAATCCTGTTGACCTGTATTTCGAGAGCATAACCCCCGTGAAGGATGCCGGGCTTTACGAAGCCGCGAAAAATCTTGCGCGGGCTTCAACAGACGGCGTTTGAGATTGTTTGTAAACAGTAAACAGGCTTAATTTCACTCTACAACTTGAATTTGGACAGAATCCTGTTCATATTCAGAATGCTGTCTGTTGTATTCCGGGCCAAGTTCTGCGTTTTTTGAGCCGCAATATTGATTCCGTCAGCGCTGGATGACATATTCTCCATGCTTTGTTCAACCGATTTGGCGATGGTCTCCAGTTTATTCATTTCTTCAAAAACAGCGCCGACGTTCGTATCCATTTGTTTGGATGTGGTCTGTACATGGCTTGAAGTGTCGGTGATGTCCCTGAGCGCAATCAAAACCTGCTGGGACGCTTCCTTCTGCTCTGACATGGCGTTGTCTATTTCATGTACAAGGTTTTCCGTGCTGGAAACCTTCGCCGCGATTTCCGTGAAGTCATGCAATGAAAGTTTGGAAGCTTCCACTACTGATGTTATTGTCTTGGAAATATTGCCGAGTTCAATTTTGATGGTTTTTGACTGGAGGGCCGA
This sequence comes from uncultured Treponema sp., assembly GCA_949300145.1. Classification (GTDB taxonomy): domain Bacteria; phylum Spirochaetota; class Spirochaetia; order Treponematales; family Treponemataceae; genus Avitreponema. Next base: position 146,805 of record CASGDA010000002.1, on the reverse strand, counting down.
GTTTTCCGCCAGCTTTCTTATTTCGTCCGCGACAACACTGAAGCCCTTTCCGGATTCGCCGGCATGAGCCGCCTCAATGGCGGCATTCATCGCCAGAAGATTTGTCTGGGAAGCTATTTTTGCTATTACGTTGTTCGCTTCAGCAAGGTGCTCGGACTGTGCGGCCATTTCCTGTATTTCCTGCGCCATAAGATCCTGTTTTGACTTGCCTTCTGCGGTAATGCTGCTCAAAAGTTTGTATTCTTCGGCCATTTTGTTTACTGAATTTGAAACGGCGGAAATATTTCCGACCATTTCTTCTATCGATGCGGAAGACTCAACAATGGCGGCTGACTGGTTTTCAATCTGTCCGTCAAGGCTTTCAATGCCTTTCGCGGAGGCGTCCAGAACTCTGTGCACGGAATTCCTTGCATCTGACTGCTCTGACATATGGCTTTTTATAACGGTGATGTCTCCGCGGATCTCTTCGGTGGATTTTGTTGACTGTTCCGCTTTTACGGATAATTCACCGCTGATTTCCGTAAGGGAATCACAGAGGTTTTTCATCTCCGTAATTATATAGTGTTGGGTTCCTACGAATTTATTTATGTATGAACAGATGATTCCAAGCTCATCGTTTCTACGTATGTCCAGTTTATATGTTAAATCAGATTCATCCTCGTGGTTTAAATTTTCAAGGGCATTGACAACCTCTTTTACCGGTTTCATGATTATTTTTGAAATCAGCAGCAGTTCAATTATTATTGTCAGCAGTATCAGCAATCCAAGGCACGCCATGATATAAAGCATGATCTGTACTTTTGTCGTGTCAATTGTTCCTGCCGGGATTCCTATAAAATACATTGCTTGTCTGTCCGGCTCATCCGCGTCAATTCTAAAATACGCCGTCATGTATTTTTCACCGTTTATAATATTGTCACCGTAGTATATGCTTTCGTTGTTATATACTGCGCGCATTATTTCATCATTGCCGAGTCTTGTCCGTACTATGTAATTGTTGTTTTCATCTTTAATGGTTGTGCTTATACGCAGGTCGCCTATAAAAACAGTCATTTGGCATGAAAGTTTTTCAGCCCATGACGTCAGATACTCCGTATCGGCGACTGATTTCTGCGCGGCGATAAATCCTGTGTCGGTTGGAGCAACGGCTGTAACCACGACATCTTCGGTGGTGATGGAAACACTGGAACCGACGTCGTTCCTTTGGCAGGCTTTTTTAAAAGCGGTTTTTTCTGATTCAAGCTGCATTCCGGTAGCCGCGCCGGCGGAAAAAAGAGGCGCGCCGCTTTTATTTAGCAGGGAAACAGATTCGAGGTCAAGAAAAAGACATGACTGTTCAAGGAAAGAATTTATTTCCCCTGGCGAATTTATGTCATTCATCCTCTCCGCTAAAAATGCCGCAATGGATTTTGTTTCCTCTGTGATGTTTAAAAATTCTTTGTTGATTGATACCACTCCTTTCCGGAGTGTTTCTGAATATGTATCCAACAGGTATTTATTGATTACAGCGGAAATAAGTATGTAAATCAGGACGCAGCATATTAAGAAAGTTGTTATGAGTGGCAGAATTATCTGGGAATACAAAGACTTTCTGTTTTTCATTTTTTCTCCTCCGCTACTGTTGCTATTCTACATCTACCTTTTGGTATAATGCAAGATAATGCAGGAATTTAATTTTCGGCTTATGGTTCTATTTTATTGAATATTTTCATTATAGTCGGTAATATAGGAGTGCATTGTCTATGCAAACAAAAAACAAGGAGTTTCTCAATGCCAACGCCGTTAGAAAAGTATCTTAGTTCAGTTCCTGCCGGTGAAGTGAATCCGGCTTTCGTCGCCTATATTTCGAATCTTCAGCAGGTTGCGGCGGTGGGACCTGAAATCGCCGCTTCCATTGTAAGTGAAATTGAAAACCAACGCAGCCATTTGAAGTTAATAGCCAGCGAGAACTATACTTCTTTGTCCACCCAGGCGGCTATGGGGAATCTGCTTACAGACAAATATGCGGAAGGTTTCCCGATGCACAGGTATTACGGCGGATGTGTGAATGTTGATGCGGTTGAATCGGTCGCTGTTGAAGAGGCTAAAAAGCTGTTCGGCGCTGAACATGCCTATGTACAGCCGCATTCAGGCGCCGATGCCAACCTTATAGCTTATTGGGCTGTAATCAATGCGAAAATTGAAGTTCCTGAGCTGGAGTCACTCGGTAAAACAAATGTTTCGGATTTGACAAAGGAACAGTGGGATGCTTTGCGCGCAAAAATGGGCAACCAGCGGCTGCTCGGCTTGGATTATTATTCCGGCGGTCATTTGACCCACGGTTACAGGCAGAATGTGTCCGCCAGGATGTTTGACGCTTATTCATATGCCGTCAACAAAGAGACCGGTCTTTTGGATTATGATGAAATCGAGCGCACCGCCATGGAGGTCAAGCCCCTGATTCTTCTTGCCGGTTATTCCGCTTATCCGAGGGCCATTAATTTCAGGCGTTTCCGTGAAATTGCGGATAAATGCGGCGCTGTGCTCATGGTTGATATGGCGCATTTCGCCGGACTTGTAGCCGGGAAAGTTTTCACCGGGGACAATGATCCTGTGGCCTGGGCTGATATTGTTACCACGACAACACATAAAACCCTGCGCGGTCCCCGCGGCGCCTTGATATTATGTAAATCCTGGCTTGCTGATTCCGTAAACAAAGGCTGCCCTCTTGTCATGGGCGGACCGCTTCCCCATGTGATGGCAGCCAAGGCCATTGCCCTTAAGGAAGCAGGCAGCGAGTCTTACAGGAAATATGCCCGTGCCGTTGTCGAAAACGCGAAGGCTCTGGCTGAAGAATGCATTAAGCTTGGTATGCGTCTTAATACCGGTGGAACGGACAACCACCTTATGCTCATTGATGTGACTTCCTTCGGGTTGACAGGCCGGCAGGCGGAGGACGCCATGTCTTTGTGCGGTGTCACACTCAACAGGAATACCCTTCCTTTTGACCCGAACGGCCCCTGGTGGACCAGCGGCCTTCGTGTAGGAACACCCGCTGTGACGTCTCTGGGTATGGGGCCGGAGGAAATGAAGGAAATCGCCGCCATCATTAAACTTGTCCTTTCTTCAAGCAAGCCCGGTCTTACAAAAGACGGAAAGCCCGCCAAAGGCAAGGTTGTTGTGGATGATAAGGCCAGGGAAGAAGCTGTCTCCAGGGCGGAGGCTCTCCTTAAAAAATTCGTCCTTTATCCGGAACTGGATCTTGATTTCCTGAAAAGGGAATTCCAGGGAAAATAAACCGCATAAAATAAAACCGGGGTCCGTGAAAGTCCCCGGTTTTATTTTTCACCTGAACCTTTGCGGCGGAGTGACAACCCAGAAAGCGCGCAGGGGCTCTGTTTTTGCCCTGTTCGCCAGTGTATGAGGGGCTCCCGCTGAGAAAGAGATGCTGTCACCCGTTTTCAGGGCATAAACCGAGCTGCCGTACCTCAGCTCCCCGTTCCCCTGTATTATTATCCCGAATTCCCTGCCTGAATGCCCGTAGGATCCGCGTTTTGTTTCCCCTCCCGGCGGGACTGTAAGGTAATAGGCCTCAAGGGCGTGTATCCCGTCCCCCTCGTTGGGATGAACCACCTCTTCGTATATGACATCGTTTTCGGTTATCTTCTGCCTTTCTTCGGCGGCGATAAGCCTTACAGGACGCTGTTGCCTGTATCCGGAAAACAGATATTCCAGGTCAATTTCCAGGGCATCGGCAATCGAGAGGAGGGTATCTATGGCAGGGGAAACCTTGTTCCTTTCAATCTGTGAAACCAGACTTTCACTTACCCCCGCCTTTTGCGCGACAGTCTTGAGGGTATATCCTTTCCGTTCCCTGACGGAACGTATTTTTTCACCCACATGGAAAGTTCTTTTTTCCGAATCCATTATTTTTTCTGCTCCCGGTTCTTTTCAAAAATGAATTGCATATAGTGGTCTTCCAATGTTTTCCAGGGGCCTTTGACGCCGAGTCTTTTTCTGGCGCTGGCATTGTTCCTCCGTTTTGTATATGCCTGGTAAAAAATCCTTGGGTCTTCGGTTGTTTTTATTTCGGTTTTATGCCCCAGAATCCCTTCCACGTCCTCTCGTCCGACGGCGGTATTCCTTCTGTTTTTCAATTCCTCCCTTATGAGGGAAATATCCTCATATGAAAGCCCGAAAAGGAATTCTTCCATGGAAGAGGCGACATCAGGAATGGAAATCCTCTCGGATATGAATTTGTTCCATGTATCATCAAGCTCTATTGAAAGAAGCAGAAGCTCGCTTGTGCCTATCATTGTACCGAAGTTGGGTATAATCTTGTCACGGGTTGACCATACGGCGTCCAAAACGGGAGCCACTCTGGAGGCGTGGGGGTCCAGACGGTGCTCCCACAAATCCGCCAGTGATTCCGCGACGTCGTGCCTTACATCATCCCGCAAATTCGGGTCATCCAGGAGGGACATGTATACGTCTTCCGCCATAAGGGTGAACATTACGTTTACAGTGGCTTCATAAAGTTCCTTTACGTTTTGTTCAGGAAAGAAGGAATTTTTAGCCACCTTTGTTATGGCCGAAAACGCATGGAATTTCGCCACAAGGAAGCCCTGGCCGAGGATTGCCTTGGTGGGAAGGTAGAGGAGTTTTCCGCCTTCATTCAATGTGCAAAGTGTATCCAGCAGGGTTTGTATGGATCTTTCCTGTCCGGAAAACGATGTCTGCTCATACATTGAGGGATAACGGGAAATTGAAACTGAAAGCCTTTCAAGGTCCATGATTCTGGCGGCTACCCCGACCATGGTTTCCGGCGAGTATACCCGCATATTCTCAAAAAACCTGTTTATCAACTCACGCTCCTGGTTGTTGAGCGCAATGATATCCGATGGCTGAGGGGCGGTTACTTTAAGAGACTCTATTATACTGTCCATGCCGTTATATAACTGGCTGCTATCCATAAGCCGTCAATATACCATGAAAAAGCGTTTAGCGCTATATTTTTCTTTATTTCTTTACAAGGTGAATTGCAAAACCGTTTATTTCCCTGTCCAGATAAATGAATGTCAGTCCGTTTCCGTCCCGGCGGGCTGTATTTTCATCCGCGGAAAATCCCTTCCTGCTGAAAAAATCAAGGGCCCGCTCCAGATTATTGCAGGCGAGGGCGATGTGGCCTTTTGCCCCCCGTCCGTTTTGTTTCATTATTTCAAAATCCGTCCCGTTGAACCAGGAAATCTCCGTTTCTTTGGCCGAAAATCCCAGTGAATCGAAGAATGCGGAAGCCTCTTTTCCCTGTCTCTCATTGTCTGAATTTATCCCCAGATGCCTGAATTGGAACCCGTGTACGGCAAGCACCGCTTTTTCAACTCCGGCTGTTATTTCGTCCCAGGAATCCTTTTCCACCGCTTCATCCGGAATCAGCCAGCTTCCTCCCGCCGCGAGCACGTTGGGAAGGCGCATATAGTCACCCAGGTTTTCCGTGCAGATACCTCCGGTAGGGATAAACTGCACGGACTTGAATGGCCCCTGCATAGCTTTCAGCATGGGGACTCCTCCCCGGAGTTCCGCCGGAAAGAATTTCAGGACTGAAAGTCCGGTGGACAACGCGGCTTGAATTTGCGATGGACTGTCAACGCCGGGGAAAAAGGGTATGTTTTTTCCGGCGCACCATTCCGCCAATTCATATGTAAAACCCGGTGAGACAATGAATTGCGCCCCGGATTCCGCGGCCCTTGCGGCGTCTTCCACGGTGAGGACTGTTCCTGCTCCGGCTGTGATTTCAGGACAGGATTCCCTTATGTTTTTAAGGACGGCCGGGGCTTCTTTTGTCCTGAAAACGACCTCGACACATGAAATTCCGCCTTTTTTCACGGCGGAAACAAGCTTCACCGCTTTTTCCGGTTCTTCCAGTTTGATGATTGGAATCACTCCGGAAAGTTTTATTTTTTCAACAATAGATTGCATATTGCCCTCTTTGCCATTATCATATCACATATATGGGAAAATTTGTAACTTTTGGCGAAATAATGCTCAGATTGAAGTCTCCGGGGCATGAGAAACTATTTCAGTCGCCTGTCCTGGAGGCTTCATTCGGCGGGGCGGAGGCGAATGTGGCTGTTTCCCTCGCCAATTTCGGCTTGGATTCCGTTTTTGTCACGGCGCTTCCTGTGTTTCCCCCGGCGGACAGGGCCATTTCTGTTTTGCGGGGATTCGGGGTTGACGTGTCCTTTGTGAAACGTACTCCGGGGCGGATGGGCGTGTACTACCTTGAAAGCGGCGCGGCCCAAAGACCTTCCGTGGTTTTTTACGACAGGGACGCCAGCTCTTTTTCCTCGGTTACCCCCGGTTTGTTTGACTGGGGGGAAATATTTTCCGGGGCGGAATGGTTTCATGTTTCGGGTGTTTCCCCAGCTGTATCTGAATCCGCGGCCCTTACGTGTATTGAGGCGGTGGAGGCGGCCGGAAAAGCCGGTGCCGTTGTTTCAATCGACTTGAATTTCCGCAAGAAATTGTGGAAATACGGTAAAAAAGCTTCGGAAATAATGGATGTGCTTGTTTCCCGGGCTGATATTCTTATTGCCAATGAAGAGGACATCCAGCTTTCTCTTGGGATTTACCCTGGGGCTTCTTCCGCTTCTTGTGACGGATCCGGTGAGGCCGGGAAATTCAGGAAGTTGTGCGCCGCCGTCAGGGAAAAATACCGGAATATTTCGGCGGTCGCGGTGACGGACCGTATTTCCCATTCCGCTGACTGGAACGGGTGGGAAGCTTTTCTTTTGAATGATGAGGGTTTCTTTTGCTCAGGCAGATACGAAATCAATGATATTGTGGACCGGATGGGGGCGGGGGACGCTTTCGCGGCCGGGTTTATTTTCGGTCTGAAGGAGTTTGCGGACGGGAAAAAAGCCCTTGAATTCGCCGCGGCGGCATCCTGTTTGAAGCACTCTTACCCCGGAGACTTTAACCTTTCGTCAAAGCCGGATGTTGAGGATTTGATTGCTTCCGGCGGAAGCGGACGTGTAAAACGCTGAAATCAGGTTATTCCGCAGGTTTCCGCGGAAACAGCGCGCGCCAGGTTGTCAGGGGAAATTTCCAGCTGAAGACCGCGTGTTCCTGCGCTTACAAAAATCGAATCGTATAAGAAAGCGTTTTCGTCCAGAAATGTCCTGAGATGCTTTTTTGTTCCTATAGGCGAACAGCCGCCGCGGACATAGCCGGTGGCGGCGGGCAGTTCAGCGGCTTTTAACGGAACCAGCTCTTTCGCGCCCGATGCGGCGCGCGCTTTTTTTAAGTTCACTTCCTGGTCAGCCGGCACACAGAAAACAAGGTTTTCACCGGATTCAGAGCGCATAACTATGGTTTTAAAAATGCGCTCCGCCGGAATTCCTGTCTTTTCCGCCGCGGCCTTTGCCAGCCCGTGTCCAGGTATATGCTCTCCGTTTTCTTCGTATTCCAGGGTTGAAAAAGGTATGTTGAGTTTCTCCAGGATTCTCATGGCGTTTGTTTTATTCATGTCATCCCCTTCAGTTTCTGACAGGAAGGATATATTCCCTGTTTTTTTGCGTCAAGTCCGGATTTTCCTTGCCATTTCGGTTCTCCGGGATATAATAATACCGTTATGCAGGAAATAATTATCAGAATACTGGCCGCCTTTCTGGCCGGTTTTTTGCTGGGTTTGGAAAGACAGTTCCACAGGCAGCCGGCCGGCTTAAAGACTGTTATCCTCATATGCGTGGGTTCTTCCCTCCTCATGATTGTTTCGCTGATGATGGCCGGAGGTTTTCCGGAAATGACAGGCAGGATGTTTTCGGCGGAGGATCCCGGGGCTGTTTTTAATATGGGCGACCCCGGAAGGATTGCGGCCCAGGTGGTTTCTGGAATAGGTTTTTTGGGCGCCGGTGCCATAATAAGGCAGGGCTTGAATATAAAAGGCCTCACCACAGCCGCGACAATCTGGCTGGCCGCCGCCGTGGGTTTGGCCTGCGGTGCCGGAGAGTTTTTTTCCGCCTTTGTTGTTCTTGTTGTGGCTCTTTGTACTTTGATTGTGATGGAAAAAATAGAGGAGAAAGTTTTTCCCGCAAAGAAAATAAAGACCCTTTGCGTTATATGCGGCAAATCAGATTTTAATCTGGAAAAAATAAAGAATGTTCTTCAGGCAAATAAAATAATTGTGAATAACATCGATATGGCGGTATCAAAGTCTTCGGGCCGGATAAAGGTTTTCTTCCAGATTCATACGCCTGAAAGTCTGGACACGGAAAGCTTTTGCAGGGAGCTGGAAAAAAATCCTTCCGTATTGAAAATAGAAATAACTTCCAACGAAAAAGTCCATTGACCCGTTGTCGGGAAGTTTATTTTTTCAGGGAAGAGACTTCATCCTTTGTCAGTGGTCTTTCGATGTGAATTGTGTATTCATTTGTCTCTACGGTTTTGGGTGTTCCGTCGGATTTGTACTCTTCCAACAGCTGGACAATCGGGTATTTGGGATTTTCGGGATTTATGTCGGTTACCTGGGCTTTTCTGTTATCCGAAAGAAGTACGTATAACCCTATTGGATATAAGGAGAGCGAGAGCAGCAGCGCTTGTATGACGGTGCTGTCATACTGGTGTCCCTGATTCTTCAATATATCGACTATGCCGCTGTAAGCGTCTTTTCCTTCTTTAAAGGGCCTTTTCGTTGTTGCGGCTTCGTAAGAACAGGCGACGGCTATTATTTTCGCGTATATTGAAATCTGCTCTTTGATGAGTTTCCTGGGATAACCCGTGCCGTTTTCCCTTTCATGGTGTTCCAATGCTCCGAGGCATATGCTGAGCGGGAAGGAGAATTCCCTCAGTATGTTGTATGAGATGACCGGATGGGCTGTTATGGCGTTTTTTTCCTGTTCTGTCAGCGGCCTGCTGCTGGTATAAAGCTGGACCGGCAGTCTTACCATTCCTATTTCGTGGAGGATGCACGCCACCGCCAGTTCTATCATTTTATGGGGAGGAAATTTAAGCTGCATTGCGATGGATATTGCGAAGACGGTTGAGCGGAGTGAATGAGCCGCCAGATAGGTTTTTGTCTCGGAATTGTTTCCCGGCTGGATTCTCAGTACATACCGCTTGTTTTCCCGCATGAAATCGCAGAATTCCTTCATTTTTGAGGTGACGTCGTCGAGGGACAGAAATTTACGCTGCATATAACCGGAATACACAGACTCAACATAATTCAAATATTTTAGATATACAGTCCTGACCGAAGACAATTTTTCTTCTTCTTTTGAAAGTTTTGAATATTCCTGCTCTTTTTTTCCGCCGTTTTCCGCTTCCTCCAGGATAGCATCCAGTTCAGCATCGAGCTGTAAATTGATTTCACTTTGTTTTATCTGCGGAAGAATAGGGGAATTATCGACGATTTGTCCTTCTGAGAATATTTTCTGGAAATTCCAGTCCGTCAATTCCTTTTTCAGCGCCGCGGAGATAGGCACGCCTGGTACGCAGACAAGGAATTTCTTGTCCAAAAGTGCGTCTTTCTGAAAATATTTGTCTTCCTTCAAATCCGATACCTTAAAAGTATTCACTTATCCTCCTGTCTCATAGTACACTGTATCATATACTGGAGTTCTTGTCATGAAACTGAAAATTTTATTTGTAATTTTGAATCTTCTTTTTATTGCTGTTTTCGTTTTGCTTTTTTCCGCTGTTTTTTCAGTCATCCCCGGTTCGATGGAAGCGGGGGAAACCTCCGGAATACCGTCTGAATTGCCCTCCGGCATTTATGTTTCCGCCGTATTATGTTTGCTGCTGTTTCTGGCGATTGTTGCCGCGGATGTGTTTTTCATAAAAAATATGCGGCTTTTTGAATTCCTTGCCGCTGAAAACTGGCCGGCGCTCGCCAGAACCCTGGAAAAACAGACTATCGGGCGCGGGAAATTCTCAAAAATGAATGTGTCCCTTTTGACGGAGGTTCTGGTTTTATTGTCGGATTATCCCACTTTGCAGAACCTTTTCTCGAAGCTGAAGTCCGGGAAACCCGATCTTTACTGCCGTTTTTCGCCTGATTTTACGGCGGCCTCCATTGTTTTCGGCAATTTGGAGGAAGCTGAAAAATGTCTGGAATATGCATCGAGAAACGCTTCTTCCTTCCCCGGAGTGAAAGACTGGCTCGATTTTTATTCAGCGTTTATAGCCATGAAAAAGAAGAGCTATGAGAAGTCTTTGAATGGGTTCGCGGCGCTCGCTTCCGGGGCTGATGATTTGATTGTCGCGGCAGTTTCCGGTTATTTTTGTTCCGAAGTTATTCCGGGCAAAACGTTCGGTATAGGTCTCGGCGCGTCAAAAGAAAATGCCGGTGCGGCCGCGCTTTCAGCCAAGGAAAGGGTTCTGCAGTGCTGTTCAATGGAAAAATGGAACAAGCTTTGCGTCGGAAGCCGTAAGAGGGTCAGGGCTGCGGTTATCGGTAAGACTCTGATAGATGTAAGGGCCTGGCTTTTTCCCGCGGGTTAAGCGCATTTAAAAAAACAAAGGAGTCGATGTACAGCGACTCCTTTGGCCCGCACTCTTCACCTGTACGGATATCTTGTCTCCAGAAACGGCGTCTGGATGTCTTACCGCCGTTTTACTTTGCGACAACATTTAAAGTATCGGAAAATCCGGATTTTACTTTACAGGCAAATGTGTTTTTATCTCGTTTTTTTTAGGGCTTCCAGGTTTTTTAAAGCCGCTTCCTCTACTTTCTGATAAAAATCAATCGATTTTGAGATTATTTCCAGTACGGGTTCCGCCTCTCCCTGTTTTATTCCTGGTTCTTCATCCTGAAATGTCATCGCCAGAACGTCTTTCACGGGATGTTTTTTTATTTTCATGTCTATTTCATCCAAATCCCTGAAAAATTCCTTTATGAGCCTGTTTTTTTCGGCGGGGGCGCTTTGCCTTGTGATTTCATTCCGGAACCGCAGGCAGCAGTTACAGCCTTTTTCCGTTAGCAGGAGTATTTCATTAAGGCCTTTTTTCAGTTCTTCCTGGGCTTTGATAAAGGCTTCCATGGTTTTTGCGTTTTGTCCGGTGTTCCGGCTTTCTCTTTCGATTTTGTCCAGGACGGCGTCTATTTCCCGCCGGCGCCCCGGAAGGGATAAAAGATTTTCAACCGGAACTGCTTCCATTCCGGGAATTCTGACGCCTTTCCCTTCGACGATATAAGTTTTAGTTTCAGGATGTCTGGCGGCGGCCGATTCAAACCACCATGCATACAGATTCAGGCGGCGGTCAGTTAAAACCTGTTTTCCTCCATAGCCGGCGGTATAAAACACACCGCCTGACAGCAATGCCGCCGCGGAACCTGTTTCAGCCGTGGAGAGCCGGAAAGATTCGGAATGATTCTTTTCCTCGAAGAGGGCTCCTCGGAAATGGGTCGCCCTGTCCGGATAGCCCAGATCAAGGCCGGCTGCGTATATGGTTTCGGCCCCTGCATATCTGGCAAAATCCCATGCCGTTGTAGCCACTGAACCGCCGGCACCGAGAGCTCCTTTTTCTTCCGCCCTTGATTCAAGGAATTTTCCCAGAGGAAAGAGGGATGAGCACAGGAAAATGTTCCTGCATTCAAACCTGAAAACAGCGGGGTAGGCCGCCGATTCGGTTATCAAAAAAGTATTTCCGCTTGAAAAACCTGCTATGTGCCTGTAATTCCAGTATTGGGGATCCACAAGCAGAAGGAAATCCGGCTGGACGCCTTCCCTGAGGCAGGCTCTCAGCGCGGTGTCTACGGCGATAATCAGGCATTTTTCTTTCAGGTTTTTTAAAAACGGCAGCACGGCGTCAAGCCCTGGACCCGCGGCCAGGAGAACGGCCGGAAAGTTTTTAAAAGCGTTTTCAAAAAGGGCAATCCCTCTGCGGTTCCCCATTTCCGGCAGGTTTTTTGACATATTTTTGAGCCAAAGTTTTCCGAAGCGTTTAAGCGTATTTTTGTTTATGCCGCGTTTTTCTTTGTTGCGCCTCATCAATTCCGAAAATTCATCAAACCACGGCTGGTTTGGTTTTGTGAGGGCAGGCGGCATAAAAATGTTTACAGGTTCCGGACTGTTTTGAAGGATTTCTTCCACCGCGGCCGCGCTGTCTGAGGCAGGCAGGCCTATAAAAAGCGCTGTGTTTTTTTTGGTAAGCAGCGGTGTCATGTCCATGGTTTTCAGGCACAACAGGAAAATAAAGATGTCAGGTTCCACCACTGTGACCGGGGCATCAGGAAAATTTGAAATGTATTCCAGACAGTAATACCCAAGGCCAAGTCCTGCAAAAATACAGCCGTTTTTTGAGAAATTTCCGTCCTGATTTAAAATGGTTCTTTCAGCCTCGCGTTTAGGATTATATTTTGAGTGAAGTGAAAAACCTCCGGCGGTTAACAGGACTTGCCCGTCCTTTGAAAAATCAAGCCTGTAATTTTCCGGAATTTTTTTTAACAGCCCTGATACTTTTTCATCTGTATCCAATGCCAGGACTGAAACCAGCCCGGGGAATAAAGTCCGCAGACAGTCCAGATTCTTTTCGAGAACCATTGTTCCGCCGGAATCAGGTTTATTCAAGTTTGAGTTCAATTCTCATGCCCTCTTCAACGGGAGTTCCCGGCGGAGGACTTTGTTCCACAACATACCCGTCGCCGCTGATGGAAACAAATAAATCTGTCCGGGATAAAAGGTCTGTTAGCATTTTCTTTGAAATTCCCCGTAAATCCGGCATGATATCCTCTATTTTGACCGGCTCGTTCCGTGGAACAATAATCAATCCGGTGTGGCTGACAGATGTGGCCCTTGCCCGTCCCAGACCAAGATAGTCGATGATTCTGTTTGCGGCTTTTGAAATCAACGGCGCCGCAATCCTTCCGCCATAGGTTTCTCCGGTGGGTTTTACAATTACGAGGTAAAGTATTATTTCCGGGTCGTCGGCGGGGAAGATTCCCATACAGCTTGATATGAAGTCTGTTTGGCTGTATCCGCCTGTCTCCGGGTCAATCATCTGGGCTGTGCCGGTTTTTACGGCAATCGGGACATCTCCTATGGAAGCCCGTGCTCCGGTACCGCTTTCAGCGGTTGTCTGCATATATGAGAGCATGAGGGCTGCTGTTTCCGGTTTTATTGGGTTCCCCAGGGATACGGGATGATGAGTGAAGACGGGCTCCCCGTCGTGGGAATATACTTTGGAAAGGAGCGTCAGCTTCAGTCTTTCCCCCCTGTTTGCGATGGCGGTCGCCGCCCCGACCATCTGCAGGGCGGACACTGAAATTTCCTGTCCCATCGCGATGGTCTGCTTTGATCTGAGGGACCAGGTTGAATTGGGTTTGAAGATGCCTGTTGTTTCCCCCGGCAGCTCTATGCCTGTTTTCGTCCCGAAACCGAAACTCCTCAGTTTTTCTTCAAAAGCGCTGTTGTCAGCCCTTTCTGCCATCTGGGCTGTCCCCTCGTTGCAGGAAAAACGTATGACACCGCCGGGAGTCAGCCAGCCGTGGTGTTCAAGGCAGTGTATCCGTATGGAGGCCCCGTTTCTGGCTGTATATACATACAAACCGTCGCACAGGAATTCATCGGTGTCTTTTACAATTCCCATATCCAGCAGGGCTGAAACGGAAAAAATCTTGAAAACCGAGCCGGGTTCATAGGCGTACAAAGCCGGTCTGTCCCGGCGTTCCGTCTCGGAACTTTGCGGGAATTTATTCAGGTCGGCGGAAGGTTCGCTTATATATGCCAGTATTTCACCGTTGGAGGAATCGGCCGCTATCATGATTACAGCCTCGGCTTCGGTTGTCTCCATGGTTTCTTCCGCGATTTTTTCAAGCTCATACTGAATATTGCCGTCTATCGTCAGCATTATGTTGTATCCTGAGGGAGAAACCTCGGAAAAGGAGACCGGCGGGGAAAGGGTCTCCTGAAATGAATATTCAGCGCCGGTCAACCCGAATCCGTCTTCACCCACAAAACCAACGACATGGGAGGCAAGTTTGTTTTCAGGATAAGTGCGGCTTTGAACAGGTTCGAGTCTTAACCCTCTCAGGGAATTGGCTTTTACCGCCTGGGATACCATGTTTTTTTCGTTTTCGGTTATGCGCTTTTTCAGGTAAAAAAAGTCGCCGGATTCGTCTTTCAGCCTTTCCAATATTTCGTCCCGGGGAATTCCGGTTATCGGGGAAAGGGTGTCCGCAAAAACTTCTTTGTCTCTTACGGCGGAACGCGTTACGGCTATGTTGTAGAGGGTTGTCTGGATGGCAAGGATTTTCCCGTTTCTGTCCAGAATGGAGCCCCTTTCCACCATGATTTCAGGCTGGATACGTATTTCTTTCGGGGAAAGCATTATCGAGGCATAGGAGAAAATAATGCCGCCGGTGAGTGCAGCTGAAACTACAGCGATAAAAATGAGACGCTTTTTTGAAACAAAGCTGTTTTCTTCCATGTTCTGTCCAGCGCTTAATTTTCCGTTTCCCGCCGGGTTCCGTTCCCGTCATAAAACAATACTTTCCCGCAAAAGGAATTTATGCTTACCAACCCGTAGTCCCGGGAATCTACTGAAGCCGCGGGATTATCCCCCGTCACGAAAACCATGTCCGCCGGAATTTTCATTTTCCGGCTGTTCCCGGTACGAGGCAGCGTTTCCGAAAGAGCTTCGTATTGCTTTTTTGAAAGCTCCTCGTGTTTGTTCCCGGCTGTTACACTATATCCGTTTTTATCTGAAAATACTATATCCATTCCGCCTGCGGCTGTACACCGTTTTATATTATACTGTCCGTTGTGGATGAAAACCACGATATCCCCGGGTTCCGGGGTTGACCAGCGCAATAAATAAGTTTTTGAAAGGGGAAGACGGAATCCCCATGCCAGTTTGTTGATGAAAACGCGCTGCCCGTTTTTTAAGCCTGGAAGCATTGAATCTCCCGATACAAGGGCAGTATCCAGGGCAAAAAGCCTCAGGAAACAGGCGGCGCCAGCCGCGGCGAAAAACACGGCGGCGGTTTTTATCTTTTTCTTTCCGGTTTTCATGTATAAAGTATTCTAATTATCACGGATGATTATGTCGATATATAGTGCATGGATGTTATTACTATTTTGCAGCCTGAAAATCACATTTTGTCTGGTAAAATGAAAAAGGGGAACGGGAGAACCTCCTCTTCCGCAAAGACAAAATTCAATATTTTATCTTTTAATCCTCTCTCAAAGCTGAACGGTCTTTTTTCCGCAGCAAAAAAGGATTCCGCGGCGGACTTTAATGATTTCGCTGTCGGAGCCTTTTCCTCCGCAGGTGCCGGCCGGGCTTATTCTTCAGGAAAGACATTTTCCGCCGGTGATATATTCGCCAATCCGTATCCGGAAAATTCTTTCGGAGGAAAAACCATTTTCCGGCAGGTTGTGGGCGACTTCGGGAACCAGAAAAAATCAGAGTATACCGCCGGGCTTCCGTTTTTCGGAAGCTGTACGGCTGTTTTGACAATATTACTGGCGGCATTGTGGATTTGCGCCCCCGTCCTTCAAAGCAGGTTCGGTTTCCACCGGCTGGAGAAATTCTCCTTCAAGGATGACGGAGCCTCCTCCTCCGCTATGAATGCATTGCTGAGCGGGGAATATCTTCCTGTTTCCGCCATTTTGCAGAACGGTACCGAAATCACGGCCGCGGAACAAATGTCGGCTCTGGCTGCTGATTTGGAAATTGTCTCTCCTGTCTCCTATTCGGATTATACTGTTAAAGGCGGGGATACAGTGAGCGGCGTCGCCATGAGGTTCGGCTTAAACAACATAAGCACAATTCTGTCTGTGAATGGAATTGAAAACGCCCGCCGGATACGTTCCGGGCAAAAGCTCAGAATACCTTCAATGGACGGAATCCTGTATACCGTGGCAAAAGGAGATTCCGTTTCTTCTGTTTCGGATAAGTTTAATGTTTCCCTTTCAAATATCCTTGACGCCAATGATCTCACGGATTCCATACTGATGGAGGGGCAGGAATTGTTCATTCCCGGGGCGACATTGAGCTCCTATGACCTGCGCAAGGCTATGGGTGAACTTTTCATTTATCCAATACGCGGAAGGCTCACATCCAGATTCGGTTTCAGGGCGGATCCTTTCACAGGGGTGAAAAGCTTCCACACCGGCGTGGATCTGGCGGCTCCGATGGGGACATCGATAAAGGTTTCCTCTGACGGACGTGTCGTTGATGCCGGCTGGCAGAATATTTTCGGTAATTATGTTATTGTAAGCCACGGCGGCGGATATCAGACACTGTACGCTCATATGAGCAAAATATCAGTGCGCCGGGGCCAGTATTTGACCCAGGGCGACGAGGTGGGGAAGGTCGGAAGCACCGGTTATTCAACAGGCCCTCATCTTCATTTTTCAGTTTATAAAAACGGAAAGATGATAGATCCCTTCTCTGTCCTTAATTGAAGCAGGATTGTTCTACTTAGTGCATAATTGCGCTTTGTTTATGTGATGTATGGATGTATACTTAACGGATATGGAATAGGTGGTTTGCATGGAGAAATTATCAATTTGTCATATATGCGGAAGGACAATGGACAGTGTTTTTCCTTTTTGTCCCTGGTGCCGTTCACGGATAAACCATGATGTGTCTCCCGATGATTTCAGCTGTAACGCTGTGAATCATGGTGATTTACGGAAAGGAACCGCCGAGAACAGGCTCCGGCGTCTTTCTTTGAATCTGCTGAAACTTGAGAGGGAACTTGATGTTTTCCTTGACGGGGTTCCGGTGGAACATTCGTCCTGACTTTGAGGGTTGTGCATGAAGAAGGTTCTGTTTTTTGTTGTTTCTCTGTTCATATTTTCGTTTCAAGTCCTGCAGGTTTCCGCTTCGGAAATTTCCTTTTCCGGCGGCGTCATAAACCAGAAGGATGAGGTCCTGTTTGCCGTTGATACTTCTGTTCCGGCGCAAATTCCTTACCGGACACTTTTTAAGAAAAACCTGAATGACGGACAGATTGAGCAGCTTACCTTTTTCCCCGAGCAGATGGAGCTTCTTTCCGGAGGCACGGTACTTCAGATACGCAACAGGTTCGGTACAGTACGCTATGATTCCGTTTTAAAGCAATTTACAACTATTAAGGCTTTCCCCGCCTTTTCCTCCGGTTATGCCCCGAATCACGGTGCATTGGAAAAATCGGCCGCCAGTCCTGACGGCCGGTGGATAGTCACCCTTTCTCCGGTTTCACCCTCCAGAGGAAGGCTTATACTTTCCGATGCCTCGGGAACGAATTCCTTTGAGCTTTCATCCTCCGCCGGGCGGGGTACACTTCCTGTTTCCTGGTCGCCGGATTCCTCCGTTTTGATTTATGAAGATTCCGGCTCCCTGTATTATGCCAGGCCTGATTCCCTTTTTTCAAATTCCGAGCTTCCCGCCAATTTCAGGATTATAGGGGAGGGATCTGTCGATTCCGTAAGCTGGTACGGTTCCTCAAGGTTTTTATATGCGTCGGGCGACAGTGTGTACAGGGTTCATGTGCCGGAGCTTTTCACTTATTCCCTTTACAGACCTTTGATTTCCGTGGGTGATTTGGCCGGGAAACTTCCCGCGGCCTTTAACCCCAGGGAAGACAAATTCTGCGCTTCTCCTGATGGTAATTCCGCTCTTTTTGTTTCCGGTTCAAGGTGCATTTATTTTTTCCCGCTTTATGGTGACGACTATTCCGCCGGTAACGGTTCCGTTCCCTGCCTCCTCCTTCCCGGTAATACCGCGGAAGTTTTCCCTTTCTGGGCTGAGAACGGGAAACCGGCTGTTTTCGCCAGAACGGTGGATGCCGGTGAATCAGTCATGAAGGGATGGATTCTTTCGGGAACTTCCGGTTCGGGGGTTTTTATCCCTGTAGTAGTTCCTTCGGAAACAAAACAAGTGGTTCTTTCACCGGACGGTAATTACGCGGCTTTTATAGGGGATTCAGGAGTTTCCGTTTATTCGGTTTCATCCTGGACGGAGGTCGCCTCCTATGTTTCCAACGCGGTTTCCGCTGTATGGATTGACGGGAATTCCCTGTACATAGGCGGTACCGGTACGGTTTCACGCTGGAATTTCAAAACCGGTGCATCCGAAATTGTTACGATATCTTCCGTAAACGGATATGGATGGGATGAGCAGGGCGTTCTTCCGGTGGCTTTTGTGAGTGCAAACCCGGATTCATCACAGACCTCAGGGCGTTTCCGTTGTACCGGTGGAATGAAATGGGAACTGGCTTCCGGAAGCCGGGCGGGCGCGCCGGTTTCAACAAACAGCCGGTACAGGTTGTATCTGGATTCCTTCGGGGGCGTTTACAAGAATATGCTTTTTGTCCGTTCCATTCATGGTTCCGGAGGAACAAGTCCGATTGTTGCTACCGGAAACAACGGCGCTGAAGGTGTTCTTCAGGAATCCGGATTGAAGGGGGCGAATCCTCCGTCCGTTGCTCTTGTATTTGATGCGGTGGAAGAATCCGACGGGCTTCCGCTTATTTTGTCCGCTCTTAATGACTACGGCATAAAAGCAACTTTTTTTATTAACGGTGAATTTATCCGGCGGCATCCCGAAGCCGTTTGTGATATTGTTGAGGCGGGACACCAGACAGCCTCGATGTTTTTTACCTCGTGGAATCTTTCCGATCCGGGATTCAAAATCGACGCTGATTTTATAAAGCGCGGTCTCGCCAGAAATGAGGATGATTTTCATAATGCGACCGGAAGTGAGCTTTCCCTTTTCTGGCATGCCCCGTATTATGTGCTTTCACCTGAAATAGCCGAAGGCGGAAATCTCGCCGGTTATGAATACATAAACGCCGATATTTTTGTTCCGGATTGGGTGACCGCGGAAATGTCCGGTAATCTTCCGGGTCTGTACAAGGGCGCGGACTTCATCATCGAGGATATAATGCGGGATATAAAGCCGGGCGACGTTATACCTGTCCGGATAGGAAAAAATATGGACGGAACCCGCTCCGATTATCTTTACGGCAGAATCAGGGTGCTGCTGAATGCACTGACCGAGGCCGGATATTCTGTCGTTACGGTCAATGAGCTTTTGTGAGGCTCCGTGCCCCGCCTTATGCGTTCACTTGTGAAAAGCTTCCGTCAGGTTTGAAACGGAAGCTTTTTTATTGGCTTATGGCCGGGAATCTTTCCGCTGAGCTGAAAGCGATAATTTCACCGTCCGCAGCAGTGTTTGTATTTTTTTCCGGAACCGCACGGACAGGGATCATTCCGCCCGATTTTCGGTCCGTTTCTTACCACCTGTATTGACGCCGGGTTCGCCGCTGACCGGGTGGGTGAGCCGTCTTTCTGCTGTGCTCTTCCGCTCTGCGGCAGCCCGAATATGGCGCTGTCCTGGTGGTTTTCGTTGATGCCGGATATCCTGCGCTCCCTTCTTGCGGACTCAGGAGTTTCCCTCTTTATTTTTACAAGGAAGACCTTGG
The DNA here is from genome assembly GCA_949300145.1 of uncultured Treponema sp. Lineage (GTDB taxonomy): Bacteria > Spirochaetota > Spirochaetia > Treponematales > Treponemataceae > Avitreponema. The sequence goes on along the minus strand of CASGDA010000002.1, from coordinate 127,415 downwards.
AAGCTATTTCCAGCCTTATATCATCAATCATTGAGTAGAAAATATCAAAGCCTTCGAGCTTGTATTCTGTGAGAGGATTCTTCTGTCCGTAGGAACGGAGATAGACAGCCTCCCTCAGGGATTCCAGCCTTTCCAGGTGGGCAAGCCATTTCCGGTCTATTGACTGCAGATACTGGTAGCGGATAAATGCGTTCAAATTCTCTTTCCCTGCGAGCGCTTCCTTTTCCGCAATGTCTTTTTCTAGGGCTGCCGTGATACGCTTTTTTATCTCATCGGGATTTTTTTTGCAGGTTTCAATATCCTCCGGCGTGATTGCATAACCCGTCTTTTCCTTCAAATCCTTTATAAGCTCGCTGTCAGCTTTTGTTCCTTCTTTTTTCCACGAAGAATAATAATCATCAAGATAAATTTCAACGTATTCCCGTGCGGTATTCAATATTCGTTCAGAAAGATTATCGTCCGTAAGGATGCTGCGTCTTTGGGCGTATATGAAGGAACGCTGTTCATTCAGAACGTCATCATATTCAAGAAGATGCTTTCGTATTTCAAAGTTGCGCTCTTCAACCTTTCTCTGGGCTTTTTCAATGCTTTTGTTAAGCCACGGATGATAAATCGGCTCGCCCGGTTTCATCCCGATTTTCGACATGATGCTTTTGAGGTTTTGCCCTCCGAACAGCCTCATCAAATCGTCATCCATGGAAATGAAGAATTTGGAGCGGCCCGGATCCCCCTGCCGTCCGGAGCGGCCTCTCAACTGGTTGTCGATACGCCTGCTTTCATGCCGTTCGGTTCCGATGACATAAAGACCGCCAAGTTTTTTTACTTCTTCATAATCTTTCTTCCACTTTTCATATTCCCCGGCGTAAACCGCCTCATACTGTTCCCTTGTGGCTTCTGTGCCCGCTTTTTTTCTGGCGCGGAATTCAGGATTTCCGCCGAGTTTTATATCCGTTCCGCGGCCTGCCATATTGGTTGCAATTGTAACGGAGCCTTTCGCGCCCGCTTCGGCAATAATCAGCGCTTCCCTTGCGTGGTTTTTGGCATTCAAAACTTCATGCCTTATTCCGCGCTTTTGGATTAACCTGGAAATAAGCTCTGATTTTTCAATGGAGACTGTACCCACAAGGACCGGCTGACCCTTTTTGTTCGCCTCCGCTATCTCATCGCACAGCGCGTCCCATTTATCCTTTTCATTCAGATAAACAACATCGTCCTCATCAATCCTGGCTACGGGAAGGTTTGTCGGGATTACGACGGGCTGGAGGTTGTATATTTTGTTGAATTCAACGGCTTCCGTGTCCGCGGTTCCCGTCATTCCTGAAAGCTTTTTATACATTCTGAAGAAATTCTGGAAGGTTATCGTAGCCATGGTACGGTTACGTTGTGCTATCTTTATGTGTTCCTTCGCTTCAATCGCCTGATGCAGACCGTCTGAGTAACGGCGTCCTTCCAGAATCCTTCCGGTGAATTCATCAACGATTTGAACCGCACCGTCTTTCACCACATAGTCCACATCGATATGGTAGAGTTTGTGCGCCGCCAGCGACTGTGTGAAGTAGTGTATGTATTCAAAATTCTCCTCGTCAAAAAGGCTTCCGGAAATAAAGCGCTTGTCCTTCAGAATCTGCTCTATATGAAGCATCCCTTCATTTGTGAAGGACACCTTTTTTGATTTTTCATCGAGTTTATAGTCGCCTGATATTTCTTCCCCGCGGGCTTCGTCTGGATATTCGCCTGTCCCGGGATTTTTTTCAACTTCCCGCAGCATTGGGACAAGCTTGTCAACCTCAAAGAATTTCGACGTGTCGTCTTCCGCCGAACCTGAAATTATGAGGGGGGTCCGCGCTTCGTCTATCAGAATCGAGTCGATTTCGTCCACAATGGCGAAATTAAAGGGGCGCTGGGTGCAGTCCCTGATATCCCACTGCATGTTGTCCCGCAGATAGTCGAAGCCCATCTCGTTGTTTGTTCCGTAAGTTATATCGCAGTTATAGGCCGCCCTTCTGGAAGCCTTGTCCATGCTGGAAAGAATAACCCCCACCGATACCCCGAGGTATTCGTATACGGGCCGCATCCATGCCGCATCCCTTTCAGCGAGGTAATCGTTGACGGTGACAATGTGCACTCCTTCCCCCGTCAGGCTGTTTAAATAGGCGGCAGCGACGCACATGAGGGTTTTTCCCTCGCCCGTCTTCATCTCGGTTATCCTTCCTGTATGCAGGACAATGGAACCGAGAATCTGGACGTCATAAGGCCTTTCTCCGAGGATTCTTCTTGCGGCTTCCCTTGCCAGTGCGAAGGCTTCCGGAAGGAAAGAGTCCAGGGACTCACCGTCTTTAAATCTTTTACGGAATTCCGCGGTCTGCTTGGGAAAATCTTCAGCTTTCAGGGAAAGGGCCCAGGATTCTTTTTCATTGACGCGGTGCAGAACGGGCAGCATCGCCTTTATATCTCTTTCGTGTTGTGAACCTATAAAAAACTTCAATATTTTATCTGTAATCATTATTTTAGTGTACTAAAACTGATTGGCGTTGACAAGAAGGAAAATGAATTTTACGCTGTACCGTATGAAATTGCCTTTTTTTATATGTTTACCGCTTGTTTTCCTGATTTTGATGACAGGCTGCGAAAGGAGCGGTTCTTCTGATTTGGAAAGGGACGAGTTGTTTTCGATTTCCTACGGACGGTTCGATGATGAGATAGATTTGTTCACCCACGTTGTGGGAAGTGATGCTCCGGCGGTATGCCTTTTTATGCGTGACGGAATATTTTACATCGGGAATTCCCCTTCACAGAAAGTCCTTCAGTTTACATCTTACGGGGATCTTTTGTCGGTTTACTATAATCCTGAATCAGTTCCATCCCCTGATTTTTCCTCCGCTTTAGGTGCGTCCGGCGGTGAAAATTCCGGTTCAGGTATAACCACGCAGAAAGCCATTGAATATCCTTTCAACCGTATTTTTTCCGTCGCTGTTGACTCAAAAAAAAGGCTCCATGTGGCTGACACCATGCCTCCTGAGCGTGTCGAATATAACGAGGAAGAGCAGCTTATGCTGGAGAATATCGTGGTGCGCTTTGATGCTTCCGGAAAATTTATTGACTACATCGGTCAGGAAGGGCCGGCCGGAACACCTTTTTCCGCTTTGTCCGGGATTTTCATCAATTCCGACGATGAACTTTTTGTGGTTTCCCGTAAGCCGGCTGGAGCGGTTGTATTCTGGTTTGATCCGGACGGCAGGCTTTTATACCGCATCCCCGTTTCCTTTGACGCTCTTCCTTCTCCTTATCAGGACGACAGGAAGCATATTTCCGTTCTCTCTGATATTATCCCCGCTTACCGTTCAGGAACGCTTTTCCTCAAAATCGATTATTACCGCGAAGTTGTGGATTCCGAAACGGGTTCCGCCAGCGGCATTTCCTTTGACAAAAGTTTTTTGTACCCCTTTGCGATAGAAAGCGCCTCTTTCGGTGAGCACGTGGAGCTTCCTGTGTACGAGGATTTGGATGACACTTCCGGAGACTTCAGCGGGAATGCTTTGAAACCCTACGGACTTTTAGGTGTAACCGGAAACAATCATGTGTTTTTATATACACCGACATCACGTGGTTACGAAATTTGTGTCCTGGATTTGGAGTCAAAGCGGGTTCAGAATAGAACGCTTTCCATTTCCTATTCTGAACAGGTTTACAGCGCGTTCCATCTTTCGGGAGACGGAATACTTTCGGCTCTCCTTGCGGGTTCGGATAAGGCTTCCGTTGTTTGGTGGCGGACAGATTCATTGATCGGGGAAATCCGGAGGTGATTTTCTCCATGTGAAATACCGGGTTTAAGTATGAATAACGGGAATAACAGCGGAAATAACGAAGGGCTTGAAAACATAACGTCAGGCGGTATCCCTTCTCTTTCCTCCGGGGAAGAAGTAGACGGGGCCGCTGCCCGTGAAAATCCTGCAGGCTCTCCAGACCAGTCCCGGCTTGTTTTCCATTACAACAGGGAACACCGGCTTGCGAAGGCATCTGAGGCTGTCCGCCGCACGTATACCGAAGGCTATACACCAAACAAAGGATTTGTAAAGGGTTTGACGGCCAACGCAGGCTTGAGGAGTATCCTTTCTGTAATCATCATTCTCTGCGCGGTGATAATGATTGTTTCCCTGTTCGGGCCGGCAAAAAACGAAGGCTCCTTTTTCGGTGTGTCCGTGCGCCTGCGCGCCTTTGTTTTTGACGAGACCCTTTTTGTCGCCGTCACTTTCAGAGAGACAGCTTCCCCGCCGGAAGGGTTCCCGGCTGTGGTAAAGGCCGAAATCACAGCATTTGACAGCGGTAATAATCCTGTATCCGTGACGGAAGTGACAGGCCGTTACGACGGAAAAGAAATGATTTTAAGGGATTCAATGACAGACTTTGATTTTACAGCGGTGCAGGTTTCCCTTTCTTTATTGAATTCCCATGACGCGGAAGGGACGGAAAAACTGGTGCTTTCCGCTGTGGTCGAGCGTGAATAAAACATTGTTTTCACGGATAAAAACGATGTTCTTTATGTTCAAAATGTGATAGAATTGAGCGATGTTTCGCGGAGGAAAAAATGATTCAATTTTATTTTCTTTCAGTTTTAGTGAATGCTCTTGCCGGCTGTATACTTTTTTTCGGTGTGGCTTCCAACGGGGATTCTGCCGGAGATAAGGCGCCCGGCGATTCTTTTTTCCCGTCTTTTGCCCGCAGCGAGTCTTTCCGGTTCGCTTTGGGGATTGCAGCGATTGCGGTGGGAATCCTGAAGCTTCTGAGCCCCGTCGATGGTGATGTGCCGTTTATAGGTGACATACTTCCCGCTGTGATGGGTGTCGTCGCCGGATTTTCCCTGATCTATGAGCATGTCAAGATGAGGAAAATTTCTGAGAAAGTCGAACGGAATGAATATATCCGCAGACTTCTCGATTACAAGACTTATATAGGCATCGCCGCGATGATATCGGCGGCCCTTCATTTTTTATTCCCCTCAGTGGTGATTATTTGATTTGACGGGTGTCACGGTTATGTCAGAAAATGACGCTTACGACGCTTTTTCCGTCGCCGGTATAGTTTATGAAAACGGCAGGCTGCTGATGGGCAGGCGCATCGACAAGGGATTCATGGGCGGCCGCTGGGAATTTCTTGGAGGGAAGGTTGAGCCCGGCGAGTCTTCGGAAGAAAGCCTTGTCAGGGAGTTTAAGGAAGAAACCGGTTATTCGGTGTCCGTAGGTTCGTTTATATGTTCCTCGGTTTTTCAAAATACCGCCGGGAACGTCAAGCTTTCGGCTTTTTGCGTGAGCCTTCCTGAAGGGTTTTCCGTTTCCGGCGCAGTTTTACCGGAACACACGGAACTCGGCTGGTTCCCGCTGACGGAAGTGAGGTCTTTGAATCTTGTGGACTCGGATAAAAAACTTCTGCCGTCCATAGAAAAATGGATATCCTCCCTGGAATGCGGCGATGCGTAATACCTTACCGGGAAGGCTTTTCCTTTTATTGCTTTTACTTTCTGCGGTGTTTTTTTCCTGTTCGGGAAAATCCAGAATCGCGGACATTGCTTTCCCTCCAACATATGTTGTTGAGGCCCGGAACCGTTTCGTGGTTGTTGTCCATCCGTATGCCGCGCTCAGGGACCAGCCCGGTGAAAGCGGCGTCACCATAGGTCATTGCCGCAAAGGCGATGTGTTTGAATTGACAGGAACCCGCTTTGTGGAATCAGGCGGAAACCAGATGCTGTGGGTTTGCCTTGAAGGCGGCTGGATTTTACGGTCCTCCGTCATTTTGTTTTCAACCAGGGCGCAGGCTGAAAATGCCGCCGCCGGTATTCTGGCGAAGGACGCCTCCGGAAGCGATTAATCCCGTCCCCCTGTTTTTCCGGATTCTTCAGCGTTTTTTGTTCGTCCCAGCTGGCCGCATGCCCCTGAAATGGACCTTCCACGGGGATGCCTTACGGTCACGTTCAGCCCCGATTTTCTCAATGAGTCTGCAAAGGTTTTTGTCTCCGCGGGGGACGGTCTGGAGAAGGGGAGGCCTTCCGCAGGATTCCACGGTATCAGGTTTATATTTGAGTTCAATCCCCTGCAGAAATCCCTCAGCTTGTCCGCATGTTCCTCCGTCATATTTACACCTTTCAGCAGAACAGCTTCAAGGGTGACCCGTCCGCCTGTTTTTTTACAGAAATATGCCAGGGCTTTTTTCAATTCGGGAAGGGGGTTCGTTTTTTCCACGGGCATCAGTTTTTCCCTCAATGCAGAGTCTCCTGTGGTAAGGGAAACCGCCAGCCTTATGTCCGGGCCGTTGTCTGCCAAATCGTAAATGCCGCTGCAAATCCCGGCGGTCGAAACCGTGATCCTTCTGCGGGAAAGCCCTCTGCCTTCCGGAGATGTAAGGATTGCAATGGTTTTTCTTATTGCTTCAAGGTTGAGGAGCGGTTCCCCCATGCCCATAAAAACGATATTGTCAAGTTTCCCGGCTTTTTTTTCCAGGCACAGAAACTGTTCCACGATTTCCCCCGGCATAAGATTCCTGTTGAAGCCGAGGCTGCCGGTTTTGCAGAAAGCGCAGCCCATCGGGCATCCCGCCTGGCATGAGACGCAGGCGGTTTTTCTGCCCTCCGAATCCACCAGAAGCACTGTTTCCACGGCTGTCCCGTCGTGAAGATCCATCTGTATTTTCATTGTTCCGTCAGGGTCCTGAAGTGTTTTCCGTGGAAAACTTGAACATACCGTGTATTCACAGGCCATCTGTTCCCGCTGTTTGAGGGGGATGTTTGTCATATCTGAGAAGTCAAAGACACCCTTGGAAATCCACCGGAATATCTGCCTGCTTCGGAAACTTTCCGCCGCGTCAAGACTCATCAGAGCCCTTATTTCTTCGGGCAGCATTCCTGAAAGGGTATTTTCCATCTTCATGATTCACGTGCCGGTATTTTAATTCTGGAGTTTGTGCAGCATCTCATTGACAAGATGATTCCTTATGCCGAATCTCTGGAATTGGAGGAGGGTGTCAACCGCCTGCTGCTTGTTCTTCAAATTTACATAGCAGTCCGCAAGCTCAAGATACAACCTGTAATTCCTGGGATCCGACTGCAGAAGCTGTGAAAGGCTTTTTACGGCCTCCTCGTATTTACCGCGCTGTTTGTTTATCATTGCTATGCCGAGTACGGCGTAAATATCAAATTCAATATCAAGGGCCCTCTGGTAGTATTCTTCCGCCTTGCCATATTCATTCATGTTCCGGTAGGCGTCTCCTGCCCTTGTCAGTATCACTTTGTTGTTCGGATCTATTTCAAGAATCTTATTCCAATATTCGACGGATTTTTCCTGCTGGTTCAAACCTCTGTAACAATCGGCAAGTCCGAAAAGGGCGTAAAAATTATTTTCGTCCATTTTCAGGGCCCGCTGGAAATAATAAATACCCTTGTCAAAGGTTTTAAGCTTGCGGTGGCAGTTTCCGATTGAAGTCAACACCCTGATATCAACGGCAGCCTCATTCAAATCCAGCATTTTCTGCCAGTAGTAAAGGGCTTCCCTGTATTCCTTGAAATCATAGTGCAGGTGGCCGAGCCCGATCAGGGCGTAAGGATTGTTCTCCTCCATGTCCAGCACCCGGAGGTACAGGATTTTTGAATGCCTGAAATCCCTTATTTTCCGGTAAGCGTCCGCCACTCTTGTAAGCACCGTTATGTTTTTATCATCATGCTGGAGGTACTGTTCCCAAATTTCAATAGCCTTGTTGTACATTCCAAGCGCTTTGTAACAGTCGGCAAGCCCGAATAGGGCGTAATTGTTTCCCGGATGGAAATTAAGGCAGCGGGAGTAGTGGTCAACCGCCTGCTGGAAATTCTCTTTTTTTCTTTCAGCGTCTCCCAGTCCGACAAGGGCGTAGTTATTGTTTTCTTCCAGCGCCAGAATTTTTTTGAAAGCATTTTCAGCTTCCTCGCAGCAATTGTCTTTTAGCAGCAGATAACCGTTTTTTGAAAGTTCGGCTATTTCATTAAACCGCTTGTCTTCTTCTGATATCTCCGGAACCGGCTCCGGGATAGGCATCTCTGTAAAAAGGTCGGACACAAGGACTCCTGTTATTTTTCTATGACGGCTGAAATCAGACCGCTTATATTTTTAATTATAGGTTCGAATTTTCTCCTGTTATGGGCCAGCCAGTACATTTTCAGGGCGTCAATTTCCAGGTTTTTTTCAGCATAATAATCCCCGATACGGGTTAATCCGTCTGAATAACCGGTTGTCATGAAAATGCGTTTCGCCGCTTCCACGTCTCCGGAATTAAAAAATTCATTACCACGTCTGTTTAATAAAGCTTTCTGCGGTGAGGAAAGCGTATTTTGAGATGTTTCCGTTGTTTTTATAAATCCGGAATTTCCCGTTTTACTTTCATCCGTAAGCATAAAAATATCACTTAATTTAGATGGAATAAGTTTACTATCAGTTAAATTTTATTTCAAGATTTAAAAAAAAGAATTTACATTGAAATATATTTGTAAAAAATGAATTAAAATTGAATATTCTGAAATGACATTTAAGTTTTCAAATAAAAATCCACAACGGAGCGTCCGTAAAAACGCCTGTCGCTTAATTCCATTCCCGGCTCTATCAAACCGGGCATTTCGGTTTCCCTGGGCCTGTGGATCAGGGCCAGACCGCCCTTTTTCAGAATCCCCCTTTCTCCGCATACTGTTATCAGTTCCATGTGGAATTTATAAGGGAAAGGCGGATCAAAGTAAATGATGTCAAAATTTTCCTTGGAACGCTTCAGGTAAAGTTCCGCCGGAAGGAAGCTGCATTGTATTTTCACCGGGGAGATGGAAATGTTTTTGAAGATTGTTTTCGATTTCCCCCTGTCCTTTTCCACCAGGACAGCTTTCTCCGCCCCGCGTGAAACCGCTTCCAGGGCGCATATCCCGGAACCGCTGAAAACATCCAGGAAACTTTTTCCGCTTAAATCCCCCAGAACCGCAAAAAAGGATTCCCTTGCCCTGTCCATCGCGGGCCTTATTTCTCCCGGGGGGCATTCAATATGCCGTCCTTTTAACAATCCGCCTGTTATACGCATTTTCTTTTCACTGGAAATTCAAAAGTTCAGACAGTTCGCTGCTGGAGACAATATCCCTGGAATCGCCGGGCTTATCGGCTTTTACAATACTTTCCCTGCTTTCGTCCAGCAATTCCGTATGCTCTGTCCTTATTGACCGGAGCCTGGGAATCATTTCAGCGAACGCATCCTTCATCGGAGTTTCTCCCCGCAGAATTAAATCAACAAGCTTTATGAATTTATTCTGGCATGAACGGAGACTCTGCATAAGAGAAAGATAGTCGGAAAGCTGGCTGTTCGTCTGGATTTTATTGTAAATCTGCTTGATTGTTGAGTCAAAAAACAAAATGTCGCTCACTGTTTTGTCATAAAAGTATTCGCGGGAAAGTTCCAGTAAAAGCCCCTCTTTCACATTGTCGATGGAACGCGCGAGCTGGTACAGATTGTCCTGGAATACAATGTTTTGAAGCATCTTCCCCTCCTGAAAATTTTACCGTGCTGTTGTCATACTATACAATACATATCGGTTTTTCGGAAGAGCCGGTTGAGGAATATCGTTTTCATGTTTACTTGACCAAGCCCTGCATATTTGATAGTCTGTCAAATACAACTCCCGCCTGCGGAAACGGCAGGCCGAATAGTCCATAGGAGGAAAAATGAGAGATTATGAGTTGATGGTTGTCTTCCCCCTGGAGGAAGATAAGTTCAAGTCGAGTTCAGATGCCATCCGCGGCATCCTGAATGGTAACGGCGCACAGATTAAGTCTGAGGAACCCTACGGTGACAGGGATCTGGCTTATGAAATCAAAAAGCATACCCGCGGCCGTTATATTCTTTTTAATATCAGCGCCCAGCCTGAAAAAATACTGGAAATGGACCGGCAGATTAAGCTGGACCAGAATATCCTGACGTATCTTTTTATCCGTGTGGATGAATAAGCTTTTGTCTTGACAGGAGGGTTTCTGTGGCGGATTTGAATCGTGTTATGCTGATAGGAAGGCTTACAAGGGACGCCGAGCTGAAGTACACTTCGGGAGGCATGGCTGTCTGTAAATTTTCCATCGCGGTGAATAAATTCCGTAAAAACGGGGACCAGCGGGTTGAGGAAGCTAATTTTTTTGACATTGTTTTGTGGGGCCGTTCAGGTGAAGCCCTTAACCAGTATCTGGTGAAGGGTAAACAGGTCGCCGTGGACGGGGAACTCCATCAGAACAGGTGGGAGCAGGACGGTCAGCCTCGGAGCAAGATTGAAATAATCGCCGCCAATGTACAGCTTTTGGGCGGTAATTCCGGCGGCGGATATTCCGGTTCTACACAAATGAAGCCGCAGTCTTCTCCTGAAGACGGATGGCAGCGGGGCGGTGAACAGAAACCCAGGGACTATCAGGATATGGAACCGTCTTCGGATTCCGATTTTCCCGATGACATTCCCTTTTGATGTTTATGCCTGTTGATTTGATTTTAACAGTAGGAGTTTTTTATGGCTAACGAAAAAATGAAGGATATGGAAGGCGATATTTCCTCCCAGGAAGCTTACCGGGACGGTGAGGACAGGGGTGCCAGGAAAGGCAAGGTTTTTTTCCGCAAAAAAGTGTGCCGCTTTTGCAACCAGAAAACGAAGATAGATTACAAGGATGCGGATACACTCAGAAGGTATACAACCGAACGGGGAAAAATCCTGCCCAGAAGAATCACCGGAACCTGCGCGAAACACCAGCGCCGTCTGGCTCTTGAGATTAAAAGGGCCCGCACACTGGCTCTGCTTCCTTATGTTTCGCCGTAAGTATTATACTGAATATCTTTAAATATCTTGTGTGAACCGCCGGTTGTCCAACTCCCGGATGTTTCCGGCGGAATTTATTTTAATTAGAGGAGCTTGAAATGAAAGTAATTTTGAATGAGGATGTTAAGCATCTCGGGGAAGAAGGTGACATAAAGGATGTCGCCAACGGTTACGCCAGGAACTATCTGTTTCCCCGTTCCTACGCTGTTCCGTGCAACCCCATGACGCTTGCTTATTTTGAAACGCGCAAGGCCGAAATCGAGGCTAAGAAAGAAGCGAAACGTGCGAACGCCGCAAGTTTGAAAGAAAAACTTGAAGCTGTTGTCGTGAATATTTCCATGCCTGCCGGAGCGAACGGAAAGCTTTACGGGGCAGTGACAAACCAGACAGTGACAGAGGCCCTCCATAACATGGGTTTTGATGTTGAACGTAAAAGGGTTGAACTTCCCGGTTTGACCTTCAAGAGTGTCGGGAAATACCACGCTGTTGTGCGCCTTTACGAAAACGCCTCGGCCACCATTCAGGTTGTTGTGTCGGCGCAGGGTGCCCCTGATGCCTCCAAAAAAGACGCCGCTGAAGAGAAAAAAGAGGCGCCTGCTGTTGAAGAGGCAGCTGTCGCCGCCGGGGAATCCACGGAAACACCCGCCGATTCATCCGCCGACGGTGAAAACAACTGATATTTTAACCGGCTCCGGGATTTCTGATGGGTTTTCAATTTCCAAAAGATAAAATTCCGCCCCATGATATGGAAGCGGAAAGTGCCACTCTCGGAGCCATACTTCTTGATCCGGATGCGATAGGTTCTGTAATCCGTTATCTGCGTCCGGACAATTTTTATTCCCTCCAGAACCAGAAAATATTCTCCGCGGTTCTTTCCCTGTACAATGACGGGAAGACCGTTGATTTGATAACACTCGCCGATAAACTGCGTTTGAACGGTGAATTGGAGACCGCCGGCGGCCCCGGTTATCTGGCTTCCCTTACCGATACGGTTCCTACAAGCGCAAATGTCGAGTATTACGCAAAAATAGTCCTGGACAGGTCTGTCCGGCGGAAACTGCTTAATATCGCGGCAAAAATAATAGCGGACAGCCATAATGAAACCGAGGAGAGCAGGGTAATTCTTGAGGCTTCCCAAAAGCAGCTTTTTGATTTGACGGATGCGAACCAGTCGGCGACAGTGACATCTCCGAAAGAGCTTATTCCGCGGGCAATAGGCGCCATTGAGAAACTTTATAAAAACCGGGATTCATACAGCGGGATCCCCTCCGGATTCGGTGATTTGGATGCCATGACAAGCGGATTCCAGAAATCCGAGCTAATCATAATAGGCGCCCGTCCCTCGGTCGGAAAAACAGCCCTTGCCCTTTCAATGGCTTCCCACATAGCGATAAAGAAGAAAATTCCCGCCGCGTTTTTTTCCCTGGAAATGTCGGGCCTTCAGCTTATGTTCCGTCTTCTTTCATCGGAGTCCCATATTTCTTCCCACAGCATACGCACCGGATTCCTGAAGCTTACGGATCTGGAAAATATTCAGGATGCCGCCGGAAAAATATATGAAGCGCCCCTGTACCTTGTCGATATGCCGAATATGAAACTGCTGGATTTAAGGGCCATGGCGCGGAGGATACGCCAGCAGTATGATGTCAGGATTATTTTTATTGATTACCTGACATTGATAACAAGTGAGAATACCCTTATCCCGAGGCATGAGCAAATAGCGGAGATTTCCCGTTCACTGAAAGCCCTGGCCCGGGAACTGGATATTCCGGTTGTGGCCCTTTCCCAGGTTAAGCGTGATGCCGAGGGGAAGACCCCGACCCTGGCTGATTTGCGGGAATCAGGATCCATAGAGCAGGATGCGGATGTGGTTATGTTCCTCCACCGGGAAAGGAGTTCCGGTGAAGAAACCATTGACACCAAGCTGATAGTGGCGAAACAGCGTAACGGGCCTGTAGGCGACATTGAAATACTGTTCCGCCCGAAATACACGGAATTTGTTTCAAAGGATCATGATTAGCGCTCCCCGGATGTTCCATGAATAATATATCCTGAAAATATAATGGTCTAAAATGTTTTGATATGATATAATTGTTAAATGCGGTGCAGTCCGCCATGGATATTTATTTTTAGGGGTAATTATGAATGCTCATAATGCTGTGAACGCTTTTTTAGGTAGACACGGATTTGTGCCGTCAGCGCCTGATGTTTCGTCCGCTGTTTCGGCTCTTTTGTTCGATATGGAAGAAGGGCTGGCAACCGCCCGGTCAGATAAAAAACTCCGTTCGTCCATGCCCATGATTCCCACATGGACAAAGCCTCCGTCTTCGGTTCCGACGAACAGTTCCATTATTGTAATTGACGCCGGCGGAACGAATTTCCGTTCCAGCCTCGTTACCTTTGATAATGACGGAGTACCGGTTGTTTCCGATATGCAGAAAACGTCCATGCCGGGTACGGAGAGGGAATATTCCCGGGAAGAATTCTTTGACAAAATAGCGGATAATCTGTCCCGTTTGAAAGACAAGGCGTCCCGGATAGCTTTTTGTTTTTCCTATGCTTTTACCGCATTGCCCGGAGGGGACGGCAGGGTGATAGAAATGTCCAAGGGAGTCCGTGCTCCGGAAGTACACGGATGCCTGCTGGGCGAGAATCTTTCAAAAGCCCTTGTCGCAAAAGGCTGGAAAAAACCTGAGAAGATAGTTTTGGTCAATGACACCTCCGCCGCCCTGCTTGCAGGCGCTTCGGCCGCTGTAAACGGAAAGACGTATGATTCCTATGTAGGGTTTATTCTGGGAACCGGCATGAATGCGGCCTATATAGAGAGCGGTGATATCCTGAAAATTTCTGATATGGCGGAGGGAAGGGGATTCGGCCCGCAGATTGTTGTCTGTGAATCGGGTAAATCCGATAAAATGGCCAAGTCGGAATTCGATGAGGAAATCCTGAAAATCATAAACACGCCTGCCCCGTATGAGCGTATGTGTTCCGGTGTTTTTTTAGGGCCTCTCGGACAGCTTGCGCTGAAAGCCGCCGCAGATGACGGGCTTTTTTCTCCGGAGGTTGCCTCGAAGCTGAAGGCTCTTGACGGTCTTGAACTTAAAGATATGGATATGTTCTTTTACGGTTCCTACAGGACTGATACAAAGCTGGGCGCCATAGTTTCCTGCGGAACGGAATTTGACAGGGAAGTTGTTTACAGAATCCTGGATGCCTTTGTTGAACGTTCCGCCCGTCTGGCGGCCGCTAATATTTCAGCGGCGGTCATCAAAAGCGGCAAAGGACTGAATCCTGCCCGGCCTGTTTGCGTTCTGTGCGAGGGCACCACCTTTTTAAAGACCCATAACCTGAGGGACCGTGTAACGGGATATTTGAATACCGAGCTTACGGTGAACAGGGGCATCTGGTATGAGATTGTCACAATGGATAATGCCGTTACACTTGGCACAGCCGTGGCAGGCTTGATTTAGTGGCGCTTTGTTGATATGGAGGAGGGTGGAATTTAAAATGCATTTTTTCCCTTTCATTCCTCTTTCAATCGCAGTTTTGATTTTGCTGGTCATTGTTTTTCTCTTTTTTTCGGAAAAAGGCAGGTCAATAAGAAGTACGGGCCGGTTGATAGTGACCGGCCTGGATTTGGGCTTCAGCATTGACCAGATTATATTTCTGGGCCGGATAGGTAAAGCCGCCGGTCTGGAAGACCCCTCTTCGCTCTTTTGGTCGGCCACCGCTTTGGATAAATGCACTTCGGAGATAGTAAGACAGGTAAATGTGTCCGGGGAAGATACATCTGAGCTTCAGGAACTTCTTTCTTCCTTGTATAAATACAGAAATAAAATTGATTTGGAGCGTTCAAGGTCAAGAAGAGGCCTCGTGTCAACAAGGGACATAAAACCCGGTCAGCGTGTCCGTATCCTTTTGTCAGGTGCAGGTGTTTTCAGTTCAAGGGTTATGGCGAATACTTCCGCATATTTGAAAATGGATTTTCCCAAATCTCCGAATATTTTTGCGACTGAAATAGACTGGCTTTATAAGAATGTAAAGGTTTTCTTTTGGCGCATGGATGACGCCGGGTATGAATTTTCCTCAACTGTAGTGCCGGGGGATGCCGACGGAGGAAAGGCGGTGATATATCTTTCTCATTCTGATTCCGTCGTCCGTTCACAGATGAGAAAATCACGCCGTATTAAATGTTCGATTTTTGCCCAGTTGTATTTGGTGAAAGATCCCTCTGTTCCGTATAACCGGATAGAGGCTGAGCCCGGAATGAAATGCGTCCTTGAGGATTTGTCTGAAAGCGGTGCAATGATTCTAATCGGCGGAAAAGCCGTGAAAGGACTTAAGATAAAACTTCAGTTTTTGATTAAGGATACGTTGATTATAATGACCGGAGTATCCCGTGCGGTGGATTACGACAAGGAGAAAAACCGTTCCCGTGTTCATTTTGAATGCCAGCAGATTGACCCCAGGATGCGTAATATTGTTCTTTCGTTTGTGTATAATGTATTACCAGAGGAAGAGAAACAGGAAATCCGTGCCGCCAGGCTTTCAGAGAAAGACGGCATGAGTGTGGATGCGGATACAGGAGATGAAAATCAGGATGATTCATTCCTCGAAAATGATTCGGAAAAAGAATCCGCATCCGCTTATACCATTGAAATGCCGGATTTTCTTCATCCTGATTTTGTGCATCCTGATGATATATAATATGAATATGTTGGAATTGAATTCCGGGAGGAATGTATGATAAAAAAAATTTTTGTTATATGCATGTTCGCTGTTTGTCTGTGCTCTGGTTTTGCCAATGTACCTTTTTCCACCTTGTCCGATGACCCTATAGTTATCTCTTATCAGAGGAATTTTTTACGGGCGGGATTGAGCACAAAACTGGAGCTGCTGGAAGGAGCAGCGGAAATCCCTTCCGTAAATATGACCCCTTTGTATTGTGATGCCCTGTATTTTGCGATTTCAGGTTTTTATGTTTTGGGCGAGGACCGGCAGCTGGTTGATATAGCCTGTTCCGCGATAAACTCCGCTGCCGAAGGACAGGATTCTTCAATTCTTGCGCCTATATACGAGATTTTTCCCCTTTTCTCAAATACCGGTTTAAAAACATCATGTATAAATGCGGTAGCGAAATTGTCAGGTTCTGACGGAGAAGGTTTTGAATTTTTGAAAGACTGGTTCGCCTCCGCGCTGGAAGATTGTGAAAACGGTAATTTTGTTAATCCCAGGGTTATGGTCAGTGCTCTGGAGGCTTTCGCCGTCATGGGGGAATCGTCTGTGTTTCCGCTGGTTTTCAAGGCGGCGGTTTCCAATTTGGATACATCCGTTGTGACGGCGGCCGGAAAAACCATAAATTCACTCAACGAGGGTTATACGGATAATATCCTGGCGATTGTAGCTGAGAAGGATCCGGAAAAAACAGGGGCGGCTTTTTCATTCGCTGTTTCAAATGAAAACCTTCCGGAGCCGGACTTGGGGACAATTGCTGAAAATGTGTTCGACACGATGCTTGAAGTAGGTTCGGAAGGTAACCCGGACGCTTTGCCTGTACTGGAGTCTTCCATGGAAGTTTTGACCAGATTAAAGTGGTTTAATGCCTCTCCGTCTGTGCTGCGTTATTTTTATGCGGTGCAAAGTGAATATAATGCTGAAAATATCGGGGCAGAAAGACTGATTCCGGTGATAAATTGTTTGGGAGCGATGGGAACTTCTGAAGCGGCGCAGGCCTTGTCGATTTTCCTCGGACTTCTGAACTCTGAAACCGAGCAGAAGAAGACCTGCAACGAGAACCTCATGCTCTCAATCATAAATGCATTGGGAGACCTTGGTGATAAAACTGCCTTTGATTATCTGCTTTACGTCGGTTATTTGGATTACCCTGAATCCGTCAAACAGGCCTCCCGCGATGCGCTCGCGAGGTTAAAGTGGTAGGAGAGAAAAAAGAAAGAGACCAAAAACAAACAAGGCTGCGGGAGTCGTCCTGCTGTTCCGGAAAATCCTGTGCGAAGGATGCGGGCGTCCCGCCCGTTCTGATTGTTTCCGGCGTAGTAGTTTTTTTCATGCTTTTTTTTAATCCGGAATATAATCCTTCTTTTCCGGGCGGCGCCTTGATTGTATTTTTTTGCTTTTTTTCCGGATTGGCTTTATTTTCCCGGCTGTCGGGGCGTTTGTGTCACCGTGTCCCCGGCGGTTCGTCCGGCCGTATTTTCCGTATCCCGGGTGTTTTCGCTTCCGGATTCCCGCTTTTCGCGGCTGCGGCCTCCGGGATTCTTTTAAGCGGATTGGGTTTATTCAGGATTCACGCTGATTCACTGTATCCACGGACACTCGCTTCGCTGCCTGAAGTGTCCTCCGCAAATTTCAGGCTGAAAACCGATCCTGTTCCGGCCGGGGAAAATTACAAGGCTGAAGCTTCCGTGCTTGATTTGTTTTATTCCGACGGAACGGAATTTTCCGCGGACGGAAACATCACTGTATTTTTCCCCGGGGAAATTGTAACGGCGGCCCTGCCTGAAAACACGGCAAGGGGAAATAAACGGGTTTACATTACCGCCGGGCTGGGACTTTTATGTGAAGGCGGATTTTCCCAAAATAAAAGAGCCGGCGGCGCGGTATGTTTTTATGTCTCGGATTTATCAGAAGCCTGTGTTGAATCTGGAATAAAAGGGAAAATCATGGAACTCCGCGGCAGGGCCAGAATGGGTTTGCTGAAAAATGTTTACGGCTGGGGGAATGCAGGTGGTTTCTTTTTGGCCCTCTCATCCGGGATGCGTGAGTTTATGGACGCTTCCATAACGGATATTTTCCGCCGTTCGGGATTATCCCATATCCTTGCTTTGTCAGGAATGCATTTGGGGATTATCGGCGGAGCTGTATTGTGGATAGGCGGAAAAACCGGCGGCAGGAGGTTCGCGGTGCGGTTTTCGCTGCTGGTCCTTGTGTTTTTCCTGTTTTTTGCCGGCTATTCACCGTCCCTTTTCAGGGCATGTTTGTTTTCCCTTGCCCTTGCCGCTGTCCGCCGTGTCGGGTTTCCGGTGCGTTTCCTGCCGGTTTTAGCCTGTGTTTTCTGTCTGCACGTTTTGCTGAAGCCGGCTGATATATATTCGGTTTCATTCCAGCTTTCTTATCTTGCCACAGCAGGAATATTTTCCGCAGGGGAATTTTTCAAGGAAATCCTCAGAGGGATTCTTCCAGATAAGCTGCTTCCTTCTGTGTCGGTGTCTTTAGGAGCCCAGTTCGCGGTTTTTCCTGTCACAATGTCTGTATTCAAAATGTTTGCACCTGCCGGAATTATAGCCGGATTGTGTCTTTCCATACCGGTTTCTTTTTTTCTGATTTCAGGATTCTGCTGTGTTCTGCTTTCAAGTCTGTTTCCCATTATGTACGGTTTCTGCGGATTTTTTATAACCCTGCAGTATGATTTGATTTACAATACAGCCCGGTTTTTCTCGGAATTTCCGCTTCTGACACCGGGCGGCAGTATCTTGTATGCGCCGGCTTCAATGTGTATACTGTATGCGGGTTTTATAGTCTCAGGGATTTTTGTTTTGCGCATGCTGCGTTTGAGGAGGATGCTGGGTGTCGATTTTTCCGGATTATGATTCACCTTCCGCACTGAAAGCTTTTCTTGAAAACCGCGGTATGGGAATGCAGAAAAAATTCGGCCAGAATTTTTTGATAAATGCCGGTGCGCGTGAAAAACTTCTGGATTCCCTGAATTTCAAGCGTGATGATATAATCTGGGAAGTCGGCCCCGGCTTGGGTTCCATGACCCGGGGACTTTTGGATAGGGGAGGAAAGGTCACCGCTTTTGAAATCGACCGGGGTTTTTGTACCGTGCTGCGGGAACTTTTTTCCGGCTGTGACGCTTTTACACTTGTCGAAGGTGATGTGCTGAAAACATGGAAGAAGGCCGGGGAAGGATTTTCACCGGCTTCTGAAAAGAGCCCCGCGCGTAAACCGTTTTTTTTCGGTAATTTGCCGTATAATATAGCCGCGACCCTTTTGGCTGATTTCATTACAGCCATGTTTTTTTTTGACAGGGCTCTTGTCACCGTGCAAAAGGAAGTCGCACTGCGTATGGCTGCAAAACCGGGAAGTGCGGATTATTCCGCTTTTTCCGTTCTCTGCTCCAGATTTTATGACATAAAATCTGTGATGGATCTGGCCCCCGGAAATTTCTGGCCCCGGCCCAACGTGTTTTCCCGGGCTGTATTGCTTGAAAAAAAAGCTTCCCCGGCGACCTGTTCGGATGACAAGTTGTTTTTTGAGGTTGTACGGGCTTTGTTTGTGTCCAGGCGCAAAACAATAAAGAACAATCTGTCCGCCTGGTTATCCGCCAAAACGGAGGATTCTGCGACCGCTTGCGAAACCGCCTCCTTTATGCTTCAATATGCGGGTGTGAAGGCGGATGAAAGGGCGGAAAATTTAAGCCCGGATGTTTTTTGCGCCTTTGCAGACGGTGCGGTTAAAGCCGGCTTGACTTGATTTAAAAATCATACGTATACGGAAGGTTGCAATGGATGCAGGAATAAAAGAGAAACTTGATATAGTCCTTTCAGAAATTGGTAATGCGGTTTTGCGTTCCGGAAGGAAATCCGGTTCAGTCAGGCTGGTCGCCGTCAGCAAATTCCATCCGCAGGAGGCTGTCCGGGAGGCGGTTTCGGCAGGACAGACTTTGTTCGGGGAAAACAGGGTGCAGGAAGCCGTCGGAAAGTTTCAGCCTGTTGTAAATGATTTTCCTGATGTGTCCCTTCACCTGATAGGCTCCCTCCAGAGAAACAAGGTTAAGCGCATCCTTCCAATCGTTTCCTGCATTCAGTCTTTGGACAGACTTGAATTGCTGCTGGAAATTGAAAAACAGGCGGCCGCGATTGAAAAGAAGATAGATGTTCTTTTTGAAATCCATACAGGGGAACAGACAAAATCCGGTTATGCGGATGACGCCTGTTTGTTTGAGTCAATCGATGCTTTGGATAATTGTCCCCATATTGTGTGCCGCGGACTGATGACAATGGCCCCATTCACAGATGATGAAACTGAAATCAGGCGTTCATTTAAAAAACTCCGGATGCTGCAGCAGGAATGCGGCAGGAGGTATCCGGCTTTGGATTTTTCTGAATTATCCATGGGAATGTCCTCAGACTTTAAGATCGCGATAGATGAAGGTTCCACAATGGTAAGGATAGGAACCGCGATTTTCGGAGAGAGGGTATGACCCTGCGGTTTAGAAGGTTATTGTCCTCCGTTATTTTTTTTGTTTTGACAGTCTGTTTAATTTTTCCTTCTGATACAGACGACGCGGAAAATGAACCCGTCCCTTATTCGGAAGATGAATTCAATCCGGTGTTAAAAGATTTGCGGCGCGCGGAAATCATTGCCTTCGGTTCTTTTCCGTTTGTGGTATTTTTTTCAACTATATATTACGATGTTTACAGGTATTTCTCCCATGATATGCAGGACGCCTATCTTCCGTGGCCTTTCAAAGATGCCTCAACCGCCATTTCCGTTTCTGAAGACGAGCAGAAAATGATTCTGTTTACTTCCATCGGAATTTCTGTCGGCATTGCGGCCTTCGATTTTATTTTCCGCGCCATATTCCGCAATATAAAGGAGAAGAAGGCGGAAGAGGAAGCCAGAAAGAATATTCATCCCATCCAGATAAAACCCTTGATACGCGCCAATGAAGAAAGTCTGTATCCTCAGCCTTCGATACCTGAGCCTGATACGGCCGAAGATGATTCCATTCTGATATCCTCCGGTGAAGAAAGTTGAAGGCTGTGAATATGGCGGAAAATACAATTACTGTCGAGCTTGAAGATGGCGCTGGAATCCGCCTTGATAAATATTGCTCGGGATTCTGCGGTATGACACGCTCCCGGTTGAAGAATGGTGTAGCCGCATTATACGTGAATGGAATTCCTGCGAAACTTTCAAAGATAGTTAAATCCGGAGATATCATTTCTTTTCAATGGGAAGATCCTGTTCCTGATGATATCGAGCCTGAAAATATTCCGCTTGACATTTTATTTGAAGATTCAAATGTTACCGTTGTAAATAAAAGGCAGGGAATGGTGACTCACCCTGCCGCGGGAAACTGGAGCGGAACCCTCGTCAATGCGCTGCTTTTTCATTGGGGAACGGCTTCTTCAGCCGCCGGTGTATCTTCGCGGCCCGGAATTGTCCACAGGCTTGACAAGGATACATCCGGCGTGATTATAACAGCCAGAAATCCTGAAACAGAGGCCTTCCTTCAAAACGAATTCAAATCCAGGCGGGTGAAAAAAATTTACGCCGCAGTATTATGCGGTTCCCCTCCTGCCTCCAGAGGTGTGGTTGAAACTTTCATAATGCGCGATCCTAAAAACAGGATGCGTTTTACCTGCACAACGGATTCCTCAAAAGGGAAATATGCAAAAACAGCTTACAAAGTGTTATACCGGCGGGACAATCTTTCTTTTGTGCTTTTCAGGATTTATACCGGAAGAACCCACCAGATAAGGGTTCACAGCCGTTTTTTAGGCTGTCCTGTTCTCGGAGACCAATTGTACGGAAAGAAGCATGGCGCCTGCGGTTCTGCTTCGCTTATGCTCCACGCGCTGTATCTCAGGATAAAAATACCGGGTGGAAAGGAACCTTCTGTTTTCCGGGCGCCTCTTCCTGAAAGGTTTAGAAAAATACTGGGTTTCATGCGGCAGACTGAGAAAAGGGAAAAAGAAAATGACAATTGAAAATGCCGGTCCGGAGGAATTCCTCGAATTCTTTTACAGGTGTGAACCTGAAGTTCTGTATGACACCGGAGATTTTTCGATTGTATGGAAACCTCATGATATGCCCTGCGCCCCTTTAAAGGAAAATGAGGAGGGAACGCTTTTATACTGGTACCTTCACCAGTCATGTTGTCGCGGGGAAGCGGGGCTTGTCGCCGGACGGAAGGCTGTTGAATGCGGTCTTTTGCACAGGCTTGATACTGCTACAGCGGGCCTGGTTTTAATAGCAAAAAAACAGGAGGCCTTTGACTTTTTGAATGCCGCCCAGAAGTCCGGTTTGTTTCAGAAGACTTACAAGGCTTTTTGTTCCGATATAACTGAAAGTTCTGTTATTCCTGTGGAAAGAAAAATATCACCCGATGCAGGTTCTTATCATATTTCCGTTGAGTCCAGATTCAGGGGATTCGGACCGAAGGGCAGGGAAGTGCGCCCTGTTTTTTTCTCCTCCCGTATGTGGAACAAATGCGGAAGCCGCGGCTACTGTACTGAAATTCAAAGAGTTGAAAAAACATTGTCAGGGGATTGTGTCTGTGTGTTGTGTTCTTTGGAGAACGGCTTCCGTCATCAGGTGAGGACCCATCTTGCATCCTGCGGACTTCCCATCTGCGGGGATAAGCTTTATAATCCTTTATGCAGGTCCTGCCGGACTGACGGTTGTTACCTGCAGCTTTTTGCCGTTTCCCTCAGTTTCCCTGATCCTCACGGAAGCGGGACAATATTTTTTTCGCTTCCGCAAGCAGATAAAAAGAGCCTGTGACAAGGAGGGCCGCCTTTTCTTTTTTTGCGGTTTCCAGGGATTTCAATATTGCTGTATCGCATTCGGGGATAACTTCAGCTTCTACGCCGCCGGTGGTTCTGCAGTTTTCCCTGAAAGCATTCCTTTCCGTGGAAATATCGCCCTCCTTTTTGTAACCCGGCTTCGTCAATGTTATATGTGAAAAAAGTCCGTCCATCTGTTTTGAAATATCCCCGACATTTTTGTCGGCGGCGCATGCGAATAACAGATGGGATTTTCCCGGATAAAGTCTGGTGAAAGATTTTAAGGTGCTTTTTATGCTGTTTTCAGTATGGGCTCCGTCCAGAACCACCGGGATGTCGAATTGGATTATTTCAAAACGTCCCGGAATGGAACATGCGGAAAGGGCTTTTTCTATGACAGCTTCATCTGTTGACGGCAGAATTGTTTTTACGGTGTATGCAGCCAACACCGCGTTTTCCGCCTGGACTTCCGGAAGCATTTTCAGGTTGAAGGAAAGAGGCCGCTTGAATACCGCCCCTCCCGGGATATTCTTGAATCCGGTTTTAACGGAAAGGCCTCCGTCCTCATAGTCGATTTCAAGAAAATCAATGACTTCGTCCATAAAAAAAACAGGGCTGGACATCCGCTCCGCTTTTTTTGAAAAAACATCTTTTAGTCCGGCGTCCTGCCTTGATACAAATACAGGCACCCCCTGTTTTATGATTCCGGCTTTTTCCCCGGCGATTTCCTCCTTTGTGTTTCCAAGGTATTTTGTGTGTTCCAGTTCTATCGGTGTTATAATACAGCATTCCGGTGTCAGGACATTCGTCGCGTCAAGTCTTCCCCCCATACCCGTTTCAAAAACAGCCCATGGTAACCCGGCCGTCTTGAATGTGAGCATGGCAAATGCGGTTACAAGTTCAAACCATGACGGAGCCTTTCCTCCCGGAACCAATGCCGGTACAATGGAATCAACTCTGGGTATAAGAAAATCCGCAGCCCGGCCGTAAATTTCCTCCGGGAAGAAACCCTGCGGTCCGGTAATCCTTTCCCTGAAATCAGATATATGGGGGGATGTATATAGACCGGAATGCATCCCCGCCTCCGTCAGGATTTTTGCCACCATGGTTGATACGGATCCCTTCCCTTTTGAGCCTGCAACGTGCACGGACTTGAAACTGTCCTGCGGCATTCCCAGCCTTTTAACAAGAAAAAGCATTGTATCCAGGGAAAAACCTTCGGTGTTTGTTGTATATTCATAATCAATGTAATTTGACAACCATTCGCAAAATAAATCCGTCTGCTTCAGCATATATTGATTATGGCGGAAATCATGCTTGTCGTAAAGCACTCGATGCGCTAAAATAAAGGCGGATGGAAACTTTTTCTTTGCCGGAGAATTTGTCCGGTTTTAATATTCATATGGTCGGTATCAAGGGTACCGGAATGGCGGCTTTGGCAGAACTGTTGACCCACGCTGGAGCGGTTGTAACAGGAAGTGATGTGCCTGATAAGTTTTATACGGATGATATACTCAACGCTGTTGGAGTAACTCCGGCGGAAGGTTTCGATGCATCCCATATTCCGCCGGGTACGGAGCTGGTTATATATTCGTCGGCTTATTCCAGGGATTCAAATCCTGAATTGATTGCCGCATCTGAAAGGCGAATCCCGGTTTTAATGTATACCGAAGCATTGGGTCAGTTTTCCGCCGGATCTTTCTCAATAGGAATATCAGGGGTTCATGGAAAGACGACTGTCTCAGGAATGACGGGCGCTGTTTTCAAGGCCTTTAATCTTGATTCATCTGTTCTCGCCGGGAGTGCGGTTTCTTCTTTCGGGGGAAAATGCACGATGATAAACGGTTCAAAATATTTTGCGGCGGAGACCTGCGAGTACCAGAAACATTTCCTTTCGTTTCATCCTTCAAAGATAATTTTAACCGGAATTGAATGTGACCACCAAGATTTTTACCCGACATATGAGTCTATTTTTTCCGCCTTTGTGCAGTACATAGATCTTCTTCCCCAGTTCGGTGAATTGATTTACTGCGCTGACAATCCCGGAGCAAAGGATGCCGCGCAGATATGCTTCTCCTCCCGTCCTGACATTGTGTATACAGGATACGGAGAATCGGCTTCCGGGCCGTTCAAACTTTCCTATCTGGGAATCAGGAACGGCAGACAGGTTTTCTCTCTGAAAGGTCTTCCGGGTGAATTCAGCCTTCGGATACCGGGCCGGCATAATGTGCTTAACGCCTGCGCCGTATGCGCTTTGGCTGTTTCGCTTATAACCAGGGAAAAAGGAGAGTTTACTTTTTCCGATGCTGGAATACTAAGGACGGCTCTTGCTTCTTATTCCGGTTCGAAACGACGCGCGGAAATTGTCGGTGAAGAAGACGGCGTCCTGTTGATTGATGATTACGCCCATCATCCAACCGCGGTATCCTCCACTCTGGACGGCTTCCGCGAGTTTTACCCCGGCAGGCGTATAGTCGTGGATTTTATGTCCCATACCTACAGTAGAACCGCTGCATTGCTGACTGAATTTTCCAAGTCCTTCCGCTCGGCGGATGAGGTTATCCTTCATAAAATTTATCCTTCCGCCCGTGAACATTTTGACGGTACTGTCACAGGAAGAACATTGTTTGATGCGGTGAAACAAAAGCACAGGAACGTCCGTTATTTTGAGGAACCGATGGAAGCGAGACAGTATCTTTCTTCAAGCCTCAAACCTGGGGATGTTTTTATAACTATGGGTGCAGGTGACAACTGGAAACTTGGACTCGCCGTGCTGGATGATTTGAAAGACAGGGTAAGCCAAAAAAACAGGAAGCATAAATGAAAAGCATGACAGGATATTCCTATGTGGAAACATATTTGGATGGTACTTTTGTTTCCGTCGAAGTGAAAAGTTTGAATTCTCGGTTCCTTGATTTGTCTGTTAATCTTCCCCATTGGTTGTCAAAAATTGAGAAAAAACTGCGGGATTATTTTTCCTCTAAAATTCTTCGCGGAAAAGTTGATGTCACCCTGCGTATCAGGGAAGCGGAGGGAAATATTTCAGTTTATGCTGATACTTCCGTGGCGAAGGCTTATACTTCCGCCATAAAGGAAATCGCGGATTCCGTTGGTCTTGGCGGAGATGTACCCCTGTCCCTGATAGTTTCCCAGGACGGAGTTTTACGTTCCGAGCATTCTTCAAATCAGGATGAATATTTTGAATTCATTCTTCCTGTCCTGGAAAGGGCTTTCGATGACTTTGAAAAATCCAGGGTGGAAGAGGGACGTGCCTTGAAGGCTGATGTCCTGTCCATGGTTGACAGGATAAAGGATTCACTGGCTGTAATCGAAAAATGGATTCCGGATATGGAAGAAACATTCAGAAATAATATCCGTTCAAAATTCGAGGATATTCTGGGGAATCTGTCGGACACGGATGAACAAAGAATAATGCAGGAGACGGCCGCCTTGCTTGTAAAATACACCATAAATGAGGAAGTTGTGCGGCTTCATTCCCATTTGAACTGTCTTTGCAATGAGATTGAGGAAAATCCCGCCCCCGGAAAAAAGCTTGATTTTATCTGCCAGGAAATAAACCGTGAGGCGAACACAATCGGATCAAAAAACCAGGATATTGAATCCGGAATGGCTGTAATCTCCATAAAAGACGCTTTGGAAAATATAAGGGAACAGATCCGGAATATTGAGTAGAGTGTAAATACAAAGAGGTACAAAATGAAAAAAGATTTGAAGGATATGTATAAAATTCCTGCCGGGAAAGAATTACGGATAGCCATTTCAGGAAGTTCGGGATGTGGTAATACCACTGTATCCAGGATGCTGGCGGATATTTTAAATATAAAACTGATAAATTATACATTCCGGAATATTGCCGGGGAAAGGGGAATCCCCCTCAAGACTATAATTGAAAATGCAAAGACGGATTTTTCTTATGATAAAATTGTTGACACCACTCAGGTTGAGCTTGCCAGGAAATCTTCCTGCGTTCTGGGATCCCGTCTCGCTATCTGGATGCTGCCCGAGGCGGATCTAAAGGTTTACCTTTCCGCTTCCTCCGAAGTACGTGCCGCCCGTATACAGAAAAGAGAGGGCGGAGACTTGGAGGAAATCCGCCGTTTTACCGAAATGAGGGATGCTGAGGATACACGCCGGTATAAGGAACTTTACAGGATTGACAACAGGGATTTTTCCGTTGCTGATATTGTGATAGATACTGAAAAAATGAATCCCGAAGAAATCGCCGCTGAAATTCTCAGGAATCTTGCGGAAAAAGGTCTGGTTGAAGAGAAAACATAAAACACAGCTTTGCTGTCAATCTGCTGTCACAGGGGGAAGTCGGGCTTGTAATTCTTTATAATACAAGGAATTAAAAAAGCGGATGAAGGGAGTCGAACCCTCGTCTCCAGCTTGGAAGGCTGGGGTAATAGCCGTTATACGACATCCGCAAGGCTTATGCTGAAAAGATACCAAAAAAACATTGATGCGTCAATAGGCTTGGGAAAGCAAATGCATGATTCTTTTAATATTCAAGACCCACTCCGATGAAAATTTCCATGATATCGCCGCCGTCCCGTTTCGCGGACGCGCCGAAATCCAGATTGCTGTCAATCAATTCCTTCATGTCGAAGCCTACGCTTATTCTTCCGTAAATGCTTCTCATTTTTTTCGGGAAAACTATCATTTCCAGGCCTGCTGAGTACCATGCGTCATCAAAGGAAAAATATCTGTCTGTATATTGATCATGGGTCAATCCGAAGTCAAAGAACGGGGAGATGTGCATTTCAAAACTTATATACCGTGTCCAGTCTACGCCTGTAGTCCGATCAAAATCTATGTCCATAATTTTAACCGGTAAATCCAGATTGAAAAAGAACGCCGCGTCTGTGTCTATCCTGCCGTCAATAATACCCCTCATATATGAACCCATGTCTTTTTGCAGATCTCCGTCGCTTTCCCAGTCATACATAAAGAACATGCGCCCTGATATTCCGAGAAAGGATAATATGGGGGTGTATCCGCGTACAGTTGTTTCTACAGAAATCTTTTTTTCAGATGTTATAAAATTATATGTCCATCCGTTGCTCAAAGAAAAATCCACACCTCTCCGGTAATTTTCAATCCAGTCATACCGGCCGAAACTTGCGCTGTGGGAAAATGTAATGCTTGTCCCCTTCAAGTCATCATCTGTAATCCCTTTCGGCGACCAGTTGTTTTGAAGTGAAATTTCCGGTGTCCAGATAAAATCATCGAAGTAATCATGGTGGAAAATTGTGACAGGAAAATTGACATAGAAATTATTACCGAAATACAGGGGATCGTCTTCATACATTTCCTCGTCACTGTCACGGGGATATACATACACTTCCTGTGATACACCGGCATGAAAGTCAAGCCTTTCAGGTATCAGTTCCCTTTCATAGTCAAGAACAGTGTCAAAAGTGAATTCAGCGGGTTCACCTACAGGCACAGAAATCATCGAATCAACGGACCAGGTGAATTCCTGTCCGAACATCATGAAAGGAATTTCAAAATCCAAGTTACCGCCTATTGTTGTCGGCGTATCTTCATCATCAGGGTCGTATTCATAAACAACATCAGCATTGAGTTCTTCCATCGAACCCATGAAGTTATAGTTTTTTAATTTGAGTTTTAATTCCAAGCCGTCATTTGATGTGAATTTAGGGTAGGGTACTGCGATAATATTTATTGTATCCTTTGTTTTGATTAAAAGATCAGCCGGAACCATACCTGACGCATCAGGTTCACCGTAGGTGACATCAATGGAGCTTTCCGACAATACACGTTCATTCATCAGTTTCACCCGCAGGTCGGCTATGTATGTCTCAAATTCCTCTTTGCTTGTGAAAATTCTTGTTTCTTCAATATCGAGGTTTTTTGAAAGCGGATATTCTCTTGTCGAACCGTCTATATCATAATTTATATTGCGTATTTTATATGTTTCTGCTGTCAGACAGAAGAACAATGCAGGAAAGATAATGGAAAAAAACAGAACGGATAACTTCCTGCGCTGTGAAAATATACCGGTTTGATTCAGGCTGTGTTTTTTCAAAAGAAAGCTCCTGTCTTCAGTTTTGCTTATATGTGATTACATCCAGATTCCATCTTTTCGGTCTGGAAATAGCTTTTATGTAAATGGCGCCCTTACCGGGGGCAAAAAGTTCAAGCTTTACAAGAGGGGATTTTATGAAGAATTTCTTTACAGTGATTCCGTATGCATCGTTAAAAAGGCAGGGGGAGATTTCCCTGAATCCGGCTCTTTGTTCATACATTGCGGTTCCGATTTCAATATAGGTTTCATAAGGTTCTGTTAAAAACAAATCCAACGCTTCCTGTGAGGAATTCAATTTTGCTCCGGTTTCCAGCTTTTCGAGTTTTTCAATGGCCAGTATCGCAAGAACCCTTTTCCCTCCAAGATCGTATTCATTTTGCATCTTGCGCAGATGCTCTCCCTGTATTGTGATGCGTATGTTACGGGGTTCAATCAATCTGTAACAACAATCTATTATTTCAAAAACATTTATATGGATTTCCGCCGCCAAATCCACAATGCCGCGGATATCATCCTCAGTGAATTCGTAGTTTTCTCCGGGAACCAGAGGAAGCCGCTCAATATATTCTGTTATGAAAGGCATCGCTGCATTTGAGCCCAGCCGGGTGTCTTTTGTGTCTGGAGAATCCTCACCGTAGACGGATGTCATCAAAAAACATGATAAGACAACGGAAAGCAAAACAATTGAATGGCGGAAGGTTTTCATCATCGCGCTCCTTTGCCGGAGAGAATTACAAAAATTGTTTTTGCAATGAGCCATATGTCCATCCAGATAGACCAGTTCTGTATATAATATGAATCCAGTGAAATGCGTTCGTCGTAGTCAACGTCGCTCCTTCCTGATACCTGCCACATTCCGGAGAGGCCGGGTTTTACGGAGAATACATAATCAAAGCTTTCGCCGTATTTCGGAACCTCTTCGGCCGTGACAGGCCTGGGGCCGATAAAACTCATTTCACCTTTTAATATATTCCAAATCTGGGGAAGCTCGTCGAGGCTGGTTTTTCGCAGGAATTTTCCGATAGGTGTTATCCTGGGATCGTCAGTAAGTTTCTGGTATTTTTCCCATTCTTCCCTGTAAACCGGATTTGAATCAAGAATTTCTTTCAGTTTTTTATCCGCGTCGGGAAACATTGACCGGAATTTAAGGACTTTTATCTTTTTACCGTTTTGCCCTATACGGTTGTGTTTGAAAAACACAGGACCGGGGGAGGAAGCCTTTATTATTACCGCTATGATAATCATGGCGGGTATGGCGATAACCGAACCCGCAATCAGGAGGAATAAATCCATCGACCTTTTCCGTATGCGGTTCGTGATTCTGGTAAGATAATGGGTTGTAGAAAATCCTATTATTCCGTCTATGTCCCTCGGCGACATGGTTATTGTGTCAAGGTAATTCATATTCGGGATAATTATATTATAACGGAATTTGGAAAGGGTTGTCTGCATCAGCTTTTTAAAAGATTCGTCGGAGTCGGAAGAATGGATTACCACCGCCATTTTAATATGGAGGTCTGTATTAAGCCTTATACTCTCTTTTATGGATTTCAGGACGGGAATCCCTTTGTATTCCTCCCATGAGGAAGGTTTTATGGATACAATTACAGCCGGTACATACCCTAAACGGGGGGTTTTCAGCATGCTGTCAACCACTTGCCGTGTCCGTTCATTATCCTCACCATATATGACCGCAGGAAGTCCCCACAATTTTGTTTTTGCAAAAAACTTTGAAACTGATATATTTCTGGAAAGGGGAAGTGAAAATGTGGAAAAAACGAATCCCAGGATGAATCCCATTGAAACATAACTTCTTCCGTCGGTTTCAACGGCAATTGAGATTGCAATAGCTCCGAAACATATGCCGTTTGCAATTACAAAATTTTTTATTTGCTCGCTGGGAGACAACATGAATCCGGGATACAATTTAAAAATATTGTATATGACAAGGAAAAACGGGAGGTATACCCAGTATGTCACAAAGCTTTTGAAATTAATATAATGAAAATCCACCAGATTCACAATGAAGAAACCCGCCCCTATGCATAACATTATCGTGATAAAATCCGATATAATGAATGATATCACGGAGTAAACAGAACTGGTGTGCCTGTATCTTTTGGTGTACCAGGATATGTAGTTTTCTATATCCACGATATTGAACTGTCTCCATAATAAATTAAATATAAATTTTCACAAAGTCTTAACAATAAAGCACTTGAGACATAGGAACCGTTACAGAAATATGTATAACTTGTTGTTAGTACCGTTGCGAGAATATCAAAAAAAAGGGTTTTTTGCAATATAACTGTTCTTAAAAACGGCCCTTACAATAAGCCGCGCAAGTGTTTCAAATAGGCTTCCACTACAATTGTATCTGAGAAACGGGTTTCAGCAATCTTTCTTGAAGCTTCCCCCATACGTTTCTTTTCAGTTTCAGGAAGTGAAATATAGGCTTTCATTTTTTCCGCCAGATTACGCGGATCCGCGGGTCTGCACAAATATCCGTTGACACAATTTTCCACAGGTTCCCTTGTACCGGGACAGTCCGCCGCTATAAGAGCCCTTCCCATGGCCGCCGCTTCAAGCAGTACCCTTGGAACCCCCTCCCTGTAATAGGAAGGGAGGACAACGCAGTCCGCCTTCTTTATGAACGGACGGACATTATCCGTCAGGCCGTGCCAGGTTGCGGTGCCGGTTTTTACAGCGGTTTCCAGCTGTTCCGCCGGTATGTAGATGGGGTTCCCCGCATCATGTTCACCTATCAAATCAAAACACGCGGACGGATATTCAGCTTTCACAGTGGCGGCCGCTTCCAGGAAATCCCCGCATCCCTTTGATATGAGGAGCCTTCCGCTGAAGAGAAACCTGGTTTCATTTTTTTCATTCCGGGGGATTCCCTTGTCTTCCAGGTCATGGAAATCCGGACGGAAAAAATCAACATCCACCCCTGAGCCGGGGATAACCTCGGTTTTTTCCGCCCTGCACAAAGATTTCAGCATGAAAAAATCCCTGTCACTGTTGTTCTGGAAAAAAACGAAGGCTTTTTTTGAGAGGAACGCCGCCTTATACATTGTATACACTATTTTCGCCGTCAATCCTTTTTTTTCCGCCACAACCCCGAGTCCGGTTATGTTATTGAATGAAGGGATGGAACACAGGGAAGCTGCCAGCGAGCCGTAAATATCCGGTTTATTGTTGAAATGAAGGACCGCGGCGGGTTTCAGTTTTTTGTAAATTTTAATGAAGGTCAACAAAAGGCGCATGTCCTTTACAGGATTTGTCCCGTCTCCTTCCATCGGGAGGGATATAAATGAGGAATTTAAATCCTGCTGTATGAGACGGCTGTATTTGTCCTCCTTTCCATATGTACCGGCTGTCCCGGAGCCGGAGTTTTCCTCCCTGCCGGTTCTTTTAACGCCTGTCATGCTTCCGGTTGCACCCATGCATATGGTTTCAAAGCCCTCGTTCTGTATGGATTGAATCAGCTTCCTCCGGCTGTAAATATTCCAGGAGGAATTGGCTGTTATGATGACCAGCGGTTTGTCAGGGAAGCGTCTTGGAGCTGTTTTCAGTATGTCCATTATTTATCCTGTCCGGTGTCCGTTGCCGCGGCTTTTTTTATCAGTTTGAGGGATGTCACGGCGAACCCCCCGCAGTAAATCAGCGCATATGCCAGCAGAACCGCGGGCAGCACCGGCGCGAATCCGTCCCCGCCGAAAAGGAAGAGGAGCAGTCCCGCCAGATAGAGGAGCGGCATCCACCCCGTGACGCCGATTTCCTCGCTGAAACGTTTTTCTTTGCCCTGCACCGGAACCATCCCCGCTGAAAGCTCCGCGTTTTTGAAGGACTGGTGGAAAAGGCGCATCAGGATGTTCGCCGCCGCCGCATATGCCGCGGGCAGGAACCACCGGGGACTGCCGGTGAGCAGACAGGCGGAAAGCCCCATGGCGAAAAGCTGCGTCGTGTAGGCGGTGTATCCGCCCGCCGCATCGATGGCGCCGCCGTAGACGGTTTTCTTTCCCAGCGTCCGCGCCATGTTTCCGTCCGCGCAGTCCAGGATCCCGAAAAGCAGGAACAGCGCCGCTGCGGCGATATGCAGGTGGATGTTCCCCGTCATGGCAAGCCCCGCGGCGGCGATACAGCACAGGGCGCTGAAACAGGTCACCGCATTGGGCGTTATCCCGAGATTCAGCGCCGCGGCGGCGACGGGGTAGGACAGCGGGCGAAGCAGGAATTTTGTCACCGTGCCGTCCGCCCTGCGCTTTTCATCGGTCATCGAGGAAGAGATGTCCTTCACGCTGTATCTTCTGTGTTCTTTTCCGTCGCCGTTCATGATAGAATCTCCGTGATTATGGTGTTGAATCTTTCATCCAGATTTTTCAGGGCGGAACAGTAGGCCGCGTAGGCGTTTCCGGCGATCCGTTTCCGTTCTGTCACGTTTTCCAGATAGAAGTGCGTTTTTTCCACAAGGGTTTTCGCGTCCCAGTCAAATGGCACATAGGTTTCTTCAGGGATGAAAACATCCGGCCAGGTTTCGATGTGGGACATGTCGGGTTTGAGCAGAAGGCTCCCGTTCTGCACGGCTTCAAAGTCCCGGAGGCACAATTCCCCCCAGCCGAACGGGCTCACCGTTATTTTTGAATTTTTTATTTCTTTATTGAAAGCGGCCTGTCCCACCATTCCGGTGATGAAGGCCCTGTCGTTTTTCACCGTGTCGAGGATCAGGGAGCGCTGGAAATTTATCGAGGGCCGGGAGATGAGGCCTATCCGGCAGTGCGCGTCAAATATTTCTTTATTCGCTTCCGGATGGAATTCCGCGTTCTTTCTGTAAAAGGGTTTCACGGCCGGTATCCCGAAGTATCTGGCGGCCATGTATCCCGCCCGCTGCCTCGTTTTTCCCCTCGGGAAATCCCCGATTCCGATGTTCCAGGAGATTCGCAGCTTGTCCAGATCCCGGACATCCCTGATCACCGGTCTGTCCGTCCATCCGGGATCCTGCACCCCGTATTTCCGGTGGTAATAGTCCGAATACAGTTCTTTCCCGTACAGGGGGCGCTTGTATATTTCCCGGTCTTTGAAGGCGGCCTTGCAGTAAAAAAGGTCGGTGTACGGCAGGACTTCCAGCCGCGGAATCCCGCCGCCTGCGTCATCGTGGAAAAAGGCGATGCGCCCATACTTTTTCCGCAGCGCCCGCATCAAATCCAGGTCTACGCGGTCTGGTTTTATGAACTGCCTCATCATGACAAGGACCTTGTTTTTGTCTTTCTTCAGGCAGAATTCGGGGGAGCAGGTGAACGTGAATTTCACCCCGGTTTTGCAGAACAAGAAGGGTTTGAGGGAATGGAAGCAGGCTATCCTGTCGGCTATCGTGAGAACCGTTATATTGTCCATTATAAATAAATATTATAGAATGGAATAGGGAAAAAGTCTATATTTGTGTTTGCACATATGCAATGGCGGGGAGTGGTGAAGATGGGCGGTTGTACTGCGGGCGGAAAGCCTAAAATAGGGGTGTTTTCAAAGCCCCTTGACAATTGGACGAGCGGTTCCGGGCATCATCTCGATGAAATGATGAAGCGGGTCGTGTCGCTGAACGAGGCGGAGGGCTTTCCCTTTGAGTTTTATTTCATCCATTACAAAAAAAGCGGCAACCCCATTTATTCGCGGGTAAAGGAAATCATCATCCCGCGGAATCCGCTTTTAGCGTCCAATGTCCTGCGCCCCTACGGATTTTCGCTTCTGCATTATTCACCGCTTTCAGTGTATGCCCCGATGTTCAGGCTCACGGCGAAGAAAATCGCCACAATCCACGGCGCGGAGGAAGTCCTGTATCCGCAGGGGTATTCATTCATCGCACGGATGCATGAGAAATACGCGATGCCGGTTCTGGCGCGCCGTCTGGACGCCATCGCCACGGTTTCGCAGGCGAGCAGGCAGTATTATGTGTCCGCGTACAAGGTTGCGCCGGAAAAGATTTTCATAACCACAAACGGCTTCTCCTCCGAATTCCGCCGGCTGCCGCAGGATGCCGTGGAGAAAGGGCTTGCGGAACTGAATGTCCGGAAGCCCTATGTGCTTCATATAAGCAGGTATTCCATGCGGAAGAATCCCGGATGCGTCCTGGGTTCTTTCGCCCTGTTCTCAAAGAAACATCCCGGCTATTCCCTCGTATGCGCGGGAAAGGGTTGGGATTCCCCGGAGGTCGCCGCCAAGGCACGGGAGCTGGGGATAAAGGATTTTGTCACGCCGGGATTTGTTCCCGAAAGCCAGGCGGCCGTTCTGTATAACGGCGCCGCGGTTTTTGTCTTCCCGTCCTTCGCAGAGGGCTTCGGCATGCCGAATGTCGAGGCGATGGCATGTGGCTGCCCCGTTATCACCAGCCCGGTTTTCGCCATTCCGGAGGTCGTCGGTTCCGCCGCCGTTTTATTGAAGGACCCCGCCGATGCGCAGGAATGTGCGGACGCCATGGAAAAAATCTGCTCGGACGAAGCGTTCCGGGAAAACCTTGTCGCCGCCGGCTTGCAGCGCTGCCGGCTGTACGACTGGGATGAAAGCGCAGGGAAACTGTTTTCGGAATACAGGCGGCTTGTGTCAGAAATTTAGTTTTGCTGTATTGTTTACAGTGATATTTAATTTTTACCTTTGTTTTTACCGCCGCCGGTTAATAATACGGATATAAAAGGTTTTTCAGGTTTTTGCACGAATAATTTTCCACTTAATTTTGTATACGCCTCAGATAACAGAATGTTATTTATTGTTCATGTGACTTTTCTAGATAATAGTGCGTTTTATTGCTATATTCTGCATACTTTGTTACGGTATTTTGGAGGATCCATGATATGAAAAGTAAATTCATCATCAGGCTTTTTACCGTTCTGACGGTTTTCAGCCTGTGTGTGGGCGCCGCTTCCGCACAGACTGTGCTCACCATCGATTCCGCTGTACAAATGGCTTTTGACAATAACATAAGCATTGAACGCAGCGCCCTGACCTTGCAGGGGCTGGAACGGGCCAAAGATCATGCGTGGAACAGTTTTCTGCCGACGGTGAGCGTCGGAGGAGGCTTCCAGCTTCTGAATGACAGCGCCGCGACGTCAAGCCCGTATGATTACGCTTTGTACGGAAACGCTTCGATAGGGTTCAACATTTCCCCCGCACTTATCGCCGCGATAAAAACCGCCGGGCTGCAATATGAGACGGGGGAGCTTTCGTTCGACGATGCGCTCAGGACCATCGAGCTTTCCGTGCGCCAGAGTTTCTACGGGCTTCTGTATGAGCAGGCATACATTGAACAGCAGGAGCGTTCGCTTGAAACCGCGCGCCTGCAATATGAGCAGAACCGCCGGCAGTATGAGGCGGGGCGGATAAGCGAGCTGGACGTCCTTTCCGCGCAGGTCAGCTATGAGCAGAAAAAGCCCGAGCTTGAAAACGCCAAGACAACCTTCATGAATGACATGGACACATTCAAGATTCTGATTGGTCTGGATGTCCGCGAGCAGGTCGAGCTGGACGGTTCGCTGGATGATTTTCTTGAAGTCGGGGAGATTACGCTCAATCAGGAGGAACTGAATCCGCCTTCAATTGCGCTCCTGGAAAAGCAGCTTGAGACGGCCCGCTCGACGCTCACCGCGACACGGCTGTACAGCTACGGTCCGTCGCTCAGCGTTTCCTGGGGTTATCAGCCGACAGCGACGAATTATGACGATTTCAAGGAATGGAAGGACAACGGTTCGCTGAGCATCGGCCTTTCCGTCCCGTTGGACTGTTATCTGCCGTGGTCGAGCGCCGCTGACAGCATCGCCGATGCGAAAGATACCGTCACGGATCTGGAGCTTCAGCTGAAGGATGAGAAGCTCAATGTGGGCAGCAATATCTCTTCATATTTAAGGCAAATCAACGTATCGAGATCTTCGATTGACACCTGCGTTGCGAACGTGAATCTGGCGCAGAAATCATACGACCTGGCGCAGGAAGCGTACAACCGCGGCGCCCGGGATTTTCTGAGCGTCCTGGACGCTTCCGACACCCTGTTTGAATCCGAGGTGTCGCTTCTCGCCGAAATATACAATCTGAGCGTTTCCATTCTGAATCTGGAAAACACATCGGGAATTCCGTTCGGGACATTCATAGCGAAATAGAGGAAATGGAGAAGGAGGAATAAAAATATGGCTTTTACAAAACAACAAAAGACAACGATAACTGTTGCAGTGGTGTGCGTCGCTGTAGTTGCGGCGATGATGTTTTTGCGGCCGTCCGGAAACACCGCGGCGGTTGAGGCTGCGGATGCGGAAGCCACCGTGTATTCGGTGCGCAGCGTTCTTGCGGAAAAGGATACGCTGATTTCGTACATCCAGTCCAGCGGTGATGTCGAGGCTACAAGCTCGATTGAAGTCTATCCCGATATGGGCGGGAAACTTGTCCGTATGCATGTCAATCTCGGTTCCCAGGTGAAGAAGGGGCAGGTGATTGCGGAGGTTGACCCGTCAACGCCCGGCGTCCCCTACGAGATAAGCCCCGTCCTTGCGCCGTTGTCCGGAGCCATAACTTCCCAGCCGCTCCAGCCGGGCACGACGGTCGCGACATCGACGGCGGTCGCTGTGATCGGAAGCATCGACGACCTCCAGATTACGGTGCACATTCCGGAGCGCCATGCCTCGCTTCTCCACACGGGGATGAAGGCGGATGTGACAGTCGAGGCGTATCCCGGCGTCAATTTCCCCGCGACTGTCGTCAGGATTTCCCCTGTCGTGGATTCCGTCTCCCGCACGAAGGAGCTCCAGCTCACCTTTGATACGAAAGACGACAGGGTCAATGCGGGGATGTTCGCCAAAGTGCGTCTGTACACGACACAAAAGGACGACGTGATTGTTGTGCCCGAAACCGCGATTATGACCGCACTCGGCAAACAGTATGTGTTCGTCATGAATTCAGAGGGTAACAAGGCCGTCCAGCGCAATATAACCACCGGTATGAGTGTTGACGGACTTGTCGAGGTCGTTTCCGGAATCAATGAGGGTGACAGGATAATCATCGAGGGTATGCACCTGCTGTATGACGGTTCGTCTGTCAGGGATATCTCCTCCGTCTCCAAGACCGTTGAATCAGGTTCTTCAGAAATGGCGGAGGCTTCCGGAGAGAACATTGGAGGGGATGCAGTATGAGTCCGTCAAAAACTGCCGTTGAGCATCCCGTATTGATGCTCATAATTTTCTCATTGCTTGCTGTAATGGGACTTTTTGTTTTGGGAGACATTCCTGTTGACCTTTTCCCAGAAATAGAGCTGCCGATGGCGGTCGTCTATACCACATATGATGACGCCGGTCCTGAATCCGTTGAAAAATCGGTCACGGAGGTTTTGGAAGGCGTTTTGGTCTCTGTCAGCGATTTGGACACGATAACGTCGTACTCCATGGACGAGGTGTCCATGATCCTGCTCGAGTTTGAGTACGGAACCGATCTGGACGTGGCCACGAGCGACATCCGTGACAAAATCGATATGGTGCGCGATTATCTGCCGGACGACTGCGACAGCCCGAGCATCATGAAGATGGACGCATCCTCGATGCCGATTATGCGTATCGCGGTGCGCGGCGATATGTCCAGCAACGAGCTGCGTGTGTACGCCGACGAAACGATTGCTGACCTTCTGACGCAAGCTTCCGGTGTCGCGGAGACGCGTGTGTCCGGCGGTGACGAGAAAATCGTCAGGATTGAAGTTGCGAAGAACCGGCTCGACGCTTTCGGCCTCACCTTGTCGTCGGTAGCCACTACCCTTGCGGCCCAGAACCTTGAGCTCGGCGGCGGAAAAATCACCGAGCAGACACGGGACTACAGTGTCCGCACAATGGGGGAATTCGCCTCCATCGAGGAAATCAACGACACTGTCGTCGCGGATGTCAACGGATACGACGTGAAAATCTCGGACATCGGAACCGCGTTCGAAGGATACGAGGACAAATCGAACACGGTGTACATAAACGGACAGGAGGGCGTGTACCTCAGCGTCGTCAAGCAGAGCGGCAAAAACACAGTCGCCGTAGCGGATAATGTCTATGCGAAGCTTGATGAAATCAGGGAGATGCTCCCCGAAGGGATCACGCTGGAGATTGTCTCCGACGACACGGACGAAATCCGCGACACAATCGGGATGCTGATTGACTCCCTCATCCAGGGTATCATCCTTGCGGTTCTCGTAATCTTCCTGTTCCTGAAGAGCATGAAGAGCACGATAATCATTTCGATTTCGATACCGCTTTCAATGATTATCACCGTACTTGCCATGTATCTTTCGGGAATCACGTTGAACCTGATTACGTTCACCGGACTGATTCTCGGACTCGGTATGGTCGTCGATGCGTCCGTCGTCATGATAGAGAACATCTACACGTACCGTCTGCGCGGCGCGAAACCGCACATCTCCGCAATCCTCGGATCCTCGGAAATGTTCGCGTCGGTTTTCTCCGGCAACATGACCACAATCTGCGTGTTCCTGCCGTTCATCCTGTTTATGGGTGAACTTGAGCTGATCGGACAGATGTTCAAGGACATCATCTTCGTCATCATCATCGCCCTGCTGTCCAGCCTCTTTGTCGCGGTGTTCCTTGTACCCGCGCTCGCCGGACACTTCCTGCCGCTGACGAACCGTGAGGAGAAGCCCGTCAAAAACAAGCTGCTCGCCGGTTTCTATGCGTTCCTCGATAAAATTCTCGATATTGTCACGGCCGCGTACCGGGTTCTCCTCCGCATCGTCCTCAAGCACAGGATTGTGACGACCGTGATTGTCGTCGTTGTCTTTGTACTTTCGCTGTACATGATGTCCAACATGAACTTTGTCTTCATGAACTCGGCGGAGGAGGACTCCGTGGACCTCAACGTCGAGCTTCCGGTCGGGACGACGCTCGCCGAAACGGAGACCGTGATGCGCCAGCTGGAGCAGATCACCTATGATGAAATCGAAGGGTACGAGACAATCATTGTCAGCGTCGGTACAGGCGCGAGCCGCACGTCCGGTGACGCGAGCTACAAGGGTGGGATATCAATCCAGCTTCCCGCTGTGGAAGAGCAGATTGACACGTCGGACGACATAAAGGAGAAGCTGAGAAGGCACTTTGACGATTTCCCCGGCGTATCCTTCACCTTTGAGCAGAGTACGATTGCCGGTTCCGACATTGATGTGGCCGTGCGTTCCAGCGACCTTGACGCCGCGTTCGAGACCGCAAGTGAAATCGAGCGGATTCTCAACACGATGGAAGGCTTGGCCGATGTCGATGTCTCTATGACAGCCGGTCTGCCGCAGGTCGAGATTGTGATTGACCGGCAGCGGGCGTATTCTTTCGGACTCACTGTCAACACAATAGCGAATGAAATCAACGCCTGTATCAACGGCGTGACGGCGGCCATTTACCGCGACAGGGGTGAGGAGTACGACATGGTTCTGATGCTCCAGCCCTCCGACCGGTCGAGCGTCGTCAATCTGGATGAGATTTACGTCGCAAGTTCAAGCGGCGAACGGGTGAGTGTCGCCAACTTTGCGGAAGTCGTGAAGGGAACGGGTCCTGTCAGCATCACGCGCGAGGACCAGAGCCGCATCATCCACGTCACCGCGGAAATCATCACCGACACGCGCGCCGACATAATGGAGGATACAATCCGCGAGGAAATCTCCGCCAACATGATTATCCCCGAAGGCGTCAGCGTCAGTTATGAAGGTTCGTGGATGGAAATCCAGAAGCAGGCGGGGGTATTCATCAAGATTCTCATCCTTGCATTCCTGCTCGTCTTCGGCGTCATGGCCGGAACATACGAGTCTTTCAAGGCGCCGCTCATCAACCTCGCGACAATTCCGCTGCTGACCATCGGTGTGGCGGTCGCGTACCAGCTGATGGGGCAGCCGCTTTCGCTCATGTCAATCATGGGTATCGTCATGCTGCTCGGTATCGTCGTCAACAACGGTATCATCCTTGTTGACTACACGACGCTGCTCCGTGAGCGCGGAATGTCCGTGATGGACGCGTGTCTTGCGGCCGGTGTCTCACGTCTGCGCCCGGTTCTCATGACCTCGCTCACGACAATCTTCGGTATGCTGCCGATGTGCTTCGACACCCAGGGTTCGGCGGCGATAATGCAGCCGATTGCGCTTTGTGTCGCCGGCGGTTTGACCTCGAGTACCTTCATCACGCTGCTGTTCATTCCGGTCGTGTACTCCTTCGTCATGTCCGACAAGTCCGGCAATAAGTCGAAGTCCAGGGCGCTCGTCAAGCTGGACAATATTGAAAAACAGGAGGCGGAAAACAATGTCTGATGCTGTCAACGGATATGAGAACCAGGGGGAAGAACTTTACCGCTGTGAAATCATCGCCAACAATTCCGTTCAGGATGATATCATCGAGCTTCTGGAGACGGCGTGCCCGGATATCCTTTACACGATCATCCCCACGGTGTTCGGGCGCGGAAAGAACGACCGCAAGCTTGCGACGGGAACGTGGCCGGAGACGAATTTCCTTCTCTTCTCCTATGTGACGAAAGAGAAGCTGGATTTGGTGCGGAAGGCGTTCCGTGCGGTTAAGGAAACTTTCCCGGGTGAGGGTATAAAGCTTTTCATTGTGAAGGGGTTCTTCCCCGAGCAGGTGTAAGCCTCTCCCCGCGGATGTATTAAGGAGAAAAGAGTGAAGGCGGATGTTCTGATTATAGAGGACGTCCGCGAGCTCGCCGAACTTGTATCCATGTACCTTGTGAAAGAGGGCATGGATACAGTTTTGTGCGAAAGTGCGGAAGAAGCCCTCGAAATCATAAAAAATAAAAATTTTGATATCGTCATCCTCGATTTGAATCTGCCGGGGATGGACGGGTTTGAATTTCTGGCTGCGTTCAGGAAGGAGCGTTCCACGCCGGTGATGATAATGTCGGCCCGCGATTCGGACGAGGACATCATCCTCGGGCTGGGAAGCGGCGCGGACGAGTTCGTGACGAAGCCGTTTTCGCCGCGGGTGTTTGCGGCGCGGGTGCGCGCGATGATCCGCCGTGAACAGAGCTCCGCATTCACCGAGGGCGAGAAAACGCTCAAATTCGGCGATTTCACCCTGTATGAGACGACGTGCATCCTGAAGAAAGGTGCGGAGCGCGTCTATTTGTCGGTGAAGGAATACGAGGTCCTCGATTTCCTCGTCCATAATCCCGGCGTTCCGTTCAATCCGGAGACCATCTACAAAAATGTGTGGAAGAATGCGTACGGAGATTTGTCCGCCGTCGCCGTCTACATACAGCGTCTCAGAAAGAAAATCGAAGACAACCCGTCCGCCCCGAAATTCATAGAGACGGTGTTCGGGATGGGCTACCGCTTCAATCTCGAGCCTTCGGGAACCGCGCCGTGAAAATCAAAAGCCTTTTCGTCATTCTTGTCATCGGGATTTTTCTGATACCGCTGCTTGTCATCGGTTCGGTGATGGCGCTGATTCATTACCGCTCGTTTTCGCGTGATCTTGTGCACCATCTTGAGGATAACAGCGTGATTGTCAATGACATAAACGATGCGGATATTCAGATTCCGGATATTGATGATGATCTGCTCCGCTACATAAACAAATATGTGAACGCAATGCCGTTTTTCATTGACTGTGTGGTGATAGCCCCCGACGGTTCAGTCGTCTATTCCGAAATTCCAGGGATTCCGCAGGGTACTGTTTTCACCTCCGCACACTCCATTATTCCTTTTAACCACCGGGAATCTGAGCGGTATATTTGGGCAATTGATTCCGTTTCGGAGGTTCCGCAACGCCGGAGCAGGATTTCCTCTCCCCCCGAAAAAGACGTTCCGGCCGCGGAAATGAATCCCGCGCCGCAGACCGAAAGAAAACCCGTGCTGTTTTTAATGCGTGTTGAGAAAGACGAGACAAAACATTATCCACC
Organism: uncultured Treponema sp.; assembly: GCA_949300145.1. GTDB lineage: Bacteria > Spirochaetota > Spirochaetia > Treponematales > Treponemataceae > Avitreponema. The sequence goes on along the minus strand of CASGDA010000002.1, from coordinate 85,063 downwards.
TTCTTTGAAAAAATTATTTTTCGGACTCGTAGGAATTTTAGAGACGGCCCTTCTGTTTGCCATTATAATTTCTGTTTTCATAATCAAAACCATAGTAAATTCAGTTGAAAAACTGAAAGACGCTGTACAGACACTTGAAGCGGGTAATTTTGACAAGGCCATAAAGCTGAAGGGCAACAACGAAATAATGATTCTTGCGAATTATCTGGAAAATATGCGCCGTAAATTGAAAGATGAGCAGGTCCGTCATTCCTATTTTATGATTGGACTGAGCCACGATTTGCGCACTCCCATCACCCTTATAAAGGGGTATGCGGAGGCGATACGGGACGGCATGGGGGATGACCCGCACTTTTTGCAGAAATCACTCAACATAATTGAAGAGAAAACCACGCAGCTTGAGAATATGCTTAATTCCATCATCGAAGATATGCGTTTTGAATCCAGCGAATATAAGGGCAGGGTTTCGGATTGCGGGATAAAGATATTTTTCCAGGCTTTCGCTTCAAAAATATGCCAGGACGGGAATCTTCTCGGAAAATATGTTTTTGTCGAGATGATGGACGTCCCCGATAACCTCGTATTGAAAACGGATGAGGATTTGATCCTCCGTTTTTTCCAGAATATTATCGGAAACGCATTCCGTTATACTTCTGATGACGGGGTGATAAAATTTTTTGTTTCATGGAAGCCCAATGTCCGTCACAAAAAAGAAAGTACGGCGGGAATTTTGGAGATAAAAATTTCGGACAACGGATGCGGCATCGCGGAAAAAGACCTTCCGTTTATTTTCGACCCGTTCTACCGGGGAACGAATTCCCGCCGCGAGGAAGGGCACGGCTTCGGGCTTTCAATCGTGAAGCACATAGCCGACACTTACGGCTGGCATATTGAAGTGGAATCCAAAGAGGGGCAGGGGACTTCATTCACCGTTTCAATCTATGACTGTGAATACAAGACTGAGGCGAAGGCGTGATTATGCCGGCGGCGGCGAATCCTGTCGCCGGACATCAGATAATTTTATGCCGTGATTTCGTGTTCCGTTCCGCTTAAGTCTCCGAAAAAATTTCATCATAAGTTCCGTGCCTTTCAATCCTTCCGCCCGTTATTTTGTAAATCACGGAACACTTTTTCAATGTGGAAATTCTGTGCGCTATGATGATGATTGTCTTCTGTCCGGCCAGGTTGTCTATCGCTTCCATAACGTCGGATTCAGTTTGTCCGTCAAGGGCGCTCGTCGCCTCGTCAAGAACCAGCACAGGCGGATTGGTATAAAGCGCCCTGGCTATTCCTATCCGTTGCTGCTGGCCTCCTGAAAGGCATACACCTCTTTCCCCGACTTTCGTGTCGTAACCGTCTTTTAATTCGTTGGCGATAAAGCCGTGTATCTGCGCCATCTCCGCCGCCCGCTTAACAGCTTCCTCGTCAATCTTATCAGCAGGAACTCCGAAAGCAATATTTTCTTTTATGCTTGTGTTTGACAAATAAACACTCTGCGGTACATAGCCTATGTTCTTTTGCCATGCGTTCCGGTTGGAGTCATTTATTTCGGTTCCGTCGATTATTAGCCTGCCCTGTTGGGGGATGAGCAGTCCGAGAATAACGTCTATGGTTGTTGTTTTCCCTGAACCTGTCGTGCCGCAAAAACCGACAATGGATTTCGCTTTTATTTCCAGGGAAATATCTTTCAGGACGGGTTCTGTTTTGTTAGGATAGGTGTAAAAGATTCCTTCCAGTTTTATTGAAGATGCAAAGGGCAGCGGTTTTATATTTTCATCCGGAAGACTCATTGCATTTTTTTCCAGTTCGAATTCCTGTATGATTTTTTCGGTTCCGGGTGCGCTGTATTTCAGTTTTGTGAGCGAGCGGAAAAACTGCTGCACTGATGGCAGAAGCCTGTATCCGGCGTATGCGTAAAGGCTTATAGCTGAAATTGTCGCGGAAAAATTTCCGGATGAGCGCAGCGTCAGGAAAATAATGAAAAGAATTATTGCGGAAAACCCTATTGATTCCAGTACGTATTTCGGCAGTGACCCGATGACTTCTTCCGCCGCCACGTTTTTGCTGTATTTTCGGGAAGAGGGTATAAAAGAATTGACGAAGACTTTTTCCGTTCCGGTGATTTTGGCCGCCTTTATTCCCCAGAAAACTTCGTTGGTTGAACGGGAGAGTGTTGTCATCAAATCGAATCTTTCAATTCCGAGCTTTGAAAGCTTTCTTTTTGTTGAGATTAAAATGCCGCTGTAAATAATCAGAATCAGGGCGCTGATTACAATGCTGCTCACCGGATCAACCACAAAAAGAAACACGGCTAGAAGGATTATCTGCACCCCGTAAGTGGTTATTTCCGTCATCTGCAGTATTGTGCCGTTTATCATATTTATGATTTCACCGTTTATGTTTTTCCCGAATTCGTAGCTGTTTTTTCCGAGAAAATATGAATACCGCTGGCCCAGATATGCCGTGAAAAGCCTTGTGGCGAGTGTATGTCTGCATACCTGCACAAATCTGGTTTTCACATACATTAAAAATGCGGAAAAAGCGTTGCGGATTATGACAAAAAACAGCATCGCTGTTCCCAGCATAACCAAAAACCAGCGGGTGCTCTGGAAACCGAAAAAATTATAAACGGCATTCAGAACCGGTGTGGTGAAAATCGTGTCCGGATTTGCAGCCACTGCAATGAAAGGCATTATGGAGCCTACTCCGATGATTTCAACCAATCCCATCAGCAGGGCCATAAACAGTACCGCGACAAACCTCCTCCGTTCCCTGGAATCCAGGAGCCTGATTACTTTCAGGGAATGTTTGAATGGAAGATGTTTTACAATTTTTTTATTAACCCGCACGGACTATACTCCCACTCCGGTATAGCAAAAACCCTTCGCTTCGAGCTGTTCCCTGGAATAAATATTCCTCAAATCGATAAAAACAGGTTTTTTAAGGAGCTCCTTTATTTTATCCAAATCGAGACTTCTGTACTGGTTCCATTCGGTCATCAGTACAAGGGCATCCGCACCGTCTATGGCTTCATATTCAGAGTCACAAAGTTTGACGGCTTCCCCCAAATCCTTTAACCGCCAGCCAGCCTCCGCGAGCGCCGCCGGATCGCAGGCCTGTATCCTGGCTCCGGCCTCTGCCAGCCCTTTGATTATGGTGATGGCGGGGGATTCCCTCATGTCATCTGTATTCGGTTTGAACGCCAGACCGCAAACCGCAATGGTTTTTCCGTCAAGACGGCCGTCCTTTGACCCGGACACCGCCTCTTTTATTTTAGCCACCATCGCCAGCTTTTGATTTTCATTAGCCTGTATTGTGGTTTCAACGATACTCAAAGGGGCTCCGGCATCCCTGCCTATTCTTGCCATTGCGCGGGTGTCTTTCGGGAAACAGCTTCCGCCGTATCCGGGTCCGGGATGCAGGAATTTCCCGCCTATGCGTCCGTCCCTGCCCATCGCCTTGGCTACAGCCTGGACATCGGCGCCTATCTTTTCGCATAAATTCGCAACTTCGTTGATAAAGGTTATTTTCACCGCGAGGAATGAATTGGAGGCATACTTTATCATTTCCGCTGTTTCCAGGTTCGTCTCAATATACGGCGTTTCATTTATATAAAGAGCCCTGTAAACATCCTTCATCATCTCTTTCGCTTTGACACTTTCCGCCCCGATGACAACCCTGTCAGGATGGGTGAAATCCTGTACGGCGCTTCCTTCCCGGAGGAATTCAGGATTGGAAACAACGTCGAAGCTGATGTTTCCTTTGCCGGCCTTTTTGAGGCTTTCCTTTATCCATGCTGAAACTTTCCGTGCTGTCCCGACAGGTACGGTGCTTTTGTCTACAATGACTTTGTATCCGTTCATTGACGAAGCTATTTCCCTCGCCACAGACTCCACATACTGAAGGTCCGCGCTGCCGTCTTCCGCCGGCGGGGTTCCGACCGCTATAAAAATAACGTCGCTTTTTTTTACGGCGTCCGCCATGTTTGTCGTGAATGAAAGCCGTCCGGACTTTCTGTTTCTTTTCACCACATCATCAAGCCCCGGCTCAAAAATGGGGATTATTCCGTTTTCTATTTTCTGTATTTTCTCTATATTGTTGTCCACACATATCACGTTGTTTCCGAAATCGGCAAGACATGCCCCTGATACAAGCCCGACATATCCTGTTCCTGCGACTGCAATATTAGCCATCAACGCGCCTCCGTTTTATTTTTGTAGTGTAAAAACCACCTGCAGAACCGGGACAAGCCTTCCCTGAGGGGTGTGTCCGGTTTCCAGCCGAAATCTTTTTCCAATGCGGATGTATCCGCTGATGTCATATAAACATCCCCGGCCTGCATCGGTAAAAAATTTTTCAATGCTTTTATTCCAAGCTCTTCTTCCAGAATTGATATGAAATCCATCAGTTTCTCCGGACGGGAATTACCTATGTTGTAAATCCTGAATGGTGAAGATGAAATGTCAGGCTCCGGGTTTTCAGGATTAAAAACGGAACCTGAAGGAATCCTTCCGGCTATCATGACAACGGCTTTCACAATATCGTCGATATATGAAAAATCGCGCAGAAGGTCCCCGTTGTTGTAAACGTCAATCGGCCTGCCTTCAAGGATTGCCTCCGCGAATTTAAAATACGCCATGTCCGGCCGTCCCATCGGGCCGTAGACTGTAAAGAAACGCATACCTGTGACAGGAAGCGAAAACAGGGTGCTGTAAGCGTGAGCCATCAATTCATCGGAGCGCTTTGTGGCGGCGTACAGGCTGACGGGATGATCCACCCCGTCCTTTTCACTGAAGGGAGCCTTCCGATTCATTCCGTAAACCGACGAACTTGATGCAAAAGCAAGATGCGCTGTTTTATGGATACGGCATGCTTCCAGGATATTCAAAAAGCCCAGGACATTCGCCGAAACATAGGCCCTGGGATTTTCTATGGAGTACCGTACACCGGCCTGTCCTGCCAGATGGATAACCCTGTCGATTCCGGAAGAATCAAAAATTTCTGATATAAGCTTTTCATCTTCAAGTTCACCGCGGAAAAAAGAAAATTTCCCGCCGCCTTCGTTTTTCAGAATCTCCAGCCGCCTTTCTTTCAAGTCCTGCGAATAGTAACTGTTTACGGAATCAAGCCCGATAACAGTATGACCTTCCTTTAAAAGGCTTAAAGATGTATAAAACCCGATAAAACCGGCGCACCCGGTTACAAAATAATTCATTCTCTTTCCTGTTTGTTTTGGAGTCTGTTTTTCCTTTTGTTTATCTGCAAAAATTTTTCAGCGAGAAAAATGTCTTCCCTGTACGTCAGTTTTATATTGAAATTCGCGCCTTCTGAAAAGGCGATCTTAACATCCGGAAGGTATCTGAACACAATGGAACAGTCGTCCGTGCCGTGGAATGAGGGTTCCTCCTCCTGGTTTTCCTTTGAAGGGGCGAGGGCAAGCGCGTATGCTTTTTCTATCACATTTCTCCTGAAGCCCTGCGGGGTTTGTATCAGCATGAGTGAAGACCTGTCGGGACAGGCGGAAACGGTTCTGTCAGGCGCCGATTCAAAAATGGTGTCCGTCGCCGGAACAGCCGCGGACACAGCCTGGAAAGTTTCCAGCTTCCGGATGCAGGCTGAAAGAATGCCGTCGTTTATCAAAGGTCTTGCTGCGTCATGGAAAATGATGTTTTCGGATTCCGCCTGTCCTTTATCCGCCGGGCTGAGGGCGGAAAGGGCCGCCAGACTGGACTGTGTTCTGGTTTCACCGCCCTGGATGAGACCCGCAAGCTTTTTTATCCCGTATTTTTTTACGGCTTTCTGTATAAAGGGAAAAAAATCCTTGTCCGCGACGATATAAAAACTGTCCACGTCCGGATGATTGTCAAAAACAAGGGCGGAATATATAAAAACAGGCTTTCCCAGCAGGCTCGAAAACTGTTTGGGAAGCATCCCCCCGAAACGTGTTCCTCGGCCGGCAGCCAATAAAACAGCGGTGTTTTTCATTTACGGCTCTGATAATACCATGATATATACTTTATTTGCAATATTCTTATTATTTGTGGTATCATATGAAAACGGAGGATAAAATGCCGGTTGCAGAACATATAAAAGAGCTTATGTCGTCTTCATCGTTTATACGGAAAATGTTTGAAGAGGGAATTCAGATGAAAGCCCGTTACGGGGATGACAATGTTTATGATTTCAGTATAGGAAATCCAGATTTGGAGCCTCCTGAAGAGGTTAAAAACACCGTGAAAAAATTGTCCCTGCTTGACGAGCCGGGAATTCACGGTTATATGCCCAATGCCGGTTATAAATTTGCCCGGGAAGCCATGGCGGAAAAGACGTCCGCAGAGCAGGGGGTGAAGGTCGGGTTTGAGCACATTGTGATGGGTGTCGGAGCCGCAGGTGCCATCAATTCTGTTATGAAAGCCGTTCTTTCTCCCGGAGACGAGGTTCTGGTTCCCGCACCGTATTTTCCGGAATATAATCATTATGTGGCCAATCACGGCGGGAAAATCGTTCCTGTTCCTGCAAAACCTGATTTTTCCCCGGATGTGGAGGCCATGGCTGCCGCTGCGAATGAAAGAACGGCGGCCCTCATCATAAATTCACCCAACAATCCTTCAGGAAAGATTTATACTGAAGGGGACATCCGTTCAATAGCCGGCTTTTTGAAAGCCCATAAGGAAAAAACCGGAAGGACTATACTTCTTGTGGCGGATGAACCTTACAGGTCGATTGTTTACGGCGGGAAAACGGTTTCCCCGGTATTCCCGTTCTGGCCGGACTCGGTTGTTGTCACTTCATTCGCTAAAAACCTGAGTCTGCCCGGTGAACGCATCGGATATACAGCCGTAAACCCCGCCGCATCTGACTGCGGGGAACTGGTGGACGCGGTGGTTTTCGCCACACGGGTTCTGGGCTATGTGAATGCTCCTGCTTTTTTCCAGCGGGTTGTCGCGGAATCCTGGGATGCCCCGGTGGATTATTCACTTTATGCCCGCAGACGGGAGGCGCTGTCTGATATACTGAAAGCCGCCGGAATTCCTTATTCCGAGCCGGAGGGCGCCTTTTACCTGTTCTGCCGGGTGCCTGAACCGCGGAAAAAGGAAAACCTTTCCTCCGCCGGAAATGACAAGGCTTTCTGTGATCACCTGAAAAAATACAGGATTCTTGCTGTCCCCGGTTCAGGTTTTTGCGGGCCGGGATGGATAAGGCTTGCCTATTGTGTGTCCCCGCGGACGATAAGCGGTTCAGCCGGTGCCTTTAAAGAAGCTGTTGAAAACTGGTAGTTTTGGAAACCTGAGACCAGCACAGGTGTTAATAGTACACAGGAGGTTTTGAAATGAAAATCCTTATGGTGACAAGTGAAGCTGTTCCCTTCGCGAAAACCGGCGGCCTCGCCGACGCGGTTTCCGCCCTTGCTGTTTCCCTGGAAAAACTCGGGCATGAGGTTGCGGTTGTTATGCCGCGTTATTACAGGATTGACAGGAGCAGGCTTGAGCTTCTTCCCGGTCCAATGGCCGTTCACCTCGGCGGACAGGAAATATGGACCGGTGTTTACAAGTCCTCACTTCCGGATTCTTCCGTTCCTGTTTATTTTATAGACCATGAACAAAGCTTCGGCCGGGACGGCATTTACGGTGTTCCCGGAGAAACGGATTTCAACGACAATCCTGTCAGGTTTTCAATTCTGGGGCAGGCTGTATTCCAGCTTTGCAGGAAACTTCACTGGTTTCCCGATATAATACACGCACACGACTGGGCTTCAGCCCTTGCCCCCATCCTCCTGAAATTCAATGAGCGGCACGGTGAGTTCGCCGGAACAGCAAGCGTTTTCACAATCCACAACATTGGCTATCAGGGTGTTTACAGCAAACACTTTTTCCCCTACACGGGATTAGCCTGGGATAACTTTTACTCAGCCGGTTTTGAAGACTGGGACAGGATGAATTTCCTGAAGGCGGGGATTTTTTCCGCTGATAAATTAACCACCGTTTCCCCGACTTACGCCAGGGAAATACAGATGCCTGAGTACGGTTTCCGCCTTGACGGTATACTTCGTTTCCGTTCCGGCGATTTGACCGGTATACTGAATGGGGTTGACACCGATATATGGAATCCTTCAACGGACAAGCTTATCCCGCAGACATATACTGCAAAAACGATTTCAAAAAAAGCGGTGAATAAAATTGAATTGCAGAAACGCATGAATCTTGCGGTTGATGAATCAATCCCTGTCATAGGTATCATCACGAGGCTTGCGGACCAAAAGGGTGTTTCCGAACTTTTCGGGCCCGCCTATGGTTCCGCCTATCAAATCTGCAGCGACATGAAACTGCAGATGGTTGTCCTTGGTTCAGGTGAAGCATGGTGCGAGAATGAGCTGTCATCGCTCGCTTCCAGGCTGCCCAATTTCAGGACATACATCGGTTTCAATGAATCCCTCAGCCATTTAATCGAAGCAGGTTCCGATTTCTTCCTCATGCCTTCCAGATATGAGCCGTGCGGACTGAATCAAATGTATTCCCTTCTGTACGGAACGCTTCCAATAGTCAGGCGCACAGGCGGTTTGGCTGACACGGTGGAAAATTACAATGAGCAGACCGGAACGGGGACAGGCTTTGTAATGGACAACCTTAATCCCTCAAGCATTTACAACACTGTGGGATGGGCAATATATGCGTGGTACAACAAAAAGGAACATATAAACGCCATGCGCCTGAGGGGAATGGAAAAGAAATTCGGCTGGGATACTTCCGCTTTGAATTATGTCAAGGTGTATGAATCCGCCCTCAAAAAATAATACTCCGTTATAAAATAAAGGACAAAGTTTTATGATTAATTATGTTGTTTCATTTTTTAAAGCATTGAATTCAAACTATGATCCGGGAGACATCGCCCATGCGGTTTCCTGCGGTCTTTTGCTGGCCTTCCTTCCGAGAAACAATTTGATGTGGCCTCTTTTGTTTTTCATTTTATGTTTTATACGGATGAATAAGGGCACTTTCTTTATTTCACTGATAATTTTCAGTTTTATTGTTCCAAGATTTGATGCTGTAAGCGATTCCCTGGGGTATAGGGTTTTGACTCTTTCTTTTATGCAGGGAACTTACGAAATGCTTTATCAAATTCCGTTTGTGGGCTGGACGAAATTCAACAATTCCATGGTGGCCGGTTCTTTTTTAATGGGGCTTATTTGTTATATCCCCGTTTATGTTCTGACCCGCATCATAATCAGATTTTACTCCGAAAAGATAGGACCGAAAATCGGCGGAGCTAAAATTGCAAAAGTTTTGGGAAAAATACCGTTGTTAAATAAAATAACAAAAATTGTTGCAGATAAAAAATAAATTCCGGCGGGTATAGTTTATGGATAAGAAAATAAAATACGGAAAACTTCCGCGTCTTTTCAGGAAGAAATACAGCGAAAAAAAATTAAACAAAAAGATTCTGAAACGCCTGCGGATACCAGGCGACAGGAAATTCGTCGAAGGTTTATTCAAGAAGTCTGAAATCCAGTCAGGCAAAAAAAACAGGACAGTGTATCTTATACCTGAACCGAAATGCGTGCTTTCCGGTGACTGCAAACGGTTAAAGAAACTTGCAAAAGAAATAAAGAAGCAGGGTAAATCCAGATTAAGGCTCGTGAATATCGCGGTTGTTCTCGCTGTTTTTATAGGAGTACTTTTTGTCATCGGTATTTTCAGGAATTATATTGTCCGGATTGCCGTGACTTCCGCAATGCAGGGAATTTTCGGAGCCAAGTGTGACATAGAATATATTGATTTTGATATTTTCAATACACGGTTTACCATTGAAGGGCTTCAGGTCGCTGATAACGATGAGCCCATGAAAAATCTTTTTGAGGTGGGACGGTTTGACCTTTACTTCAATCTGCTTGAACTTACAAGGGGAAAACTCGTTTCCGAAAATATAGAGCTTACCGGAATCACCTGGGGAACTGACAGGGAAACTTCAGGCGCCCTTCCTGAAAAAAAGCGGAAGAAACTTGAGGATAAAAAAGCGGATTCCGGATTCAGTTTCAAGGAAACAGCCTCTGATGTCGCCGACGCTGTGAATGCGGACCAGGGGTTGGCTGCCGTTATGGATTTATATGACCCGCAGAAAATAATCGAAGCGGAGATAAATTCCCTTCAGAGTCCGCCTGTCGTTGAAAACATAAAAACAGAGGTTCCTGCCTTGGTGGAAAAATGGAAGGGACAGTACGATTCCGTGATGGAAATGACGGAAACTACAGTTGAAGATGTAAAAACCATAAGTTCCATCAATTTGAATAATATCGAAAATGCGGAAGATGCATTGCAGCTGGTGTCGGAGTTAAAAAAAATATCTGAAAGATCCAAAGATACTGTTGGGAAAACAAAGGATTTAATTTCAAGTTTGGAAGACGACACGGAGAAAATAACAGGATTGGCTTCTTCCGCCCGGCAGGCTCTGAAGAACGATTCAGAGCATTTGATGTCCATCGCTGACAAAATCCAGGATTTTGATTTGGACGCAGGGAAAAACCTTGTGAGCGGAATTGTTGAAACATTCATCCGCGGTATGCTCGGTGATTATTATCCTTATGTGCAGCGTGGAATAACAGTATTGAAAGAAATGCAGAATTCTTCTGATAAGGAGAAAGCCGACAAGGAAAGAGAGGTTTCCATCGAAGAGAGGACTTCTTTATTGGAAAGATTACCGGGGAAAACATTTGCCTTCGGAAATTCAGCCCCGAATCTTTGGCTGAAAAACATATCATTGTCCTGTAATACCGCCGATTCTTCTTTTTCCGGCGGCGGAAAGGTTACTAATATAACCAGCGACGCGGATCGTCTTGATGAGGCTTCCGAGGTTATGTTTGCTGTCGCAAAAGATGATTTTAAAACCGGCTTATCCGGACAAATTGATTTCAGGACAAAAGCTCAGGAAATAGCGGATATTGTATTCGATGTCTCCGGCACGGAAATTTCTATTTCCTCCGGCGGCGTTCAGGGAGTCCCATCGCTTGACAGCCCCGCCCGGGTTTCAGGAAATCTTGCCGTCGCTTCGGACGGTACAACCAATATAGATGCCTCGATAGGTTTTTCTTCCGCTGACTTTGAGCTGGAAGCTTTTGAACCTGAATTCCTGTACACTATTTACAACAATGTCCTTTCGGATATAAATGAATTTTCCGTCGGAATGAATGCGGTTGTAACACCTTCCCTTGAGCTTGATCTTTCTGTGTCCAGTGATGTGGACAACGCAATTGCCTCTTCCGTGAAAAAACAGGCCGCGGGTTATGTCGGGGAAATACGTGCATCGGTAAAACAAAAAGCGGAGGAATATATAGCAGGACTGACGGAGCAGTACAGCCGGGAAATCGAAGTTTTTACCTCAACTGTTTCCGCGATACAGGAAAGGTTCTCTTCGGTTGAGGATATCGAAAGCGTAATTGATTCAAAGATTGCTGAAGTGGAGGAAAGGGCAAAAGAATTGGCCGCACAGAAAGCCTCTGAAGCTCTTTCCCCGTTAAAAGATTCATTGGATGTCTTGAAAAAAGATGATGCTTCTTCCGGGGAAGAAACGGATTCAGACGCCGCGAATAACATAAGGGAAGGTTTGAAGAAATTCTTCTAGGATGATTTCAGGATAAACAGCCTCCACAGAAATTGACTGAAAATTAGTGGAGGCTGTTTTATTCCAGAAACTTCCGCATCAGGGAGAATCTTGCCTCATAGTAATCCCGTAAGCTTTCCGGAACCGTTTCAATGAATCCTGAAGTAAAATGTTTTACCGTCAAATACCATCCGTCTCCGCCCCTGTCTGTTTCAGGATTCCTGTAATTTGTGATTAAAACAGGTATCGCGGTCAGAGTCTCATCTGTCACCGCAATCCTGAATATGAATGCGTCGCCTGTATATTCCCTCGCCGCATCCGGATTCCCGGTGTTGATGTTCCACCTCTGGCCCGATATGAAATTCCCCGCGGAATAAATTATGAAACACTGCCTCGTTTTTCCCTCAACCTGAATGAATTCCCATTCCTGGCTCACATGCGGATGATGCGCCCAGACTATATCCACCCCGCATTCCCTTATTAATTCCCGGAACCATTCCTTTTTGTTCTCCGGCGCTTTTGTAACATATTCCGGTTCATTGGTGTGTATGGAAACTATAAAAAGGTCGCAGGGATTCTCCTCTTTCATTTCCATCAGTTTGTTTTTGAATTCGTCCCGTCCCTGGTTTGTTGGCGGAATATAGTAAACCAGTTCCGATGCCTTGTCATGGATGTTAAGTATCTGCGTCACCGCGACAAAAAGAATTGTCCAGCTGTCCTTGTTTATCAGAACCGGTTTTATTTCGTCTTCAGGATTATCCCTTAAACCGGAGAAGCCTTCGATTTTTCCTTCCGCGTATAATTTCATGACCGCTCCTGCTGTTTCCTTTATTCCTGTCAAACCCTGGTCAGCGGAGTGGTTGTTGGACAGGGAAAAAACGTCGAATCCGCCTTCGACCGCAGCCCGGAGATACGGTGTGTGCACATTGAATTTCGGATAGGTGGACATCGGAAGGGAATCAGCCACAGGAATTTCAAAATTTGCGAAGGTCAGGTCATCGCTTTCAAGAAAGGTTTTCACGTCTTTGTATATCAGGCTGTAATTTTCCATCTGGTAATTTACATTGTGGGCCATTATATCGCCGGTGAATGTGCATAACAATGTTTTTTTCTTTGTTACCCTGACGGGGTATTCATTTTCCACGGAATATTTTTCTGAGGTGCAGGAAACCGCCGCTATCAGTAAAGGCAAAAGAAGAGAATGTTTCAGAAAAGCCAATGGCAATCTTGATTTTTTCATCATTTAATTTCCCCCGTTCCCGTGAAAGTATTATCATACAACTTTCTCTTTCTCTTTCGTTGACAGATGGAGAATCTCATTATAAACTATAATACAACATTTATTTATTTTTTCAGGGTAAACAAAAGGAGATTTTCCCCAAATGCCAAAGCAGAAATTTGTCTATTTTTTCGGTGCCGGAAAAGCGGAAGGAGACGGAAGCATGAAAGAGCTTCTGGGAGGGAAGGGCGCAGGTTTAGCGGAAATGACTTCCATCGGACTTCCTGTTCCCGCAGGTTTTACAATCACAACCGAAGTTTGCGATTTGTATTATAAAAACGGAAAAAAATATCCCGCCGGACTGAAAGAAGAGGTTCAGGCTCATGTGGCGAAGCTTGAAAAAGCCACAGGCAAGAAACTTGGGGATCCCAAAGACCCGCTTCTGGTTTCCGTCCGTTCCGGTGCCCCTGTTTCAATGCCCGGAATGATGGAAACCATTCTGAATCTCGGCTTGACGGATAAATCTGTCACTGGACTTGCGGAAAAAACAGGCAACAAGCGTTTTGCGCTGGACGCCTACCGCCGTTTTATAATGATGTACGGTTCCACCGCCATGGGAATTGACAGGGAGAAATTCGACGATGAGTTTGAGAAACTGAAGGATGAAGTTACAAGGAAAAGGCTCAAGGTTCCCGCTGATAAAAAAATCGGGGATACGGATGTAAATGCGGAGGAGCTGGAAACCCTTATAACCAGATACAAAGCGATATATAAAAAAGCGATAAAGAAAGATTTCCCGCAGGATCCCTCCGAGCAGCTTTGGGGTGCGATTTCCGCTGTTTTCGGTTCATGGATGGCTGACAAGGCTGTGACTTACCGGAAAGTTGAGAAGCTCGTGGGAATCAAAGGTACGGCGGTTAATATCGTCCAGATGGTTTTCGGTAATAAAGGCGATACCTCAGGAACAGGCGTTTGTTTTACACGTGACCCCAATTCAGGTGAGAATGTTTTCTACGGTGATTATTTGATAAATGCCCAGGGCGAGGATGTCGTTGCCGGTATAAGGACTCCTTTGAAGCTGGCGGATTTTGCCAGGAAGGATCCCGCCGCCTACAAGCAGCTTTGTGACGTCCGTGTAAAACTGGAAAAGCATTATAAAGACATGCAGGATCTGGAATTTACGGTTGAAGAGGGAAAGCTTTATATGCTTCAGTGCCGTACAGGAAAAAGATCTCCTGCGGCTGCATTCAAAATAGCAGTTGATTTGGTCGAAGAAAAACTTATAACGAAGGAAACAGCCGTTTCCAGAATAAAATCCAGCGATATTGAGGGTATTTTTTATCCGGCGATAGACAAGACACAGACTTCGGAATTAAAAAACGCTTTCCTTGTGCAGGGTATAGACGCCGTTCCGGGAGCCGCTTCCGGTAAAGTTTGTTTTTCCGCCGACCGTGCTGAAGCCATGGCCGCGAAAAATGAATCAGTCATTCTTGTAAGGAAGGAAACCAGCCCGGAAGACGTAGGCGGTATGCATGCGGCCGCGGGTATATTAACGGCGACCGGCGGAAAAACAAGCCATGCGGCTGTTGTTGCCAGAGGCTGGGGTAAATGCTGTATTGTCGGGTGCGAAAAACTCGCCATCGACTATGAAAAAAAGGTTTTCACGGTGAATGGAGTTTCCGTCAGCGAAGGTGATTTAATCACTCTGGACGGTTCAAACGGTAATGTTTATAAGGGCGCCCTTAAATTGGTTATGCCTAAACTCCCCAAATCATATGAAATGATTATGAAGTGGGTTGATGAAATCCGTACTGTCAAGGTCAGGACAAACGCCGACACACCCTATGATGCCGCCGCCGCAAGACTCCGCGGTGCTGAGGGAATAGGTCTCTGCCGCACGGAACATATGTTCTTTGATACTGAGGAGCGCATACTCGCCATCCGCAGGATGATTATTGCGGACAATTCTGAGGACAGGAAGCAGGCCCTCAAAAAACTTCTGCCGATACAGACCAAGGATTTTGAAAAAATATTCAAGGCTATGGACGGTCTCGGTGTCACAATCCGTCTCATTGATCCTCCTCTTCATGAATTCGTTCCGCATGATAAGGAAGGGCAGCAGCTTCTGGCTAAAGCCTGCGGTGTGCCTTATGAGGTTGTGAAGCAGCGTGTTGACAAGCTTCATGAAGCGAACCCGATGCTGGGGCACCGCGGCTGCCGTCTTGCAGTGACTTATCCTGAAATCCTGGATATGCAGGTAACCGCCATCATGACAGCCGCCTGTAATATGGCGAAAAAAGGCGTTAAAGTGTTCCCCGAAATCATGATTCCCCTTGTAATTGATGCGAAGGAATTCTCCATGCTTGAACAAAGGGTGAGGGCAGTGGCGTCCGAGATAATCGCGAAAAAGGCCGTGAAGATACAGTATAAGGTCGGTACAATGATAGAAACCCCCAGAGCCGCCATTTTGGCCGATGGAATCGCTTCCCATGCTGAATTCTTCTCATTCGGCACAAATGACCTGACCCAGATGGTTCTGGGCATGAGCCGTGATGATGCCGGTAAATTCCTTCCTGACTATGTTGACGAGCATAAAGCCGCTGTATTCAAGGCGGATCCGTTCCAGAGCCTTGACCAGGAAGGTGTCGGTCTTCTGATAAAGAGTGCGATAGAGAAAGCCCGCGGTGCACGTGGTGACATCAAAATCGGTATTTGCGGTGAACACGGCGGCGACCCCGAATCGGTTAAATTCTGCTGCCGGATTGGAATGGATTATGTATCCGCTTCCCCCTTCCGTGTGCCTGTCGCCAGACTTGCGGCGGCCCAGGCGGTTGTGGAAGCGAAAGCCTCGGAATCCGTTGCGGGGGCATCAGGGAGAAGTTCCGCCCGTTCCGCTTCCGCCGGAAGGGTTGCAAGGAAAACCTCCCCGGCTGCAGGGAAGCCTGCGGCGGCTTCAAGAAAGACAGCCGCTTCTTCCGGTGAGGGTGCAAAGTCCGCCGCAAAGAAAGCGCCTGCAAGAAGCGGAAAAAAATAACCATCCGGTTACCGTTTTCCGTAAATGAAAATGTCCCGCGGTTTCATTCCTGCGGGACATATGCGGGGAAGTGTGCCGCAGATAACCGTTTAAGGTTTTCTGCGGCATATTTTTTTAGTCGTTTGCAAGCCATTCGCCGGAAATGGAAACAGCTGTTGTTCCCTCTATGTTTTTCGACGTGTAGCTGAACCAGGAAAGCGATCCGTCTTGATTCAATGTGACAATCTTTTTACCCGCAGCTGCGATTCTGGACGGAAGGGCATAGCCCCTTTCAAAATTCGTTTTTGTTCCTGTCCTGCGTTTTATTTCACTTATTGAGGATTTGCCGAGGTTCATCAATATCCTGTCGGCGGAAACAGGCAGCAGTTCCGCTGTCAAATCCTCGTCCGGATATACAGCAACAGTTTCAATTTGTGTACGCTGTAAATTTTCCGTATTGAGTTTTATAAAAACCAGCTCTGTTTTTGTTTCCCCTCCGGTTTCTGTTACGGCGAACGCATACAAATACCCCCGCTGTTCATCCGCCATGGTAAGAGAGAAACACAGGTCGCCTGAATATTTCACGGGCACAGTTTCCCCGGTTTTGATATCGATAAGAAGCAGCGGGGAGGGCGACCTCATACCTGCTGACTTGGAGACAAGCATATACGAATCCGAGACCATCACCGCATCCTGGAGTCCGGCGGAGGAATACCTGAAAGGCTTTGCGCCTGTTCCGCCGCCGGGATTACCGATATATACCGCGGTGGAGTTCCCCTCTACAAATGAAACACCGTGTTTTGTGACTGAGAATGAGGATATATTTTCAGAGGTTGTGTACAGTCCGGTTAAATTGGCGTCTTCCCTGTTCCAGAACAGCACAGGGGCGGATTCACGTGATGACCACAACAGTAGGCCGTCCCCCGCCTTTGTAACTGCGTCTATTTCTTCAGGCAGCGGGCCGTTTCCTGAATCAAGAATCACGGACGGCGTGTTGTCATAATCCTCAATGTAATACAGCTTTCCGCCTGCGACAAAATAAAAACCGTCGTCAAAGCCGCATATTCCCGTTATGGGGGTGATGTCTTCAGTCTCCTCCCTGATGAGGTTTTTATCCGCGTAAATGTAAATGTCGCCGCCGGAAGTTCCGAAAATCCTGAAATCTTTGCCGGCGGAAGCTACGGTGATGTCGGTTCCGGCGGCAACAGGAATTTCCTCCGGCGGTTCGTCCCCGTTATGCAGCGACCATGACGCGGAAGTTGAATAAGTCTCAAGCTCTTTCTGAAACCAAACCGGCACGGTGTCGCTTGAATATACCGCCGGCACAGGATTTTCGGCGGCGCATGAAAACAACAGCTCGCCGGTTGTGGCGTCCAGTGTCAAAGCTTCGGTTCCGCTGAAACCTATTATGTAGCGGTTGTTGTTGCACAGGGCGGGGTGGTTTAATCCGGGTTCTGTAAGATATTCCCCTATTGTTTCCCCGTCCTCGACATTCGTGTAAACAATTTTTCCTGAAGATGTGTAGGTTATAATCGAGCGTTCGCTTCTGCCGGTAGCGCTTAGACTTACAATTCCAGGCGATGATTTGAAGATTTCTTTCATCTTTCCGTCATCACCTTCCAGAACAGTTATCCCCTCAAAGGATGTGTTGCCCACCATCAGGAATGTGCCGTTTGCGGACCAGTCGATGGAATTGACGGAATCATGGAAACGCTTTGCATAAACGCGCGTTTTGTTTTCCCAGTCCCACAGTGAAATCCTGTGGGTGCTGAATCCGTCGGATTCATATACCGCAACCATATTTCCGTCCGGATGCGGTGCGATAAGTCTTACAGGCAGGTCGCTTATCTGCCATATGCTGTCCATGGCGATTGAAAAAGACTGTTCTCCGCCGGAAGTTTTAACGGCGGTATGTTTGGAAAGGAATCCGCCTGTATCCCCGAAGAAAAAAACTTCGCGGTCTTCGTTTACCGCAGCCGAATTTGAATCATCCTTTTCCGGTTCCGGCGGCAGGAATCCCCTGGCACAGGATGATATTTCGTGGGGATGCTTCCTCGTCCCTCCGATAAGCCGTTCCCCGGACAGCTTTTCAGCATCCTGCAAATTATCCCCGCTTTCTGTTCCGCTTTCCCTGGATCCGGAAGCGAGCAGAAAGTTGCCGCGGGGCATATTACGGACGCTTTGTCCGTAAACCTGCGGAAGTACCAGAAACAATGCGCACAGCGCAACTTTGAAAAATAAGGTGTTCCTATTCATAGTGTATTTAGTCTCCGTTATTCTCAGAAAAAACATTCTGTACTGAAATATATGGACCGTTTCTCAATGCCGAAAACAGTTCTCCGTCTGGTTCTGAATCCGCCATGGCCTTTACCTTTTCGTAAAGGGTTGGGGGAATCACCGAAAGCGCAACTTCGTCTTTTTTTATCCCGTACATATGGAATTCAAGCGCGCCGGAATCCGTCAGCTTTTCAAAATACACGGAAGGCTCTCCCTCCGGGGACATCTCCGCCGCTTTTTCCAGTAAATGATATTTGAGCGCTTCCATTACAAGCGGATTAAGATTCGCATTCACTACGGCTGTCCGGTCGGCAAGTTCAGGATATCCGATGACAAGCTGGAAGCCTTCAGGAATCTTTTTCTTGCCGGACATAAACGAAAAGCGTTCGATTTCAGGTATCAGCTTGAGTTTCAGATTTTTTGAAGGCCACAAAATATCCGTTTCCAGATCGGTGTGCAGCTCGGCTTCACAGGCAGGACATATGCATGTGAGGAAAGAACCGTCGGCGATATCCCTGATTATATCAGGATTATCGTCAAGGTTTACAGTTTCCGGTAAATCCACGGAAAAAGTTTGTTCACAATGGCATGTTATTTTTCTCATAATATCCTCCCGGTCTATTTAATCAAATAACGGATGTCTCCGAATAATGCGAAAACAAAAATGAAGGCGATAAATACCGCCCCTGCAAGTTGTATTTTATACAGGACTGACGGTTTCAACTGTTTCCGTGAAAAGAATTCAACAAGGGCTACAAGGATTACCCCTCCGTCCAGAATGGGAATCGGCAGCAGGTTCATCAAAAAGAGGGAAATACAGATTATCGCTGTGAGTTCCAGAAAACCGGAGAAATCAGCGGAAGCCGCTTCCCCGAGCATCACTGTCACCCTGACGGGACCGGAGACCGCCTCCGTCAAATCGATTCCCCGGAAAAGCAGCCCGAGGCTTTTGAATGTGAGGGAAACCATCTCCATGGTTCTGCTGAAGCCCTTTCCGATGCACCGGGGGAAGGGCGCCCCCGGCACTGTCACTGTCAGGGGACTCCACTCCATTCCGGTCTCGACGGTTCCGTCATTCCTGTAAATCATGGTCACAGTATGCAGGGCCTGCACTGTTTCATGCTGGACTGTGAATGTAAGCTGTTCCGGTCTTGACGACAGTATTTCCGCCAAATCCATGTAGTTTGAAACCGGCTCCCCGTTTACCGCGGTGATTTTATCCCCCGCGCGGATGCCGGCAGTTTCCGCCGATGAGCCTTTTTTCACATTTCCGACTTCAAGGGGGATGAAAGGGTAAACGCCTATTTTGCCTGCGCCTGTCTTTTTATCCAGCAGAGGAACCATCTCCGTTTCCAGAATCTGTCCTTCACGCTCGTACAAAACCTTTATGGGCTCTTCCGCGCGTGAACTGATGTACATTTGTATTTCAGAAAAGTTGCTTATCTTTTTATCATCAAGGGATATTATTTTATCCCCTTCCTGCAGTCCTGCCAGATAGGCAGGGTAGTGCACTCCGTTTTCTGTCTCGGCGACAGGTATGATTTTATTTCCCCAGGTGCGGTAGGAATAGTCATTCATCCCCACTACCGTCAGAATCAAAAAAGCCAGTATCAGATTCGCCGCAGGCCCCGCGGCTCCGATTATCACACGTTTAAGAGGATGGGCCGAGTAAAAGCCCCCATCTTCCTCCGGGATGTAGTCAAGCTTCTCTTCTATGGCTGTCTTGTAGGCGTCTTCCCCCTTCATTCCGCAATATCCGCCCAGGGGGAGGACGGAAAGCCTGTACTCGGTTCCACGCCATTTTTTTCTGAGTAACACAGGCCCCCAGCCTACGGAAAAAGATTCAACTTTGACACCGCATAATTTGGCGGCGATAAAATGTCCGAGTTCATGGATGATAACGACAATACCCAGGGCAATCAGCCCGAAAATTATTTTCATAAGGTTTCCGTTTATTTTTGAATGAATCGTTTGATAATTCCACGCGCCGTTTCCCTTGCACGTGAATCCACATCCGCGACTTCCTCAAAGGATGCGGGAGTACCGCCCCAGTCATTTTCCATGACTTCCGCGGTTATCTCAGCCAGTCCTGAAAAACTGAATGCTCCCTTCAGGAAAGCGTTCACCGCCTCTTCATTGGAAGCGTTGAATGCGACCGGGTATCCTCCCCTCAGTACCGCGGCTTTGTACGCAATCCCCAAAAGAGGGAACGCGCTTTTTCTTGGAGGTTCAAATGTCATTTCGCATGGAGCGTCAAAGGTGAATTTCTCAAGCAGGTTCCCTTTTTTTTCCGGCCAGCACAGGGCTGAAAGAATGGGCCGCCTCATGTCAGGATAAGAAGCCTGGCAGTACAAGTCCCCGTCCCTTGTCCGTATAAACGAATGCACAAGACTCTGGGGATGTACAGTCACTTTAACCTTTTCAGGGTTAATGTTAAAGAGCACGCAGGCTTCCATCACCTCAAGACCCTTGTTGGCAAGGGAGGCGGAATCAACGGTGATTTTTGAACCCATGGACCATGTGGGATGTTTCAACGCATCCTGCACCGTGGCCCTGGCGATTTTCTCCTCCGGCCATGTCCTGAACGGACCTCCTGAAGCTGTCAGTATTATTTCATCCACCGATTCCCTGCCGTAAGCCTCTATAAGATGGAATACGGCGGAATGCTCCGAATCAACCGGCAGTATTTTTTTCCCCGTCCTCTGTGCCAGCGGTATAATCAGGTTTCCGGCCATTACCGCCGTTTCCTTGTTCGCAAGAGCCAGATCCTTGCCTGATTCAAGAACGGCTTTTGATGGGAAAAGCCCCGCCGCTCCCGCGATGCCGTTGACGGCCACATCGGCTTCAGTTCCGGAAATCATGGCTATAAGGGCATCCGTTCCGTCCCTGGAGACAAGAACGGCGGCGGCGCCTGGAAATTCGCTTTTTAAGCGTTCAAAGCCCTTTTCATCGGAATTTGCGGAGAATCCGGCGAGCTCGAATCTTTCAGGATATTTCTTTATGCAGTCGATTGTACTTGTTCCGATTGAACCTGTCGCACCTAAAACAAGGACCTTCTTTTTTGTGTTTCCCTCCACGGTGTATACCTCCCGTCACACCATCTCATAACACCTTAAAACCGAAAAGAATGTCACAGAGAATATAGAATACGGGGGCGGAAAGTAAAATTGAATCAATGCTGTCAAGAATACCGCCGCGTCCGGGCATAAATGAACCGGAATCCTTGATACCGGCTGTTCTTTTTAAGATTGATTCCGCAATATCCCCGATAATAGCAGCCGTGGCTATGAAAAAAGCCAGCAGGAACATTTTCCAGAGAGGCGCGGCGAAAACTTCCGGGAACAGGAAGTACCCCGCGAGACTTCCGCCTATGCTTCCCGCGTATCCGCCGGCAAAACCCGCCAGGCTTTTATTCGGGCTTGCCGGCACAAATCCACGGTTTCCCTTTCCGAACAGGATTCCGAAAAGCCATGCCAGGGAATCGCAGCCGAAAACCATCAGGAAGAAAATACACAGGAGAATCCCGGCGTGTTCCCACACAGTCATAACCGACAGGAAAGATACAAAGAAACCGGGGTAGTATATCACAAAAAATCCTGAGGCGATCCGCTCCAGGGACTTTTCAAAATTTCCGGAGAAAGAACAGAAAAATTCATAGAATAAAATTATAACCGCCGCCAGTGCCATGGCGAAAAAAATGAATCTGAAAGAAAATGAGAATACGGCGCAACACACGGCCGTGAATGGTATTATAAGTCCGGCGGCAACTATCTGGAAGGTGGAATAAACGGCCAGTTTTTTTGAAACTATAATCCTTGTTTCGATGATTGCCAGTACGGAAAAAAACAGGATTTCCAGCTGGAAAATAATATAGCGGAAATGCGGAACCAGAAGAATCGTCGCAATAAAAAGAGGAATTCCGAGGAAAAACAAAAAAAGCCTTTCAGAGAGTTTACTCATAAACCGCCGAACCTCCGCTCTCTGCCTGCAAAATCAGCAACCGCTTTTTCAAAGTGTTCCCCGGTCCAATCCGGCCACAGCTCCGGACTGAAATACAGTTCCGCATAGGCTGACTGCCACAAAAGAAAGTTGCTTATCCGTCTGTCGCCGCCGGTGCGTATCAAAAGATCCACCGGTGGAAGATCGGGGATATCGCAGAAAGACTGGAATTTGTCTTCCGTCAGGTTTTTGATGTCTTCGGCGGACATTTTCTTCACCGCCCGGATAATCTCATCCCGGCCGCCGTAATTCACCGCAAGAACAACGGATGTCCCCGTGTACCCCGCGGTTTTTTCGCAGACATCAGTGATTTCCGCCGCCACATCTTCCGGCAGACCCGCGATATCCCCTGTGAATCTGACGCGGATTCCGTTTTCAATGTAAAAGTTCATTTCCGCCCGCAAATGTGTTTTTACAAGGCGCATCAGGAAACCGACCTCCTCCTCTGTGCGCTTCCAGTTTTCAGTTGAAAACGTGTACAAAGTGATGAATCCGATTCCCATGTCAGAAGCTTTCTTTACCACAGACTTGGCCGATTCAAGCCCCTGCTTATGCCCCATGGTGCGGGGCATACCGCGGTTTCTGGCCCAGCGCCCGTTTCCGTCCATAATTACGGCAACATGCCTGGGAAGAGCGAGTTTTAAACCGGCTGTCTGTGATACGGATTCCGCAGTCAATTTATCCTTCCATAATTTCTTTTTCTTTTTCTTCCAGGATTTTGTTTATCTCCTGGATAAAAGAATCAGTGGATTTTTGGAGGGAAGTTTCCGCGGATTTCAATTCGTCTTCGGTTATTTCCCCGTTTTTCTGCGCCTTTTTAAGCGCATCGTTCGCGTCCCGCCTGATATTCCGCACGGCGACACGGCTCTGCTCAGCCAAAGCCTTCGACTGCTTCACCAAATCCTTCCTCCGTTCCTCAGTTAACGGCGGAATTGAGATACGTATCACTTTTCCGTCGTTTGAAGGATTCAGGCCGAGCTCGGATTTCTGCAGGGCTTTTTCAATTTCGGAAATCAATCCCTTGTCCCAGGGCTGGATTACAACCAGCCTCGCTTCCGGGATGGAAATTGTAGCCACCTGGGGAAGAGGGGATTTGTCTCCGTAACAATCAACCCGGATTTTATCAAAAAGGGAAGCCGAGGCCCGCCCTGTTCTGATGGAGTTGAACTCTTCCTTCAGGTTCGCCACAGACTTTTTCATCCTCTCCTCGTGGGGAGTCACAATGTCAGACATATTAAGCTCCGTACAATTTTATTTTCCGCCGAGCTGGAAGAGAACCATTTTTGACAGGGAAAGCTTCGCCCCTGCGTTTTTTCCGACCTCTTCCATTTTTTTCGCAACGGAAACTTTATCGTCCTTGACAAAGGGCTGCTCCATGAAACAAATATCCGCCAGATGTTTTTTCAGTTTGCCCTGGACAATTCCGTTCTTCACGTTCTCAGGTTTGTCCAGTTCGGCGACCTGTTTCGTGAAGATTTCAGTCTGCTCGTCAATATAGCTCTTGTCAACAGAATCTTTGTCCACATACATGGGGGTAAATGCCGCCACATGGAGACAGCAGTCATAGGCGAAATCCTGGACTTCCTTTGAGTTGAAGGCCTCGGGCTTGTCCGCTTTCAGGACAATGACGACACCGGTCTTTTTGTCGGAGTGGACGTATTTCGCGATGTATTCGTCATTTCCCGCGGTATAGGCGAAAAGGCGTCCGATACCCATGTTTTCGCGGACGCGGGTTGCAAGATCAAGCATTTTGTCCTTGAGTTCCTGGGTGACTTCGGTGCAGCCCTTTTCAAAGCCCGTATTCAGGATGTCTGTTCCGACCGCGATGAAGTCCGCGTTTTTTGCAACAAAGTCAGTCTCGCAGGTTAATTCAATCATGAGGACGCGGCCGTTCTCGTTCCTGATCATCACCACGCCTTCGCTTGTGTCCCTGTCAGCCCTTTTCTCAACGGCGGCGAGCCCCTTTTCTTTCAGGATTTTCTCCGCGGCCGCGGCGTCCCCGCCGGCCTCCATGAGAGCCTTTTTGCATTCCATCATTCCCGCCCCGGTTTTTTCACGGAGCGCCTTAACATCACCAGCTTTAATATCCATCGTTATAAGTCCTCAAATGTTTTAGTTTTAACGGTACGGGGAGGGGAAACCCTCATGGATTCCGCCCTGCGCAATATTTCAGTTGTCCCCGTAAATCTTGTCCTCGTCAATCAGGCTGTCATCCTCGGAAGCGGAAACATCCTCTTCCTTGGGTTCGTCAGGAGTGTAGTTGCTGTAATCTTCGATTTCAATTTCCTTGTCCATTGAAGCGGAATTGAAGGATTCAGCGTACTCTTCATCCTCATCCTGAAGGTTTTCAATTATCTTCAATCCGGCGTCATGATTGGCTTCCACGACAGCGTTCGCTATAATCTGGGTGAATAAAGATATGGCGCGGATTGCATCGTCGTTTCCTGGAATGGGGAAGTCAATTCCTTCCGGATTGCAGTTCGTATCCACAACGGCGACAATGGGGATTCCCATCCTGCGGGCTTCCGCAACGGCGATGGCTTCTTTCCTCGTGTCAATGACGAAAATAATGCCGGGCAACTCCCTCATTTCCTTGATACCGCCGAGGTTCTTTTCCAGTTTGCTTTTTTCTTTCTGGAGGGCGGCGACTTCCTTTTTGGTAAGGCTTTCAAAGGTGCCGTCCGTTTCCATTTTTTCTATTTTTTTAAGCCTGAGAAGACTCTTTTTTATTGTTGAGAAGTTTGTAAGCATTCCGCCGAGCCAGCGGTTGTTTACGTAGAACATACCGCAGCGTTCCGCTTCTTTCGCGATGGTCTGCTGGGCCTGTTTTTTTGTACCGACAAACAAAACGCTCTTTCCGGCTTCGGCTGTTTTTCTTACGGCTTCGTAAGCTTCCTTGATTGAGAGTATTGTTTTCTGTAAATCAATGATATGAATCCCGTTCCTTTCTGAAAAAATGTACTTTTTCATACGGGGATCCCAACGTTTAACCTGATGTCCGAAATGAACGCCGGACTCAAGCAGGTTTTTCATGGTTACTACTGCCATGATTTTCTCCTTTCCGCGTTTTTACACGCGCCCTTCTCTGTTTCTCGGTTCCTGAACCGTTGGAGGAACCGGAGGATATACGCCGGAAAACCGGCACAAGTTTGTTACAGATTATACAATGAAATCATATTTATGTTCAAGTAAGGCCTCGTACAATAAATTCACCGGCAGCCCCACCGCACCTGAATAGGAGCCGTCTATACGGCTTATGAAACAGGAGGCGATTCCCTGTATTTTGTACGCCCCGGCCGCCCCCTGCCATTCTCCTGTTTCAAGGTATTTTTCGATGGTTTCCCCGCTTAAATCTATGAAAGAAATTTTTGTCCGGCTTATTTTTGTCGAAGTACGCTGGTCATGGCTGCTGAAAAAACACATGGCGGTTATGATTTCGTGGCTTTTCCCTGAAAAAGCCCTCAGCATTGCGGCGGCGGCATCCCTGTCTCCGGGTTTCCCGAAAATCCTTCCATCCATGGATATGAGGGTGTCGGCGCTCAGAATCCATCTCGCCGTTATTTCTTTTTTGGAGAGCTTCACGGCCGCCTTCAGTTTTTTCATGGCATTCAATTCGGCCAGTTCCTCCGGATTCCCTCTTTCCGGCATGATTTCATTACAGTCAGGAACCACAACGGTGTAAGGTATTTCCAGTTTTTTAAGTATTGACTGCCTTCTCGGTGAAGATGACGCCAGAATTATCGGTTCCATAAACTTAAAACCTCCGATTGACAAAAGAAAGAAAGTAATACAATATTAGCGGCAGGACTGGTTTTGTTCCCGCGGAAGATTAGCTCATTTGGATAGAGCGTTGCCCTCCGGAGGCAAAGGCGGTGGGTTCGAATCCCGCATCTTCCAAAACAAATCCTGCATCAGTTCCAAGAACAAAAGAGGCTCGCTTGAAGCGGGCCTCTTTCATTATACACAGGCACCGGCACCGCGCCGGTTTATTATCATAAGCCCTGGGAATCCCCGGCATCCTCCGTACTGTTTTCGGATGACGAAGATTCCCTGTCGCCCTCACCGTTCCCGGAGGAACTGTGTATGGATTTCAAAACCTCATAGGCACGGTTCCTTACCGGAGTGACATAATTATAGTTGCTGGCAATTCGCATGATGTTTTCAATCATTCCCGTCTTGTTTTCCACAGCGGGGGCAAGCTTCTCATAGGTGTTCAATATTTCGAGGGCCAGAGAGCTGGTGGGAAGGATGATGTCGAATTTCCTGGCAATCCAGTTTATCATTTCCACAACATCGTCGTTTTCGTTTGACCCGATGTCCCCGAGTGCCTTTACGGCGGCGCTGATAACCGAAGGCTCATTGTCAACGTACAGGACGGATATAAGGATCGGTACGGCTTCCTCGGAGCCGGTTTGACCCAAAAGCTCGCAGGCTTTACGCCTTATGTCGGGGTAATTGTTGGCGACCCTGCCGTTTTCCCTTACAACCGTCAGCATACCTTCACCGGCGAGAATTTTGAGTGCATCCAGCATTTCCTGGCTCTGCCTTCCGTTGTTGATGGCTTCCTCTATGTACTGAAGAGCCACCTGTTTTGCATCCCGTCCGTCCGCCTGTGCCAGCTCCTTGATGATGACACCCTCGGCGGAGTTCAGATACGCTTCCTCAACAGTCATAATCGAATCGGATTTCTCCTCCTCTGTATCAGAAGACTGCGTCTGTTGTGCAGCAACCGGTAGAATAAAAACAAATGCCGCCAATAAAGCTGAAACCGCGCATTTTCTAAACATAAATCGACCCTCCTGGTCCGGTTTTAAACCGTCAAATCAAATAAATACTACTATACCAGCCGGAAATATCCAAGCTTTTTTTTATTTCAAGTTAAATTTCGCCGGAATCAGTTTTTACCGACCAATCTCCATTCTCCGCCCGCGCTTTTCTCGAGAATGTATACAGCAGCCCTCTGTCCCCTGGAAATTTCCATTATGACATAAACCCTTGTGGGGGTGATGAACTGTATGTCGTCCACCCTGATGTTCTGCCTGGAAGGCACGAAAACATACCTGAAATAATCCTCAAGGGAGGAAAGCCTTATGTTCTTTTCCTGAAGCGCCATCGGAAGGCTTTTTGACACCCGGTCAAGGTAAGCCTTCCCTGACAGGGTCTTCCTGTATTCAGGATCCAGATACGTGAGCCACTTTGAATAATTCCTCTCTTTTGTGATTTTGTTCAAGTCGTCCACTACAATTTCGATTTCGGACTTTGTCTGCTTGAACTCATGCCGTGTTATCTCCACGGAACCGACCTTGGCGACAACCGCGTTCTCATCGTCCTCAGGATTCTCCGGCTCCTGCTGTACCGTTTCTTCCTGCGGCGGAATCACACCGGTTTCCGGTATGAGGACAGGTTCCTCATAAACCGGCTCCGGTACGGAATCCCCGGTGGAAGCGCATCCGCCGATTAAAATGCACAGTATCGGCACAATAAACGGGAGAACAAATTTTTTTATACCGGACAACATGGTTTGATGATACATTCTTTTTATTGAAACGTCAAATAAATATTGACGGACGGGCCTGCTGCTCTTACTATATTCCCATGGTAAAAGCTGTTTTTGCCGGATCCTTCGATCCGCCCACCTTCGGACACCTGAACATAATAGAACGCGCGCGTGTCATATTCAGCGAAGTCCATGTGGTTGTGGCTGTGAACAGTGAAAAAAAGTACCTGTTTTCGGAAGAGGAGAGGGTTTCGCTTATGAAAGGCCTCGTTTCCGGCTGGGACAATGTGTCGGTTCATGCCTGTAACACCCTGATTGTGGAATACGCCAGGAAAATAGGGGCGGGGGTTTTAATCAGGGGGGTGAGGAATCTTGCGGATTTTTCATATGAATTTGACCTTGCCATGATGAATAAAGGTTTGAATCCGGGAATAGAAACCGTCTTTCTTTCCACGGACCCCGAATATTTTGTCCTGCGCTCAAGCGCCATCAAGGAACTTGCAGGCCTCGGCGGCGATGTGTCTTCCATGGTTCCGGAATCCGTCGCGGAAGCCCTGTATGAAAAATACAGGCGTCTTGACAGAAACGCCGGCTTGGGTCTATGATAACCGGAAATTATTCTTGAATGAGAGGTTAACTTATGGCAGTGCCTAGGGCTAAAACATCAAAGGCCCGCACACGCAGAAGGCAGGGGCTGAATATGCGTCTCAAAGCGCCGGCCCTGGTTGAATGCGCCGGTTGCGGCAATTTAATTGTGTCACACCGTGTCTGTCCCAAATGCGGTTTTTACCGCGGCAGACAGGTTATCATTCCTGAAAATAACGGATAATAAAAGGGGTGTATGTTATGGATGAATTATTTGAAAAAGTCCGGAAGCTGATTGCGGACAAACTTGGCATTGATGAAGAGAAAGTGACTCTTGACGCTTCATTCCGTCAGGATCTCGGTGCGGACAGTCTCGACACGTATGAATTGGTGTATGCCATCGAAGAAGAGCTTGGAATCCAGATTCCCGATGATAAAGCCAATGAGTTCGAAACTGTGCGCGACGCATACGAATTCATCAAATCCCAGCAGTCATAAGGTTGGCGGCGCCGTGTTTTCTGAAAAGACCGGAATGTCCGGAGAAAGAAAACGGGCGCTGGCGATTTTTCAAAAAAAGGTGGGATGCCGTTTCAAGAATCCGGGTCTCCTGGATTTGGCTTTCCACCACCGTTCTTTTTCCAATGAAACCCCCAGGAATGTGGCGGCTCATATCAGGGTTAACAATGAGCGTCTGGAATTTCTGGGGGATGCTGTTTTAGGGCTGGTTACCGCCGCCCGTCTTTATTCAAAAATGCCTGACAGTCCCGAAGGAGAGCTGGCCAAGATAAAATCCGCCGTCGTGTCGGAGGATTCCCTGTCGGAAATAGCCGCCGGGCTCGGTGTGTCCGAAATGCTGGTTCTGGGCAGGGGGGAGGAGCTTTCCGGCGGCAGGGAAAAGAAGGCGATTCTTGCCGATGCAATGGAAGCGGTGATCGGCGCCCTGTATATCGATTCCGGTTTCAAGGCGGCCGAGAATTTTGTCCTTAAACTCATTGACCCGCAGATTTCCTCCACCGTCCTGCACGGTAACAGAAGGGACTTTAAAAGCGTCCTGCAGGAATATGTCCAGAAACGCTACAAAACAATCCCGTCTTACAAACTTGAGGGCAAGACAGGCCCGGATCACGACCAGGTGTTTTCCGTCTCCGTGAATGTGCACGGGAAGGTTTTCGGCCCCGCCGAAGGTAAAAACAAAAAAGAAGCCGAGCAGGCTGTCGCCAGAATCGCCTGCAAGGAAATGGGCCTGGACTGATATATTTTTTATAAGCATGTATTATTTTTCAGACAGTTTCCTGTAAAAAGCGTCCGCTATTTTAAGGAGCCTGTCCTTTTTGTTGCTTCCCGGGTCGGAAAGCACTGTCGCGAACAGTTCGTCCAGTATTTTTCCCATCAACGGTCCGGCGGGTATTCCCGCTTTCATCAAGTCACTCCCGTTAACGGCAAGGTCTTTTACCGACAGGGCGGCGTTTGCATCCACTTCCTTCTTTATCCGCTTCTCAAGTTCCCGCAGAAGCATTCCCTCCGGCGACCGGTATACGCCGTCAGGCCCGCAGCCGGATGTCGCCGCGGAATCGGCCGCCCGCAGCCTGAACAGGTCCGGTATGCTTTCAATTCCGGCTTTCACCGTGAAACGGCGGACGGCGGCGTCTGACCAGGACGGCTCGTAATGGAACATATGCATTTCAATCAAATGGCACACGTCTTGTATGGTTTTCCGGGAGAAGCGGAGCCGGTTCATGATTTTTCCGGTGATTTCGGCGGATTTTTTTTCGTGGTTGTAAAAAGTATACCTTTCTTTTTCAGGACTCCATTCCTGGCAGAGGGGCTTTCCGATGTCATGGAAAAACGCCGCCGCACGTACATTGAAGTTGCCGGGATCGGAGGAGTCACAGGCTTTGAGCATGTGGTCAAGAACATCGTCTTTGTGGAAGCCCAGCTGCTCCACACCCCTGCAGGACGCCGCCTCCGGCAGGATAAGCTCCAGAAGCCCCGTCTTTTCCATGAGGCGCAGGGCAGTCGAGGGTTTCGGTGAAAGGAGTATTTTAATGAATTCATCCCGGATGCGTTCCATGGAGACATTCGCCGTGGCTGAAAGGCAGACGGGGATGCTTTCCAGAGTCGGTCCGTCCACGGAGAATCCTGTCTGGCTTGCGAAACGGACGCATCTCACAGGCCTCAGTCCGTCCTCGGCAAACCTCTCCACCGGATTGCCCACGGTTTTTATTATCCTGTCCTTTATAGCCTGCCGTCCGCCGAATGGATCCACGATTTTCCCGTCGGGAAGTCGTACCGCAATCGCATTCATCGTGAAATCCCTGCGCGACAAATCCTCCTCCACGGAACTGGAGAAGGAGATGGAATCGGGATGCCTGGAATCCGAATAACCTTTTTCCGTGCGGAAAGTGGTGCACTCTATTTTCTTTCCTTTAAAAAGAATTGTCACCGTGCCGTGCTCTATCCCCGTAGGAATGACCTTCCTGAACATGGATATGACCTGTTCCGGAGTAGCGTCTGTGGCGATGTCCAGATCCTCCGCTTCCCTGCGGAGAAAAAAGTCCCTCACCGCGCCGCCGACCATGTACACGGAAAAGCCTTTCCGGGTGAAAAACACCGATAAATCCTTTAAAACCGCCGGAGGACGCATATTGTCTTTCATAGGAAAGACAGTATACTGAAAACAGGAGTTTTTATGAAAGCCCTTTTGTTCACCGGCGGTGAGAATCCTGACTTGAAAAAGGCGTCCGGGTTTTTCCGCGGATACAGTTTCATCGCCGCCGCGGATTCCGGCCTTTCCACGGTGGAAGACCTGGGGCTGTCCCCTGACCTCGTCATCGGGGATATGGACAGCCTGCCGGGGGAAATCATCCTGGACGGATATCCCGGAAGCGAAATAATCAGGCTGGATACGGCCAAGGATTCCAGTGACACGGAAGCCGCCCTGAGACTGCTGAAGGAAAGGGGTTTCAGGGAAATTGTTCTTGTCGGCGGCGGGGGCGGAAGGATGGACCATCTTTTCGCCATTGAAAGACTTTTCGCGGGAAACTGCCGTCCCTCACTCTGGATTGCGGGGGAAAGCGTCACCGTTTATCTTTCATCCCCGGAAGCGGAAAGCCTGGAAGCCGGCGGACTGGAGCCGGGTGACACTGTTTCCGTGTTCCCTCTGGGGAAGGGCCCTCACAGGATAAAAGCGGCGAATCTCCGCTGGCAGCTGGACATACCCTGGGATGAGGGAGCCTACAGCCTGAGCAACTGGGCGGAAGCGGAGAATGTATGCTTTTCCGGCGTTTCGGGGGCGTTTATGTGCGTGTTCCCGCTGAAAGAGAGCCTTTCGGTGCGGATTTTTCCTGAGCCGGGGAATCTGTAGGTGTTAATAAGGAAGAGGATGGCGGGAAGCGCGCAGGAACCGTTATTCCCCGGTTTCCGCTTTCAGGCTTTTCAGCACCTCAAGTGTCTCCGCCGCATCGTCCCTGGCGACCGCAAGGAAATCAACGAGTGAGGGGAATTTCTCCAGAAAAGAGCCCCATTGGGCGAACCGCCTCATCTGTTCCTTGTCGTTTAAATCCTCTTCCGCCGAGCGCAGGGCGACGGCCTCGGCCATTTCCCTGTGTTTCGCGCTGTAGGAGGAGTAGGCGGCGGCTCCCTCCGCATACAGGTTGAAATCGGGGATGGAGAAATCCGTCACGCTGACGGACAAAACCTCAAGCTCTGGGGCGATTTCCCTGCCAAGGTAATCAGCCAGGGAAGAGGAGTCCGGGGTGAGCTTTTCCCCCGCATTTCCGGCGGCCGCCGCCGCGGCGCATTCCGCCAGTAACTTTTCAGCCGCCGCCGTAAAAGCCCTTTCCGTTTCAGAGGCGATGAAGGGCTCCATTTCCGCATCGGATTTCACGGCGTATTTATCCACCAGAACGTGCAGTTCCTCCGCCCTGGGCTTTACGGAGACTTTCGCGGAAATCTTCCAGGAAAAATCCGGCGTCCCGTTCAGGAAACGGGAATAAAATTCAGCGGACGGAAGCTCCCCCGATTTGGACAGGCTGCCTTCCCATGGCTTGGCGGTGAAAACAAGGATTTCACAGTTTGTCGGCAGGAGCCTTTCCCACGCCCAGCGGAACTGGCCGGGCTGCACCGGAACAGGGTCAACCCCTCCGGTTTTTGACGTCATGACGCCGACGCTTCCGTTGGGGACGTAAAACTGAATCCATCCGAAAAAGAATATGAAACCGCCGAAAACGGCGAGGATTATCACCGACACAAAAAATTTCTTCATTCCCGATCCTTTCCCCCGGCATATTGCCCATCAGGCAAAAAGAGGGGTAAAATACAATAGGATTGTACTTCATTTTTGTAAAAAGGGAAAGCGTGAAAAAAAGAAACAGAAGAACTTTCACCGGAATGTATATCCCAAGAATAGAAATCCTCTACCGCATGGAAATCTTCCTCACGGTGTTTTCGTTTTCCCTCGCCGTTGTGTATTCCCTCGGCAACTTCCAGCTTTTTCTTGATTCAACCCAGATCCTTATCCTGAAACTGATGTCGGCAAGCTCCCTGGCGGCTATATTTCTCGGACTGATTGTCATCGGCCGGGAGATTTTATCCATTTTCAGAAAAAAGTACAGGCTCAGGCTCGTGACGGTGCTCACAACGTTCCTGTTTCTGCTGTTGTCCTCCGTTTTACTGCTGGCCGCCCATGTCCTGCTGAAACTTTCCTCCGGCTTCAGTCCCTGAACCTTTAATTTCCCCCGCGTCATGATGTTGACATTCCGAAAGACATGACTGTATCATTCTCCGGATTATGGATACTGAAAGAAAGCTTTTTGCGGTGCGCGGCGCCGTATGCTGCGCCAATACGGAAGACTCCATAAAGAGAGAAGTCAACGCCCTTTACCTTGAGATTCTGCGGAGGAACGGTATAGAAGAGGACAGCATTGTCTCCGTCCAGTTTACGGTGACAAAAGATCTGGATGCGCTGAATCCGGCGACGGCCCTGCGCCTCGGAGGGAACGCCGGTGACACACCTCTCTTTGTTTCCTCTGAACCTGAAATAAAAGGAGCCCTTCCTCACACCGTCCGTATCATGATTACTTTCTACGGGAACAAAAAACCCGCGGCCGTTTACCTTAACGGAGCGGAGGTCCTCCGTCCTGATTTGACCCCGGTGAACCGGACATAATATACTGCTGACTTGGACTGGAAAATTTATGGCGGAAAAACGTGAGAAAATCTGGATTGTTACGCGTGAATACGCGGGTATTGCGGAAGCCGGCGGCGTCAAGAATGTAACGCAGTCGCTGGCGGAAGGGTTGGAGCGTTTCGGCATGGATGTCTCCGTGTTCATTCCGAAATACGGCTGTGTGGAGACATCCGGCGTAAGGCTTTTCGGCGCCGGGATTCCCTCCGCAGGGGAGACCGTCCAGGTTTCCTTCTCAAAGGCATACGAGCATTCGGTTGAAATCATATTCGTGGAAGCTGATATGTTCGCCGGAAAGCACGCCGTCTACACGTATACGGAAGAGGATGAGCGGAATATTCCCGGAGCTGTGAGGGGAAAAGGCCATATTGACGCTGACAGGATGAATGCGGTTTTCCAGCTGGCGGTTCTCGTTTACGCGGAAAAGACCGGAACCGCCCCGGCGGTTGTCCACTGCCACGACGGGCACACCGCCATGATTCCCGCCATGGTGAAGGCCGGTACCAAATATTGCGGCGACCTGAAAGGCCTTTTCAGGGACACTGTTTTTGTGACGACAATACATAACGCCGGTTCAGGCTACAGGCAGATAATAAGCGGCTTTGAGGACGCTAAGAAGCTGACCGGCGTTCCGGATAATGTTCTTGAAAGGGCTGTTTTCAACGGAAGGGTGGAACCCTTCCTTCTGGCGGCGGAATACGGGAAACTTACGACTGTCTCCCCGTGGTATGCAGAGGAACTTATGTCCCCCCGTTACGACAGGGATACGGACGGCCTGTCCGGCGAGATATGCCGGCGGGGAATTAAAATCACCGGTATCACAAACGGAATTGATTTTTACCGGTATGACCCGTCGGAGCCTGTACGCTCGTATATCCCGTTCCCGTATAAGCCCTGGGAAGGGGATTTGGACGGGAAATACCGGTTCAGGAAAATGCTTCTGGAAAACATCGACCTGCTTGATACGGGCGAGATTTCCCGCACCGGGACTCTGGAAGTTTCCGACAAGGCTGTTTTTTTTGCTTACCAGGGGAGGATTGTCGAGCAGAAGGGGCTGCGCGTTCTTATCGCCGCCGCGGAAATCCTTATGCGGAAAATACCTTCCGCCCGGATTTTAATCATGGGGCAGGGCGACCACTCAATCGAAGAAGATTTGAAGGATTTCGCGGAAAGACATTACGGAAAGGCTGTTTTCCTCCGGGGGTACAACAAGATTGTCGCCCGGCGGGTTATATGTGTTTCCGATTTTGTGGTTTTGCCCAGCGTGTTCGAGCCGTGCGGTCTTGAGGACTACATAGCCCAGATACTCGGAACAATTCCCGTCGCCCATGCTGTCGGAGGCCTCCAGAAAATCAAGGACGGCGCCACCGGTTTCCTGTACAGGTGCGGCGAGGGGGAAAACGAGCCGGAAGTCCTCGCTTCCCTGCTGGTTGGGCTGGCGGAAAAAGTTGTTGCCGTCAATCCCAAAAAAACGAATTGCGTCCAGGGGGACTTCTGCGAGAATTTATCGTGCAGGGAAGGGCTGTGCAGGACGGCCGTCTGTTCCGATGTACCTGAATATATGAAAATGGTAATCGACTCGTCCGTGTACGTCAGGGAAAAATGCAGCTGGGAATCGGTTATAAAGGATTATTACCTGCCGTTGTATGATATAAAGTGAAAAGACCTGGTCTTGACTTTTTTTTTATTGTGCTGTATGCTGTTTAAGCGTTAAGCACCGCGCCAACTTAGCTCAGCTGGTCCAGAGCACGTGATTTGTAATCTCGGGGTCCAGGGTTCGAATCCCTGAGTTGGCTAGGCTTGAAACGGGGAGATTCCCGAGCGGTCAAAGGGGGCAGACTGTAAATCTGTTGGCTCCGCCTTCCAAGGTTCGAATCCTTGTCTCCCCATATTTTTAAGGACGGAAAATATTTTCCGTCCTTTTTTTTTTCGCTTTTCTATTGAATTCCTTCCTGTATAATGCAAAAGGTTGATTTTTATTGGGTTGAGATATAAACTTATACAGGAGTATATTGTACGTGCCGTCTTTCCGTGAAGAAAACAGGAAAAAGCCGCGTTTCCGCACCGCCGCTGTGGTGTCTGCGGTTCTGTTGTGCCTGCTGCTTTTCCTTTCCTGCGACATGTTCAACAAACCGCTCCAGGATTTCGTTGAGGAGTGGACGGGCATCGCCCGGATACTCAGCCATGAATTCGACACGGCTATGCCCCAGTCAGACGGACTGACCAACCTGGCTTCCGGAGCTGACCGGGTCATCACCTATTATCTGGCTAATCCCCAAAACTACACGCTGGATGCCGGCGTTAATTTCGCCGGAGGCGGTCTGTCCCACGGAACGGATTACACCATAGTACAGGACTCATCCGACAGGGCTGTAATACGGCTCACCCTGATGAACACATTCCTGGAAACGCATGACGGAAACGGCACTGTAATCAGTCCCACGGTGACCATAAAGGAGCCGAACTCAGGGCGGGACTTCGGAAGCTACACGGTGCCGCTGCGTGTGAACTCCGCTCCTCCGCAGGTGACCTCCCCTGTCATTCTGAACAAAACAGACAACGACACATATGTCATATGTTTCAATATGCCGGACATGACCAGTATCCACCGGGACATTGTGTCCGTGGGCATAAGCGGGTTTTTCAACAAAAGTTATACAGTGACCGCCCCCGCCGGCAGCAACGGAAACTGGCTTGACGGACTTTCCGGCGTCACCGGAACATATGATGACACAAACTATGCCCCCCTAAGCGGCGGCGGGGCTTTCCTCGGAAACAAGACCGATCGTTTTGTCGGGATTGAGACGGGGATATCCCTCAATTCTGTGTCCGATCCCGAATGCACCATAACATTGACGGATTCCTCCGGTCTTACTTCTGCAGTTACCGCTTCTACTGAAGCTCCTCCGTTACCGGCCGTTACAGCTTCTTCCGGTTCCGGTACTCTTGAACCCGGCGTGCCGGTAACCTTTAATCAGGAAACTGCCAATTCCACTATTACACTTACCTTGAGCAGCACAGAAGGCGTGTCTGTTTCTGGAGGAAGTTTTACCGGAAACAAAGTGACATTCAATGGTGGTAGCAGCGGAATCTCCCTGACCTTTATCAAGAAGGGAACCTACACTGTTACCGCTACCGCTGGCGGTGTATCCGGTGCCCGGGACACCACAACCACCTTCACCTACACGGTGCCCTATTCCGCCGTGTATATATCGCAGAACGGTAGTGATTCGAACGGCACCGGCACCCCAATCAACCCCTATGCCACCCTGGACAAAGCGGCGGAAGCCATAGGCAATGACGGTGTTGTTTATGTAAACGGTGATGTTTCTGTTTCCGGTGAATATGCCCACAGTTCCGGTACTCTGACTCTGCGGGGATATAACGGCGGAGGAACGGGAACGGGTGCTTCCATAACAAACACCACCGGCAGGGTATTCAACATAACCGGCGGAAGCGTGACCCTTGGAGACGGCATAACCCTCACCGGAACAGTGACAGGCGAAAACGCAAGAGGAGGTGCCGTGTATGTAACTGGCGGAAATTTCACCATGGAAAGCGGCAGCACGATAGCGGATAGCAGCGTCCAAGGCACCAGTGCTTCCGGTGGCGGCGTGTATGTGATGAACGGGACTTTCATCATGGAAGACGGCAGTAAAATAACAGGGAGCAGCGCCACTGTAAGCGGCGGCGGTGTAGCTGTGAGCACTGGCGGTACCTTCACCATGAGAGGCGGAACCATCGACGGAACCGGTGCTAGCTCCAATGCGGAAAGTGGCGGTGGTGTTGAAATCCACGATGCCATATTTACCATGGAAGGGGGAACAATCACCGGCAATAACGCAACGTACGGTGGCGGCGTAAGAGTGGACAGCGGCGAGTTCATCATGAAAGACGGCACAATATCCGACAATAATGCAACGAATCTCGGTGGTGGCGTATGTGTAATCAACGGAAGTTTCACCATGAGCGATACTGCCACAATACAAGGTAATACGGCTACTACTCACGGCGGCGGCGTGTACGTGAATGGCAGGAATTTCGAAATGATCGGCGGAACCATCGGCGGAACCGATGCGGGAAGCGCCAACTCTGCCCAGTACGGTGGCGGCGTGTACGTTAATGGCGGCGAGTTCGAAATGACCGGTACTGCCATACTACAAGGTAATACGGCTACTACTCACGGTGGCGGTGTACATATTTTTTCCGGTGGCACTTTTACTATGAACGGTGGAACTATCGATGGAACTATCGATGGAACTGCTCAAAACACAGCTGAATACGGTGGTGGTGTGTTTGTTTCCGGCGGTGAATTTATTATGAATAATGGTACTATTACCAGAAACACAGTAACTGAAAGTGGTGGCGGGGTATTTGTACAAGACGGCATCTTTAAAATGGAAGGTTCTGCCGTAATACAGGGAAACAAAGCCACCAGTACGGATAGTCACGCCTGTGGTGGCGGGGTGTATGTAAATGGTACTGGAAAATTTGATATGGGGGATACCGCCACAATACAAGGAAACAATGCTAGTACTACAGATACAAATAGTGCTGCAGGTGGTGGCGGTGTATATGTAAATGGCGGAACCTTTACCATGACCGGTACAGCTAAAATACAAGGCAACACTACGACTAGTGCGAATTCGCTCACAAAACCTAGTGGTGGTGGCGGTGTGTTTGTAATTGCCGGAGGAACCTTTACCATGAGTGGGGGAACCATCGGTAGTAGTACAGATGCCAATGAAGCGGATTTAGGTGGCGGTGTGTATATCGGTGTAAATGTAGAGAAAGGTAGTTTTACCATGAGTGGTGGAACCATAAAGGGAAATACAGCTACTCAAAACGGTGGCGGCGTGTTTGTACAAGATGGCACTTTTACCCTTAGCGGTAGTCCAAATATTAGCGGTAATTATCGACTTGAAGTTGGTAATATCAATAACGTGTACTTAGATAACGGAAAAACTATCACCATAGGCTCCGGCGGGCTGAACACATCCGCCCGTATCGGCGTAACCACGGCAACAAGCCCGGCGGCGGGCACAGAGGTACAGATAACGGATACGGCGGTGGACGGCGCGGAAAGCATATTCATCCCGGACGCGGAAGGCTGCATCATAATGTCAAAAGAAGACGCAGTGTATCTTGCGGATTCGTCTTCCTTCGGGGTTTCCTG
This sequence comes from uncultured Treponema sp., assembly GCA_949300145.1. Lineage (GTDB taxonomy): Bacteria > Spirochaetota > Spirochaetia > Treponematales > Treponemataceae > Avitreponema. The sequence continues at coordinate 46,520 of CASGDA010000002.1, read as the reverse complement.
GGATACGGGAAGCGGCGTGCAGTACGGCTCATTCGCTGACGCCATTTCAGCCCTTAATACATCCGGTTCCGGCGGCACAATCATTCTGCAGCAAGATATAGACGCCACAAACGGCGTGTTCGGTGCATCTAACAACCAGCCCATAACATTCTCCGGCGGAACGGAAAGCAATCCAGTAATCCTTGACCTGAACGGACACACCATAAACCGGGCGCTTGGAACGGCACAAGAAGACGGCACCGTTATTTCGGTTTCTGGTGCGCTTACGCTGAAGGATTCCACCGGAAGCGGCAAAATAACCGGCGGCAACAACAATAACAGCACGACTTCCGGTACCTGGGGCGGCGGAGTGTGCGTCCAGAACGGCGCCTTCTTTACGATGGAAGGCGGGAATATCTCTTATAATTTCAGCGAAATCGGCGGCGGCGGTGTCTATGTCTGCAACGGCGGCAGCTTTACCATGACCGGCGGCACCATCGGCGGAAGCGGTGTCAATGACGGCAACATGAACACAAGTACTTCCTACGGCGGCGGCGGTGTGTTTGTCAACGGAGAATTCACCATGTCCAGTGGAACAATCACCGGTAATATTACCGATGCCAACGGCGGCGGTGTGGCGGTAACTGAGGACGGCACCTTCACTATGAGCGGTACAGCCGTTATAAGCGACAACGAAGCTTCAGGCGGCTCAGGCGGCGGCGTGTACAGCGCAGCGGACTTTACCATGACCGGCGGAACCATAAGCTCCAACACGGCTACTGACGGTGGCGGCGTGTATATGATCAACAGTAAAAAAATCACCATGGACGGCGGCGCAATCAGCGACAACATCGCGACAACAAACGGCGGCGGCCTGTATCTTTACGACGGCTCAACCGCGGAGATAGGCAAAAACACTTCCGGTTCTGCGCCGCAGATAAGCAACAACGCTGCGACAAATGACGGCACGGCGGACAATGCCGGCGGCGGAATTTATCTTGCAGCTTCTTCATCGGTGGAATTTACCCGCGGAACCATTAGCTCAAATACAGTCGGAGAAAGCACTGGATCCACCTCATCCCAGGGTGGCGGTGTGTATATTGGAAGCGGCTCTACTTTTATCATGGACGGCGAGTCGGCAATAATTGAAAACAACAAAATCAACAGCAATATCGGAGCCGGAGGCGGTGTGTGTGTCGTAGGCGGTGAATTGACTATGTCCGCAGGCTCCATCACCGGCAACAATGCAGGGGGTAGCGGCGGCGGCGTGTACGTGGATGGTGGTAGTTCCAATTTTACCATGACAAATGGTAAGATCAGCGGAAATTCTGCAAGTTTCGGTGGCGGTGTAACAGTAGGTTCTGCAGGAACATTTACCATTTCAAGTCCTGCTGTCGTCAGCGGAAACACCATAACCAGTGTCGGCGGAGACAACGTTTACGTTAGCACAGGCGGCAAGTTCATCGATGACGATAACTGCGTTACTGAAGGTGTTGAAGAGCAACAGTAATTTTACCCGGAAAACGCTACAGGCGGCACTTACACACCCGGCGGCACGGTTGACGATGTTTATCCATCTGTGACAGCGCGGTTACTATACGGACAGTATGCGCTTGCTCACAAGGCGGTGCATTACCGGTGGCGGTCAAACGCAGCAGTGTGTCCGGAACACGGGATGAAAACATCCGCCGCTCCGTTTCCTCCCGCAGTTTCATCCTGATGAAACATTTAGTTTTACCGGATGAAACACTTCGTTTCACGGGATGAAACTTTTCGTATATAGAAATAAAAAATTCTGTTTGCATCAAAAAGTAATCCGTGTTACCTTTTGAAGGGCTTTGTCCGCAAATACCGGGCATGTGCCGAAAGGGGATTGGTGTGAAAATAAGAACACTGTTGCGGTGTGCTGTTGTTGTGCTGTGCGCGGGCTTTTTGCTGCCGGGATGCAGTGAAAAAGATTCATCAAACACCGGTGAAACTGATGGTACTGCATTATCTATAATCGATATGCAGCCTGCGGGGGAGCTTCCCTCCGCGGTGAAATACCCTTCGGTTTATGTTTTGTTTTCCAAGCCGGTCGTCCCCCTTTCGGTTCTCGGGGAGCCTTCCGACACCTCCGAATACATGAAGATTGAGCCTCCGCTGAAGGGTGTGTACCGGTGGTACGGTACCAGCCTCCTGTGTTTTGATTCCTCCGAGAAGGTGCTTCCGCAGCGTGAATACACCGTCACTGTGGCGGAAAACATAAAGGCGGTTGACGGCTCGAAACTGCCGGCGGACAGCGTGCGCAGCTTCAATTTCCGCACCGAAGAGCTTTCCATGCTGAACATAATCCCCGGATACGAGACCGTCAAAAACGGCGGCCTGGTGGATGCCAGGAATATGGAGCCGGAGCAGGCCCGTTCCATCGGCGTCATGTTTTCGTATCCGGTGCAGCCAAAGACAATCAGCAGCTCACTGACCGTTTCCGCTGTCACTGATGAAGGTGACGGCGGGGAGCTTTCCCTCCCGTTTACGGCCTCCACCCCCGACGGGGAACAGCCTGAACTGCTTCTGCTTACGTTGAAGGAGGCTCCGCCGGAGAACCATAAAATCGTCGTCACCATGGAGGAGGGCGCCCGTTCCGAACCGGATGCCCTGCCGGTGAGCAAGGAAAAATCCCTGGATTTCCATACGTTGAAAGACTTCACCCTGGTGTCCGTTTTCCCGGGAAACAGCGGCAAATATGATAAACCCGTGGAATTTTATTTTTCCCACAGAATCGACGAAAACACTGATTTGTCAAAACTTACGGTACGCACGGAGCCGGAAATGCCCGTCAGCGCGGATAACATCGCCGTATCCGGCAGCAGAATTATCGTGCACGGGCTTCCGGTGGACTTCGAGCAGACATACACTATATCGCTGTCCGGTGAAATCACCGACGTATACAACCGGAAGAATACGGTGGCGGCGGGGCCTGAGACAATCAAGGTTCCCAAGGCTGCCAGTTACGCCGCCTTTAAGGATTCAGGCTTCAAAATACTGGAAAACCAGTTTGAGCCGCGGCTTGTTTTTGAGCATCAGAATGCGCTTTCCGGCTCTTTTTACCGGGTCAACGCCCTTACCGGCGCAGAAGCCGGAATGGAACCCGACCGGGTGCGTTTAGAAAAAGACTCTTTTCCGGAAAACACCCGGATTATGCAGCCCGTGGATCTGCGGCCCTATCTGACTGAAAACAACGGAAAGTTGTCCGGCGCGGTGGAATTCAATGCTGAAATTGTATGCGAATACGATTCCCCGTGGTCTGACAGAAAAACATACACATATAAAAATGAACAGATAATCCAGGTGACGGATCTGGGCATGACGGTGCGCTACGGCGCCGGCAGGGCTGCGGTACTGGTGTCCAGTCTTTCCACCGGCGAACCGGTGGAGGGGGCGGCCGTCTCCGCGTATTTAACGGACTTTTCCCTGGATTATGAGGATGCGGTCACATTGAATAATCCGCTGGCGGAAAGTGTCACCGACAGCAGCGGCCTGGCGGTTGTCTCCCTGCCGGTAATCACCGGTCAGGATGATTATGACCTGTATTTCAGGGCGGAAAAAGACGGGGACACGGTTATTTTCAATCCCTCCGCCTACGGCAACAGAATATGGGGCCCAAGAATAAAGGCTGCTTCCGTGGATTTAGGCTATCCTTCGAGAACCGAAGAAGTCACCTTCATGTTCACCGACCGGGGGTTGTACAAACCCGGTGAAACAGTGCGGGTGAGGGGAATCGACCGGAATTTACGCGTGGGAGAATACAGCCCCTATTCCGGTCCCTGCAGGCTGTCCATTCAGGAAGCGAAATGGAAGGGTGAAACCATAATGACTCTGTCGGAGCGGGTTTCGGAAAGCGGCGGCTTTACATCGACTTTTCAGCTGCCTGATGATATAAAACCCGGTTCATATTACATATACTATTTCCGTGATTCAGATACCGCCACCGAAAGTATTTCTTTCACCGTGTCGTATTTTGAGCGGCTGCGTTTTGAAAGTTCCGTATCCATGCCGGATCTTACCTATATCAGCGGCGACATGGTGTCCGCCGGTATTTCCGCGTCCTATCTGGGCGGCGGCAGCCTCGCCGGTGTGTCATGGTCAGGCAACTGGTACCGGGAACCGGTGGGTTTCAGACCGGAGGGTTCCGCTTACGACAATTTTATATTCGGCCCCCAGCGCGGGTATGACGGGCGCACCGCTTTGGCAACCAGCTCCGGCGCTTTGGACGGCAACGGCACCGCCTCCGCCTCGCAGCTTTCCGGCGGAGAAAAAAACGCCGGAAGCGCCTATCTGTACCGCTTTGAATCCACGGTGACGGACGCCGGAGGTCAGGCGGTGAGCGCTTCCGGCAGCGCCGTAGTGCATCCCGCCCGGTACTATATCGGTGTGTCCCGGCCGAAGAATGTGAGCGGCTTCCCGAAAAAGGGACAGAAGATTGACTTTGACTTTGTGCTGGTGTCACCGGACAACGCCGCGCCCGGCGCAGAGAGCTTCCCCGCGGAACAGGAAGAGCGGCGGATTACGGCGGAGCTTCTGCGGGAAGACTGGAAGAAAGTGCAGCAGGTGGGACTGAACGGCAACCTGATTACCCGGTATGTGCGGGAAATGGTTTCCGAGGAGAAAAAGACCGTTTCCCTGGCGGAAAAGGGCTCTTTCTCCATGACGCCGCCCAAAGCCGGAGCCTATATACTCCGGCTCACCGCACGGGACAACGAAGACAGGCAGGTCATCACGGAGCGGAGCTTCTACGTGTCCGGTTCCGACTGGTCCTATTATTACGGTGATTCCTCCGACGAAATTCCGCTTGTCGCGGATAAAACCCTGTACGACGTAGGGGACACCGCCCGGATCATGCTGCAAAGCCCGCTGCCTTCCGGCACCTACCTGATGACGGTGGAACGGGAAACCATTTTCTCTGAAAAAGTGTTCCATCTGGATGAACCCACGACAGTGCTGGAAGTTCCTGTCGATGAAAAATACCTTCCGGTGGTGTATGTGGCGGTTTCCTCCTATTCAGTCAGGACAAAGGAACCCGGCCACGATTTTTACACCCGGGACATGGATAAGCCCAAAGGATACTTCGGCTCCGTCGCCCTTCATGTGGACACCTCACTGAAGGAATTCGACATAACCGTCACCCAGGACAAGGCCTCCTACCGGCCCGGCGAGACGGCGACATTTACGCTGACCGCCGAAAAAGACGGCAGGCCGCTTGCCGGTGCGGAGCTGACGCTGATGGCGGTGGACAGGGGCGTCATCGATTTGATTGACTACCATGTTCCCGACCCGATTGAGTTTTTCTATGATGAATTCCTTTTCCCCGGCCGTGTCGCCGGAGATGATTCCCGTTCCCTGCTGATGGATCCGGTCACCTACGAGGTGCGCAATCTTTACGGCGGGGATCAGGGCGGCGACAAACTGAATGAGCGGAAAAACTTTGACCCGACCGCCGTTTTTGAGCCGGTGCTGATAACCGGTGCGGACGGCACCGTCACCTGTTCATTTAAATTGCCGGACAACCTGACGGAATACCGCGTCACCGCCATCGGCATGAAGGATGACTGTTTTGCCCGGACAGAGGACAAAATGATTGTGAACAATCCCCTCAGCGCGCGGGACGTGCTGCCCCGCCGTTTGCGGGAGGGGGATGTTTCTGATATAGGTGTGGTTATTTCCAATCTGGACGGAAAAGACCATACCGCGACCGTGACAATGGAAATAACCTCCGGCTCCGAATCTTCGGCGGAGAAAGCCGCTGAAGCGGGCACAGCCGTAAAAGCGGGAAAGGCTTCCGTTGCCGGAACCGCGGTAAAAACGGTCACCGTTCCCGCCGGCAGGACTGTTCCGGCGTTGTTTGACATGAAGGCGGAAAACAGCGGCGTGGTGACCGTATCCTTTACCGTCAAATCCGACGTATTGAACGAGCGGATTATAAAACCGCTGGAAATAGACAAGCCGCTGATTTACGAGACGGTCACCACCACCGGCGAAGTTTCTTCCGGCAGTGTGGAGGAGAAGGGCAAAGCCTCGGTGAAAGAACACATTGTCCTGCCGTCAGGCATCACCGCGGAAAATGACGCTTCCGTGTATGTGTCCCTTGATCCCACCCGGCTGGGAACCCTGACGGAAGCCGTTTCCTATGTGTTCCGGTATCCCTATGGTTGTCTTGAGCAGCGGTGCTCCGCCATGATACCTCTGTTGTATTTCAGTGATTACATTGATGTGTTCGGGCTTGAAAGTGAAGTCTCAAATCCCCGGAGGCTGATTGCGCGTGAAATAAAAGACTGGAGTACAACCCAAAAATCTGATGGTGGTTTCCCCTATTGGAAAAACAGTTCTGATGCTTCGCTGGCACCTTCATTACGGTTTGCCGAACTGATTGCCGGGGCTTTGGAAAAAGATATATCTGTTGACCGCAATATTGATATTGATGCACTGATCGGATACATCCTTGATGCCCGTCAGGATGAGTACCTGTCAAAAAATACCTATTTCCAGGCTTACTCCCTGTATATCCTGCAAAAACTGGGATACCGCGTTACCGCTTCCATGATACAGAAGGTGTACGGGATGGAAGGGGCCGGATTTTCAGAGAAAGCCCTCTGCGGTTTAATGTATCTGACCGCCGGCCGCCGGGAGGAAGCCGTGGCCGTGGCGGAGGAAATCCGCGCACACACCCGGCCGACAACCAGGGGCGTTGATATCACCGATCCGGAATTCAACACCTCGCCCTGGATGTTCTTTAATGATGAATCGGAACGGAACGCCCTGCTGCTCCAGTTTTTCACCGCCCTGGACTACACCGACGGCATGAACGGCCGCCTGTTGTTCAACCTGCTGGAACTGCAGCGGGCGGGAAACGGTTACTGGAAAAACACCGCGTCCACGGCGCGGGTTCTGGAAGCCGTCGCCGCCTACATAGAGGCGAACAATCTGGAAAAGCTGGACTTCACGGGAACCGCTGAATTGGACGGCAGGGAAGTGTTGACGGCGTCTTTCAAAGGCGCCGCTGCAAAACCGGAGGAAGCAACCCTGTCGGTAAGCGGCCTGACCGCCTCCGGCGTTCCCGAAGGAAAAGAAGTGCCTGTTGAATTCACCAAAGACGGCAGGGGAAATATGTTCTACACCCTGTCCATGAAATATCCGCTGCCCTATGAACAGCAGTTTGCACGGGAAGAGGGGCTCAGTGTTTTTGTTGATATCACCGACGCGGCGACCGGGGAAACCGTGACCGGAAACCGGCTTGAAGCCGGAAAGATTTACCGGGCGCGGGCAACCGTTTCCACCACCAGGGACAGAACCTTTGTGGCGCTGCGGGTTCCCATTCCTTCCGGCGCCGAGGTACTGAATGCGGCCTTTGCCACCACGGAGCAGTTCGTCGGCACAGCCCTGGCGGAACAGGAGGAAAATGACGGACGCTCCGCATACGAGCGCTGGAATTTCGGCCTGTCTTCCCAGGAAATCTACGACAACGAAGTCCGGTATTTCTGGGACGCCTTCCGCAAAGGACGGCAGCAGGTGGAATTCCTTTTCCGTACCGTCCGCAACGGTGAATTCAACGTGCCCTCCGCCACCGCGGAATGCATGTACGAGCCGGAGGTGTTCGGAAGGTCGAAAGGCGGTGTGTTTGTCATTTCGGAATAAGATACTGCCCGTTCTTGTAACCGCCGGAGGATGCCTGCTTCTGTGGCTGGCGGTGCGGGCGGGGATGGCGCTGCTGCCGTTCCCGCGGCTGGAGGAATTCATGAGCCGCCCGTGCAGTACCAGGGTATACGACCGCGAAGGACAGCTGCTGCAGGTGCTTCCGCTGGAGGACGGACTCCGGCGCGAATGGTACGCTTTGTCCGGCCTTCCCGCCCGCATCGGGGAGGTGTTTGTCGCGGCTGAGGACCGGAACTTCTACCGCCACGGGGGGATAGATTTCGCCGCCCTGATCCGCGCCCTGTTCCAGAACCTGTCCGCCGGACAGGCGGTGAGCGGGGCGTCCACAATCACCATGCAGCTTGCCCGGATGGTCGTTCCGCGGGAAGCCGGAAAGCCGGTGACGCTGCGGGTCAAGGCCGCAGAGGCATGGACGGCTCTCCGCATTGAATCAAAGCTTTCAAAAGAGCGGATTCTGGAGCTGTACCTCAATTCCGTCCCGTTCGGGTCACAGGCGGAGGGCATAGGTTCCGCCGCCCGTACTTTTTTCGGCTGTACACCGGCGCAGCTTTCCGACGCGCGGATTCACCTGCTTGCGGTGCTGCTCAGGCGGCCGGCGGCGTACAACCCCTTCACGCATCCCGGAGCCGCTTATGACGCCGCGATGGAAACCGGCGGCCGCACGGGGTTTTCCGCAAGCCGGGAGGAATGGCTCGCGGAGGTCAGTCCGCCGGAACGCTATGTCTATCCCATGAGGATGCCCCATTTCATAAACCATATCCGGGAAAAAGCCGCCGGGGAAGGCCGTAACCTTCCGGCGGAACTCCGCCTGTCTGTAGACGCTTCCCTTACAGAAGCCATGGAACGGGAAATCAACACCCGGCTTGAGATGAACCGGGACGCCCGGCTTTCGCAGGGCGCGCTTTTCGCCGTGGATAACTATACCGGTGAAATCATCTGCTGGTCGGGCGGCGACTTTTTCAGTGACGACGCCGGGCAGATAGACGGCGTGACGGTCCGCAACCAGAGCGGCAGCACCATGAAGCCCTTCCTCTACGCCGCCGCGCTGGAACAGGGATTCAGTCCGGCGACCGTGTTCGCCGATGTACCCATGGATTTCGGCTCGGAGGAAGTGTACGTCCCGCTGAATTTCAACAACCGCTACAACGGGCCCGTCCTGATGCGCACCGCACTTGCGTCCAGTCTGAATATTCCCGCCGTGTACCTGCTGTACCGGCTCGGAGTGGATAATTTCATGGGAACGCTGTCGCAGCTCGGCTTTGATTCACTGGAAGGGGAACGCGGGCGGACGGGGCTTTCCCTTGCGCTTGGAAGCGGAGAGGTGACGCTGCTTGAACTTACCCGGGCGTTCAGCGTGTTCGCCCGCGGCGGCTCCATTCCGGAGCTGCGCGTTGAGGCTGTCCCGGACGACTGTGCGGCGGCGGAGCGCGGGACGGTTTTTTCCGCCGACACTGCGGCGGTGATATGCAGTATGCTGTCCGATCGGCGCGCCAGGGCGCTGGGCTTCGGTTTCGCGGAAGTTTTCAACACACCGTATCCATCCATATTCAAAACGGGCACATCAAACCAGTTCCAGAACATCATCGCGCTGGGTTCAACAACCCGCTACACTGTCGGGGTGTGGATGGGCAATTTTACCGGGGAAACCGTCCTGCGGGAAACGGGCAGCTCCATACCGGCGGGCGTTGTCCGGCTTCTGCTCGACACTCTGACGGAACGGGATACCGGTTCCGCCCGTGATTTTCCCGAGCCCGCCGCGTACAGAAAGGCTCCTGTCTGCATTGTCTCCGGGATGGCGCCGGGGCCGCTGTGCACCTCGGTCGCCGGTGAATACATACCGGTCGCCGGACTTAACAGCCGGCAGGTGTGCACCTGGCATTACAGCGCGGGCGGACGTGTGCAGGTGCGGTATCCCCCGGAATACCAGCGCTGGCTCAGCGGCAGGGAGGGAGCCGGCTCTCTTTCCGCCGGGACGCGCCCGGAAATACTGTATCCGGTGGACGGGGCCGTGTTTGTCTGGGATCCGTCAATTCCTGCCGGCTCCCAGAAGCTGCGGGTTGACTGCACCGGCTACGGCAGGTGCGCCTCCCTGTACGTGAACGGCACCCTGTTTGAGACCGTGGCGCCGCCCTTTGTGTGGTACGTTCCCCTGACGCCGGGAACCATGCATCTTGAAGTGCGCACGGAAGACCCCGCCGCCGCCTCCTCCGTCACTGTGAACGTGCAGTAGGATGGAAGCAGGGCGCGCCGTTTCCGCCGCATATTGTGCGCGGCCCATCACTCAGGTGAGATGATGACCCTTCTTTCTCTTTTCGAGGTTTCTTCGTCCACCGGAACGGTGATTTCATAATATTTTTTTTCTGTGGTGCCATTTGTGTCCGTGACATATATACGGCGGATGTTGGCAGGTTTAATCCGGAGGCGGCAGTTTTTCCCTTGACATGAAATGGACTTTCAATGTATGTTTTGGGCGCATATATGTGCTCGTGCACGAAATTCCGGTATTCATTTATGACATCCGGAGCAGTTAAAGGTCAAAGCAGGAGGGGTTGAAATGCTTACGTATCATGTGTCGGTTATGGGTTCAGATTTGAACAGCGGAACCGAGGATTACCCGTTCAGGACGATTTCCAGGGCCGCTTCCGTGGCTGACGCCGGGGATACAGTCGTCGTTCACGGCGGCGAGTACCGGGAATGGGTTAGACCCGTGAACAGCGGGAAGAAGCTTCAGCGCATCACTTACACGGCTGCGGACGGGGAGAAGGTTGTAATCAAGGGTTCCGAGCCTGTCACCGGATGGCAGGACGAGGGGAACGGCGTGTGGAAGGTGACAATCCCAAACTCTTTCTTCCGGTACGGCAACCCCTTCGACACTGTCCTGAAAGGGGACTGGCTCATTTATCCGGTCGATTACGCGCTCCACACTGCCGACGTGTACCTGAACGGAAAATCCCTGTACGAGGCGCCTTCCCTCAAGGAGGTGGAGAATCCCGTGAAAAGGGAGGAGGGCTTCAATCCGCCGTGGACAAAACACAGGGAAAAGATAGCGGACAGCGATTTCACCGTGTACACCTGGTATGCCTCCGTAGACAATGAGAACACGACGGTATGGGCGAACTTCCACGGTTACAACCCCAACGAGGAGATCGTGGAGGTGAACGTGCGTCCGGCGGTTTTCTACCCGGAACGGACAGGCATAAATTATATAACGGTCAGGGGATTCGAGCTGTGCCAGGCCGCCACCCAGTGGGCGCCTCCCACGGCGGACCAGCCGGGACTTATCGGCCCGCATTGGGCGAAGGGATGGATAATCGAAGACTGCGACATCCACGATTCAAAATGTTCCGCCGTCAGTCTTGGAAAGGAAATATCAACGGGGCACAACGAATCCACACGGTATTACAGGAAGCCGGGCTACCACTACCAGATGGAGGTTGTTTTCCGCGCCCTGGAAAGCGGATGGTCGAAGGAAAGGACAGGCGGTCATATCGTCCGCAACAACCGGATTCACGATAACGGACAGAACGGAATTGTAGGTCACCTCGGATGTATTTTCAGCGAAATATACAACAATGAAATCTGGAACATAGCGACCAAGCATGAAAATTTCGGTTATGAAATCGCCGGCATAAAACTCCATGCGGCTCTGGACGTGCAGATCCATGACAATTATATCCATGACACAACCCTCGGTATCTGGCTTGACTGGCAGGCGCAGGGGGCGAGGGTCAGCCGCAATATTTTCCGGAAAAATGACAGGGATCTTTTCGTGGAGGTAACCCACGGACCGTACATTGTAGACAACAATATTTTCGCCTCCGGTTACAACTTCGACAACATCGCCCAGGGCGGCGCGTACATCAACAACCTTTGCTGCGGCACGATGAGAAGGGAGCCTGTCCTTGACAGATCGACGCCCTATCATTTCCCGCATACCACGAAGGTCGCCGGAACCACAATCGTTTACAGCGGTGATGACAGGATAATCAGGAATATTTACATCGGCGGCGCGCCCGTTTACACCGAGCAGTCCACCTCCGGAACAGCCGATTACAACGGGTGTCCGGCTTCGATGGAGGAATACAGCGGGAAGGTGCGTTCCCTCGGCAACGACGACCACAGTATGTTCGCCCTTGTGAAGCAGCCCGTGTATATTTCCGGGAACGTGTACTACAACGGCGCGAAAAGCTACGAGAAGGAAAGCGGCGCTGTAATTTCGGAAAAGAATCCCGGCGTCCGGTTCACCGAGGACGGGGACGGGCTTTACATCGAATTCGACGCTGACGAATCCCTCCTGTCGGCGGTTTCGCCTGTTTGCTCCTCCGATACGCTTCCCACGCCGCGCATCACTGAATGCGAATACGAAAACCCGGACGGAACGCCCATTGTTTTTGACACCGACATCACGGGCTGCAAAAGGGACAGGCTCAGCCCTCCGGGTCCTTTCGCTGCCGTTGTGAAGGGGCACAACAGGATTAAAATCTGGGGTTGATTCATAAAGGGGAGGGGATACGTCCGGGGAGTATCCCCTCCCGGCATTGATTTTTACCGGCCTTTGATATAAATTACTTACCATTCATGCCGCCGCAAGGCGGTGAAAAAGGAGAAAGTAGTGTCAGGGCAGAGAGAGAGTCTTGGTTCCCGGCTGGGGTTTATTTTTCTTTCCGCAGGCTGCGCCATCGGTCTGGGGAATGTGTGGCGCTTTCCGTATATAACCGGAAAATACGGAGGCGCTTTTTTTGTTCTGGTGTATCTGGTTTTTCTTGTCCTGCTGGGGCTTCCCATCATGGTGATGGAATTTTCCATCGGGCGGGCTTCAAGGCAGAATATAGGCATGGCTCTTAAAACGCTGGAGAAGCCCGGTAGCAAATGGCATGTATACGGTCCGTTCGCCATCGCAGGCAATTACCTTCTGATGATGTTTTACACCACCATAACAGGCTGGCTGCTGTATTACTGCTATGTATCCGCGGCGGGCGGGTTCTCCGGCCTGGATCCGGCGGGTGTCGGCGTGTTTTTCTCCGGGCTTATGGCTGACCCTCTGCGGCAGGCTTTCTGGATGATTCTTGCCGTGGCGGCGGGATTCATTGTTGTCGGCATAGGCCTTGAAAAGGGCGTGGAGAACATAACCAAGGTGATGATGGGCTGCCTGCTCGTTTTGATTTTAATCCTGGCGGCGCACTCCCTTACGCTTCCGGGAAGCGGCAGTGGAGTCAAATTCTACCTCCTTCCGGATATTTCAAAGGCTGTTGAATCGGGGCTGGGCGAGACTGTCTTCGCCGCCATGGGACAGGCTTTCTTCACCCTGAGCCTCGGTATAGGCTCCATGGAGATATTCGGCTCGTACATCGGAAAGGAACACACTCTGACAGGGGAATCAATCCGCATTATCATGCTGGACACCTTCGTCGCCATTACAAGCGGACTGATTATTTTCCCGGCGGCCTTCGCTTACGGCATAAATCCCGACACCGGGCCGCAGCTTCTTTTCATCACCATGCCGAATATTTTCAACCATATGTCCGGAAGCCGTGTCTGGGGCACCCTGTTCTTTGTGTTTATGAGCTTCGCCGCCCTTTCAACATTGATAGCTGTTTTCGAGAACATAACGAGTTACTGGATTGATGTCCACAAGTGGAGCAGGACAAAATCATGCGCGGTGAACGCCGTCGCTGTCGCCCTGCTTTCTATGCCCTGCGTCCTGGGATTCAACGTCTGGTCGGGATTCAAGCCTTTCGGGGAAGGTTCGAACATCCTTGACCTTGAGGATTTTCTGGTGAGCACGACCCTTCTTCCTTTGGGGGCGCTGCTTATCCTTCTTTTCTGCACGCACAGGGCAGGATGGGGCTGGGACGCTTTTATTAAGGAAGCGGATACCGGTTCAGGGATAAAATTTCCCGGGAAAATACGCCTGTACCTCAAATGGATTCTTCCGTTTATAATAATCTTTATTTTTGTGGACGGTTACATCAAAACCATCGGGAGGCTTTTCTGAGAGTCTGATTCCAAAGGGCTTCGCATAAGGTCAGGTTTCCGCCGGCACTTCACCGGCACCGCAGGTAGTCCAAAAACCGTTTTACCGCACGGGAAGCGGTCTTTCCATTCCGCATTGCGATTCCGATTTCCCGGTATGCCGGCACGTCCAATTCTTTTGCGACAATCCGGTAGGGCGTCCGGCGCAAAATCAGCTCGGGCAAAATGCTGATGCCGAGGCCGCCTTCCACCATCGACATGATTGCGTAATCGTCCCACGTCGTGAAACGCACATCGGGCGTCACGTTGCACCGCTCGAATATCTCCGCCACCTCCGCCTTCCCGCCCTTCTCCAGAAGCATGAACGGCTCACCGCACAGGGCAGAAACCGGCACCTTTTCAAGCGGCGACAGGGGATGGCCCTCCGGCAGGACGGCGAGGAGCCGGTCCCGCTCCAGGAATATGGTCTCAAAGTCAGGACAGGCCGGCAGCCGCAGGAACCCGCAGTCCACGCGGCCGTCGGAAATCCATCCTTCGATTTCCGTGTAGTCGCCGAGGAGCAGTTCGTAATCGATGTCCGGATACGCCTTCCGGAATTCCCTGATGATGTTCGGGAGCCAGTGCGTCGCCACGCTGGAAAATGTGCCGATGCGGATAAGCCCCGACTCCAGGCCATTCAGTTCGTCCACCGCCATCTGCAGCTTTTCATATTCCCTGCAGACGCTCTGCGCGTACGGGAGCAGCTTCATCCCGTCGCTTGTCAGCTTCACGCCGGATTTTCCCCGCTCCAGCAGGACGATTCTCCATTCCGTCTCCAAATCGTTTATCATCCGGCTGACCGCCGACTGCGAGTAATGCAATTTTTCGGCGGCTTTGGTGAAGCTGCCGCATTCGACCGTTTTGACAAACGCCATGTGCTTCTGGATATTCATGTCCATATCATAACCCCGCCTTATTCATCCGGTTTTGTAATCCATATCATGAAAAACATTCGCTTTTGTAATTTTCCATGACATGGTAAACTGAAAGCGGAAAAAAAGCAAACGGGGACATGGCCGCGCGCGTTTTGCGGGGCTGAAATCCCGACGGAGGCATGACATGAAGCTGCACCAAAACCGGATCGTCGTGAAAGCGGGCACATCCACCCTCACAAATGAAGCGGGGAAAAGCGAGCTGCGCGCTTTTGACCGGCTTGCGTGCGTTCTCGCCGACATACAGAACATGGGCCATGAGGTCATCCTGGTTTCCTCCGGAGCGGTTGCCGTCGGTACGAACAAGCTGAATATGGGCGGGCGCCCCGCCAGCATGAGGATGAAACAGGCTGCTGCTGCGGTGGGACAATGCCGCATCATGTTTCTGTACGACAAGTTCTTCAACGATTACGACAAGACAATCGCCCAGATTCTGCTGAATGCGGAGGACATGGAACAGGAAGAGAAAAAGGAAAACCTGATAAATACGTTCGATACGCTGCTGGAGATGGGGATTATCCCCGTGGTCAATGAAAACGACTCCGTGAGCTACACCGAGATTGAATCGGAGGACAGGCTGTTCGGGGACAACGATATGCTTTCGGCCGTCGTCGCGGTGCTGTGCAGGGCGAAACGGCTGGTCATTCTGTCCGATATAGACGGGCTGTACGACGCGGATCCGCGGCTGCATCCGGACGCACGGCTCATACGCCGGATTGAGGAAATAGACGAAACCGTATACGCCCGTGCGGGCGGGGCGGGCTCACGGCGCGGGACGGGCGGCATGAAGACAAAGCTTCGGGCAGCACAGCTGGCCGCCGCGCAGGGAATCGACACGGTCATCACAAACGGGAAGACGCCCGAAACGCTCTATGAAATCGTGAAAGGGAAACCGGCCGGCACTTTGGTCGCCGGGAAAGTGTCCTGAAACCGTTTTGAAACTGAAACACGGCGGGACAACAGCCGCCCCGCCGGCCGTCAGCGCGGTCTCCTGCGGTTAAATTTGTGCTGCTGGTAAAAGCGTTTTTTCGCCGCATACATTATTTTTTCCGCGGCGCGCACCATCTTTTCAAAGGAATGCACATTTTTTTCCCATATATAACCAGCGGAAATGTATATGCACTGTTCTTCCAGAATCGATTCCAGGAGTTCCGTCTTTTCTTTCACGGCGGATTCATCCATGTCGGAGACAAGGATCACAAACTCGTCCCCGCCGATGCGGTAAATATTGTGTCCGCCGCTGAAAATCAGGGAAATGTGCTCCGCCACCGCCTTGAGCATATCATCCCCTCTCTGGTGTCCCTCCCGGTTATTCACCTCATGCAGTCCGTTGACGTCAATGTAAATGCAGGCGAGACTTGTGCGGTACAGGCTGTCCAGCCGGTTCAAATCCTGCTCGTAGCGGTTCCGGTTGTAAAGGCCGGTAAGCGCGTCCCGTTCACCCTCGTTCTTTACCATAAGGAAAAAAGCAATAACGTGAAAAACCGGTGCGTCCCGGCGTTCCGTCCGTCAATCCAGGCCGCGCTCCGCAAGCCACGCCTCAAGATGGGCGGCAATTTCGGCGTTGTTTTTTTCCTGGAAGAGGAAGTGGCTGTTCCCGGTGATTCCGATTTTCGGAAGGTCGATGACCGTCGCGTCCCCGCCGTCACGGTTGTAGGCTTCGGCAAAGGCGAGCGCTCCGTCGCGGACGTTCCTCCAGAATTCCGTGGACCGGATGTCCGCGGGGCCGTTGTCGATGTAATCGCCGAAGTAGAAGATTACCGGGATATCCGCCGCAAGGAGGGCGCGGTATTCCGCGGAACCTGCTTCGGGCGCTCCGCCCGGTTCCACCGCCACAATGACCGCGATGTTTTCGACGGGGGTCTTCCAGCCGACGCGGCTTCCCTGCGAGTGGGTCACGTACACGGCTTTTTTTCCGGTCATTTCGGAAACGTCCTCCATCACGTCGCCGAGGACGCTTCCGAACAGCGCCTCGTCGTAATTCCCCGTGTTCGGCGTCATCTGGCGGAAAAACTGGTTCTGCGCTTCAGCCCCTGCCGGGAACTGTGAGCCTTCGTAGCGTTCCGGAGCGACGCGCCCGATTCTGAAATGGGTGTACCACGCCTGATCGCCGGGCTTGTAGTCTTTCATGTCGTCTCCCCACGCGTCCAGCTCCATGTCCGTCATGCGGACGGTGTTTCCGGCGGAGGCGCGGCGCGGCTGGTCAACGAGGAAAACCGGGTGCCCCTGCCGGAGGAACCACGCCGCCCATGCTTCCCCTCCGTCCGGTGAAGAAAGCCAGCCGTTGCGCGACTGTCCGTAGCCGTGCAGGAACACCATCGGGGCTCCCGTGCCGCCGGAAGGAATCTGGAAGAAGGTGTTGGCGTGGTCAACGTGCGCCGTGTTGCCCGGCCGGTCGGGGTCGAGCCAGTTTGTCGCCGGATTGTACGTTCCCGGAACCGGTTCGGTGACCGTTCCCCCGGAGGCGAAAAATCCCTGCCCGGAAATCACGATGTCCCCGTCACGCGCGGCGGGCGCGGACGTGCAGGCGGCAAGAATCATGACGGCTGCCGCGGTTAAAAAGCTCAAAAATCCGTATGTCGTTTTCATCGGTGTATTTCTCCCTGTGTTTTGTTTGGGGTTTGTCTTTCGCTTTTGTTTCCGGCGGAAGCGGGAAGCCGTCCCGCCGGGTGGTTTCTCTCAAAGGCGCTCAGCTGATTTTCCAGCCGCCGATCATCTTCACGAATTCGGGGTCGAAGTGGTTGACGATTTCGCTGTGCCCCAAATCCAGCGCGGTGATTTTTTCCATGTCCTCCGCGTCGAGGGCAAAGTCCCAGATGGCGAGGTTCTCTTCGATTCTTTCCCTCCGGGTCGATTTTGGTATGACGACAACGCCCCGCTGCACGTTCCAGCGGAGGATGACCTGCGCGGCCGTCTTTGCGTGTTTCGCCGCGATTTCCGCAAGCAGCGGATTGGTGAAAATCCCGTGTTTGCCTTCCGCAAACGGGCCCCACGCTTCCGGCTGGACGCCGGATTCCTTCATGGTTTTGAGCGCGTCGGGCTGCTGGAAAAAGGGGTGAAGCTCCACCTGATTCACCGCCGGAACAATTTCGTTGTGGAGGCAGAAATCCGCAAGGACGTGGGGATACATGTTGCTCACGCCGATGGCGCGGATTTTTCCTTCTTTGTAAAGTTCCTCCATCGCACGCCATGCGCCGTAGTAATCGCCCATGGGCTGGTGGATCAGGTACAGGTCGAGGTAGTCGAGGCCGAGCTTTTCCATCGAGCGGCTGAAGGCGGCCTTCGCCTTTTCGTATCCGGCGTCCTGAACCCAGAGCTTTGTGGTGATGAAGAGCTCTTCCCGGGGAACGTCCGATTTTTTCAGCGCCCGGCCGACGGACTCCTCGTTCATGTAGGCGGCCGCCGTGTCGATGAGCCGGTACCCCGCGCCGATTGCGTCACGCACCGCCTGTTCCGTGACCGCTCCGTCCGGCATCTGGAAAACGCCGAAGCCTTCCATGGGCATTTTCACCCCGTTGTTCAAAACCGTGTATTCCATTTTATTCCTCCTGAAAAGGGGACGTCCCTGCGCCGCGGATTTCCGCGGGTTACCGCGCGCCCGTTTTGTCCCTCGCGTCCGCATTCTATCTCCCCGCCGCCGCCTTTGTACAATAGAAGTTTTGCATTCCGCTATACGGTTGGCGCATAGTGAAGGGGAGGGGAAGTCGCCGGCAGAAAAGGCGGCTAACGTTTGTTCAACCCTGAAAAAATGCATTGTTTTCTGTTTTCAGGGCTTAAAAAATGCGGAAAAATGCTTGTTTCAGGTCTTAAAAAGTGTTAATCTTCTTATATGGAACGGTTTGCCATTCAAGCTCTGAAAAAATGGAAAGAAAAGCCGCGCCGCAAGCCCCTTGTTTTGATGGGCGCGCGTCAGGTCGGGAAAACATGGCTCATGAAAGAATTCGGCCGGAGCTGCTATAAAAAAACGGCTTATATTTCCTTTTACAACAACAGTCCGGCGAGACAGATTTTTGAATCCGATTACGATATTCACCGCATTTTGTCTTATTTGAATATAGAAGCCGGCTTCCCGGTTACACCCGAAGACACGCTCATCATTTTTGATGAAATCCAGAATGCGCCGAAAGCCTTTGAATCGCTGAAATATTTCTGCGAGGAAGCTCCTGAATACCACATCATTGCGGCGGGCTCTCTTTTGGGAGTCGCCCTTCACAAAGGGATCTCTTATCCTGTGGGAAAAGTCGAGCTTCTCCGTCTGTATCCGCTCAATTTTCGGGAATATTTGTATGCGGCGGGAGAACAGTCTCTTGCGGACGCCCTTCTGACAAAAGATTACACATTGATAGACACCTTTTCGGAAAAATATATCTATCATCTGAAAAACTATTATTACGTGGGAGGAATGCCCGAGGTTGTGGACGCGTTCCGGCTCGACACCGATTACAATGAGGTTCGGGAACTCCAGAACAATATCCTGATGCAGTACCGGGGCGATTTCGGAAAACACGCAGAGCCGGCGGAGCTTCCCCGGATCAACATGGTCTGGGACGCGCTTCCGATGCAGCTGGCAAAGGAAAACAAAAAGTTTTTCTTCGGAAAAATCAAAAAGGGGGCGCGGAGCGCGGATTTTGAAATGGCGGTTCAGTGGCTGTGCGACAGCGGTCTTGTCTGCAAAGTCAACCGGGTGAACGAACCGCGAATTCCCCTCAATGCGTATAAAAATTTTTCCGCGTACAAACTCTTTGCGGTTGATGGCGGTTTGCTTGGCGCCATGAGTTCCTTTGACGCAAAAACGATTATCGAAGGGAACCGGCTTTTTATCGAATTCAAGGGCGCGCTCACCGAACAGTACGTTTTTCAGCAGATAATCAGCGACACGCCGTACATTCCTTATTATTACGGAAGCGAACGGGCGACATTCGAGCAGGATTTCCTCATCCAGAAAGACATGGACATTGTTCCCATCGAGGTGAAGGCGGAAACGAACGTCCGTTCCCAAAGTCTGAAAGCGTTTTACGATAAATACAAACCGGAACATTCGGTTCGCTTTTCGCTGCTTCCCCACGCAGACCAGACATGGATGGAAAATATACCGCTTTACGCCGTCTGTAATCTGTAAATTTGTGCCGCCTTTGTACAATAGAAGTTTTGCATTCCGCTATACGGTTGGCGCATAGTGTGGTAAAATTCTTCCCATGGAACTGTACATGCTGCGCCTTCTGGCGGCCTTCGCCGAATACGGCACCTTGTCAAAAACGGCGGAAGAGCTCCACACCTCACAGCCGGCGGTGAGCCGTGCGATGCAGAAGCTTGAAGATGAACTGGGCGTGACGCTGTTCGACAGGAGTAAAAACCGGATTTCGCTCAACCGCTTCGGAATGCTCGCGGCTGAACACGCTGCCAAAATTGTGTCGGCTTCCTCAAAAATGGAGGAAGAAGTTCGGGAAGCATGGAGAAAATCCCGCATTTTTTCTTACGGGTCGATCGCTTCATTTCCGATTTTCGAGCTGAATCCGATTATCGGCCAGCTGTACATGGGGACGGAAATTGTCCCCGTCCTCGAAGAAACGGAGCCGCCTCTGATTGCCGGCCTTGAAAGCGGAAAATACCGCCTCATCGTACTGCGCAATCCGTTGGAAGGGGAGCGCTATTACAGCCGGGTGTTTTTCAGGGAAAAGCTCAGCGTCCTTCTGCCAAGGGAACACCGGCTTGCAGGATTAAAGTCCATTCCGCTGTCGGCTCTTGCAGGGGAAAAGATTCTGATTCATGACAAAATCGGATTCTGGTTCCCCCTGTGCCGGGAACGGATACCGGACGCGAATTTTCTTGTTCAGCCTGAACTTTCCACCCTGCGCGAAATCGTTAAATCTTCCGGTTTAATTTCGTTTATCACGAATATTTCCTGGCGGAACACAGAGCTTCCGCCGGATAAAACCGCCGTTCCCGTTGAAGACCCTGAAGCCGATGTGACCTTCCGCTGTGTGTGCCTCAGGGAAAAGCAGCGGGAACTTGCCGCCCTGTTTTCACAGATTAAGGCGGTGTCAGAGAGATACGCCTGACATAACCCGGAGTTAACGCAGTGCACAACGGACAGCCAGTTTTTTCAGGTAAAAACCGGCGGCTGCTGCAAGAAGGGAAATGGCTGTGTGGTCTGCAAAGAAGCGGAAGGGCGGTTCTTCAAAATCCATGAACTTGAATTCTGTCAGCAGAAACATTTCGTTGCAAAGGTTCCTGCTCCTGAAAGCGAATAGTCCGTAAAGGCAGACAGCCAGAAGCACCGCCCGGAAAAACCATTTTGTGACAATGGCAAGGGTGGCGGGCAGTGTTATTTTCTTTTTAATGCTTTTCTGTATCGCCTCCCAGTGGAAACCCAGGTGAAGGGATTCCAGCAGGAAAGTCCAGACGGTGGCAACCATGTGGAGTTTACGCCCCAAACCGCTGTTGGTAAGATTGAGAAAGTAAAATACATCCCGGGAAAGCATCAGGGCGGAGGCAATGGTGCATAGCATGGCAGCGCACAAAAGCAGGTTGCATACAGTCTGGAGGCTCCGGCTCAAGGTGTATTTTCCCTTAAAAAGATTTTTGTACCACCGCCAGTTTAATCCGTTGTGGATAAAAAAGAGGATAAAAACCGCCGCCCCCAGCATTTCGTGGTGCAGGTTCTCAAAAAGATGGTATCCCATAAGGAGCAGGAACAGGATGTACATTCCTGCGTCCACGGTGATTCTGATTATTTTCACAATATGTGTGGTTGTTTTATTAGTGTCCAAAACAAGCTCCTTTTGAAAAAATGGTTTCGTCTTTTGCGTCTGACGGCGGCTGCCCTATGTCCGGTATTGTTCCGGTACTGATTCAGTCTATGTTTACCAGCCGGTACCGGCGGCTTCCGATACCCAAAGCTTCAGCGTATTCCAGCACATTTGTCTGATGGTATTCCAGCCACCGCTGTTTTGTCTGTTGGTCCGCACCGGAACGGGAAAGGGTAAAATCCAGGGAGCATTGATCCAAAGCCACCACATCGGAAGAGGCGATAATTCCGATGTCTCCGACATTACTTGTTCCCCTGCAGGCATCATCCGGTTCAAAACTGTCCAGCACATTGATAAAAGCCCAGTTGGGATTGTAATCCACCGCCGCCTTGGCGGCATCTGCAAAAGAGCGGGCAAGGACATCGGGATCTGTTGCATGGTACCGGTTTGGATCCTTTCCGCCGGAATGAATCAGATTTTTTCCGGATTTACTGGCAAGGCACAGGGAAATATTTTTTATGTTTCCGCCCATAGCTTCGATGTAGTGGAGCTTGAACCGGTGTACCGCAATCAAAGTGGTGTACTCGGCAAAATGGCTGCCGGTGCGGACATAGTCCAGCAGGTATCCGCCTTCCACCGGAAGATCCATATCCCCGGATTCGTCAAGGATTTGTACTTTCCCTACATCGGAAAAACCGTGGACATCTGCCAGGGCATAGTTTAAGGCGGAAGTCCAACGGTTGCCTTCAAGTCCGTTGCTGTCAATGAGCACACCGTCTGTTTCTTCCACCAATTCTGTAAGGAGTTCCGGGTCAAGGTACTGTTCGCCAGGACCTCCAAAAGATACCTTTATCCCCACTTTTCCGGAAATTTCCTGTCCCAGTGCTTTGTACACTTTCAGAAGTCCACGGGGTGAAATATCACTGGTAAAATATACCACCGGTACCTTGTCGCTTTCTGTCTGCCATTCAAGCTGCCGGGCATTCATCCACGGAATAAAAAATATCAGGTAAAGCAAACAGAGGGAAAACAGGCGGATTCCTGACATAGTTAACAGTTTAAGTTTCATTTCGCTGCCTCAACAACGGCAAGGGCATTCAATGACCTAGGATATCCGATATAGGGTGTCATATTGAGTACAACCCGTGTGAGGAATTCCTTGTCGTTGCCAACCGCTATATTTCCCGCTGTGTGGCTTTCAAGCTGGGATTCGCATCCACCAGCAGCTGCAAGAAAGCAGAAAGTTATAAGTTCCCGTGTCTTAATGTCAAGCCCTGTCCTTGTGTAATAATCACCGAAGCAGTTGGAAGCAAGCCATGAATTTACAGTCTGCCGCCAGGGAGTTCCGCTGCTCCAGCTTTCACGCATTCCTTCACCAAAAACATCAATCTGAATCTGGTTGCCTTTTTCCCTGCGGTTTCCCCGGGTGGTGGTTCCCTGGAATTCCAGTGGCAGTGAAATCCCCTGTTCTTTAAATACAGTGTTTGCCACAGTTAAAAAAGGCCGAACTTTACCAAAACCCAGATATGCTGTGGCTTGGTAAATGATTTCTTTCACCTCCACTGGAGAGACACCCGAGTTTAAAGCAAAGTTAAGCATAACGGAGAATTCCTCCTCAGCCTGACAGCCCAGAAGTGCGGCAAGTACTACAACTGATCTTGTTTTTGGTTCAAGGGATACGTTTCCATCTGATAAAACTTCATCGTAAGCAAAGTTATAAAAATTATTCATAAACTCTGGATCGGTTTCGAAAAGTTCTTTGTCCTGTGCAAAATCATAACCGATTCCCATTGATTCCGTATTTTCTGAAGCAACATCAGTCAATTTACAGGCATCATTTTTCGCCTGTAAATCCATGTCTGTCATATCGGTTTTTCCGTTGGCACATAGAAATTGTGATAATCCGAACAGGAAAACCAGTCCTGCAAATGTAAGTTTTTTGTTTTTCATGTTTTTCTCCCTAATATTTACAAATTGAATCCCAGTTCCCGGAGCCAGCTGTTTACTTCCGGCCGGCAGCCTAAGGTGTCAGGACGGTACACGCCGAATGCATTGTTTACAAAGTTGGTTTCACCGGTAAAGGCAGGGCGCAAATCCCGGAGACTGCCTGCAAGGCCGCCGGTACCGTGGCAGCAGAAGGGGATGACGGTTTTTCCGCCAAAGTCGTAGCTTTCCGCAAAGCCCAGTACCGCCATGGGAACGGAGTACCACCAGTTGGGGTAACCCAAAAAAACTATGTCGTATTTGTCCATGTTTTCCACCCGGTTTGCCAGGGTGGGTCTGGTGTTCCGGGCTTTTTCATCTGCAGCCCGGTCAAGGCACTGGTCGTAGTCCGGGGAATAAGGTTCCGTCACTTGTATGGAAAACAGGTCTCCCCCCACTGCGTCCCGGATAAAGCCTGCCACTACAGCCGTGTTCCCCGGAGGAATGAGACTTGCAGATGAAACGGCATCTGTTTCGCTGTAGCGCCCGGCGTCCCCCATGGCCTGGTAGTGGCGCAAGGCTCCGGCAACAGCCGCATCGGAATCCGTTACGGTGGTATTGTCAGCCCAGGTAAAATATGCGATAAGAATTTCCGGCTGTTCTTGTACCGTTGTTCCGGAACCGGAAAACGAAGTTTTGCCGGAAGAAGCGTCGGCTGTTCCGGCAGAAGTGTTCCCGGAACCGGAAAGTCTTACACCGGCAGAACCGTTCCCCCGGTTTGTTCCTAAAGCCCAGATTCCGGCGGCAGCCAGTAGGCAAAGAGAGGATATTGTAACAATGGCGCATATTTTTTTCATAGTCGTCTCCTTGTTTTGGTTGGAAAGGATTTTGATTCTTGCCGTATTTCCGGTTTATTTGCAGGCTGAAATTTCTACGGTAAAGTTTCCGGTTTGGGAGGCAAAAAGTTCCAGCCCCTCAGAATCAAGTTTTCCCAGGGGAACCAGTCCCGGGGAAAAACCGTAGTCCCGGTAAAACACAGCAAGGTTTCCCCAGGGGGCGTACATGGTAATGTCGCCTGGGGCAGGGTCACAGGAATCCGGGGCGTCACTTGTGTCCCACCCCGGGGAATCCGGTGGAAGCCGGGCGATTTTTTCCGTTCTGTTGTAATCGGAAAATTCCAAGGTCAGGGGCAGCCGGGACAATAAATCCCTGCTGACGGAATTATCGTATAAAGTGGCGTAGACTTCTTTTTCGCCGCCTGCGGTACCGACGGTAAGTTTTATTTTTAATGAAGATTCCCCGGCGGACATGGAAATGTTTTCAATGCCGGTACCTTCGGCACAGGAAAGGGCGGGGAAGAACAGCAGCAAAAAGGCTGCCGCCGTAATAAGCAATTTGAACCGGTGGATGTGAAGTTGAAGTTTCATTTTTTCTTCCTTTTAATAGTTTAGATTTTGCCTGTGTTTTTATTTCAGGTTTGAAACAAAAAAGTCCCGGATTTTGTCAAAGGGAATTACCTCTGGGTTGTCGTACAAGTCTGTATGGACGGCACCGGGAATAATGAGAAGCTCCTTGTTTTCTCCCTTGAGTTTTGCGAAAGCATCCCGGCTGAAATAGAGGGAATGGGCTTTTTCCCCGTGGATAACCAGGACGGCAGAGGTTATTTCCCCAGCGTAGGAGAGAATGGGCATATTCAGGAATGACAGGGATGAAGTTACATTCCAGCCTCCGTTGGAATTAAGGGAACGGGGATGGTAGCCCCGGGGTGTTTTGTAATAGGCAAAATAATCTTTTACATAAAAGGGTGCGTCTTCGGGAACAGTGTCCGGGAGACCTCCTGCAAGGGCGTAGCTTCCCTCCCGGTAGTCTTGGGTACGCCGGGCGTTCAGCTGTTCCCGGAGTTTGTGCCGGGCGACTTCATCCATGGTATCAAAGTATCCATTGGCAGTAACCCGGCTCATATCGTACATTGTGGCGGTTACGGTGGCTTTGATTCTTGTGTCCATTGCGGCGGCATTCAGGGCCATTCCGCCCCAGCCGCAGATTCCCAGGATTCCTATCCGGTTTGAATCCACATTTTCCTGCACTGACAGAAAATCCACTGCGGCAGAGAAATCTTCCGTGTTGATGTCCGGGGAAGCCACAAACCTGGGCTGTCCGCCGCTTTCCCCGGTGTAGGAGGGATCAAAAGCTATAGTGAGGAACCCTTTTTCCGCCAATGTCTGGGCGTACAAACCGGAAGCCTGCTCCTTTACCGCTCCGAAAGGTCCTGCAACAGCAATGGCAGAAAGTTTTTCCCCGGCATTTTCCGGAACATACATATCCGCCGCCAGGGTGATGCCGTAACGGTTGTGGAAGGTAACTTTTTTGTGTTCAACCAGGCTGCTTTTGGCAAAGGTTTTATCCCATTCTGTTGTAAGTGTTAATTTTTCTTCTATAAAAATTGTATTTTTTATCTTATTTGTCATGACCTCCTCCTTGTTGTGTCTGTATTTGTTTTTCCTGATAACATTTCGTGGCTCCTTTAAGTTCCTGTTATTTGATTTTGCCGTATTCTCCGTCGGAAACCGGCTCCAGCCATTCTGTGGAAGTGTTCTCTCCGGGAAGTTCAAAGGCCAGGTGGCTGAACCAGCTGTCCGCCTTTGCACCGTGCCAGTGCTTTACTCCCGGCGGGAAAAAAGCTGCGTCCCCGGCTTTCATGCTGACAGGATTTTGTCCTTCCAGCTGGTACCAGCCGCTGCCGGCGGTGCAGATAATAACCTGTCCTCCTCCATTGGAAGCGTGGTGGACGTGCCAGTTGTTCCGGCAGCCGGGTTCAAAGGTGACATTGGCAATCATCAGGGGGCAGTCACCGCCTCCGGTTTTTACCGGATTAAGGAAGGATTTGCCGGTGAAATACTTTGCGTAAGCAGTGTTGGCACCGCCCTTACCGAAGATGTTCTGTACTTCAAAATCTTTTTCGTTCATGTTCTTCTCCTGTTGCATCTTCTTTTTTGTGGCTTTATGGCGGCGGATTACCGCTCCTGTCCCGATGGGGATTCCGGTACCGGCCGGGATTCCTGTCCTGAAGTTCCGACGATGTCCTGCAAAGCGTTCAGGGTGTTGAAGAGCCGGGGAAAACCCATATAGGGCAAGGCTTGGGAAAGGGCAGAGATAATTTCTTCCATTGTATTTCCCGCCTTGATTGCCCCAGCTGTGTGTGACCTCACCTGGGTTTCCGCACCGCCCAGGGCTGCAAGGATAACCACTGTGAGCAGTTCCCTGGTTTTCCCCTCAAGTCCCCGCCGGGTGGCAAAGTCTCCAAAGCAAAGTTCCGTAAGCCATTGGGGGATTTTCCCGGAAAAATCCTCCGAAAGCCAGGTATACCGGCGGGCAATTTCATCGCCGTAAAGTCGGTGCTGGATTTCTTTTCCTTTGTCCAGCCGGGTTTCTTCCGTGACGGTTTCCGCCTTTTCCAAAGGCAGGGAAATACCCTTTTGGGTAAAGACGTGGTTCATGGCGGCAATGGCATTCAGGGTTTTGGGAAAGCCGATAAAGGGGGCACACTGGTAAACCGCTTCCCGGATTTCCAGAGGCGGGACTCCCACATTCAAACAAGCCCCTACATGGGCTTTAAGCTGGGGCAGGGTCTGGTTTACCGTCAGCACCGTAACAGTAACCAGTTCCCGGAGCCGGTTATCCAGGGAACCGGTGCAGCAGACTTCACCAAAAATGAACCGTTGGAGAATCCTCATGAATTCAGGATCCGTGCCTTCGTCCTGCACAGGTTTGCCTCCGAAAAGTTCACCGAATTTCTGTTCGGTTTTTGTTATTCTTTCTGATTTATTTGTTCCATTCATATTCTTATTTTCCTTGTTCATTTTTTTTGACCGGTTTTTCCGGTTGAATGGTTTTGTCTTTTCTCTCCGGAGGGGGAATCAGGCAATCAGTCCGCCGGTTGCTTCTGGTTTACTTGAACACTTCGGAAAGCCAGTCCCGGATTTCTTTCCGGGCATTGGAAGAACGGATGTTCCTGATGCAAAGACCTTCCGCCACCTCCGTGCCGGTAAGGTTGCGGAATTTTTCTTCTTCGTTCAAACCGCTTCCGCCGGAAGTGGCAAAGGGAATGATTTTCTTTCCTGCAAAATCGTGGGATTCCAGAAAAGAATAAATAATCATGGGGGCGTCGTACCACCAGATGGGATACCCGATAAAAATCGTGTCGTAGGAAGCCATTTCTTCTTGGGAAATATTTTCCGCCAGAGCCGGCCGGGCTTTTTCTGCCAGTTCTTTCCGGGCTTCGTCCACAACCTGATTGTAGTTTGAGGTATAGGGAACAGCCGGCTTTATCTCAAAGAGTTTTCCCCCGGTTTCTTCTGCAATGTATTCAGCCATTGTCCGGGTGTTGTGGGAAGATGACCAGGAAAAATAAGCCACCAGAACTTTCTCATCTTCTGCCCATGCACCGGCGGAAAGGGCAAAAAGGGAAGAAAGCAAAAACAAGTTTTTTGAGTATTTCATATAAAACCTCCTGTGTTGTTATCAATAAGATACAGCCGGGATGGTAATATGTCTAATACTTATTTTGCATTGGCTACAATGCGTTTTAGTCATGAAAAAGCGGACGGAAACAGAACGGGGAATTGTGTTGATTTAATGTTTTGTATATATTTTGCCATGCGGATAGATCATGTCGCCATGTATGTAAAGGATTTGGAGGGAGCCAAAGACTTTTTTATAAAATATTTCGGGGGCAATCCCGGTTCCCTCTACCACAATTCCAGGACAGGGTTCAGCTCTTATTTCCTCCGGTTTTCTAACGGCACTTCCGGAGAGGCCCGGCTTGAAATAATGAATAAACCGGATTTGGACGGCGATTCAAATTCCATTGCCAAAACAGGATTCATTCATCTTGCATTTAGCGTTGGAAGCAGGGAAAGGGTGGATGAAATAACCGAGAATATGAAAAACGACGGCTGGGAAGTAATCAGCGGTCCCCGTACAACCGGCGACGGATACTACGAAAGTTGCATTTCAGGCTTTGAAGGCAATTTGATTGAAATAACCGTTTGACGTAGCTTCTGAATTCACTTCCCGGAAAAACGAGCCTGAAGGATTCTGCGGGCTTTTGCCATCATCGTTTGCCGGAGCAAAAAGAGAAAAAAGCAAAAGATGTTTCTTTTTGTAAAATTAGTTATATTATATATGTGGAATGAAAATGAAACTATCTGATAAACAAATATCAGTTTTTGCAATTCCACAAACAGGCAATAGTTTTGCCGTTTGCAGAAAAGCGGCATATCCCCTTCACAAATAAGTGCATAATGTGAATTTTTATGGAGGCAGATATGAAAAAAAGATTATATATACATATTGTCCTGTTAATATTGGCGGCCTTTTGCTGGTCTTTACCGGCTGTGAGCAGGCACATATTGGGTATGACGATAACAGAACCAGTACAGACAGTGAAACGCCGTTCGATCCCGGTACGGACGGCGGCGGAGAGGAAAATCCTCCGGTTGCCGGAACCATTACATTCCACGCCCACGGCGGTGAAGGCACAATGGAGCCCGTTACGGGGCTGGAAGAGGGATATGAAATACAGCTTCCGGCCAACACGTTTACCAAAACCGGGTGCCGCTTCGTCGGCTGGTCGGTCGAAAATGATAATGACCCCGAATACAGCGACCGATTTGTGAATGTCACTTTCTATGCTTCCTATAATTCCAACCTGTACGCCGTATGGGAAGATGAAACGACAGCTCTTACGGTCACGTTTACCGCCAACGGCGGCAGCGGCTCGATCGATCCGATTTATGGACGGAAGGGGCAGAAGGTTCATCTGCCCGGAAACAACTTTACAGCTCCTTCTGATGATAAGGAATTTTACAAGTGGGCAACCGCTGCCGACGGCATCCCCCAATATGATCCCGGACAAAGCTTTACGATGAATGCCGACACCGTGATGTATGCGATTTGGGAACTGAAAGATCCGGCAGCCGGCGGATTCAGCGAAGAGTTCCGGAACCAAACGGTTCTGGTGAAAGGGGTGTCGGTTAAAGAAAGCGACTGGCTGACGGAGACAGTTGCCGGAAAAGATTTTGTTATGGCCAAATGGTACGACGGCTGCGGCTGGTACGACATCTATCAGGAAAATTGGGATATGTGCTGGGCCGCCACGGCCAGCAATGTGCTGCACTGGTGGTTCGACCAAAACAAAGAATACATCGACCGGTTCGGAGACAAATACACAGGACCGGAGCCGAAGTACACCGTCGGAGGCGTATCGTCGTTCCCTGTCTCCTCCTTTTTCGAGCTGTTCAAAAAGGCGTGGCCCAACGCCGGGAACCATCCCTATATAGGCTTTGCTTGGTTCATCGGGTATAACGATGAGACCAGTTCGGCATATGAGAACGTCTCGCAGGAAGGCCGGTTTTTTGCGGAGGTGTTTGAAGGGAGTATGCTGCATGAGAAAGTTGTGGGAACCGTTAACCGACGCACGTTCAATATGTTCGTAGCCGAAGCGTTGAAAAGCGGCAAAATGCTCAGTATACATCAGCGGACGGGACTTGGAGCAGGACACGCTGTTTCGCTCTGGGGCGCCGAATTTGACGGAGACGGCTACATCAAACGAGTTTACATCACCGATTCGTCAACCTCCTCCAACAATACGTTTAATGCGGAAGTGGGGCTCTTAAGGATGGATGTCTCCTATGATCCTGACGACGGCGCTGTCGATTTTGTGAGCTATATGGGCGGAACCAGAAGAGTCGTCAATGTGGAGTCCTATTCCCTGGGAACCGAATACTGGGACGCCTACTTTGCCAAATAAAGCGGCGGTTGCCGGGATTTGCAAATCAGGAATCATTCGGGGGAGCCGCCGGTGAACTGCTGTTTTACATAGGCGATGAAGCTGTGGACCGCCGGAGGCTGGGGCTGGTTCTTTTTCCATACCATGCAGCTGGTGATTTCCAGCGGAGGCGAAAATGGTTTGAAGACAATGCCGGGGTTCCGGTACAGGGAAACCGCACCCTCGATGGTCTGGGCAATTCCCATTCCCCGGCTTACCAGCATCGCCGCATTATAGGCAAGATTATAGGTTATCGGAATAGTATACCGGGCGAAGGGTTCTCCCGCCCACCGGGTAATCCCCAGAACTCCGGCCCGTTTTGAAAGCATAAGCTTCTGTCCGATTAAATCCTCCGGGGTCACAAAATCCTTTGAAGCGAGCGGATTATCTTTAGGAACAATGACCCCGCAGCGTTCCTTTTCGGGAAGTTTCAGAAAATCGTATTTTGCAAGGTCCCTGTCATTGGGGCCGAAAATAATCCCGATGTCCAGAAGCCCGCGCTCAAGCCTCTCCCGGATAAGATCCCCGTTGTTGGAATACAGGTCGAATTTAACCTGCGGATGCTGGTGCAGAAAATCTTCCATAATCAGAGAGAACAGTCGGAAGGTTTCCCCTTCGCCGCTTCCCACGGAAATGATCCCGGAAAGTTCCTGATCGTCCGAAGAGACTTCTCGGCAGGTTTTTTCCGTAAGCTCTATGATTTCCTGCGCCCGTCTGCGCAGAAGTATTCCGGCGGGAGTCAGGGTTATCTTGCGTTTTCCCCGGACAAAAAGCTCCGTACCCAGTTCTTCCTCCAGCTGCATCAGCTGCCGGGAAAGGGCAGGCTGGGAGACATGAACCACATCAGCCGCCTTGGTGATGTTTTCTTCCCGGGCAACAGCCAGAAAGTATTTTAAAACCCTGTATTCCATGATGCCTCCTGTTTAATGCCTGATGCCGCTAAAAATTTATTCACCGGCAGAAAATCCGCCAATATTTCGGTAATTTTTAACCGTGCCAACCGTTCCGGTTTTTTCAAGTTTGTAGGATTCTCCTCTTTTTTAGGAATTCCTCAAAATCCTCTCATAAAATTATTATAATAGGAAAGAACGGGAAGACAAGGGGAGGAGGGAGGAAAATATATGTTTGAATATGGGATAACAAAACAAAGGAGTGTGGAATGAGTATTTCTTTTCGTCACAGTGCAGGATTTGAAAAAGAATGGAATATAATATTATCGGAAAAATACTTATGGAGGGGCTGGATGTATATATTCCTTTGGTAGATGACCACGGAGTTGACGCTATAATTAAAAAGGAAGACGGAACCTTTATTGAGATTCAGATTAAAGCACGGTCTTCTGAGGTTAAATTGGGGGATGCGGCTTTGTTTGCTGCACTAGAACATGAAAAGAGAAAAAATTATTATTTTGTTTTTTATTCAGAAAGATTGAATACAACCTGGATTCTTTCTTCTGAAGAATTTTTGAATAAGTGTGTAACAAATGTAAATGGAAAAAATGCGGGAAAACGAAGCATTTGGTTTAATGAAATGAAAACCGATAAAAAAAACCGGAGAAAAAAAAGAGTACTGTAAGCCACGGTTTCAAAAATATCAGGTTAAGGATTTTAGCAGGTTCCACTGATGTAAGATAAGGTTTGCTGGTGCGGGATAAAAAAGCCTTGCCTGGCTGCAAGGCAGGCCGATGCTAATGGCAGGCTTGACCTTAGCTTAGGGCAGGTTTTGGCCCAGTCTAAGGCAAAATGTAAAATAAGCTGTTTTTCCCGGGTAAATACCCTGTTTTCTCCCTCCCCAACCCAATGTTTTCCTATGCTCAAAACCATATTTTCCCATATTCCAAAAGCTGTTTTATACAGGAATTAAGGCTCAATGATGGATAGGGCGTCCCCGGGAACAAGGGCAGGGCATTGAAATACTCCGGACAGCTTGATAAACCCCGGTAGAAAATTTCCGGTAATCCCAAGTTGAAAAAAATTTGCCTATGCCCAATTTTATTGTAAGAAAATAATCATAAAGTCCCCTCAGGACAAATCCCCAAAAAGCCAGCCCCAAGAACCCTAAATAAACAGCCCATTTCCCTTAAAAAACACAGGGATTTGTGATATAATCATTTTTATGGAATCGGAGCAGGTAAAATTAATAGATAATATGAATCAGACTTTGGCTGAAGATTTAAAAAAGGTAATTATTCCAAAGTCAAAAAGGTTTACCCATGTTAATGAATAACGTACAAAATAATTACAATTTTATAGATTTATTTGCTGGTGCAGGCGGACTTTCAGAAGGATTTCTTCAAACAGGTTTTGTGCCAATTTCACATGTTGAAATGAATGAGTTTGCTGCAAAAACGCTTGAAACAAGAAGTGCGTACTATTTTTTTAAAAATACAAATAATTTGGAATTATATAAAAATTATTTATTAGGAAAAATTCCTAGAGAAGATTTTATATCTAAAGTTCCGAATTCAATAATAAAAACTGTTATAAATGAAACAATGTCAGAACAGAGTTTACCATCTATTTTTGAAAAAATTGATGGTATTATGAAAATAAGAGGCATAACAAACGTTGATGTAATTATCGGAGGGCCTCCTTGTCAAGCTTATTCTCTTGTTGGTAGGGCACAAAGTAGTCATATGGAAATACCAATGGAAAAAGATCCTCGAAATTACTTATATAAACTTTATGCTAGATTTTTAAAACGTTATCAGCCTCGCATGTTTGTTTTTGAGAATGTAACAGGTATTTTGTCTGCGAATGGTGGTGTAATTTGGAAAAACTTACAAATATGTTTGAAGCAGGTAGGCTACGAAATTGAATGTAGGGAACAAAATGCACATTCCTTTGGTGTCCTCCAAAATAGACGTAGAATGATTATTGTAGGGTGGTTAAAAAATAGTGGGTTAAAATATCCTGATTTTCCAGAAGTTAAAACAAATGCAATTGTTAATGATCTTTTTAAAGATCTCCCTAAAATACAGTCTGGAGAAAGTCTAAATAAATATGCAACTCCGTGCAGTAATGGATATATAATGGATTTTGGAATCAGAACAAATGACGATGTATTAACACTACAAACTTCTCGGCCTAATTTGGAACGTGATAAAAAAATATATCAAAAAGTTGTCGAGCTATGGAATGATGGACATAAACGTCTAAATTATAATGACTTGCCGGAAGAACTTAAAACCCATAAAAACCGTCATTCTTTCACAGATAGATTCAAAGTTGTGGAAGGGGATCTATCTTGTTGTCATACGATTTTAGCTCATTTATCAAGAGATGGACATTATTTTATCCATCCTGATATTCAGCAAAATCGTTCCATCACTGTGAGAGAGGCAGCTAGAATTCAATCTTTTCCTGATAGTTATTTTTTTGAAGGCCCCCGAACGGCACAGTTTTTGCAAATAGGAAACGCAGTTCCTCCCCTAATGGCTAAAGGGATAGCTAAAGGAATTAAGGATGAGTTGGTTAAAGGTGGATGCAATGGAATCTAATCTTTTGCTTGAACAATATAGTAGATATAAAAAAATGGAGCTTGAAGATTCTCCGTTTCATTTTCTCTTAGATGCAAATATAGAATTGAATCCTCATCAAATAAATGCTTTTTGTGTAGCTATACAGGCAATAAAAACAGGCGGTATTATTTTAGCAGATGAGGTTGGTCTTGGTAAAACTATTGAAGCCGGTCTTGTTCTAAAATATATGCTTGAAACTGGAGCTAAACGAGTATTGATAGTTCTACCTGCTGCTCTTAGAAAACAGTGGGAATTGGAACTTGGTGAAAAATTCAATTTGAAACCTATTATTCTTGATAGAATTACAATTGATAAGGATTTTTATGGATGGAAATCAAAACTAGGAGATATCAGTAAGCAAAAAATAATTATAGTCTCTTACGATTATTCTTCAAAATTAATGAAAAAATTTCCAACTGTAAAATGGGATTTTATTATTATTGACGAAGCACATAATCTTAGAAACGTATTTCATGGTACCAAAAGGGCAAAGAATTTGTATGAACTGTCAAAGAGCATACCGAAAATTCTGCTGACCGCCACGCCTCTTCAGAACTCGCTGACAGACCTTCATGGATTGGTTTCCTTTATCGACCAGCGGATATTTGGTAGCGAGAAAGTCTTTAATAA
Organism: uncultured Treponema sp.; assembly: GCA_949300145.1. Taxonomy (GTDB): domain Bacteria; phylum Spirochaetota; class Spirochaetia; order Treponematales; family Treponemataceae; genus Avitreponema. The sequence continues at coordinate 12,257 of CASGDA010000002.1, read as the reverse complement.
ACGCTATATCGAAGGACAGGACTACTCTGACCTTAAGAGGGAACTTTCGCCGGTTTTGTATCGAACGCTCCGCAAGGATGTGGCGAAGTACATGAATTTCAAAAAGAGAACCTGCAAGACAGTGGATTTTACCCTGTCGCAGGATGAGATTGAATTATATCAGCGTGTAAACGACTTTTTGAAACGTGAGCTGCTGTATTCCATCCCGACTTCAAACAGAGGGCTGATAATCCTTGTTATCAGAAAGCTGCTTGCTTCTTCAAGTTTCGCATTGATAGAAACCTTTGAAATTCTGAAGAACAGACTCGAAAAGCTATACGAAGGCAGCAAGTCTGCCAATGCGCAGGAAGGCTTTGACCTTTTCTGGAGCTATGTAGAGGATGAAATAGATGAATCCGGCTTTGAGGAAACCGAGGACGAAGACACTATCGTTCAGAAACAGTTCATCCAAGCTGAACTCGATGAGGTGAATATCATAATCGATGTGGCAAAGCGCATCAAGACAAACGCAAAGGTCAATGCGCTAAAGACGGCCATACAGATTGCTTTCGATTATCAGTTTGAACAAGAAATCCCTCAGAAGGTCGTAATCTTCACGGAGTCAAAGCGTACCCAGAAATACATAGCCGCAGAGCTTCGCAAAACGGGATTTGAAGATGAGGATATCCTTCTCTTCAACGGTGACTTTGACGACACCATGACGAAGGAAATATACAAGGCATGGCAGGTTAAAAACTTCGGCAAGGCAAACTACGGACGCAGTGTAGAATACAAGCACGCCATCGTGGATTACTTCCGCCATAACGCAAAAATACTGATCTGCACGGATGCCGGTTCCGAAGGTTTGAACCTGCAGTTCTGCAACACGGTCATCAACTATGACCTGCCGTGGAATCCGATGAAAATCGAGCAGCGCATCGGTCGTTGCCACCGTTACGGACAGGATCATGATGTTGTGGCGATCAATCTGTTGAATACGCAGAACGCCGCAGACCAGCGCGTTTACGATATCCTTTCGAAGAAATTTGAACTGTTCGAGGGTGTCTTTGGTGCATCGGATATTGCTCTTGGAGCGTTGGAATCCGGCACCAGTTTTGAAAAGATGGTGTTGCAGATTTATCAGACTTGCGATACCACTGCGGAATTCAAAAAGGCATTTGATAAATTGGATCGCAAGCTGAACGCAAAGCGAGATAAGAAAGCAAGAGAACTTCGCTCCCTTCTGCTTACCGAAAGCAGCGGTGCTAAGAAACAGGCACTCGATACCACGAAGTCCGACATCGCAAGATATCTGCATGATGTGGAATATTGGAGCGCATTCGATGAGCCGGAAGTAGACGGCGGTCTTCACTACTGGAAGGTTGATAATTGGGGCGAAAAAGTCCTCGGATCGCACGGGATTCTATTCATAGGAGCTTTCTGTGATTCATCGAAACTTCTCTTCCCGGTTCTGTTGCTATGTGATGAAAAAGGAGCCTATATAGATTTTGATGAGGCAGACCTCGTTCCCGAACTTGAACAGATCGATGATATGGATGTGCGTTATTTCACGCCGACAGAATCCGAGATGCAGCTCTACCAGCGTGTTTACGACAATCTGACCACGGAGATGGTGAAACGCTATCAGGAACAGTCGGAATCGATCAAGGCTTATAACCGCAGAAAGATCGAGAACTGGGAGCGCATCCAGATGGAACAACTGATAGCGACATACCAGGACATGAATGCCGAGATTGAGGTGCTGAAGGAGCAGGAACGAGCCTCGGACAACTTCTATGAGAAGATAGACATACGGAAAAAGATAACCGAGAAATCCAAGGCACTTGAAAAGCTGCAGGAATCCTTTCACGAGAGAGGAACCGGCTTCAAAACCGAGGGTGAACGGGAAATCGCAGAGTTTGAAAAACAGTTTGATATTAACCCGATTCTATTGGTTAACATTGTGCTGAAGTTTTAGGAGAGATTACAATGAAAAAAACAGGAAGATTAGAATTGACATGGGTTGGAAAATATGAAGAAAAAATCATCGAGCCAAGAATACTTCTTGAAGATGTTAGCAAAACCTATGGCAATCCCGATAATGGAAATATGTTAATTCATGGCGATAACCTTATCGCTTTACAAGCATTGCAACAGGACTATGCAGGAAAGATAAAATGTATCTATATTGACCCACCATACAATACAGGAAGTGCGTTTGAGTATTACGATGATGGGCTTGAACATAGTGAATGGCTTCAGATGATGCATCCTCGTCTTCAGCTGTTAAGAAACCTCTTAAGCGATGATGGCTCAATTTGGATACAGATAGATGATGAAGAACAAGCATATCTGAAAGTAATGTGCGATGAGATATTCGGCCGCGCAAACTTTGTCAATATGATATCGGTTAACATGAAGAATATCGCAGGTGCATCAGGAGGCGGCGAAGATCGCCGTTTAAAGAAGAACTGCGAGTATATTTTAATTTACGCAAAAAACTATGACTTGCTGGATACTTTTAGAGCCGCTTACGATTATGAGGAAATAAGTGAACTTGTAGAGAGATACAAGGAAGAAGGTATCAGTTGGAAATACACATCGGTGTTTCTTGATGAAGGAGAAAAAAGATATATAGCTTCCACAGTTGATGGTGACGGAAACGAAATCAAGATATTTGAGCATACGAATTATGTTCTTAAATCAATCGGTGCAGTAGCGAAGGATGAAGGAATAACCGAGAAAGACGTTTACTATCGTTATGCTGGTCGTATTATAAGGACAACTATGCCGCAATCGTCAATTCGCCCAAGAGTGATGAAAAGACTCCAAGAAATGGGATATTCGAATGATCTGATTTCTATCGAATATGTTCCGAAAACTGGAAAAAATAAAGGAACAGTTTATACGCAGTATTACAAGGGTGATAAGTATAATCTTTTTGCATGGCTTTCGGACGTTTTAGAGGAGAGAGATGGCGTTTATTACAAAAAGACCATGCAGGGAACATATTGGGATTATACCGCAGGCACAAAGAACCTTACGAAAGAGGGTAAAGTCGAATTTCCTAATGGAAAGAAACCCGAAGCGCTAATAAGCCGGATTTTTTCAATGACTACCATTGAAGGAGATTATGTTTTAGATTCTTTTCTTGGGAGTGGTACAACGGCAGCAGTAGCCCAGAAGATGAACAGGAAATGGATTGGCATCGAGATGGGTGAGCACGCATATTCACATTGTAAAGTAAGGTTAGACCGAGTAATTGATGGTGAAGACACAGGAGGAATTACAAAGGACGAGAAATGGCAAGGCGGCGGTGGATACCACTTCTATGAGTTGGCACCGAGTCTTCTTGTTAAGAATGACAAGCTGCCGATTTATCAGATTAATCCGTCCTACACCTTCGAAATGCTCTGTGAGGCGATCTGTAAGATTGAGGGCTTCCGCTATAAGCCGCAGGATGTGTTCCACGGTCACTCTTCAGAGAAACGGTTTATTCACATTACCACAGAGTTTATTAACGCCGGATATATAAAATCGCTGTCCGCGCATCTTGCCGAAGGTCAGTCTCTTCTGATCTACGGCACGAAGATTCAATCGGATATGGTATTGCCAGACAACATCGAGGTCAAGAAGATTCCGAAAGACCTTCTGGAAAAATGCGATTTTGAAAGCGAGGTGCAGTAAATGTCTGAGATAGTAAACAAGATTAAATACGCAATGAGCCTGAGAACTCCGCAAGAGGAGGCTCTCTCTTACCTCGATGCCATCAGTTCGCATTGTGATTATAAGAAGGACAGCAAGGATGATATTGAGGCAGCCGCATCGGAATACTGCGAGAAGCAGCGCAAGGTCAAAGCCGGGTTTGAGTTCCCGTCCTTCTGTTATGCTATGGCCACGGGTATCGGAAAGACCCGTCTGATGGGAGCAAGCATCTATTATCTGTACAAAACGAAGGGCTATAAGCACTTTTTCATTCTTGCTCCCGGAAACACCATCTATGAAAAGCTGCGCAAGGAGTCCAATCCAAACCATCCGAAGTATATCTTCAAAGGACTTGAGTCAGAAATGGGTAGACCGAAGGTTTACGATGGTGAGAATTATGATACCTATCCCATAAAGTATGATCAGATGACTCTGATTGTTGAAAAGACTTCTGATATTCAGCTTTTCATTTTCAACATTGGAAAAATCTTTAACAGCAAGACGGACACGCAGTTCAATTTCCATAAATTCAAGGAAACGCTGGGTGCTTCCTTTGCCGATGTATTGGCACAGTTTGACGATCTCGTTATCTGCATGGATGAGGCGCACCGTTATTATGCTCCGGCGTCAATGAAGGCAATCAATTATCTTAAACCGGTTCTCGGTCTTGAGTTTACCGCTACGCCGAAGACCACATCGAACGTCATCTATGCTTATGATCTGGCTCGTGGCGCTGTCGAGGGATATCTGAAGATTCCTGTCGTTATGGGACGCTCCAACATGGCGGGCTATAACCAAGACGATATTGAGGAAATGAAAATCAGAGACGGTCTTACGCTTCACGAGCATCGCAAGGCTGTGCTGCGGGAGTATTGCAGCGACAACGATCTGGACTATGTGAAGCCGATAGTGCTTATTGCCTGCAAGGACACAGACCATGCAAAGAAAATCCGGGCTTTGATTGACAGCGATGATTTTCAGAAAGGCAAATATAAAGGCAAGGTTATAGAAATCCATTCTAAACAGTCCGGCGAAGAATCGGAAGAAAACATCCGCCTTTTACTCTCTATTGAGAGTGCTTCTAACCCTATCGAAATCGTACTGCACGTTTACAAGCTGAAGGAAGGCTGGGATGTCAATAACCTCTTTACGATTATCCCGCTCAATGCGGCAAAGAGCGATATCCTCGCTATGCAGACTATTGGTCGTGGCTTAAGACTTCCGTTCGGAGAACAAACCGGCAACGAAGACTTGGACTCTCTTGATATCGTTGCCCATGATCACTACAGAGAACTTGTGGACGAGATTAAGAGCAGTGATATTTTCCGTTATCGTGATCTTGATAAGACAACTGTTGAACCATCGGAGTCCGTAGGCGTATCTGCTACTGTGGACGATGGACAGCTTTCTCTGCTGGATTTTGCGATTACTGCAACCGGCGTGAAGTCCTTTGCCGAAGTCAGCAATCCGAAAACGCAGCTTGAGATTTATCAGGAGTACGTGAAGAACTTTATGGCTGCGCAGAAGAAGGACAAGAATGAAGGCCCTAGTCAGATGACTCTCTTTGACCTTCATCCTGAGATGCTTTCCGGCGACTCTGCCGAAACCACAGCACCCGCACAGGAACAGCCGCAAGAACCGGTCAGTGGAAAATCCGGCAAACAGCCTCTCAGCAAGGACGAGTTTGTAAAGGCTGTTTCGGAGTACTCCGCAAAGGCTATCTCCGTTCCGAAAATCCTCGTGCAGACCACTTCGGAGGTGAAGTTTAATCGTTTTGAGGTGAAGCGCACAATCGCTGATTTTGAAGTGGCTATGGCTAAGATTGAGCGTTTTGACGCTATCAATCAGCAGCTTCTTTCTGTCGTGGATGCACAGATTCTTGAAGTCAATGACGCCATGAACACTCTTGCTTGTATGCTCCTCGATTCCATCAGCGAGTTGTCTTATGACGATGCGGATTTTGTTATTGACGTGGTTGAGCAGTATTTAAGCCAGATACCCGGAGATGAAGAAAACAAGCGGAGAATCGTTCGCCGCTATGCTTCTTTGATCGTGGCCGATATCCGCAAGCAGATTTATGAGCATATGGACAGAAAAACGCAGGATGTCCACATCATTCAGAAAGACCTTATTCTGTTTCGTAAGTTCGTGAAGAACGTCAAAGAGGACGGAAAGGTTAAGTACGATAAGCCGTTCTCTGACAAGAGCAATATCAAGAAGTATCTCTTTACCGGCTACAAGAAGTCATATTATCCGGCGAATGCTTTCGACAGCGATACGGAGCGTCTGTTCTCTATCATTTTGGAGGAAGACCCGGATGTTATCCGTTGGATCAAGCCGCCGCTCAATCAGCTTGGCTTATTCTGGAAAGCCGGACAACAGTATAATCCTGATTTTCTCGTGGAAACAACTGCCGGAAAATTCATGGTCGAAGTTAAGGCTTTGAATGAAGTGACATCGGATGAGGTCGTATCAAAGGCAAGAGAAGGCATAAAGTGGTGCCGCTTTGCTTCAACGGCAGACCCGGATCATAAACCTTGGGAGTACAAGCTGATTTCCGATGACAACATTCATCTTGGTAATACCTGTAAATATACACTCGGTACGGCTCATGCCGTGAAGGAGGAGGCATAATGGCTGACAGATTTAAGTATTCAGAGGTCAGGCAGAAAATCATTGACGCCATAAGAACCGACCTTATCGGCCCCAGAGAAAAGGAAGAGGTTCTCGAAGAGAATCCTCGCTATGCCTATCTCGTGGGAATGCTCGATATTCAAAGCGATGACGAGGATTACTCCGGCGCTGGGGAGCAGGAAGTTGATGCAGATATGGCATTTGAGGATGGTGAGGATTTTACGGCCGGTGAGGATGACGACAACGAGCCTATTTCCACCACACATTTTCAACTGCCTTCGTCTATCGGTATCAGTTTCTACATCCAAAGTGATACCGAGAGCATCAACTTGGATGTGACGTGGGGAGACTATGTAAAGTCATCCGAGAAATATACAGGAAAGGATGAAAAAGAGCATAGCCGTGCCATATATACGCGCCAGCCAATGGAAGAAACGGTTCATGTTCAGTTTAAGGATTTTACCCGAACGAAGGATTACCAGCTTGTCTGCGACTCCAATGTTCATGTTCATGTTTCACGTATTCCGCTGAAGGGCGGCTATTCTCTTGTGACGGCATATGTCATTAATAAGAGAAAAAATCCTGCCAACAGCGCGGAAGCGATTATGTTCCAGGTGGAGATCAAGGCTTATGCGGAGGACGGCTCTGCCGCGTTTATCGCAGAACATATTTGTAGAGAGATTCTTGCCTCCGATGAGTTTTATTTTGAACAGCGTCCGATTATGGGACGTGGCCGTGGTTGCGCAGCGGTTTGGGATACTCCTGTTGACGGCAGAACAACATATGTGAAATCAGCGTTTATACCTGAGTATGAATTTCCGGGTGTCAGCGCTGCTTTGGATGGATTTGACCGATACTTCTTCTCCACATTTACCATGTCTGTAAAATCGAAAAAAGAAGAAACCATCGGAAAACTTAATACTCTGGCTGAATCCTATGAAAAGTGGATCAACTCTACACTTCTCGGAAACGCAAGGATGAGCAATCCTGATTTTAAGGACAAGATAGGCAACAAGGTCATTGAACGCTGCCTGGATGCTCTGAAGCGTATACGTGAGGGTATCAGCATTATTGAAAATGATGACATCTCATTCGAGGCTTTCTGCTTTATGAACCGTGTAATCTTCCTGCAGAACAGCATCAAGGGCTACGCAAAGAAGCACGGCACAGGAACAGAGTGCAATTTCCAGGATTTCATTAATCCGAAGAATCCTGATAATAACTTCGGATGGCGTCCGTTCCAGATTGCCTTTATTCTGATGAATCTTGCCGGAATCGTTGATCCGAAACATAAAGACCGTGAGGTCGTTGACCTGCTTTACTTTCCTACAGGCGGCGGTAAAACAGAGGCCTACCTTGGCCTTATGGCGTTCGTAATCGCCAACAGGCGACTCCGAGCGTCTAATGGAGAGAATTACAATCGAGATGGCGGTGTAACCGTTATGCTCCGATATACCCTCCGTTTGCTCACCACACAGCAGAGAGACCGTATTACCAAGATGGTGCTTGCTGCCGAAATGATCAGGCGGCAGGCATACCCACAGTTTGGCAAAGAGCCTATCAGCATTGGATTCTGGGTAGGAGGCGGAGTAACGCCTAACAAATTTGATGAGTTTATTGAAAAGGCTGATAATCCGCAGGCTGCAAGAAGCGCAAGAAACCATGTCTATAAGCAGCTTCTAACCTGCCCGTTCTGCGGAAAGCCTCTCAAGGAAGAGAACTTTAACATTGACACCGACAAGAAGTCCATTGAGATTTTCTGTTCTGATCGGGATTGCCAGTTTTACAGATACAAAAGCGACAGAATACCGATCCCGGTTTATCTTGTCGATGAAGAGATATATGCAAAGTGTCCGACTATTATTCTGTCGACCGTTGATAAATTTGCACGCCTGCCTTGGGATGTGAATACGAATGCGCTCTTTGGCAGAGTGGACAGAAAATGCAGCCGAGATGGTTATGTTGCGATTGGAGCGGAACACGGTCGCCACAATAAAACGGCTTCTTTGCCTGCATCAACGATGGTCAATATTAGACCGTTCCTGCCGCCGGAATTGATTATTCAGGACGAGCTGCATCTTATTACGGGACCGCTTGGTACGGTTTACGGTGCCTATGAGACGATTATCGAGGATATGTGTATCCATGATGGCATTAAGCCGAAGTATGTCGTTTCAACAGCCACAATCAAGAATGCGGAGGCGCAGACCAGATGCCTTTACGCAAGAAAGAATACGACGCAGTTTCCGCCGAACGGATTTGAAATCGGAGACAGTTTCTTCATCAGAGAGATTTCCGTAGAGGATGATCCATTCCGAAAATATGTGGGCGTCTGCGCACCCGGTCAGTCTGTAAAGACCGCCTTGCTGCGTGTTTACGCCATCATCCTGCAGGCTGCTTATACATACTCCCTCCAAGATGAATACAAGGATGTGATTGACCCGTACTATTCTCTTGTTGGCTACTTCAACAGTATCCGAGAACTCGGCGGTGCGGTCAGACTTTTACAAGACGACATTCCGAAGAGAATATATCGTATCAAGAATAAGTACGGCTTGGACAAGCAGAGGTATCTGAACCACAACGTGGAGATCACTTCCCGTATGTCATCGTACAAGATTCCGGAAAAGCTGAATCAGCTTGAAACGACTTGTGATTCAAAAGACTGTCTGGATACGGCTATCGCGACAAATATGATTGCTGTTGGTATGGATGTTGACCGTCTTGGACTGATGGTTGTGACAGGTCAGCCGAAACAGAACTCGGAATATATCCAGGCAACAAGCCGTATCGGTCGTGCATTCCCAGGACTTGTAGTTACGCTCTACAATGCGTACCGTCCCCGTGACTTATCGCACTACGAGAATTTTACAGGCTATCATTCGCAGCTTTATCGTTTTGTTGAAGGAACAACGGCAACACCGTTCTCCGCCAGAGCAAGAGATCGTGTCATGCACGCGCTGATAATATCAGCAATACGCTTGAACTTCCCGAACATGGCAAATAACCCGGATGCGGCGGCTATTGGCTCACTAACCACGGAGCAGCTTGATTCTGTAAAGAAGCTGATAATTGACCGGCTTAATATCATCAAGCCGTCAGCACGATCAGATGCGGAGGAAGAAATTGACCGCTTCATTGACTGGTGGAAACTTCAGGCAGCGCAGACGAAACCGCTGCGGTATTACGTTGTTGGAACTGAACGCTATAACAGGTTGATGAATCCGTATGACCAGCCGCACGATGAGAACGAAAAAGCTACACTTCGTTCCATGCGTGAGGTCGAGAGTTCTGCGAATATGTTCTATTACACGGAGGATTGACATGGCTTTTGATAATAATAAACTTGGAGAGTTACGTCCAAACCAGATAATAACCACCTTTGGTCCCGGATCGGTAGTCGATGCGGTAAAGGACTCGGTTACGATTCTTGACATCTCCTACTGGAAACAGAAGGGACAAAAAATAATTGATGGCAGGCTTGCATCATACTTGGGCGTTGATTGCTTCTATATGCCGCGGACAAGTTTTTCGGGTGATGTTCCTGTTGTGACCTTCCCATACTGGCACGTATGCTCTAATTTAAAATGCGGAAAGCTGTTTGATGCCAGAAAGTATTTTGACTTGGATAAGTATCTCAAGTATGGTGTCACTTGCCCTGAGTGCCATCGCCCTGCCTATCCGTCCCGTTTCATCACAATCTGCGAGGACGGTCACATGGCAGACTTCCCTTGGAGGTGGTGGGTACACAGAGGCGAGTCTGATTGCAATGGAACTTTAAAGATGTATTCGACAGGTAATACGTCCACGCTTGCGGATATGTGGGTAGAATGCTCCTGCGGTGCAAAGCGAAGCATGAGCGGTGCAACTCAGAGAGATAATTTTGACGGCGTTGCCTGCCCCGGCCATCATCCGTTCAGACCGAATGTGAAAAACCATAAGTGCAACAAACCCATCATTCCTTCACAGCGTGGTGCGTCTAATGTTTACTTCGCTGTGAGTCGGAGTGCAATCTCTATTCCGCCGTGGATCAATCCGCTGTATAACTTAATCGATGAGCATCTTCGTGATATCGAGCTTGCAAAACAGCTTATGGGAGATGATGGAATAACCAAAATATATGAAATGTATTTCTCTGCTTATTCGAGGGATGAGTTTGATGATGCGCTTGAGCGGCGCATGAGCAATATCAAAGAGTTCACTGAAATCAAACAGATGGAATACAATGCCATCACACACCACAATGACCCTGCATATGAATCAAACAAGAAATATTTCAAGGCTGAAGAGGATGCTCTGCCGGGGTACTTGCAGAAGTATTTCAGCCGCATTATCCGAGTGACCAGACTTAGAGAGGTTCGAGTCCTTCTTGGATTCACGAGAGTAGATGCTCCTGATCCGGATGCGGATGAGCAACCGAATGTTGTAGCTTTAAGCAAAGGCAAGCAGGAACGCTGGCTGCCTGCGGCGGAAGTAAATGGCGAGGGCATCTTCATAGAATTTAACAAGGATACGCTTACGGCATGGCTCAACTCACCTGCTGTGAAGGGCTTGTCGGAGAAATACTCCGATTCCTACAGAGAGTTTTGCGAGTCAAAAGGCTGGACAATCACGATCGTGAGAAATGCAGTTTATGTTCTGATGCACACATTTGCTCACTTGATGATTAAGCAGATGTCTATGTCATCGGGTTATTCTTCTTCAGCCATTAGAGAAAGAATCTACTTCAGTGATAAAATGGCCGGCATTCTGCTTTACACAGGAAGTTCCGACAAGGAAGGATCACTCGGCGGTTTGGTTGAACTTGGCAATATCGATCAGATGACTAATCTTATGCGAGATGCTTTCCAAGAGGCTCTTGTTTGCACGAATGACCCGGAATGCATGAGCAATTTGCCGGCTGGCAAAAACTCAAACGGCGCTGCCTGCCATTCATGCTGCATGATATCTGAAACGGCGTGCGAAAACGGAAACAGGATGCTTGACAGAGGTCTCGTTGTTCCTATTCCGGGACGTGAGGAATGCTCATATTTTAAGGAATTAGTAGGTGACTTATGCCAGGTGGAAATCTAAACAAAGAGATATTCTTAAATACGGTAAAAAGCGATGTGGCAAATGGAACTACTAATGCCGCATCAATGTTGAAGCGTAGTTGCCCGGAATTATCCGATGCACATTGCGATGACATCATAGGAACGATTACTGATGCTATGAATGTATCCGAGGCAGATAAGGTATCGCTTGTGGTCACGGCACCGGCCTCTTTTCCTATGAATGCAAGAACGACAATGAACGTGGTTAGATCAATGATAAGTGAAGCAGAACGAAGTATTTTGATAACAAGTTATTCTTTGTCAACATATTTTTCAGACTTACTAGATATTATCATAAAAAAAAGTCAACACGGAATATTTGTAAAGTTTTTTATAAATGATAAAGATAACTTGCCTTGTTTTGATGAAATTTTCAGGTATAAGGGAAAATTCTTAAAAATATATAACTACTATCCTAAAAATGATAAGATGACATCTCTTCATGCAAAAGTCATTTCTGTTGATCAGAAAGAAACTTTGATTACATCTGCTAATTTAACTTTTCATGGACAACAAGGTAATATAGAATTAGGAACATTAATAAAATCGAAAGCAATTGCAAAGCAAATAGATGAAATATTTACTAAATTAATTTTTTTAAAAGTATTTAATGAAATTAAGTAAAATACTTATTTGATGTTTTTAGACTATGTAATGCCTAACCGCAACTTGGACTAAAATAGGAAAGCTAATAAGGTGTATAATAACAAAAGGACGTACACCTTATGGGAAGAACAAGAAGAAAGTTCAGCTCGGAAGAGAAGCTGAAAATGGTAATGGCAGTTATTCAGGATGGAAAGGCAGTCAGCGATGTTGCCCAGGAAAATAATGTTCATCCGAATATGA
>CASGDA010000001.1 GCA_949300145.1 uncultured Treponema sp. | reverse complement strand
CGCGCTGACCTTGCCGGCGGAGGAAATCCGTGTTTCCCACTGGGAAAATATTTTTTCTCACTGGATAAATTGATTTTCCCACTGGATAAATATTTTTTCCCACCGGGAAAATATTTTTTGCCGGTGGGAAAAGCCGGTTTCAGGGCGTTTTCCCAGTGGCAAATTTATTTTTGCCAGTGAGAAAATGTTTTTTGCCACTGCAAAAACGGGGTTACGGGGCGTTTTGCCGGTGGCAAAATGTTTACTATACGGAAAAACGGAAAATCCTTTTAACGGCGGGGCTTAATCTTTATGTTTACAGGCAAGACGGCGAAACGGTTTTCTTCTATAAAAAATACTGTATTTTAGTAACAGCCCGTGTGAGGATGCTGTGCAAAAGGGTTACCGCGCAGAGCGGGCAACACGGAAGCCGAAGTCGTTGTACCGGCTGTTGGGCGCTCTGTCATTATTTTGGCGGCGTTATTTTTACCGTATGCTGCAACGAAAAAAAAATAAAAAAAAGCTTGCATTATCAGAAATGTATGTTATCATAAAGACAGAAAGAGGAAGTAAAAAGAACGGCTGATGAGAGTCCGTTACAGGTAAAACCGGGAATACGGTTCCGGGATAAAGGCAGAAACCTTTATCGTGTGTTTTGACCTTGGGAGGAGCTTATGGAAAATCCGCCTGAAAGGAAAGCCCCGGGGAGGGCAGTTTGAATTAAAAGAAGACCGCTTGCAGGCGGTACAGATATGTTTGATCCGTGCGGACTGGTTTTATACTTCCGCATGACTCGGTGAGTCACAAGGATCTTTAACGGCCGGCTTTAAGCCGGCTCTTTTTTTCTCCTGATGGTTGGAACACAAAAAAACGCCGTTGAAGTTTTTGCGGTCTTCAACGGCGTTTTTCTGAGTATGAATAATACGGACTGATTTTCAGCGGGCGTATTCCACAATCCGGGTTTCCCGGATAAGGGTGACCCGGATCCTTCCCGGATACCTGAGATCCGTTTCGATTTTCTTTGCGATATCCCTGCTGAGATTTTTTACATTCGCATCGGGAATTTTGTCGCTGTTCACAATCACCCGCAGTTCCCTTCCTGCCTGGATGGCGTAGGCTTTTTCAACCCCGTCGAAGTTCTCTGCAATCTGTTCGAGGTTCTCCAGCCGCTTGACGTAATTATCCAGCGTCTCGCGCCTTGCGCCGGGGCGGGCGGCGGAAATAGCGTCCGCTATTTGTACAATTACGGCTTCAATGCTTGTCGCCTCTATGTCATTGTGGTGGGCTCCTACGGCATTGATGACCCTGGGATCCTCATTCATTTTGCGGACTATTTCCATACCGGCTTCGGCGTGGTTCTGATCCGAGTCATTCTCCACGCCTTTTCCGATATCATGCAGAAGGGCGGCCCGTTTCGCGATTTCCCTGTTGGCTCCGATTTCCGCCGCCAGCATGGTCGCTATCATTGCCACTTCTTTTGAGTGGGTGAGGACATTCTGACCGTAACTTGTCCGGAAATACAGGCGTCCCAAAGCCCGGATGGCGTCCTGTCCCATGTTGTGAATGCCCAGATCAAAGAGAACCTGTTCGCCTTCTTCAAAAATCTTCTGGTTCACTTCCCTTGTGACTTTCTGGACGATTTCCTCAATCCTTGCAGGGTGGATGCGCCCGTCAAGGACAAGTCTTTCCAGCGAAAGCTTCGCAATTTCTTTCCGTACAGGATCAAAGCATGAAATGACCACGGCTTCAGGCGTGTCGTCGATGATTATATCGACACCGGTCATTGTTTCCAGGGTTCTGATGTTCCGCCCCTCACGGCCTATTATGCGGCCCTTCATTTCATCACTTGGAAGGCTGACTGTGGCGACAGTAACATCTCCGGTTGTTTCTGTCGCGATTCTCTGGATAGTGGAAACAAGAATTTCCCTGGCTTTCTTTTCCGATGAAAGCTGGGCTTCCTGCTCTATCTTGTTGATAATCACCTGCGCGTCGTGGCGGGCGTCGTTTTCCAGGTTTTTGATGATTAAATTTTTGGCTTCTTCCGCTGAAAGCTCCGAGATACGTTCCAGTTCTTCTCTGTACCTGAGCTCTTCGCCTTCGATGAACTGCTCCCTTTCAGCAAGGGCTTTTTCCCGCTCACCGATACCCTTTTCCTGCTTATTCAAACCTTCGACCCGGCGGTCCAAGGTTTCTTCCTTCTGAGTGAGTCTGCGCTCGTAACGCTGCAATTCATTACGGCGCTCCCGGTTTTCCCGTTCCTGCTGATTTCTTTCCCGAATTAGCTGTTCTTTTGCTTCTAGAAGAATTTCCTTCTTTTTTGCTTCCGCTTCTTTTACTGCATCTTCAAGAACCCTTTTGGCCCTCTGTTCCGACGCAGACAACTGAAATCTGGCGTAAAGCCAGCGAATAGACCATCCAAGAATCAAACCGGCAGCGGGGAGTATGATGTACAATACTATGTTCATAGCAAACCCCTTTATTTAAACGCTGTCATTTTTAATGTAATGGGAAAGATGTTAAATGTCAAGAAAATGTCAAGAGTACGGGGGTAAATTCCGCGCATCTTTCCGGAAATAAAGGCCCGGATTCCTGCGGTCAGGATGAAAAAGGGGTCGTGCGGAAAATATTCCTGTTCCGTATTACAAAAAGGAAGCTTTGATGATTCTTTCGCACAGACTGTTGTAGTCTATTCCCGCCGCCGCCGCCTCCTGCGGGACAAGGCTTGTGGGGGTCATTCCGGGAAGTGAATTAACCTCGAGCCACCAGATTTCCCCGTTTTCGTCCAGAATGAAGTCGCTGCGGGAATAGGTTTTTAGTCTCAGCGCTTTGTGGGCTGTCACGGCGGCTTCATTCAGTTTTTCCGTGATTTCCGGGGGAATCTCCGCGGGACATATTTCCCTGGTCAATCCGGCCTGGTATTTGTCGGCGTAACCGTAAAAGCCGCTCGCCGGGATTATCTCCACGGGGGGCAGGGCTGTGATTTTCCTTGAGCCGTCCAGGGATGTTCCCTCTTCAAGGACGCCGCAGGTCAGTTCCTTTCCGTGTATCATTTTTTCGGCCATACATGCCGTACCGTATTTGAAGGCCTTTATGACGGCTTCCTCCGCCTCAGCTTTACCGGCGGCGATGGTGACTCCTATGCTGGAACCGCAGCCGCATGGTTTTATGACGCATGGAAAGCCTGTTTTTTCTTCGGTTGCCGCGACGACTTTTTCCACAGGGGTTCCCTGGGGAAAGTATTCCCAGTCCGGGGTCTTTATTCCCGCGGCTGCGGCTATGGTTTTCGCTATGGATTTATCCATGGAAAGGGCGCACCCCCCGCTTCCGGAACCGGTGTGTTTGATGCCGTAGGTTTCCAACAACGCCTGGAAAACCCCGTTTTCGCCTATCCCGCCGTGAAGGGCCACAAAAACCGTGTCGGCGCTTTTGCACAGTTCCAGGAATCGGGGACCCACCTGATCCCTGCGGTTTCCGTGGGCCTTTATGATTCCTTCAATGTCGGGTTCTGTATCCGGCACCTTGTACGAAAAGCGTTTGCCGCTTTCCTTATTGTAATAAAGCCCGCTGAATCCGTTTTTTGCGGATGTTTCGGGAACTTCTTCGTATATGTCGGCGAAGGCAACGGAATGCCCGTTCTCCATCAATGCATTGGCGATTAAGGTTCCGGATGTCAAAGAAACATCCCTTTCCGGACTCAGACCTCCGGCTGCAACAAGTATTTTCATTTATCTGTCTCCTGTCCTTACATTCTGAATTCTTCACCCAGGTAAACTTTGCGGGCCACCTCTGACTCAAGGATAACGTTTTTGGGGCCTTCTTCCACAATACTCCCCTGGTTGATGATGCACGCCCTGTCTGTGATTTCAAGTGTATCCCGGACGTTGTGGTCTGTTATCAATATACCTATGTTTTTTTCAGCAAGGTTCCTGACAATTTGTTTTATATCGTGTACGGCTATCGGGTCAATGCCTGCGAAGGGTTCGTCAAGCAGAAGGAAAAGCGGTTCTATCGCCAGGGAACGGGCTATTTCCGTCCTGCGCCTTTCTCCTCCGGAAAGGGTGTATGCCTGCTGTTTCGCCACGTGGGAAATCCCGAATTCCTCGATGAGCTGCTCCAGCCTCTGTCTGCGTTCAAGGACTGTAAGCTCTTTCCGGGTTTCCAGCACGGACATTATGTTGTCTTCCACGGTCATTTTTCTGAAAACGGAGGCTTCCTGCGCCAGATAGGAAATACCGGCCCTCGCCCTCTTGTACATGGGAAGCTTTGTCACGGACCGGCCGTTAAGGAGGACATCTCCGGAAT
Source organism: uncultured Treponema sp. (assembly GCA_949300145.1). Taxonomy (GTDB): domain Bacteria; phylum Spirochaetota; class Spirochaetia; order Treponematales; family Treponemataceae; genus Avitreponema. Next base: position 319,490 of record CASGDA010000001.1, on the reverse strand, counting down.
TGGGTTTCAGGAAACCGACGACTATATAAAAAATCGTGGTTTTCCCGGCTCCGTTCGGCCCAAGAAGCCCCATTATTTCCCCCGAAACGAAAGAGAATGATGCGTCCCTCACCGCATGTTTTTTCCGGAAATACTTGTTGAGGCAATCGACGGAAAGGACGTTCTGTCCTTCCTGTTTGAAATTTTCCAAAGAATCCGGTTCATTTTTCCGGCTTTTCCCTGATTCCGGTGTCGGGACCGTAAGTTTTCCGATTTTAAAAGCCATAAAAAAATCCCGTAAAACTGTTTTCGCAGGGTTTCATTCTTCTTCCCCTCCGGTTTCGCTTTGTGCCGCGGTTTCTTCCCCAGATTCCGGCTGTTTTTCCGTTTCCGCTGTGGCTTCTTTTTTTTCTCCTTCCTTTATGTTTCCGCTTACAGCCCCGTCCAGTGTTATACGCTCCGTGTCAAGGTCCACGAAAATCCTGTCCGCCTTGAATTCATTTCCGTCATTTGTTACGTAAGGTATGCCTGAAAGTTCCAGCAGGGACTGGTTCCTGCGGTATAAGGCGAAAGCCGAGGTGCATACCATGTCGTCTTTTTTTAATACCACGTCAACCTGGATAAAAATGGTTTCAGTCTGTCTGTCGTAGGTAAGCATCCCGGCGGAAATTTCAACCCCGTTTTCACTGTCGTTGAATGCCAGCGGGCCGCGGAAAACCGAAACCTCCTTTTCCCTGTCGTAATTCATGGTTGAGGCCGTAAAAGAGAATCCTTTTTCGGAGTCCTCCCCCTTTACTTCGCCGGAGGCGTTGACATACCGGTAGTCTTCCCCGGAAATTTCCATGGAATCGCTTTCAACTACAAGGTTCCCGATGGTTACTTTCGCGTTTCCCTTCAAAACAGCGGATGCGTTCTTTTTTCCGGCGGTTCCGCTCATTGAGTCCGCGGAAAAAACAATGTCGTCCTTTTTCTTTTCCTGCGCGGAAACACCCGCAGTCAGACATAAGAGGAGTAAAACGTATAAAACAGTTCTTTCCGTCATTGTCCGCTTTCCCGCCCTGTTTCCGCCGCCGGTTCGTCTTCCGGTGTCATTTTTCCGGAGACGCCGCGGAAGAACATATACGACCTGTCTTTTGTGTCGGCCAGAAACCCCGTACCCTTAGTGGTGATTTCCCCGCTTTCGATTTCAACCTCCGCGTCCACCGGGGAAGAAATGTATTCTTCCTTTTTGTTCCATTTCAGGTCATCGGCGTTGATTTTCATATTGTCTTCCGGAAGATTGAATGTAACATCCCCGCCCATGGTATACACTTCGTTTTTTTCATCAAGAAACATGACCCCCGCGGAAGCTGAGTTTGGGTCCCCTCCGTTTTCCGGGTATTCCGTGAATGAGATGTTTTCCCCCGCCCATACTTTTTCCGGGCTGTAAATTTCCAGCTTTTCGGCAAGTATTTCCATTGTTTTTTTTCCGTCGCTGTACCTGACCGCCTTTGTGTTTGAAAAGGTCATGTCAGGCGGAACCGAGTCACCGGAACCTTCGGTATAGTCAAAACTGCAGGCCGTCAGCATAAAAACGCACAATGCGGATCCTGCGGCAAAGGAAAAAGCTTTTTTAAAAGGCGGAAAGACCAAACTTTTCACGGTAACCACTATACAGGTATTCTTAAATTTAGTCAAAAGTCAGATTTTTGTTCACTTTCATTGACATCTGGGGCAAAGACGATTTATTCTTTTTAAAATACATATTAGAATATATGTATTGAGAGGAGTCTTTATGCCTGTTTTTCTCACGGACGCTGAATTTGAACAATTCCGGAAACTTATTTATGCTGAAAGCGGAATAACATTTTCCGACACGAACCGTTCTGTTTTGGAAAGCCGCATTCGTGAGACTCTCCGTACCAAACAACTTAATTCTGTAGATGAATATTTCAAGCTTGTTTCTTCCGATAAAAACGAGCTTACGGCGATGCTGGATTCCGTCACGACGAACTTAACCCGCTTTTTCAGGAACCAGGCTCATTTTGACGCCCTTACGAATTATGTCCTTCCTGAAATCATTAAGCGTAAAACCGCTTCCGGCGACAGGAAAATCAAGGTTTGGAGCGCAGGCTGTTCCACCGGGGAGGAGCCGTATACTCTGGCAATGGTTTTGAAGGATAAGGTTCCTCCTTCGTTCCAGACTGAAATCATTGCCTCCGATATCTCGCTTAAATGTCTGATGGTCGCAAAGGCCGGGTTTTACCAGGATTCCAGGATTACCGGTGTTCCCGCCGCCTACCTCGACAGGTTCTTTGAAAGAAAACCCGGTGGATGGCAGGTGAAAAAAGAGCTGATGGATATGATACGTTTTGACTATCATAATCTTTCCCACGAGTCCAACCTTTCAAACGTGGATATATTGTTTTGCCGCAATGTTCTCATCTATTTCGATGAGGCGGCCCAAAAGTCGGTCATAGACAGTTTTTGGCGTGCCATGTCTCCGAAGTCTTACCTGTTTATAGGACATTCCGAATCTCTTTTCGGAATGGACACCAAGTTCGTTTTCTTGAAAACAGACTGGGCTTGCCTCTACCAGAAAAATGTCTGACGGTATAAAAGGCAGGGATAGTAATGAATGCAAGTGATAAAATTTCCGTTCTTGTTGTTGATGATTCCGCTCTGATGCGTTCCTTGATTTCAAAAATAGTTGAAAGCGAGCCGTCTTTGAGGGTGATGGACAGAGTGATGAATGGACGTTTTGCCCTGCAGCGGCTGTGCATTGAAGAGCCCGACGTAATAGTCCTTGACATTGAAATGCCCGAAATGAATGGCCTGGAATTCCTGGAATTCCGCCGTAAGGCCGGGATTGAAATTCCCGTCATAATTCTTTCCAGTATCGCCAAGCGCGGGGCTGCCGTTACAATGGAATGCCTTGAAAAAGGCGCTTCCGATTTTGTCACGAAACCTTCCGGCTCCGAATCCGCGAATTTGCACGCCGTATCCGACCGTTTGATTTCCCTGCTTATCGGTTTCGGCGGAAGGTACCATAACCTGAGAAAAAGCGGAAAAACAAAGCCTGTTCCGGTGGAATTCCTTAAAAAATGCGGGATCCCTTCCTTTGATGTGGGCGCTGTTCCACCTGTCCAGAGGAGTGTGGAGCGGGAAGAGCCTTCCAGGGATTCCCCGGACGCTTTCAAGCCTGCCGCGGGTCTGGAAACACACGGAAAACTGCGCCGTCTGGCGGAGCCGGGAAAAATCGAAATCATCGCCATAGGCATTTCCACCGGCGGACCGAACGCTTTGCGTACTGTTTTCCCGAGGCTTAATCCGGAGATAAAACAGCCGATTGTGGTCGTGCAGCATATGCCGCCCGGCTTTACGGAGGAATTCGCGAACAGCCTGAATAAGATATGCCGGCTGGAGGTGCGGGAAGCCCGTGAAGGTGATTTGCTGAAACCCGGCCGTATTTTAATCGCTCCCGGCGACAGACATTTGACTGTTGAGAGGCGGTCGCTTGCGGCTATCGCCCATATTTCCGAGGGGCCTCTGCGGAACGGACACCGTCCTTCCGCCGATATACTTTTTGAATCCGTCAAAAATGAATACGGTAATCACGCCCTCGGTATCATTATGACGGGGATGGGAAGGGACGGCGCCGCGGAGCTTGCCTCATTGTATGAAGCCGGAAGCCGGACCCTCGGCCAGGATGAGAAAAGCAGTATCGTTTACGGGATGCCCAAGGCCGCCATGGATATGGGCGCCGTTGACGAGCAGGTTTCTCTGGATGCCATGGCGGATGCAATCAACCGGTACGCCATGGAATTCGGCTGAAATCCATAGAGGGTTACCGGTACAGTATTTCCGTTATTTCCATCGTTTCCGCCGTTTTCTTTCCGCGGGAAATTCCGCGGGTTATTGCGGGGACAAGCGCTGAAATTGCGGCGGTTGCCGCGAATGCCGCCAGCATAGCCGCTATTTTTACACCTCCGGCTTTTCCCTCCGGTGCCAGGACATAAGCGGCCGCGGCGGCTGTGACTGGCAGTGCAATTCCGGTCAGGAATTGGAGGGTTGTTTTTAAGGCGGAAGAGGATGCGGTCACCATCATTCCCTCTTTGAGGGGCAAGCCGCCGGGATTCACCGCCGGAAATGCGGGGCCTGTTTTCAAAGAGCATTTGCCACGGCCTCCGGACATGTTTCCACCGCAACCGGTGCAGCCTGAACATCCGCCGCAGGAATCCTCCCCTCCGTTGAGACGGGCAAGCCAGACAGTTCCGTTTTCAATTTTCAGGATAACAGCTTTTATTTTCATGGGTTTCCTTCCGGTCATTCACATTTGGATTATTTTCGGATTATTCAATTCCGTATCCGGCATCCGGCTGTTCCGGGGCTTTTTCTTCCTCTGTTATTCCGGGGGAAAAGGAAAAATCCTCCGGTTTCCGTGTGAATGCCTGTATATCCACGGCTTTTCCCGCACGGTCCGTCGTCACGCATACCCCTTGAACCGCTGGATTTTTCCAGCAGTCTTTTGTCCAGTCGGGTATGCCTGTGAGATATTCAAAAATCTTGGGGGCGGGGGAGCTTCCTCCCACAGACACAAGGCTGCCTGTCCTTCCTGCGTCGGTGATTACTGCGGTCCCGCCGGGAAGGATTTCCCCGTCGGTTGTTTGAACCTTTCCGCCGGAGCCGATTACCGCGGAAACCTTTCCCTCCGCGTGGTAAAAAAAAGCCCTTTTTTCCGCCGTCATCAGGGCATGGATGTCCACCAGAATAAAAGGCGTTTTTTTTCTTATGTCCCCGATAATTCTGGAAAAGCAGGCGAAGGGATTCTCTGCGTGTAGCCGTGATGGGGCGAATGTTCCTGCCAGGGAAATAACGGCGGCTTCTCCGGCTCCGCCGCCGGATGTTTTCCCGGTGTGCCTGATGATGAAACCCTTCCCCGGGGAGGTTTCCGCCAGATTAGCGGGCCTGATAACATAAGGGGTTTTTTCAATGTTGGCGCATAAATCCTTTTTCAGGAAAACCGAGGAACCGGCGGTCAGGACATTACCGCCGAGTTTATGGAGGTATCCCGCGTGCTGTTTCCCTATGCCGTTTCCTCCGGTGGCGCTGTTCACATTCATTACGGTGAAATCCGGGTTGAATTCCTTTTTCAAAAAGGGCATCATTGTTTTTACGCTCCAAATTCCCGGCTTTCCGACAATTTCAGCGATATAAAGGAATTTCATGGCGGCCTAACTTATGCCCAGTTTCCGGATCAGCATATCGCATTTGTTTTCCTTTTCGGTTTCACCCAATTCATTGTAGGTGTCCCGGAGGTTTATCAATGTATCCCCGGCGTCATCTTCCTCCAGCAGTGAAACGGCTGTTTCAAAAGATCTCGCGGCCTCTTTATAGTTTTTCCGGTCGAAGTACAGAACCCCCAGGTTATTCCATATGCGTCCGTTGTCAGGATTGATTCCGACGGCTTTCTTAAAACAGAATTCAGCTGACAAATCCTCTCCTATTTCGTGCAGGATTACCCCCATGGAATCCAGGGCATCCGGATCGGAAGAGTCAAATTCAATTGAATTTATCAGGGCTTCCTTGGCTTTTGACAGTTCCCCGATAGCCCTGTAACTTAGGGCCAGATTGTACCATAGGGTGGGGTTTTCAGGATCAAGCCTCAGTCCCTGGAAAAAACATGAGATGGCTTCTTTGTGTTTCCCTTCCGACGCCAGTATTATGGCGTTTGTATTGAGGAATGCGGGGGAATCTGAATGGTTAAGCATAGTTTTCTCCTGTTTTTAAGATCATCCGAGAAGCATGGATTCAAAAAGACCCGCGGTTAACTCCGCCGCAGGATTCCCGTTCCAGCGGCTGCGGATAGTCTTGATGCAGGTTTCCGCCAGAGTCTTTCCGTATTCCGAAGCCTGTTGTACGGCTCCTGATTCCTCAAGAAGTGAAATCGCTTCTTCCACCGCCGGAGAAGTTATACCTTCTTTCCCCGCTTTTTCAAAAAGGGGGCGCAGGTTTTTGCCCCCGCGTTCTTCGTGTATAACGACGGGAAGGCTCTTTTTCCCTTCCACGATGTCATCCCCCCGGTTTTTTCCCGGATTACCTTCCGTAAGGTTTTTCACATCGTCCAGAATCTGGAAAGCCGCCCCGATGTCCGCCGCGATTTTCCCCATGGAGGAAACATCGTCTTCTTCCGCGCCGCCGGCCGCCATTCCGATTCCCGCCGCCAGACTTGCGAGGGTTCCTGTTTTTAACCTGACCATCGCCTCGTATTGTTTCCTTGACGGTATGAAGTCATGGTTCCTGTGCCACATGATGTCCATGGCCTGACCCAGATGAAGGCGGCGCAGCTCCCTGTTAAGGATTGAAAACAGCCGGAGCTTCAGTCCAGGCGCGGCCTCATAGCCGGCGATGCAGCTTTGGGCGTGGAAATAAAGCCATGATGCGGCGTTGATTGCGGTGTCCTCCCCGTACAGAAGATGTATGCACCTGCCTCCGCGCCGGTCTTCAGCCTTGTCTTCAATATCGTCGTGGATTAAACTTGCGGTGTGGGTGAATTCCACCGCGGGCACGAGCGGATAGGCTGTCTCCGGATCCGATCCCGCCGTTTCGCAGGACAGCACCAGCAGCAGGGGGCGCCACCGCTTCCCGCCGCGGAGAAGCAGGTCCCGGCATGGCGTGAGAAGCTGTTTTATGTGTTCCGTATCCGTTCCCTCCGGGAGCACCGAAAAAACTCCCTTTGTCCATGTTTTGTCCGGATTTTCCGGCAGGGCGGCCTGGAGGACGTTTTCAATCTTTTCAAGTCTGCGTTTATATTCTATAGTCATCATTATAATTATACCGCACGTTTTATATTCGGAGAAGTCTGTGCCGTCAAATAGCTATAAAAAACCTGATTTTTGGAGCAAAAAAGCCTTTGAAAAAGGATATCCCGCCCGTTCCGTATGGAAGCTGGAGGAAATGGACAGAAAATTTTCCCTTTTCAGGGACGGTTTGTCCGTGCTGGATTTGGGGGCCGCCCCTGGAAGCTGGACCATGTATGCCCTGGAACGCTGCGGTAAATCCGGCAGGGTTGTCTCCGTTGATTTGTCGCCCCTTTCCGCCTCCGTGAGTTCTGAAAAACTCTGCTTTTTGCAGGGCGACCTTTATTCTCCGGGAATACGCGGTGAGGTAAAAAGCAGGGGGCCTTATTCCCTTGTGATTTGTGACGCTGCGCCGGCAACCACGGGAAGCCGTACCGTGGATGCCCTTAGAAGCGAAGCTTTGGCGGAGCTCGCCCTTTCATATGCGGAGGAAATGCTGGAAAAAGGCGGGAACTTCGCTGTTAAAATTTTCCAGGGGGGAGGGGAGCGCAATGTGCTGTCTAAAATGAAGGCGTTCTTTTCCTCCGCAAGAGCCTTCAAGCCTGAAGCCTGCCGGCGGGAAAGTTTCGAGACATATCTTGTCGGGCTGGATTTTAATAAATAAAAAAAATTACATTGAATTTTTAAAATCCCCTTAATTTTCTGCCGAAAATAGTGGCATAATGTGTTTTATTTGGTATAATGGTGTAAATATGAAAGCCCCTTTTTCCCCTCAAAAATTCGCGTTGTTCGGCGCTTTTTTTTGTTTTATATGCTTGATATTTTCCTGTTCCGCCGGAGATTCAAATAAACCCGTGGTTTCCTCTTCAGAAAATCCCCCTCCCGGATACGACGGAAAAGGTGGTGTGGACACCGCTCTTTCCGTGGATCAGGTTGACGCGCTTTTGGAAAAGCCTGAAATTATCCCGGAACTCTACTATGTTCTTTATACGGTTCAACAGGGTGATATCGTCGGTAAAATAGCGGAAAGTTTCGGCGTGAGCCAGGATGCCGTTATCAGTTTGAATAAACTGAGAAACACCCGTTCGCTTCAGGTCGGGCAGATACTGAAAATCCCCACGATTGACGGAATTCTTTATACGACAAAAGAAAACGATACCCCGTCATCAATAGCTGATAAATACAGCATCTCCCTTGAAAAAATCGCCATCGTCAATAATATTTCCGATAACAAAATTGAAGCGGGCGTACAGCTTTTTCTTCCGGACGCTCGTCTGGACTGGGTGACACTGCAGGAAATTAACGGTGATTTGTTCAGAAAGCCGCTCCGGGGCGGATACTACATTTCTTCCAGATACGGATGGAGGGACAACCCTTTCACCGGCAACCGTACTTTCCACAACGGGATAGATATGGCGTGTGCTTCCGGAACCCCTATTTATGCCGCTATGGACGGCACTGTCGTGGCAACCGGATTCAGCCCGACTTACGGCAATTATGTCACGGTGCGGCATCATTCCGGATACCAGACAATGTACGCCCATATGAGTAAAATCCTTACTTCCAGCGGAAAATATGTCACTACCAATACGAAAATAGGGCTTGTCGGCAGTACAGGACAGAGTACCGGCCCGCATCTTCATTTTACTGTTTATAAAAACAGGTCTTCCACAAATCCTTCCAGGTTGTGGAATTAAGATTGTGAAATTAAAATAAGCGGTTTCACTTTGTTCTGGTTTTTCTCTTCAGTTTTTTAATGCGTCTGATTTTTTTTACAAAAAAATCTATGTTTGACCCTATAAAAAGACTTATGTAAACTGCGATTGATATTCCTGTCAAAACATAGAAAGAAATTGAAAATCCTTCACCCAGAACCTTTTCCCCCCATTCTCCAAGGGCTGTGAAGGGAAAAAACGTCAGGCACAAAATAAGAATGATTCCTCCGACTGTCCATTTTTCCAGCGAAACCCTGCCTGTTACCGGTTCTATGGGATAAGTCAACCCTGCGTCAGCTATCTGCGACAAGGCCGCCGCCACAACAGGATCCCTGCTTTCCGCGGCCGGAAAGGAATTTTTTTTCTTGTCTGTTTTCCGCGGAACACCTGTGCTTTTGTTTCCGGCGGCTTCATTCATATCCTGCTGCAGAAGGTCTTCCGCAATACTCATGCTTCTGACCGCGGTCCTGCATTTTGCGCACAGAAGAAGGTGTATCGAAACTGAAAGAGGAATTATTTCATTTTTATCGAGGGAAAGGAATTTGTCGAAATATTTTTCACATTTATTTTTATTGGGTTTTTCAGTCATTGTATTCTCCTGTATCCGTCTCATCCAGATATCTGCGTAATATTTTTTTTGCCCTGAAAATATGCGACCGGATTGTATTCAACGGAATCCCCGCTGTTTCTGATATTTCTTTGTAAGACATACCGTAAAAAAAGAAAAAGTCAATGCATATTCTGTATGCTTCCGGCAGGTTGCGGACAGCCTCCCTTATGGCTGAAATCGTGGCCTTTTTCACAGCCGCGTCTTCCGGCGTTTCCGTATTTACGGTTCCGGTGAAAAAATCCGGGTTTTTATTTTCCTCCGGATTGAGACCCCTTTCGGATATTTCAGCCAGGGATACGTAGCTTTTACGTCTTTTAATGGAATTTATGGCGGTGTTATAGGCTATTCTGGTAAGCCATGTTGAGAATCTTGCTTCCCCCCTGAATTTTTTCAGTGAGAGATAAATCTTAACCAGGACTTCCTGCAGGAAATCTTCCGCATCTTCGGTGTTTTTGAAAAAACCCATTCCCAGGGAAAAAATACGCTTCCGGTATTTTTCGGCCAGTATTGAAAAAGAGTTTGTGTCACCGTCAATTATTTTTTTGCAGAGCTTTTCGTCCTCCTTGAGACTGGCGCTCTGTTCTTCAGTCAGCGGAAGAATCATGTCGTTTTGACGGATTCAGTTTTGTGTAGACAAACAGCAGGCTTATGCCGATGGAAAATGGGATAAGTCCTCCTAAAAGCGGGTAGCTCAGTCCGTCTACGCATAAAAAAAGCAGGGAAAGCACAATCCCCACCCCTGTCATCAGCGCGCCGGCGAGGAGGCAGAAAACCGGTATCGAAAAATTCGTCCGGCGGTATACGCCTGTTTCAAGCTGTTTCATTATCTGTTTGTGGTGCCACAATAAATAAAAGAAAATCACGACAGCCCCCATGACTATTCCGACTATCGGAATCACTGCGATAATAATTTGGGCCGCCGGCGTGACTGTCTGTAACATAATGCCTCCTAATCGAAAAAGATGAACTCTTCGAAATAAATTTCTTCCAATTCCCCTAAAACCAAAATACCGTTGATTTTATCTATGACTTCCTGCTTCAAAGCTTTTTCACCCTTGTCCTGTATTTCGCCGGAATCCATGGAGGAAAAAACGCCGGTTATTATGGATTTGATTTCCGGAAGGTTTTTTACCAGTTCTTCACGGAACGCTGAATCCGTTTTCCGGTAGGGAAGCGCCGCCTTCACGACAAGGACGGAGGTTGTTCCGTCATCCGATTCCAGCTCTATCCTCAGTCTTCCCGTGTCGAGGAAAGCCCTGTCCTCCTCGTATCCGGGAACCGGCGTGCCTGCGGCCGTTTCCCCGGCTCCTATTTTACCTGCCAGCGCAAAAATTGTTCCTGCGATGATTATTATAACACATAAACCCGCTATGCATAAAAGGATGAGGACGGGAATTTCAATTTTGGATTCAGTTTTTTTCATTGCCGCAACCTGCAGGATGAGTTTTCCTTTTCTTCTGAATATAAACCAATGTGCTTTTTCTGTACATAGCGTGTACAAGGAAGAAGGATTTCATTATAGTAAAGAAATGGGATTTAGATTTTCAGATTTCAATGTGATTGTAGTCGGAGGAGGGCACGCCGGTATAGAAGCCGCCCTCGCCTGCGCCCGTATGGGGCTTTCTACAATGCTGATAACCCAGAGTCTGGATACTATCGGGAAAATGTCCTGCAATCCGTCCATCGGCGGGGTTTCCAAGGGGAATATAGTCAGGGAAATAGACGCTCTGGGCGGGGAAATGGCCAGACTGGCTGACGCCTCGATGATTCAATACAGGCTGCTGAACCGGAGCAGAGGGCCTGCAGTACAGGCTCCCCGGATACAGGCCGATAAATTCCGTTATTCCATGCTTGCAAAGCATACTCTTGAGCTTGAAAAAAATCTCTGCATATACCAGGACACTGTTGTGGACTTCGAGGTTTCCGGCGCCGATGAAAACGGTTACGTTGATTCCGGCTTGTTCCGGGCTGTGATAACCGCGCGGGGCCGCAGAATCTATGCGGATTCGGTTGTACTGACCACGGGAACCTTTATGGAAGGAAAGGTTTTCATCGGCGAATACGAAGCCGCCGCCGGCAGGCTGGGGGAGCAGGCCGCTGTCGGGCTGGGCTCTTCCCTCAGGCGCCTCGGGCTTTCCGTTGGACGGCTGAAAACCGGCACACCGCCGAGGATTTTACGCGGTTCCATTGATTTCTCCCTGATGGAAGAACAACCGGGAGACACGGAGCCCGTGTCTTTTTCTTTTGAAGACAGGAAAATCGACAGGCCATCCGTTTCCTGCTGGATAACATACACAAACGAAGAAACCCATAAAATAATCCGTGAAAACATAAACCGCTCCCCCCTCTTTTCCGGGCGAATCAAAGGGGTTGGCCCCCGGTATTGCCCATCAATCGAAGACAAGGTTATGCGTTTCGCTTCCCGCGAGCGGCACCAGCTTTTCATCGAGCCGGAGGGAATGGACACGGAGGAAATGTACATAAACGGCCTTTCCTCCTCTCTTCCCGAGGAAGTGCAGGATTCTTTTATGCGTACAATCCCCGGACTGAAAGACGCAGAGGTTTCCCGCCCCGGTTACGCGGTGGAATACGACTATATTGATCCCACACAGCTTACTTCAGCGCTGGAAGTGAAGCGTATCCGCGGACTTTTTACCGCCGGACAAATTAACGGCACCTCCGGGTACGAGGAAGCGGGCGGACAGGGCCTGATAGCCGGAATAAACGCTGCCCTTTACGCCAGGGCCGCGCTGGAAGGCAGGAAGGATTCCTCCGGCGTGCCGGTTTATGAGCCGTTTGTTCTCGGCCGCTCCGATGCCTATATAGGCGTTCTGATAGACGATTTGGTCACTCTGGGGACAAAGGAGCCTTACAGGATGTTCACCGCCAGGGCTGAATACCGGCTTCGTCTGCGGCATGACACGGCTGACGAGCGCCTGACCGAAAAAGCTCTGGCGGTCGGTCTTCAGAAGCCCGCCGCCGCCGCCCGCCTCCGGGAAAAACTGAAGGCACGGGAGGAGGTTTCCTCCATGCTTTATTCAGTCCGTATTCCCGGTTCTTCCTCCGCCGGAGAGTCCGGGATTGCGGAAGATTCCCCTCTGCGTAAACACTGCGGAAAATCCTGTGCCGACGCGCTCCGGGATCCGCTCGTGCCCGCCGGAGAAATAGAGCGCCTTGTTCCGGAGTTGAACCGATATCCCAGGGAAATTATGGAAGCCGCCGTCCTTGAAATCCGCTATGAGCATTATATACGTTCGCAGGACAGGCACGTGGAAAAACTCAGGAAGATGGACGGCGTGAAAATCCCCGCGGCAATCGATTACGATTCGATGCCGGGGCTTTCCTCCGAGTCCAGGTCTAAACTGAAAAACGTCCGTCCCTCCACTCTCGGGCAGGCTTCCCGTATTTCAGGTATAAGACAGTCCGATATAATGCTTTTAATGCTTCATCTTCGCTGAGGAAAAATCCGCCTGTTTCCTGCGTCTGTCCGCGATTTTACGTTTTCTCTCGGATTTTTCCTTGTGCTTTTTGTCCCGCAGCAAAATGGAAGCCGCCAAAGACGATATTACGCATGCCATGACAATGACAATCAGTGATATGTTTCCCTCCCAGTTTTCCATTGGCAGGGGGATGTTCATTCCGAAAAAGCTGGTTATCATTGTCGGAATCATGAGGACAAGAGAAATGACGGTCAGCTTTTTCATGACAATGCTCAAATTGTTTGAGATAACCGAAGCGAATGCATCCATTGTTCCTGACATGATGTTGGTGTAAATGTCCGCCATTTCTATGGCCTGTTTGTTGTCTATGGCGACGTCTTCCAGCCAGTCCCTGTCCTCTTCATCAAGCTGGATGAGCTTTGTTTTCATCAGTTTCTCAAAAAGGAGCTGGTTGCTTTTCAGTGAGGTTGTGAAATAAACCAGGGATTTCTCCAGGTTGAGCAGCTGTATGAGCTCCAGGTTCCTGACGGATTTCTGGAGCGCCAGCTGTATTGAATTGGAGCTTCTGTTTATGGCTTTCAGATACCTTAAAAAAATCAGGTCGGCTCTGGCCAGCACCTGCAGGACGAACGCCGGAAGGTCGTTCAGTGAAAGATTCCTCACCCTGTTGGCCGCCATATCGTGCAGAACCTCACAGTCGGCCCAGCATATTGTTATAACCATATTCGGATACAGGATAATGCCCATGGGTATGGTGAAATAGCTTATGTCGTTTTCAGCGATGAAAATGGGAAGCCTTACGATTATTACAGTGTAATCGTCTTCCCAGTCCAGACGTGAAAGCTCATCCTGGTCCAGAATATCAACGATTGTCTCAGTCTGTATTTTATATTTGTTTTCAAGTATCCTGATGTCTTCGCGGGTGACATTCCTTGCGTCAACCCAAACGGGCCCCTGCAGGTCGTCTGTTTCCTCCGCTGGAACTAGTTTCTTGTTTTCCTGCTTCCAGATTTTAATCATAGCGTTTCCCTTTCACAAGTGTTCATCATTGCAAATAGAAGTCTTCCGGAAAACGCTGAGGTTGGGTACCGTGCGGGAAAGCCTGTTACACGCAGTCACCGCCGGCCGGCAGCCTGACACCCGTATTCAGGAAGGCTTACAGAATCTGAGGTGTTTTTGCGGCATCTACTACTGCCAGGGTCTGTATCCATATTCCGCCTCCTGTTAAAATACCGGTGAAACCGACAAAAGGAGTATACATAAAAAAAAGAGGCAAGGCAAGTTAAAAATTATAGAAGATGTTCCTGAATATTGACCTATTTTGTCTTTTCAATTACAATGCCCGTCTGTATATCTTTGGAGGAATTTGCAGTGAGTGTAAAAATCAGACTGAAAAAGTTCGGCAGTAAAAAGCGCCCTTATTACCGCATTGTTGTTCAGGATTCAAGGGAACCGCGTGACGGCCGTGCTATCGAAGAGCTCGGCATTTATCATCCCGTTGAAGCGGAAGAAAGGCAGATTGCTTTTGACGCGGACAAGGTACGTTATTGGCTTGATAAAGGAGCCCAGCCTTCTGATACTGTAAGGCGTATACTTAACCACAAAAATTTTTCACTGTAAGCGGGTGTGCCAGTGGAAAAGGAATTGGTTGAATACATAGCTAAGTCCCTCGTCGATGATCCTGTCGCTGTTTCCGTTCAGGAGGTAGAGGACGACCGCGGTGTTGTTCTCGAACTGAAAGTCGCATCCGGCGATATCGGGAAGGTTATAGGTAAGTACGGCCGTATAGCGAAGGCTATGCGCACGGTAATTGCCGCTTCTGCCGGTAAAACCGGAAAGAGGGTTTTTCTGGAAATCCTGGACTGATTCCGTTATGTTGGGCGCAGGGAAAAAAGCCTGTCTTTCCGGTGATGAATTGGTCACCGCTGTTATCCGTTCCCCGCATGGTTTGAATGGTTTTGTAAAGGTTGAAAGTACTTCCGGCGAAGTCGCCCACATTGAGGTTCTTTCGTCCGTGTTTTTGAGGTTTAACAGGGATAACAGCGAGGTTTTTGAATACAGTATTGAAAAGACCGGCGGGTCTCCGTCATCTTTTCTGTTGAAATTTGCGGGAATAAACAATCCTGAAGATGCCAGGCGTTTGACCGGTGCGGAGGTTCTTGTTCCCAGAGACAAGGCTTGCCCCCTGAATGAGGGCGAGTTCTATGTCGGTGATCTTTGTCAGTGTGTTCTTGTGTATGACGGTTCTCCCGCAGGCAGAATCGTCGGAGTTACAGAAGGCGGAGGAGGAGACTTGCTCGAAGTTGAACTCCCCGAAGGCCGTACCTGTCTTGTTCCCTTTAAAGATGCGTTTATCGGCGACATCGATTTGGGAGGCAGGACCGTCCGGTTGCTGCACCGCTGGATTCTGGAGTGATTATGAAAATCCATGTGCTTACCTTGTTCCCTGAAATACCAAGGGCTTTTTTTGAGAATTCAATAATGGCCAAGGCTGTTGAGAGGGGGCTTATCGACTGTACTCTGATAAATATCCGGGATTTTGCCTTTGACAGGCATAAATCCTGCGATGACTCAACCTACGGCGGAGGCGCCGGTATGCTTATGCTGCCGGAACCCCTGTCCGCGGCTCTTGAGGCTGCCGGTGTCGTGCCGAAAAAAACGGATGCGGACGCCGCCCCCGGGATTCCCCGGCGGAAAAAACGGGTCGTTTTCCCCACACCTTCGGGGAAGCCTTTTTCCCAAAGGTACGCTTATGAGCTTTCGAGGGAAGAGGAGCTTGTTTTTGTCTGCGGACGTTACGAGGGTATCGATCAGCGGATAATAGACCTTTATGTTGATGATGAAATCTCCATAGGGGATTATGTCGCTTCATCGGGGGAGCTTGCCGCGGCTGTCATCATCGATGCGGTGTACCGTCTTATACCGGGCGTTATTTCCAGCGAATCGCTTGAGGAGGAAAGCTTTTCGGACGGGTTGCTGGAATATCCCCAGTACACGAGACCTGAAATATTCCGGGGCGTGAAAGTTCCGGAGGTGCTTCTTTCGGGGCACCATGAAAAAATACGGCAGTGGCGTTTACGGAAACGTGTCGAGAAGACGCTGCGGGTCAGGCCGGATCTTGTGGAAGAATCGTTGAAAAACGGTGTCTACCGGGAAGAGACGGTGGCTTTAATAGAGGAGATGAAAAATGGATTTAATTAAGACGATTGAAGAAGGACAGAAAAAAGCCGACATCCCTTCATTCAATGTGGGGGATACCGTAAAGGTTCATTTTAAGATTGTTGAAGGTAAAACAGAGCGTATCCAGGTTTATGAGGGTCTCGTTATTTGCTTCAAGAATTCCGGAGTTGGAAAAACCTTTACCGTCCGCAAAAATTCATACGGTGTAGGCGTGGAAAGGGTTTTCCCGCTTCATTCGCCCCGTATCGCTAATGTGGAGCTTGTCCGTCCCGGAAAAGTCCGCCGCGCGAAGCTTTATTACATCCGCCAGAAAATCGGAAAGGCCGCCAAGATAAAGACGCTGATTTCCCGCAAGGAAGCAAAGCCGTCTGAGTAATTCTTTTCAGCCCGTTTCCTTCAAGCTTTCCGATACCGCCGGATATACCCGGCTTTTGAAAAACGGGCAGACTGTTTCCATGTATGTGCGTTCCGTCAATCCTGACGGAACGCTGCGTGTCCAGCTTGCCGGAGCGGACATAACTGCCAGGACGGAAATGCCGGGGAATTTGTCTGTTCACGCCGGTTCCGTATTGAAGGGAACGGTTTCCTTCAAAGACGGAAAAATATACATCAAAATCCTGCCCGGTTCCATTCAGCAGAATTTTTCGATATTTTCTTTTTTAGCCTCCAACGGAATACCTGAGAATCCTTCCGCGGTTTTTACCGCCGCTTTTTTTTATGTTTCCGGAAGACGGTTGAATCCTGATGAAATAAAAAAAATCATCTCTCTTGCCGGGAATTTTCCCGGAAAAGAAATCCGGGCATGTGAAGCCGCCTCTCTTCTTGCCCAGAAAGGGCTTCCCCTTACGGAAGAGAATGTCATGGCGGCCCTGGATGTTCTTGAAGGCAGGAGCATCATTCCTCCTGAACCGGACATGGAAAGTGACCGGAACCTTCAGGGACAGGGAAATCCTGATTCAGGGAATCCGGACGCCGGTTCCGGGGGAAAAGACGGCGGCGGAGAATTCCAGGACAGGTTTGTTTCGGGAGATTATGAGGGGGATGTGCTTTGGTATATTTACCCCTATCAGCGGGAAATCGCCGGCAAAACCTGTTCCGGTTCTCTGCGCGTTCTTTTTGACAGGATTGCCTGCAGGACAAAGGAAAGCCGGCTGACATTCGTGGACGGGAATTCCTCCGCTGATTTTATCCTTACGGAAGACTCCTGCCGGTTTGAGTTTTATCCGGAACCGGCTCCTTTCAATTTGAGAAAAATCACCGCCGGACTGAAGCGGATGATGGAGGATGCGGG
Source organism: uncultured Treponema sp. (assembly GCA_949300145.1). Classification (GTDB taxonomy): domain Bacteria; phylum Spirochaetota; class Spirochaetia; order Treponematales; family Treponemataceae; genus Avitreponema. The sequence goes on along the minus strand of CASGDA010000001.1, from coordinate 302,496 downwards.
TATAAATATGGATGTTGTTTACGGACTTGATGAAAATCCTCCCGCTGTAGGCACTGTGGATATCGAAGTTTAAAGGCAGGGATTTATGGAGCAGGAAATCAAAAATGTTTCAGAAGAAATGGATTCCCGTGGAAAATCCCCTCTGAAATCCAGGACCGCCTCCGCCCTCTCGTATATGCCCGGAATGCCTGCTCCCCAGGTGATTGCATCCGGCAGGGGGCGGATTGCGGAACGCATTGTGGAGACGGCTGCGGAAAACAAAATCCCCGTGGTGGAGGACGCTTTTCTTGCGGGTGTTTTGGCGGGCAGCCCTGTGGGGGCGTATATTCCGGAACAGACGTACCGGGCTGTAGCCGTGATTTTTTCCTTTCTGGAACGCGCTGAACAAGAAAAGTTATTTTAGTGTTCTAAAAACCGTATAAATATGTTAATATTGAGTGTACGTATATATAAAAGTATAAAGGGGATTTTCAATGCTGAGGAAAATAGAAAGATCCGCCCTTAAAGAAAATATGCGTTTCTCTGCCCCTGTCTTTTTTGACGACGGCGTATATATGCTCGTCAACGAGGGGATTCCGATTCACAAAAGGGAATTGGACGCCTTGGAACGGTGGGATATTCCTTATGTATTGACTGCGGGTTCGGAAGTGAAGGATGGCGAGGAATTGCCCGAGCCGGAAGAACTCGAGGAACTTGTTGATGACACCTTTGAGGTTTCCGAGGGCTACAATAATAAACGTTCCGGAATTGAAGAGCACAATCCTCTTTCCGGAGAACAAATCACCAAACTTCCTGAAGTATTGAAAAAATCCGCCCTTTACACTGCCTACGAAGGACTCATAAATAAACTTGACGTTGTTTTTGCGATGATAAAAAACCGGCAGGAGATAAAGGCGCATGCTGTCGATGGCATTGTGAATGATTTATTCAATCTGGTGAAAACCGAGCGGGTCTCCATGGTCGGTTTCATATTGGGCGGCTCCGTGACCGGGAAGGACCTGGCAAAAAACGGCGTAAATTCCGCGATTATTTCGATGATAATAGCGGACAGTTTCCGGATTCCGGATGTCCACCTTACCCGGATTATAACCGGAGCACTTCTGCATGATGTCGGGATGCTGAGAATCAATGATTCAATTTTGAATAAGGAAGGCAGGCTTTCCGAGGACGAAACAACCCTGATTCAATCCCACACCGTTTACGGATATAAAATCATTGTTGACAACCTGTTTTATCCTGAGGAAGTGGGGCATATAGCCGCCCGCCATCATGAACGCTGGGACGGGAAAGGTTATCCGTCTGGAATTTCCGGCAGGCAGATTGACACCGCCTCCAGAATTGTGTCCGCCGCAGACGCCTTTGAGGCCATGGTTTCGCCCAGGTCTTACAGGAACAGTATGTTGGGCTATGATGCGATGAAAAATCTGGTGGCGGATAATGCGCGGCGGTTTGATCCTGATATTGTAAAGGCTATGATTCAAAACATGGGTATTTATCCGATCGGTTCAATTGTGCTGATGAATAATTCTGTGATAGCCCGTGTAATTGAAGCCTGCCCCCAGACACCCCTCCGCCCGAAGATAAAAGTGCTTATCGATGAATTCGGACAGGTTTTCCCCGATAACAAAGGCGATATAATAGATTTGAAGACAAACAGGAATCTTTTTATCGTAAGGGCTGTCAATCCCTCCGAGTCCCGGAAGGCGCCCGGCGTTAAGTGAGGACCGCCGTCTTGGGGGACTTTTACCGTAAAGACACCGGGAAGGCCGGGGAGGATTTTGTCGCGGAAAAGCTTGTTTCGGAAGGATGGAGGCTGGTAGCCCGCAACTGGCGGCGGCGTGCCGGGGAAATAGATATAATCGGCGTTGACGGTGACACCCTTGTATTTGTGGAAGTGAAAACCTGGCCCTGCGGTTGGCAGGATGATTTGGAATATGTTATAAATCCTGTGAAACGCCGGAGAATGATAAGGCTTGCGGAATGCTTTGTCAGTGAAAATCCTGAATATGCCGGGAATTTAATCAGGTTTGATGTGGTTTTCACCGGATTCAATCCCGGAAAGGGTTCCTCCCTCCGGTCCGCACGGGAGAGAACAGTGCATCTGCGGAACGCCTTTACAGAATAGCCGCGGAAGGATAATGTAGCTTCAGGAAGGAGAAAAAATGGGAGAATACAGCCGGAGTGATAATCGGAAAAAATATGACAGGGATAAGAGACGCGGCCAGCCCAGGGGACAGGATCACGGAAGGGACGGCAGGCGCTATCAGTCTTCCAGGTCACAGCATGATAACAGAGCCTCCAAATACCAGCATAATTCAGGGTCTTCCAGGGGGCAGAACGATTTGCCGAATGTTTCCCAGATTTCAAAGTTCGCTTCTCTTGTGTGTCCCAGGTGCGGTGAAGTTATAAAAGATATCACCGGAGCCATCGCGGATAAGAGCACCGGGGAGCCTGTCCATTTTGACTGCGTTTTGAATCATCTTGAGGAAACAGAGCCGCATTCCGAGAATGAAAAGATTGTTTATATAGGGCACGGTAATTTCGCCGTCATAGCCTTTGAAAATCCTCTGGACACAAGAAAATTCAAAATTGTCCGGCTTATAGAATGGGAGGACAGAAACACCCGCCCCGAGTGGCGTTCCGGAATCCTCGACTACTATGATTTGTCTAAATTGAATATTTAGTGAATATTGACAGCTGGGCTTCAAATGCGTAAAGTATACGCATAGATTATCGACAAAAAATTTTTTGTCCTAGGAGTGTTACCATGATTAAAGTAGGAATTAACGGGTTCGGCCGCATCGGTCGTATGGTTTTCCGCGCTGCCGTGGAAAATTTCAGCAAGGACATTCAGATCGTTGGTATCAACGATTTGCTGGATCCTGACTATCTCGCATACATGCTGAAATATGATTCTGTTCACGGTCCCTTTACCGGTGACGTAAAAGTTGACGGAAATTATATGATTGTTAACGGAAACAAAATCCGTCTTACTGCTGAAAAAGATCCTGCGAACCTGAAATGGAATGAAGTCGCTGCGGACGTTGTAGTCGAGTCAACCGGTTTCTTCCTGACAGATGAACTTGCCCGTGCCCACATTACAGCCGGAGCGAAAAAAGTCATTATGTCAGCTCCTTCAAAGGATTCAACACCGATGTTCGTGTACGGTGTAAACGATAAATCCTACAGCGGTCAGGACATTATTTCCAATGCTTCCTGCACCACAAACTGTCTGGCGCCTATTTCCAAAGTCCTGAATGATACTTTCGGAATCAAGCGCGGTCTTATGACCACAATCCACGCCGCTACAGCCACACAGAAAACCGTTGACGGTCCTTCAAAGAAAGACTGGAGGGGTGGCCGCGGTATTCTTGAAAACATGATTCCGTCTTCAACCGGTGCCGCAAAAGCTGTCGGCAAGGTTCTTCCTGAGCTGAACGGCAAGCTGACAGGTATGTCTGTACGTGTTCCCACTTCAGACGTTTCTTTCGTGGACTTGACCTGCGAATTGAACAAGGAATGCACCTACGATGAAATCTGCGCCGCGATGAAGAAAGCTTCCGAAGGCGAGCTGAAAGGTATTCTCGGTTACACAGAGGATGCTGTTGTTTCCACAGACTTCCGCAACGATGCGCGCACTTCCATCTTTGATGCAAAAGCCGGTATCCAGCTTGACTCTACATTCGTAAAAGTCTGCGCCTGGTATGACAACGAATGGGGTTATTCAAACAAAGTTCTGGAAATGGCCCGCGTTATCGCAAAATAAGTTTGCAGTAAGTTTTATTTGACGAAACATAATTTCCGCATCTTTCAGGGTGCGGGAATTCCTATGGAATAGCGGGATTTTTTTCCCGCTATTTTACTTTATATGTTGTATTTAAAATCACCTGCCTCGGTTGAAACCGAGGTGAAAAAATCCAGGTTTTTGGCTGAAGCTTTCCCCGTAGAGTCACAAAAAGATGCCCGGGATTTCCTGAAGTCCCGCAAGGAAAAATATGCTGATTCCACCCATGTGGTTCATGCTTTTGTCACCGGTTCTGACGGCGGTGTATGCGGCTGTTCCGATGACGGGGAACCGTCCGGGACAGCGGGGAGGCCTGTCCTTGAGGTTCTGAAAGGTAGCGGGATTACCGGCTGTATAATAACCGTTACACGCTGGTTCGGCGGTACTCTTCTTGGGACAGGCGGTCTTGTAAAAGCTTACAGTAACGCGGCCAAAGCTGTTTTGTCGGTCTCCGAAACCTGCGAGCTTGTTCCCCGTCTGAAATTCAGCCTTGAACTGCCCTATGATGCTTTCGGGTGGTTCAAACGGTATGCTGATAATGCCGGTGTTGAAATAATTTCACAAAATTTCGGTTCCTCCGCCGTAATAGAAGGGTACATCCCCGCGGATTTTTCCGGAAAATTCTCGGAGGAGATTCTGGATTTCACTGCCGGCCGGAACGCCCCGGTTTTTACGGAGGATTTTTAGGTTTTGTTATTGCTCTTGTTTTAAATGGGTTTATAGGTTAGAGTAAAAGGACAGGAATTTTTATGCTTAAAAGAATTTTCATTGGTTTTATTATGCTGTTTGTGGCCGGTTCGGGTATTTTTGCCACAGGGATAGGTATTCAGGGTGGTACGGATGTGGCCGCAGGGGGCAAGACAGGTATAGACATTACATTCAAGCTTGATTCCGTGCCTCTTATTTTTACGGTCGGTATACCCAGTTTCAGTCCCCTGGCTGTCGGTGTTACGGCGGATTATTGGGTTTTGAATGACAATCTGGTCGGGCCTCTCAATTGGTATATCGGCGCGGGACTTTTTGCGCAAATTTATACAGACAGCGATGAACATATGGATGCGGGATTTTTCGGTGGAGTAAGGGTTCCTGTTGGACTTAATATGTTTTTTGCTGACAATATGTTTGAAGTGTATGTCCAGCTTGCGCCTGGATTGGGTATCGGCATAGGGAATGGAATTCATCCTGATTTCATTATTCCGTTCAATTATGGTATTCGTTTTTGGTTCTGATATTTTATATTCGCAAGGCCGTCCTTCCGGGGCGGTTTTTTTTTGAGTACGGAGGATGATATGGGAAAGGTTGTTGTGGGTGCGTCCGCTCTTGACGGGTTTTTAACGGAAAAAGATACGGCTTATCTGGAAAAGATGGATGCATTGTATGAGCGCGCGATGGATTCTTTCAAAGTTATTTCAGCGGGCGGGTTTTCAACTTCCCTTGCAAATGAAGAGAAGAAGGTCATAGACATTTACAACGAGATGGGGCATATCATGCAGGATATTTGCCAGGAGTCGCCGTCCATCAAAGTTTATTCCTTTGAGACCGAGGAAGAATCCCATGCCGAGGCCAGCCGGGTCATAGCGAAACTGCGTGATATACGCACCGGCCACAGGGAATTTGTTTATTACATCCAGCGTGCCTACGAAATGCTTTTCAGGCTCGCATTTAACCAGAACCATTCTGAAAATAAGAATTATCTTGTGGTGAAAACCCCCGTAACCTTTCCTGTGCAGAATTATGCGGTCCACAAAATTCCTGATATTGATTATAAAATCGAGAATTCCGTAATGTGCGTCATGCTCCGGGGTGCCCTTCTTCCTTCAATGATTATGTCAAAGGAAGTGGAGGAATATTCCTCACATGGATATGTAACTCCTTTCGCCCTTTTTAAAATAAAGAGGGATGATTCAAAAAAAGAAGATGATATGGAATATATCCTTGATTTGGACAGATCATTTTTTAATCTGGAGGAATTGGACGGCAAGGATTTGATTTTTGCGGATCCAATGAATGCGACGGGCGGAAGTCTGGTTACCGTTGTAAGATATATCACCGAGCATGGGGTTAAGCCGAAATCCATAAAATTCTTCAACGTTATTTCCGCCTTGAAGGGCTCTCTGCGTGTTGTTCGGGCTTTGGAAAACTGCACGGTATACACGCTTTGGATGGATCCTGTTTTGAATGCCTCCGCTTATATAATGCCGGGGCTCGGTGATGCCGGGGACCGGATTAACGGAAAAGATTTGGATGAGACTCCCAGAAACATCATTCAGCTTGTGGCGGATTATGGTTCCGATGTGAACAGCCTTTACCGGTCCCAGTTGAGGCAGATTGAAAGGGTTGTATTGGGGGACCACCGTTAGTGCTTCGCCACCGTATTTTTTTCAGGATATGTATTTGTGCCGCGGGGGTTTTTTTGTGTTTTTCCTGTCTGTCCGAGCCTGACAGGAAGGCCCTGGCTTCTGAATACATGGTTCTTGCGGAAGGTTATGTCGGATTGGAAAAATATGACCAGGCGTTGTTTTTTTACAGGAAGGCGGCATTGGAATCCTCCCACAAGAACGCCGCGGAATACGGTATAGGCAAGGTGTATGCTTTGTCCGGCGACTGGAGGAATGCCGCGAAGGTCTTTGAATCCCTTTACGAGCAGGAACCGGAAAACGAGATACTCATTTCCTCTTATGCCTACGCTCTGGCCGCTTCCGGCGAAGTTGAAAAGGCTCTGCCCGTTTACAAGACAAGGATGGAGAAACATCCCGATGACGCCCGCATCGCCGCCGATTATGTGGAACTTCTGTTTGTGGCGGGGCTTTATGATGAAGTCCGGCGTGAGGCGGCGGCCGTGAACGAGCGTTTCCCCGATAATCCGGAGCTTTCCTCTCTCAGTGATATTGAAAAACGGATAGAGGAAGCTGTTGAAGCCGAAAGAAAAGCTGAAGAGGCGGCGGCGAATCCTCCGACGGAAGATGCCGGTACCGGTACGCTTGAAGAAAATTCCGCCGGCGCGGACGGGGAAAGTTCTGGGGAAAATCTTTCAGGCAGTGCGGACGATGCCTCCGGAGCCTCCTCTTCTGAGGATGTCTCTGAAGATGGCGGGCCGGCGGGGACGGAATAAGGTTTACTCCGCTGTTGTCTGTTTATTCCGGATAATTTCCCCGAATCTGGATATGCGCAGGTGTTCCCTGTCGTTTAACGCTTCTTCCAGCAGGGGATCGATGTTCATTTTTTCCATTATGGAGGAAACCTCGTCCCGGGAGGCTTTTAACACCGGATGCTTCGGAGAAAAAATGACGCAGCAATCTTCATAGGGTAAAACCGAAATTTCATACGTGCCTGTTTTTTTGGCGGTGGCTGTTATTTCTTCTTTGTCCATTCCGATAAGCGGCCGTATGACAGGAAATGCAGAATATGAGTTCACGGCGCTTATGTTTTCTATGGTCTGGCTGGCGACCTGTCCAAGACTTTCTCCGGTGATGATTGCCTGCGAGCCTGTTTTTTCCGCCAGCATGACAGCTGTTTTCATCATGCAGACTCTGAGAATAACCGTTGTAAACGCTTCCGGACAATGCATTTTTATGTGGCGCTGGACTTCCGTGAAGGATATGATATTCAGGTGCCCGCCCAGATTGTAGGTTGCGAGAATCGCGGCTAAATCCTCCACTTTTTTTCGGGCTTCAGGGGATGTGTATGGATGTGAATGGAAGTAAATTGAATCGACTTTCATTCCCCTGCAAATCATCCTGTAACCTGCCACAGGCGAGTCTATCCCCCCTGAAAGCAGGAGAAGTCCCCTGCCTCCTGTGCCGCACGGAAGGCCTCTGGGAGCTTCGTTTTCTTTGCCGTAAATAAATGCTTCTTCCCGGATTTCCACGGTTATGACAAGGTCAGGGTTATGGACATCCACTTTCATGAGACCGGAGTTAAAGACTTCCGCGCCTGTTTCCCTCGCGATTTCAAATGAATTGAGCGGAAAGGTTTTGTCCGAACGGCGCGCTTCTATCTTAAAGCTTTTGCAGCCGGATACGGCGGCTTTTTCCGCCGCACGCATTACCGCGGCTTTTACGGCATTTATGTCCTTGCCGGTAGTCTCCGCCTTTGCCCAGCCGGCGATTCCGGAAAGGTGGGAGAGGGCGAATTCCGCGGCGGATGCGTTTTCTTCCGGGCATCTTATGTACATACGTCCCGCTGACAGTCTGACTTTGGCCTTGCTCCCTTCAAGAAAAAGCCGGGCGTTCTGGACAAGCCTTTGTTCAAAATCGTCCCTGTTTCCCCCTTTCAGGGAAAGTTCCCCTATCCGGGCAAGGTATAAAACTTCATTTTTCATTTCGGCTCTCTTTCAGCATATAATTTCTGCAAGACTTTCACACAAAAGTTTGATATCTTCTTCTGTGGTTTCATATCCGGTGGAAATCCTGAAAGCATTTAAAATGTCCTTTTCAGGGATTTTCATCGCTTGAAGTACCGGTCGTGCTTTTTTCTTTGCGGAGCAGGCGGATCCGGTGGAAATAAAAACTTTCCTGTCCGAAAGCGCCCTTACAAGAACTTCCCCGGGCAGAAGCGGATTCGTGAACTGGAAAACAAAGGGGGAGAATCTTTCGTCCGATTCCGTCCTGGAGGCGGGCAGAGGACGGATTCCGGGTATTGAGGAAAGGCTTCTGAAAAGCAGGGCCGCCGTTTTACGGGATTTTTCCGCTGTTTCCGGGTTTTTCATCCTGCTGTACGCTTTTTCAAGTGCAAGGGCGGTTGACCAGGCGCCGTAAAGGTTTTCAGTTCCGGGCCGGACCCCTCTTTCCTGTCCGCCGCCGGAGATAAAGGACTCCGGCTTCCCGGCGCAATACAGCAGGCCGGCGCCTCTGGCTCCTCCGAGTTTGTGCCCGCTGAATGCCGCCGAATCAATCCCTGAGTTTTTTAAATCCAGAGGGATTTTTCCCGCCGCCTGGACTGCGTCCGTGTGGAAATGAATACGGCGTCTGGAATTTTGGGACAAGGCGGCGGCTATATCTTTCACAGGCTGGATGGCTCCCGTTTCGTTGTTGACAGCCATTACCGCCGCGAAAACCGTATCTTCCTGCACGGCGGAAACAACTGTTTCAGGGCTGATGATTCCGTTTTCATCGGGAGAGACCGTTATAACCTTCCAGCCGCAGCTTTCCAGCATTTTAGCCTGGTTGAGTATTGCGGGATGCTCTACCGCGCTTACTATCAGGCTTCCCTTCACCGGCCGCCGCAAAAGTGAAAGAAGCGGCAGGTGATCCGATTCCGTCCCTCCCGAGGTAAAAAAAAGAGTGTCAGCGGGGACATCCAGGACAGCGGCGCATTTTTTTCTCGCTTCTTCGAGCGAGGCGACGGCTTCCCTGCCGACGGAATAAAGGCTGGACGGATTCCCCCAGGCTTCCGACGCTTTTTCAAAAGCCAGCCTGTGTATTTCCGTGTCCGGCGGGGATGTGGCCGCCCAATCAAAGTATCCGGTCATTTTTCAGCCCCTAAAACCGCCAGAATATCGGTGTCTGGTACTTCTGTTATTAGTGTGGAGTTGAGGTTCTTTTGAAGGATAAAACGGAGTTCCCCGTTTTTTTTCTTTTTATCGCCCTGCATGGCGGACAATAATTTTTCCGCCGGGTTTTCCACGGATGACAGGGAAGAATGGACGGGGGCATCCTCCCAGCCGTAACCGGTGAGAATCGAGGAAACCGTCCTGCGGTATGCGGGATCCGTTATTCCGAGTCTTTCCCCGAGGGCCAGGGCCCTTCCTATTCCCCACGCAACAGCATCGCCGTGGCTTACTTTTCCGAATCCTGCCGTGGATTCAAGGGCATGACCGAAAGTATGTCCCAGATTCAGGAAAGCCCTTTCCCCTTTTTCATATACATCCTTTTCAACCACGGAAGCCTTTGCCTTTACGCAGAGTTTTACAATCTGGGAAAGAGAGTCAGGACTTCTGGAAGTAATTTTATCCTTTTTTTCAACAAAAAGATTGAAAAGTTCAGGGTTGTAAAGCATTGCTGTTTTAAAAACTTCCGCGAGTCCGGAATGGAATTCTTTTTCTTCCAGAGTTTCCAGAGCGTTGATGGAAATATGGATTTTTTTCGCCGGATAAAATGAACCTACGGAATTTTTATAGGAACCGAAGTCAATTCCGGTTTTCCCCCCGATGGCCGCGTCTGTCATTGCCAGCAGGGTTGTCGGCACCAATTCCACCGGCGCCCCCCTCATGTAAACGGAGGCGGCGAAGGCTGTCATGTCGGTGATTACTCCTCCGCCGAAACCGATGAAAAGGCTGTCCCTGCCAAGTCCTGCTTTGAGGGCTGTCTCGAGGATGATTGAAAGCGAATCCAGGTTTTTCCCTTTTTCGCCGGCCGGCAGTTCCACAAGAGGTACATCGCCGGAGAAACCTTCCGCTGACTTTAAAAGCGGCGTTGTGTTGCTGTCTGCAACATATATGGCGCCCGGGCGGGGGATTTCGGGTATTGTGATGCGGTTGTGAAAAATAACCTCCGTCTGTCCGGCAGGTGTTTTGTAAATGAAAGAATCCATAGGGACATATTAGTAAGTATTTTCATCCATTGCAAGAAAGTCAGCCCGTACTTTTTCAAGTCTGTCGAGCTCACGGGAAATTGTACGTTCGTAATCCAATTCCCCCGTGGCAATCCTTTCCCTTTCATCTTCCCAGAACTGAAGGTCGGTCAGAAAAAGGAATTTGAATTTTTTTGTATTGGCTTTTTCGCTCCAGATTTTTGCTTCATTCCAATAATAAAGAGCCGTTTTATAACAGGTTTCCGCGGTGTTGAGGCTGTCCAGATTTTGTTCTTTCCAGGGGGCATTATAGAAGTATGCGGCCTGCTTGTCCCATTTCATTCCCAGCCTGAGGTGCTGTTCCACAAGTTTCAGATTCAGGTGCATCATGAACATATAGCGGTACTTTTCCCACTCATCCTTTGTTGTGATACGTCCCATGGCGTAAAGCGGGTTGCAGAAATCAGCTTCCACCGCCCGTTCCAGCCAGTAAATATTTTCCATTGTGTCGTCAGGATACTGGTTGTAATGGATGTGGTACAGTTTGTAGAATTGTTCCTTGTATTTTACCGTGTATGAATAAAGGTGCGGAACCGCCGCGGATATTATTACGGCGAATATTGCAGCCCGTAAAAGCCGGGATTTGAGAAGTGATTTTGTTCCGGCGCATAAACTGCGGCTTGGTTCAGACAGGATCATCACCTTATTTTCGGCAGATTTTTCACTACAGTCCAGATTTTTTCTGTTATTTCTTCAGGAGGGAGGGATGCGTCAACTGTTATTATGTCCATCTCCGGTTCACGGATTTTAAATTCTTCAAGTATTGTTTTATATTTTTCATGTATTCTTTTCTGGAATTCAAGTTTTTCAAATATTTCCGTGCATGTGTTTTTTTCCGCCGCCCGGGCAGAAACCCTCTCCATTGCTGTTTCAGGATTTATGTCAAAGAAGAACAGGCATTCCGGCAGAGGAAAACCGCCGTTCAGTTTCGCGGGAAGTTCCGGGTTCCCGGCTTCCCCCTGGTAAACCAGGCTTGAAAAAAGGTATCTGTCCGTGAAAACAGCATTTTCCTCCGCCAGCATATGCAGTATCCCTGTTTCGCCGGAAATATGCTCGTTTCTGTCCGCCGCAAAAAGGAAGGCAAGGGTGTCTGCTGTTACGGAAACCTCTCCTGAAAGAATCCTCCGGATGAATTTTCCCGTTTCCCCGTCTGTGGGTTCGCAGGTAAAGCGAATTTTGTTGTTACCCGATTCGGAAAAGCGCTTTTTCAGATTATTCAATTGGGTTGTCGTGCCTGTTCCGTCAATTCCTTCAAAAACAAAAAAATTCTTTAAAATCATGTGTATAAATATATATTTTTTTCTGCTATGATTCTAGACTGGAATGTTTCAACTTTCGCACCGTTACAGGTATGTAAAAGAAATTTTTGTTTTCCTCTGTATTATGACTGCAATTGTTGTATGTCTTTTGCCGGCGCACCGTTATATACAGCATTCCTTTCTGTCTTTTGAGAATTTCCTCCGGGACAAAATCAGGGAAAATGTAGGTCTGGATGTTTCCTTTGATTCCGCATCGCCGAATATTTTCAGGAATTTAACGTTTTTCAACGTTTCTGTGGTGGATTCTTCAAGTAAAAAAGAAATTTTCTCTGCCGACAGGGTGGCGGTTTCTTTCCGCCTTCTTAAAGTTTTATCCGGGGATTTCTTTGACTGCGTGAAAGAGGTAAGAATTGAAAGCGGGGAATGTTCCCTGGATGCCACCGAAGACAACGCCGTCACTTCCCTGATTTTCAAAAAGGACGGCGCCTCCGGTGAAGAGTCCTCCAAGGCTGCCGGAAGCGGGTTCACTCCTGAATCGGTTTTTTCCGGGGAAGAGCTGCCTTTGGAAAGGGCTCTTTCAGGTTTGAAGAACCTGTTTAAAAGCGGCGTTTTATTCAATATGCGCAATTTTTCCTTTCTGATAGACAGCGGAACCAGTTCTTTTTCTGTGCATGTGGGTACAGCTGAAGCTGAAATGGATTCCGACCGCTTGGCTGTGGACACAAACAGCCGGATAGTATGGATGCGTTCCAATTCAGGCCCTTTCCCTTCCGTTTCCGCTGAAGTATCCCTGAAAGGAGAGCTCGCTTCCGATTTTTCCTCCGGTTTCGCCAGTTTATTTGTGGATTCCGTTGAGGCGGGCGGTTTCTACCTTTCCAGAATAGGACTTGTGGCCGGCCTGAAAGACGGGGTGATTTCCCTTACATCCCTGCAGGACGGACAGCCTCTTTCAATTTCCATGACGCTTGATCAGGTCAATAAAACCGCTTCCGCCAGTTTTTCCTGCGAGAAGCTGCTCCTGTTCCGCTGGCTTGCATCGGATGAACGGAACAGAACGCTGTCAAGCTTGCAGAATACGGTGATCAGCGGTACCAGTTCATTTTCATATTCTGAAGAAACGGGAATGCTCTATTCCGCCAGCGGAAGCGCGGAATTTTCCCCTGTTTTTTACAGAGGCGGAATTCTGTCCTTTGATTTTTCCGGGAACCAGGAACAGGCGGATATTTCTTATCTGAAACTGAATGGAAATGATTTTGACGCGGATTTTTCCGGCGTCTTTAACTGGGAGACAAAGCTTCCGGAAGGTCTTCTTTCTGTACGCAAATTCTCCCTTTTCAACGGGAAGCTGGATTTTTCCGGCGATTTCAGATTGACTTCCAGAGGGAAAAAGCTGTTTTGCCGCGTCCCACTCTTAACCGTGAATAGGGCGATTTTTTCGGACGTACAGGCGGACGCTGATTTTTCATCTCCGGGGCAGTATGAATTTTCGCTTTCAGCCGGGGATTCTTCCGGAAAATTTGTGGCTGAAGCTTCCTTCTCCCCGAATCCTGACAAATTCCTTCAGATATATGGTGCCTTTGACTCTGTAAGTGTGGCGAACGCTCTGGGCGGAATTCCAGGGGTTTTACTGAAAGAAGAAACTTTTTCTTCTTTATCAAATACATTTCAGTCTTACGCTTTGACCACCGAAGTGTACTTCTCCACTGATTTTGACCGTTTTTCTTATAACAGTCCCAGGTTGATTTTAGCTTCCGCTGAAAATGACGGACTTTATGTTATCGCCTCTGTCACAGGGACGGAATCCGGTTTCAATGTGGTGGATATTTCCAGTGCGCCGGCCGGAATTCAAGTCCGGGGAAACGTTTATACGATTTTCGATGATTACGGCGGAATTTTGTTCACTTCAGACTTTTCCGCAGGCGGAATCCCCTACGCTGTGTCTGGTATGTATTCCGACCGTATAATCTCCGCCTCCGGTGATTACGGTTTTTCCTTTATCTTCAGGTTGCCCGGCGAGAATGAATTGGGGAGCGGAAACATTTTCTTCAGCGGATTACCTGTTCAGGCCGGCCCGGCTGTATTTACCTTTTCTCTGGATGCTGATTTTGCCCGCAGGTATGACAAAAGATGGGGAGGAAATATCAATTCATTCCAGGTTGAAGAGGCAGGAGGTTTGACTTCCCTGGATACGGTTCTTTCGGCTTCCGGCTCATTCGATTCATCCGGGGTTTTCCTTCATAATGTCAGTTTGTCGGATGCTTATTCGGTTTTGAATGGCTTCGCCTCTGTGGGTGTAATGTCGGACGAAGTTTCGGGGATACGAAGGGCGACGGTGGAACTCAGTATGGCGGATTTTTCAGGGGAAGAGGCAATTAAAATTGACGGTTCCCTCACATCCGGTATGAATGACCTGCTTTTTGAAGGTGTGTGTGCCGTCAGAAAATTCCCGCTCATGAGGGTGAATAAGAACCAGCAGACGGACAATCTTTTATCCGCGGATCTTTCTGTGTCGGGTTCCCCTGATATGTTGTTCGCTTCGGCCAATATTTCCGAAGCTTCATGCATGGTCGCCGGTTCAAATTTGAACGTCAACGGGATTTTTCTGTATGAGGATGGTTTATTTTCCGTACACGATGCTTCCGCCATCTGGCGGGGTTTCCGGCTCTCCGGGATTCAGGCGGATTTTTCCGTGAAAGATTTGGAGGCGTCCGTTGACGCGGAGTTGTCGGGCGTTTTTGTCCGTTCCTCCTTCGCCGCTGATTTATCCGCCAGAATCCAGGGTTCCGCCCCCGAAAGCGAAATTTCAGGAACCGGAACGGAGCCGTCCGGTTCCGCCTCTGTGCCGGAAGCAGGTGCGGAACATTCCGAAGTCGGGGGCTGGATTTCCGCCTTCAAATCAATCGGGAAGCGTTTCTATTCGGAAATTGCTTTTTCAAACATAAGCTGGCGTGATTTGAAATATACCGAGACGTTTTTATGCTCCATACAAAGGGAACCTGGGGTGACAGTGGTTTATGCCGGTAAAGATGATGCGTTGAACGGTCTTTTACTTGATGACGGCACTTTCACTCTGTCCCTGACCGGGGATTCGCCCGTACAGTTTATGGCGGACGGTTCCGCCTCCGCAGGAATCCTTGATGTGGAAGTTTCTGATGTGGATGTGGATATGAGCAGGTTGTGGCCCGTTGTCGGACACCGCTTGGTAGCGTTTGACGGAGGTCATGTCACCGGCAATTTCCACATAGGGGGGTATTTCACGGATCCGGAATTTGACGGGACGTTGCGCTCGGAAAATATTGTCGTCCGTTCCCCTGATTATTTCCCGACACCCTTTGATCCGGTTTCATTTTCTTTTGTTGCGAACGGAAAGGAAATATTCACGCCTCCTTTCATTTTGACCGGGAACGGAGGAGCCTGCCGTGTTGAGGCTTCATGCTCTTTCAACCGCTGGATTCCGGATGAAATTGAACTGCTGGTTAATAATATAAATTCCTCAAGAATAGCCGCCTCTGTTGACAACAAATATGTCAGGGCCCAGGGCGATGTTTTCTGTGATATAAAATTCACCTGGATGCCGGGATTTATGGAGGTCACAGGTGACGCGGGTTTTGAAAGGGGGAATTTCGCCATAAAATTCGAGAATATAGGCGAGGAAAAAGACCCCTCGAAAAAAAAGCATAATGTGAATGTTGATTTGAATGTTTATATGGGGCAGAAGGTTGAATTCCACTGGCCTTCCGGTACATTCCCCATCCTTAGAGGTCTTCTGCAGGCTGACGAACCCCTGCATTTCGCGGCTGATACCGGCGCCGGAACCTATTCGTTCCGCGGCGCCGCGGCGTTGAAAGGTGGTGAATTCTTCTATTTTAAGCGTAATTTTTATCTCCGGCAGGGAAATATCATTTTTGATGAAACCCAGGATCAGTTTGACCCGCGCATAAGTTTGAGGGCGGAAGTCCGGGAGCGGGATGAAGACGGGAATAATGTCCGCATCATAATGACCGTGGATGATGACCCCTTAAGCTCTTTTAACCCGCAGTTTTCCTCGGATCCGTTGAAGAGCCAGTTTGAAATTATGGAAATTCTGGGACAGATAGCCAGCGCCGATACTTCTACTTACTCGGAAAACACTTTGAGGGATATTGCCGTTACCGGCACGGATCTTTTGACGCAGATGGGGGTTTTCCGTAATGCGGAGAACCTTATCCGCGATACCCTGAATCTTGACATTTTCTCCCTGCGGACGCTGGTTCTCCAGAATATTGTTTTCGGAAACTCCGTCCAGAATGTGGATTCTTCTTCCCGTTGGACAGCCGGTAACTTTTTGGACAATACAACTGTTTATATGGGGAAGTATTTTGGTTCATCATTGTACGTGGATGCATTGCTTCACTTCAGCTATTATGACAGGGATGTTTATCAGAACCGGGTATATGAAAACACGATGTTCCCAGCTGTGTTCGGGAATCTGCTGTTTCTGCCGGAAATAGGACTTGAGTTTGACAGTCCTTTCGGGTTGATTAGATGGGGTATAAGTCCTATCCCGGAGGATAACAATATTACGTTATCCTGGAGGTTTTCATATTAGATGTTTTTTGATATAATAAACAGGCTTGTAAATGGAGATAATTTTGACTGTTTTGAAAGGTAAAAAATCAACGTGTTCCGGCGGTTTTTTCGTATTTTTGTGTGTGTTATTGCTTTCCGGGACTACAGCCCTTTTCTCCCAGGAAAATTCAGGTCAGTCCGGAGCCGCCGCGCCTGCGGACGGTTTTCAGCAGGAGGAAACCCCTGCGCAGGAAGGGGAGGGGCAGCCCCTGAATCAGCAGGCTGACCAGGCAGAACAGTCAGCCGTATCGAATCTTCCTGACGGATGGTACCAGAATAAAATAATTTCATCCATCCCTTTTTATGGCCTGAAAACCATAACCAAGGAAGAAATGGACGGAATTTTTTCGTCTTATGTCGGAGAACCTTTCACCGATGACCTGTATGCCGATATTCTCCAGCGGCTTTACGGCCTTGAATATTTCAGTGATATTGTTACGGAAGTTTTGCCTGAGGACTCCTCTCTGGAAAAAATTCTGCTGACTTTTACGGTTGTGGAACGGCCTGTTGTCCGGCGGATTATTTTTGTTGGAAACACTTCTTTCCGTCCGGGGGCTCTTTTGGAAAACATAACGGTGAAGGAAGGCGATATTTATAATGAAACAATTCTTGCCGTTGATGAAAGGAACCTGCGTAATTTTTATCTGTCCAAGGGTTATGATGCGGTCACTGTTTCCAGGGCTGTCCAGGAAAATGAAGACGGTTCCGTGACTGTCCGGTTTGTGATAAATGAAGGCCGCCCCACTGTTATTTCCAAAATCATGTTTGAAGGTAACCAGCTTGTCACGGCAAAAACATTGAAGCGTAAGATGGAGCTGAAGGAAGCCAGGTTTTTATCTTCCGGGGCTTTCACTGAATCCGCCCTTGTCGCCGACAGGAACGCCATCAGGCTGTATTATGTACAGCAGGGTTACGTGGATGCGGTTGTTGAAAATGTAATCCGCAATATTGATTCGGAGTCGGATCCCGAGCGGAACCTGCTTGAGCTCACATTTGTTATCAGGGAAGGGGAGCGTTACACCTATGGCGGTACGGAAATAGTCGGCAACCATGTTTTTTCTTCGGAAGAGCTTTTAAACAATATCAAAATAAAACAGGGCGATATTTTAAATTTAAGCAAGCTGGAAGAAGGGCTCCAGGCTATCGCCGATGTGTATTATGAAAACGGATATACTTCCACTATTATCAACCAGACTGAAAACCGGGATACTGAAAAGCGTTCGATTTCATATGTGGTTACGGTTGTGGAAAGTGACCGCAGCCATGTTGAGAACATTTTGATTGTCGGAAACGAGAAAACAAAGGAAGAGGTTATAAGGCGTGAGTTCCTTTTTGAGGAAGGTGATATTTTCTCAAAAACAAAACTGATGAATACCATCAGGAATCTTTATAACCTCAGGTATTTCTCTACTGTTGTTCCGCAGATAGACCAGGGTTCTGAGCAGAACCTTATAGACGTTGTTGTAAACCTTGAGGAGCAGTCAACGGCTTCCTTCCAGTTCGGTGTCACCTTTTCCGGTGTGACTGATTCAGACACATTCCCCCTTTCCGCCTTTGTCCAATGGCAGGATATGAACTTCCTCGGATTGGGACTGGATGTTTCCGCGGGTATAACTGCCTCAACCGATACCCAGAGTGTGACTTTAGGCTACACCCATAACTGGTTCCTTGGTTCGCCCCTTTCAGTTACCTTCTCATTGACAGCGGCCCACAGGTATCTTTACACCTATCAGGATTCACTTTATCCTATTTTTGATGAGGATTATACGAACGAATGGGGAATTGTGCCTGATCCGTTTACCTCCCGCGAGGAATATGAAGATGCGGACTATATCGATGATTCCTACAGAATGAGATATGAACAGTGGTATTTCTCGTTCTCAACGTCAACCGGTTACCGCTGGTATCCTGTGATAGCCCCTCTGACCCTGCGTGGCGGTATAAGGTTCGGTGTCGTCAAAAACCTGTATGATGACCAGATTTACCGTCCTGCCGATCCTTCAATCCGGGCAAGGAACGATCGCTGGACCTGGGAGAATTCAATCTGGGTGCGTTTGTCTCTGGATGACAGGGATATCAATTATGATCCTTCAAGCGGTTGGTTCGCCAGTGAACAGATTTCTTATTACGGTTTGTTCCCTGTTATGGAAACCGATTATTTCCTCCGCTCTGAAACAAAGCTGGAAGGATATCTGACGTTGCTTGATTTGCCTGTAACGGATTCCTGGAACCTGAAATTTGTTTTTGCCGCCTTCTCAACTTTGGCAATGCAGGTGCCTGTAACCGACAAGCAAATCAGTGAAACGAGTAAGCTGTATATCGACGGTATGTTTATCGGCCGCGGGTGGACGGATATTTATTCCAGATCTTCCGCAAAGGGAAACTTTATGTGGAGTAACTCTCTGGAAATGCGTATGCCCGTCATAAACGGCGTGCTTGCCCTGGACTTCTTCTTTGACGCGGTTTTGATGCATAAGGATTTGTCAACTGTGCCGGATACGGTTCTGGATGATTTTTATTTCAGTTTCGGTCCCGGTCTTCGTTTTTCCATCCCCCAGTTTCCTTTGCGGCTTTTGTTCACAAACGTTTTCCGTGTAAGGGACGGTCAGGTTTATTGGGGTGAAGACGGACATTCAGATAAACCCGAATGGGCTTTCGTCCTTTCATTCAACATGACGAATCAATAGCGGTTTGCATCAGAATATATTGTAAATATTGTAGTTAGCTTACATCAAGTGTTTTCGGAGGGAATATGAAAACCGGTTTTATGAAAATAGCGGCGTTTGTTTTTTGTTTTTTTGTTTTGGGTTCATTTGTTGCCGCACAGCAGATAACCCGTTTCGCGGTTATAGATACAGCGCGCATTTATACAACATTCTACAGGGATTCCCGGAGTGTCAGGGATTTTGAATCCAAGCGCCAGCGTTACCAGAAGGAAATTGAGCGCCTTTCTGAAGAGATTAAATCATTAAGACAGCAGAAGGTTGATGCCGAAGCCCTGGGTGAAACAGCAAAGGTTACGAGACTTGAAGCGCAGATAAACAGCAAGACAAACTTTCTTCTTGATTATTCAAAAGCTAAAAACGCGGAGCTCGATCAGCTGAAAAAGAAATTGACGACGGATGACGAATTTTATTCCATGCTTTATGAGCAGATACGTAAGATAAGTGAGGCTGACGGTTACAGCATGGTTTTAAGTCTTCAGGAAGGCAATTCCATAATATGGTACAGCCCGACTGTTGATATCACTGATAAAGTTATCCGGAGCATGATTTCTTCCAATTAAAAATTCTGGCGTACCGTTGTGTCTGATCAAACACCGATGATGGTTCAATACCTCAAAATGAAGGAAGAGTGCAGGGATGCTGTGCTGTTCTTCCGGCTTGGGGATTTCTATGAGATGTTCAATGAAGATGCGGTTGAAATAAGCCGTCTCCTCAATCTCACTCTCACGAGCCGCGCCGGTAATCCCATGTGCGGGGTTCCGTATCATGCTTCACGTGTTTATATCGCCCGTTTGTTGCGCATGGGTAAAAAGGTTGCTGTTTGTGAACAGATAACAGTCAATGCGCCCGGGAAAGGGTTGGCTGAACGCAAAATTGTGGAGGTTATAACTCCCGGCACCGCTGTTGATGACGATTATCTTGAGAAGAATGCAAACAATTATCTGGCGGCATTTTGGTTTGACAGCGGTTCCTCTTCAAAATCCCGCGGTATGTTTGCTTTCGCTTATATCGATGTTACGACAGGGGAGTTCGCCGCCACTTCCTTTTCCGAGGAAAATAGTGTTGAGCGTTTCAGGAAAGAACTGGGGCAG
The DNA here is from genome assembly GCA_949300145.1 of uncultured Treponema sp. Lineage (GTDB taxonomy): Bacteria > Spirochaetota > Spirochaetia > Treponematales > Treponemataceae > Avitreponema. The sequence continues at coordinate 282,458 of CASGDA010000001.1, read as the reverse complement.
ATTAACCCGCGCGAGATTTTGATACAACAGTCCCTGTTTTCTTCCCATCCGGAGGTTGTTTCCGTACTGGATTCCTGGCCTTCGATAGTGAAGAACCAGTATCCTGACTGGAGTTTCAACCGGGATGCCGCTTACCGTAGGTTGACTACGGCTTTTTCTTCCGTTAACCTCCAGGCTTTTTCCCTCGGCAAGGACTCGCCGGAACTTCCGCCGGCCGCCCTTCTTCTGGAATATCTCGACAAAACAGCTTCGGCGCCGTTACAGCATATTGACGGGATTAAAATTTACGGCGGTGACGAATTTGTTTCCATCGATGAATCCACCAGAAAAAATCTGGAGATTGACAGGAATCTTCAGGATGCCGGACAGGATTATACGCTTTTCAGTGTGATGAATGAAACGAGGACATCCATGGGGGCCCGCACCCTGCGCTCCTGGCTTCTGCGTCCTCTCATAAAAACTGAAGATATCCTGCGGCGGCTTACTGTGACGGAAATTCTTTACAAACATCAGGATTTGTTGTCTGCAATCCGGACGGATTTATCATCGATACTGGATGTGGAAAGATTGGTGGGAAGAATTTCCATGGAAAAAGCCAACGGGAAGGATTTGGTTGCCTTGAGGCAAAGTATCAGGGCTTTTATTTCGTTGGAATCCAAATTGTCCGCCGGTATTCCTGAAAAATGTTTTTTTTCCCAGGAAGAAAAAGACTGTGCTGCAAAAGTTTTTGAAATTATCGATAAGTCAATTCTGGAGGATTGTCCTGTCGTATTAAATGAAGGCGGGTTGATAAAGAGCGGTTGGTCAGAGGAACTGGATGAGTTGCGGTCTCTGCGTGATAATTCAAACGCTGTCCTTGAAAGTTATCTTAAGGAAGAGAGGGAAAGAACAGGGATTTCAAACCTTAAAATAAAATACAACAGGTTAATCGGATATTTCCTTGAGGTCTCGAAAGGAAATTTAAAGTCCGTCCCCGAACACTTTATCCGCCGCCGTTCTCTTGCAAACGGTGACAGATTCAGCACGGAACGTCTTGCTGAGCTTGAAACGGAATTAAACGGTGTGCACGCCGGAATTATTGATTGCGAACAAAGGCTTTTTACTGAAGTCCGTTCACGGGTCGCGTCCTTCTGTCATATCCTTTTGAAAGTGTCCCATGGAATTGGAATGCTGGATACAATCCAATCCTTCGCTTACGCCGCGGTTTTGCACGGTTGGAATAAACCTTGTTTCACCGATACAGGTGAGTTATCAATAGAGGAAGGCCGCCATCCGGTTGTGGAAGCGCACTTCCCTGAAGGAGAATTCGTTCCTAACAGTATACGGCTTTCATCCGGTGAACAAAAGAACGATACTGATACCCCCGTCCCGGCATTTGCTTTGATTACCGGCCCGAACATGGCGGGCAAAAGCACCTTCCTTCGTCAGACTGCGTTAATTGTGCTTATGGCCCAGACCGGTTCCTTCGTTCCCGCTGCTTCCGCCCTGATAACTCCTGTGGATAAAATATTCTGCCGCGTGGGGGCTTCCGATAACCTTGCCCAGGGTGAATCGACTTTTCTTGTTGAAATGACAGAAACCGCCCACATCCTCCGGGCCGCAACCAAGTCAAGTTTGGTAATAATGGATGAAGTGGGACGCGGGACTTCAACTGAAGACGGTTTCGCAATTGCACGGTCTGTAACTGAATATCTTCTGGAAGTGAATGGTTCAAAAACCTTGTTTGCAACCCACTACCATGATCTTGCCCAGTTTGAGCATCCGCGGCTTGCGAATTTCTGTCTGGAAGTTTTGGAAACCGAGGGCGATGTCGTGTTCCTGAAGAAAGTGGTGCAGGGGGCAAGTGCAGGTTCATACGGAGTTCATGTAGCCAAGCTGGCGGGGCTTCCTGCTCCTGTCATTGAAAGGGCGAAGGCATTGCTCCGTGAATATGAAAACTACAGCCACGGTACCGCCGGGGCCGCTTCCGAAGGCAAAAAACCGTTGATTCCGGAAAAGCATGTTGAAAAGACAGAAACGCCGTTTTTGTTTTCCAGCGAGGAACTTGTTTTAAGCGAGATTGTGTCTTCAGAACCTGACAACATGACGCCGATGCAGGCCCTTCAAATGATTGAAAGATGGAAAAAAACACTTTATCCTGAAAAATAACATTCCGCATCCGTAATTTTAAAGCCGATTTTTATTTTTTTCCGTATAAGAATAATATGAAAATCGATTTGTACAGGCGTGCCGTTTGTTTTTTTTCGAATATTGCTTTTCCGATATTCTGCCCTTTGTGCGGAAAGCAGGTCCGTGATGGAAATATGCTGTGCCGCACCTGCATGGAAAATTTGCTGGACAGGGCGAAAGGCCGGAAGCTTTTTGTTTCTGAACCTGACTGGTGCGGTAAATGCGGCCGCAGGCTGGTTTCTGCAGATGCTTTTTGTCCGGAATGCAGGGAATCTGATGATTTTATGTTTTTGGACAAGGTTTGCGCCCTTTATCCTTATTCTCCGGAAAACAAAGATCTGCTTACCGGATGGAAAATAAACGGAGAGCGTATTTTTTCCCATTCATTTGCAGAAATCCTGGCTTCGGTTCTTTATGAAAATTCGGTGGTTTGCAGGTACAGGGATAAGCCTGTACGGGATAAAGCGCCGCGGCTGAAAACCGCTGTGGTTCCCGTTCCTCCGAGACCCGGAAAAATCCGTAAAAAAGGCTGGGATCAGATTGACGAGGTGTGCACTTTGTTGAAGCGGCAATGGCACATATCTGTTTCCGACTGCCTTGTAAGGACAACAAAAATCCAGCAGAAGCAGCTTGGAAAGGCTGCTAGGAAGATGAACCTGAAAGGCCACATCCTTGTAAAAAACGGATATACCCCGCCGGATGTATGTATTTTAATCGACGACATCATCACAACGGGAGCGACCCTGGAAAACTGCGCTGAGGCGCTGAAATCGAAGGGGGCTTCCTTTGTGGCAGGGTTAACCCTTTTTTACGATTGAGGCATGTAGTCATTCCGCAGGGACAGTATCAGCTCAAGCAGTTTGTCAAGATAATCATGGGTGACCGTAGGATTTAAAAGCGTGAATTTCAAAAATACCCGTCCGCTGTCCACCGTCTGTCCGATGACAATTCCTTTTTTGTGGAGGAGGGTTCGCCTGATGGATTTATTCATTTCATCGGTGAAAGTTTCTTCTTTTTCTGTGGAAGGAAGCACCCTGAATACAACGGAACTGATTTCAGGAGGAGATATGGTTTCAAAATCTGTACCTCCGGAAAGTTTTCCGTAAACATAAGAGGCGTTATCAACGCAGGTGGAAATGATATTATCCCAGCCGTTTCTGCCCCTGACCTGAAAAGATGTCCAGATTTTCAGCGCGTCAAAGCGCCGGGTTGTCTGCATGGATTTTCCCACAAGGTTGATATAACCGTCTTCCTCATCTTCTTCCCGGTTTAAATAATCCGCATGAAGTTCGAGGGATGAAAAGTTCGCCCCGTCCTTTACCAGAACAGCTCCGCAACTTATAGGTTGAAGGAACATTTTGTGGAAATCAACAGTGATGGAATCACATGAATTTATACCGCCAAGCCTGGATTTGTATTTTTGCGACATAATCAGTCCGGAACCATAAGCCGCATCGGCATGAAGCCATATGCCGTGTTTTTTGCACAGGGCTGCGATCCTGTCAACCGGATCTATGCTTCCGTAATCGGTTGTACCCGCGGTAACCGCGATGCAAAAAGGGATGCATCCGGCAGCGATGTCTCTTTCAACAAGTTCTTCCAGTTTGTCCGCATCCATTTTCCGCCGGCTGTCTACAGGGACTTTTTCCACCGCATTGTATCCTAAGCCCAGCAGGTGCGCGCTTTTTTCCATGGAAAAGTGGGAAACCTCGGAAGCGTACATTTTGAATTTGCGGTAGCCGGCCGGAAGCCCGAGCTTTTTTACATCATGCTGTAGTTTCGTCCGGCAAATATAATCTCTTGCCAGTAAAATAGCCGTCGTGTTTGACTGGGAGCCGCCTGATGTGAATACCCCGTCAGCCTCTTCCCCGTAACCGAAAAGTCTGCATAGCTCTTTTACGACGAGCACTTCGATTTCTGTCGCGGCAGGGGATTGATCCCACGAATCCATGGACTGGTTAAACACTGAAATAACCAGCTCAGCCGCCAGACTCTCCAGTAAAACAGGACTGTGGAGGTGAGCCATGTAGCCCGGCGACGCAGTTCTTACCAAATTCGGAAGGACTGCCGCTTCCATGTGTTTTATTACCGCATCGAATCCTTTGCCGTCATCAGGAAGGATTGAGCCGGAATTCAACAAACGCCTTAACTCCAGCGGAGGAAGCCCGGAATAAGCTGTTACGGTATTTCCGTCCTGGCTGGATTCGGTTTCAGCGGAAGCTTCCTCAATTACCTTTGCGGCGGCTTTGCATACTGATTCAACAATGCGGAAAAATACTTCCTGTGATTCTTTTTGGTTTGTAAGAAAAAACTCTTCCATCATAAACAGCCGCTGGTCTGCCTTTTGTTTTTATATGGTATTGTCAACTTCAATTACCGCCTGCTCAAAAATATCCGCCGCGGTTTTTAAATCCTCTTTTGTTATGTTCAAGGCACACAGGCAACGCATGACTGCACCGCATCGCCCGCCTTTTTCCACTATCAGCCGTTTTTCAAAACATTTTTTCTGAACGGCCGCGGCTATTTCACCTGAGGCGGGATAGGTTCCCAATGCATCCGGTTTTTCTCTGGGATTTATGAATTCTGTTCCCAGCATTAATCCTCTGCCTCTGATATCACCTATTATGGATGTTTTTTCTTTTACGGCGAGAATCCTGTCCTTCAGGTATTCACCTTTTTCGGTTACTTCTTTCAGGAATTCAGGATTGGAAACACGTGTCATTAAAACTGTTCCCGCTTTCATCGCCAGCTGGTTTCCGCGGAAGGTGCCTGCATGGGCGCCCTGCGTCCATTTGTCCAGCTCTTTGTTGTAAATGACTATCGCCAGCGGCTGGCTTCCTCCGACAGCCTTTGAAGCCAATATTACGTCGGGCACAATCCCTGAATGTTCAAAAGCGAAAAATTTACCGGTACGACCTATCCCGCATTGTATTTCATCCACCACCAAAGGAATGGAAAGCTCTTTTGTCACTCTTCTGATTGTCTGGAGGAATTCAACCGGTGCGGGAATAACTCCGCCTTCACCTTGTATCGGTTCTATGATGACAGCCGCCGGTTTTGTTATCCCGGATTCAGGGTCTTTCAGGGAACGTTCAAAAAAAGCGCATGCCGCGTCTATCCCCGCTTTTCCTCCCAATCCGAAAGGGCATCTGTACGTATACGGGAAGGGGAAAAACTGAACTCCGGGCATGAGTCCGTTCACTTTTTCCTTGGCGGTCAGATTTCCCGTGCAGGCCAGGGCTCCGTGTCCCATTCCATGGTATCCGCCTTGGAATGCGATGACAGAAGAGCGACCTGTAGCTGTCTTACATAATTTCAATGCCGCATCGAAGGCGTCGGAACCTGCCGGACTGCAGAATTGTATTTTCACATTATCCTGCATTTCCTGGGGTAAAAGTGAAAGAACTTTTTCCATAAAGGCTTCTTTCACGGGAGTCATTATGTCCAAAGTGTGCAGGGGGTAATTATGCGACAGCATTTCAATCATTGCATTATTGATTTCCGGATCATTGTGGCCGAGCGCCAGCGTACCTGCGCCGCATAAAAAATCAAGGTATTTGTTACCTTCTACATCCTCAACCCATGACCCCTGCGCTTTTGCTATTGCGAAGGGAAATTTTCTGGGGTATGACCGTGCATTTGATTCGGTTGAATCCTGCCTCGTAATGTAATACTGATTGGTGCTTTCAGAAGCCGTTTTCTGAATCATCTACGTTCTCCATTACTGGGATAACCTTACCGGTTTAATGTGGTGGACAAAGGATATACCATATTTGCGTTATGCACAAGCTCAAAAAGGCTTAAAATGGCGAAAAATTTCATACCGCGGGTATTTAAATGCTGTTTCCCGGTCTTACGGCGATTCCGTATGCGGAAAGTGTTCTTTTTATGCTGCCCACTGTATATTCACCGGAATGAACCATGGAGGCTATAAGGGCGGCGTCTGCCTTCCCTGCTGTTAAAACTTCCGCAAGATGCTCCGGTTTTCCCCCGCCTCCAGATGCCACAACCGGAACGCTGACGTTTTCCGATATCATCTTTGTGAGGGGGATTTCATAACCTGTTTTTCGTCCGTCCCCGTCTATTGAGTTGAGGACTATTTCCCCGGCACCCAGTTCAACCGCCTTTTTTGCCCATTCCAAGGCATCCAGGTTTGTTTTTGTGCGGCCGCCGTTTATGAAAACCCTGTAACCTGAGGGAGCTTCCGCATCCCTTGCGGCATCCATCCCCAGGACAATGCACTGTTTCCCGAATACCGCGGCTCCTTCAGAGATAAGGCCCGGGTTCTTCACCGCCTGGGAATTCAGGCTGACTTTCTCGGCTCCAGCGGCTATTGTTGCACGGATGTCCTCAACGGTCCCGATTCCTCCGCCGACACAAAAGGGGATGAAAACCTTAGAAGCCACACGGGAAATCAAATCCAGAATCGGGCCCCTCCCCTGGTGGGAAGCCATTATGTCATAGAAAACAAGCTCATCAACACCCTGTTTGTAATATTCCTCAGCCATTTCCACCGGGTCTCCGATATCAACATTGTTGAGGAAATTGACACCCTTGGTCGTCCTTCCGTCTTTCACATCAAGGCATATGACTATCCGCTTTTTAAGCATTTTTACTTTCCCCGCTTGTGTTCCCGGAACCGCCCTCCCGGAATAAAGGGTTCCCGGCTTTTGTCTGTGTGAAATTGGCCAGAATTCTTAATCCCGGCAGTCCTGATTTTTCAGGATGAAATTGCACAGCCTGCACACGGTCTTTTTTTACAGCCGCGGCGAATCTGCCGCCGTATTCCGCAAAGGCCGTGACGTATGATTCATCCTCCGGCGCCATATAATATGAGTGTACAAAATAAAAATCCGTTCCGTCGTTTATCCCTTCAAAAATATTGCTTTCATTTTCCGGTGCCAGGGAGATGTTGTTCCATCCCATGTGAGGGGTTTTAAAACCCTGTGACGGCATTTCGGGCGGAAAAAGCCTTATCGTTCCCGGAATCAGTCCAAGACACGGGACATCGCCTTCTTCGGAAAAATCAAAGACAATTTGGGCTCCGAGGCATATTCCAAGAAGGGGTATTCCGGCTGCGGTCCGCTCTTTTATGAAGGTGTCAAATCCGGATTTTTTTAGCTGCCCCATCGCATACTTTGCCTCTCCAACTCCGGGAAAAATCAGCCTGGAAACGTTTTCCAGGTCAGCCGGATTTTTGGATATGACATATTCCGCGCCGATAGCCCTGCAGGCCCTTTCCACGCTTTTTATGTTTCCTGCGTTATAGTCAATTATTCCTGTCATGTCGGGAATATCGTACAAACATCCCCGTATTCTAGTCAATACTGTAAAACTGAGGGGAAAGACAGAACCCCGGAATCCATAATCCGTGTCCGGGATTTTAATTTTAACCGGGTTGTACCGATATTCACAATATGGATATGAGTTTTGAGGAACTTTTTCACCTTATAAAAGTTGTTGTACTTTCCAAGGAGGTTCTTGGGGCGGCGGTTGTCATCATTTTCATCTTGAATTTGGTTTTCTATATTGTCTCGTACAAAAAGCGTCCCGCCGGAAAAAGAAGGAGGCGTTCATTTGGAGCCCGTTCGTCTCCGGTTAAAATATCCGCGAATTCTTCCTCCGGCCAGGCGGATGCGTATGATTCGTCCGGAAGTGATAACATCAGTTATGATCTCTAGACGGGGCGGAAGTCAGTTTTCCTTTCCATATAAACGTGGAGGATGTGATTTTTTTCTTTTCCTGTAGTTTTTTCAAAATATCTGTAAAGTCTTTCATCTGCCATACATTTTTTCCGTAGCGTGAACGTGTATATAAATTAGCCTGTTCGCATAAAATTCTGGATGTTTCGTTAATGGAATAACGCCTCTTGTTCCGCCGTACAAAAATTTCCGCCAGTGCCTCTTCCTTTGAAAAAAATACTGCTTCACCGCTGCATACATCGCAGCCGGCGCAGGCTTTTTCCCTGTTCTCTGCCCCGGAAGATGATTCCTCCAGGGTGCTTTCTCCGAGGGCTGCCAGTAAAACCGACCGCCGGCATTTTCCGCTTTCAGCGTATGTACCCATAACTGAAGCCCTTGTTTTCGCGGGTTCCTGAAGCCTTTCAATCTTTTTACGGTCTTCATCATTCCACAGGAGTACCGCTTTGGACGGTAATCCGTCTCTTCCGCCGCGTCCCGCTTCCTGTATGTATGCCTCGACCGTTGGAGGCGGATCGTAGTGTATTACAGTCCTTATGTTTTTTATATCGACCCCCATTCCCCATGCGCAGGTTGAGCAGAGGATTCCCTGCCCGGCATTGGCGAACCAGTTTTCGGTTTTTATTTTTTCTTCACGGGAGAGACCCGCATGGTAATATTTTATGTTTTCATCCTGAAAGTATTCCTGCAGAAGGGCCGCCAGCCTCTGGGTTCTTCCCCTCGTTCCGCAGAATATAACCGCCGGGCGCTCCGATTCCGCGGCCAGTTTTATAAGCGCCGGATCTTTCACTGTACAGCGCTGCACATGGTAAATAATATTTTCCCTGTCGGAACTGCCGCGGACAAGATGGGCGCTGCCGTTGAACAAAACTTCCGTGACGCGTTCCAATACTTCCGGAGAGGCTGTGGCGGTGAAGGCTGTGACAACCGGAGCTTTCAGTTCCTTGATTATGGCCTCAAGATTCAAATATGCCGGCCTGAATGTATCGCCCCATTCCGATACGCAGTGCGCTTCATCGATTGCAATATGAACCGGCCCGCTTTCCTTTACCGCCGTCAATATTCGTTTGTCGGACAATATTTCCGGATTTGCGATTATTATGGATGCATCCCTGTTTTTAAGCCTGGAAAACTGTTCCGCTCTTTCTTTTTCTGTCTGCCCGCCTTTGAACAGTACCGGTTCAATCCCGGCCGCCTTGAGTTTTGCAACCTGATCGTGCATTAAAGCCAAAAGGGGATAAATCACCAGTGTAGGTCCGGGCAGCATCATTGCAGGAATCTGGAAACACATGGATTTTCCTGCTCCTGTGGGCAGAATGACAATCTGCCTGCCGCGCAGAAAACCGTCTTCGTCACGGAAAAGAATATCTGTTCCGCTTTCAGATTCTTCCAGGCAGGCTTTTGCATGGTTTTCAGAGATAACGGAGGCCGCCGCATCAAGAATGTTCGCAATGACAATCCTCTGCCAGGGGTACAGATAGGAAATGGAAAAAACCTTTTCAGCGGTTTCAGTTACGGGATCCCGGAAAAAACTGCTTTCAGGGGAATCCGTCTCGTTGAAAAACAGAGGTGCTTCTCCCTCCGGCGCCCACATCTCGAAATTCCGGGCGTATTCCTGTGAAAAATTTGAGAATGAATCCATACTTTTTTTATACTTGGATTCATTGTTTTTGCCCTGGTTTTACCGTACAACCGGCAGGGCGGAGGTGTCTGTTGTATACAACGGCGAATATTTTACGGGGAAATTGCCTGTATTCATTTTAAAAGATGAAACCGCATGTTTCCTGCGGAAAAAATTCATCTTGCGGTAATTTTTCTCCCTGTCTTTTTTTTCCTGTTCCCCGACGTCATTTATGATTTTCACGTTGACATCTATTCCGGTTTCTTTTTTTATGCATTTTGCAATCCTTGAAGAAAAACTTGAAAAATCCCTTGACCGGCAATCCGGGAATAAAAGGTTTATGTTGCCGTTTTCATCAAAATCAACTTTGTCTGAGAACCTTCTGCATACGCACAGCATTCTTCTTCCCATGTCTTCATACAGAAGGGGATTTTCATAGAAAACGGAAGCCCCTTCAGGAAGTATTGAATTTCTGGACAAAAAATTCCCCGGAAAGAATCCCGCTGTCTTCGCTATTTTATTTGCGGAGAGTATTTTTTCCCCGAATAATCCGGTTTTTGTTTTTGTGACTACCAAAACAGCTTTATCAGCCAGATCAGGACGGAAAAGAATTTCGCATTTTGAAAAAAAATCCTCTGAATAAAAACATAAGGTCATATTTGTCTCACAACTCCTGTCACTACACCGAAAATTTCTATGCCGTCATCCACGGTTATTATATAGTCGGAACTGTCCTTCAATGCGAGGCCGTCCCCGTTCCTGACCAGTTCCCTGCATAAAAATTCTCCGTTTCTGCAGAAAACCGTGAGGCATCCCGGAAGGGGCGGACGGGATCTGTCCACCACCAGCATATCGTTGTCCATAATGTGCCTGTGCTTCAACCCGGCTCCCTTTATTCTCATAAAAAAGGTGGAAGCCGGATTTGACACAAGGATTTCGTTTAGATTGATGCCAGCCGTTACATTTTCTTTCATCTTTTCTCCAAAACACCGGAAAATTCATGGACAAAATGAAAAATTGATGATATGCTTATGTTATAAGCATATTGCTTATTTGTCAATCAGAAAATTTATTTTTTGTAAGGAAGAAATATGGCTTTTCACCGTAATGCGGAGGGTTTTCTTTCCCCTGATTCGACAATCGCAGACCGTTATGCCTTTGTCAGATCCCACGCTGGTCTTTCCAAAAAGGATTTCGCGGAGAGTCTCGGCATACATCCGGTTGTATCCGGTGATATCGAGCTTGGAAAGCGGGATCCTTCAAGGGATGTCCTTGTGCGTCTGGCGAAGATTTACGGAGTGGATATAAACTGGCTGCTTACGGGTAATCCGGCCGCGCGGAATTTTGGCGCGGGGGAAGAAATTTCGACAGCCTCTGTACGTCTTCTGGACCAGCAGGTTGCCGCCGGTTACGGAATAGAAGTGGAAGACAACGCCGCTTCAACGGAAATCGCCGTCCCCGAATTCCTTATCGCTCCCAGGCGGCCTGAAAACATAAGGGCCCTCACGACCAGGGGTGACTCGATGACGGGTATAGGTCTCTTTGACGGGGACGTGGTTTTGTTTGCTCCGAAAGAAAAAGAGGGCGACGGTGTTTTTGTCATTTCCATTGAAAACCGGCTTCTGGTAAAAAGAATCCAGTTTGACCATGCCGGCCATTGTGTAAAGATTATAAGCGAAAACCCCCGCTACGAGACTTTTTCTGTCTCCGGCGAGGGTCTTCTTTCATTTAATGTGGGCGGCCGGGTCATCGGCTGGCTCCACCGTTGCTGAGGCTTTCCTTTCAGGCTGGAGTTCCGGTACCTTCCAGCGCTTTTTCCAGTTCGTCTATTACGGAGGCGAAGGTTTTGCAGGCCGCTTCCACAGGTTCAGGCCTGCTCATATCGATGCCGGCTGTGCGGAGGGCTTCCACAGGATATCTGGAGCCTCCGGATTTCAGGAAGCGGAAATAATCCTCCCGCTCTTTTTCTCCGCCGGAACAAACCCTTTCAGCAAGGGCCATGCTGGCGGAAATGCCTGTCGCGTACTTGTATACATAATAAGCGTTGTAAAAATGGGGGATGCGCAAACCTTCCAGGTCGCTTTCTTCTTCAAAAACCATTTCGGGTCCGAAATATTTTTCCAACAGCTTTCTGTATTCACTTCTGAGAAGTTCCGCCGTCAGCGGGGTTCCCCCTTCCACAAGGGTATGGGCTTTATGCTCATATTCCGCAAACATTGTCTGGCGGTACAGTGTCGCCACTATATCCGCAGCCCTGTGGCTTAAAAGGAAAGCTTTCATTTCAGGATTTCCGGACTCTTTTGACAAATACCTGAACAGCATGTCCTCGTTGAATGTCGAGGCCACTTCCGCCTCAAATATTGTGTATTCATACGACAAAAACGGATTGTTTTTTGCGGAATACCAGCTGTGCATGGAATGCCCGCCTTCATGCGCCAGCGTGAAAACGTCTCTCAGGACATCTTCCTTATAATTGAGGAGAATATAAGGATATCCTGTATATGCGCCGGAAGAAAAGGCACCTGATCTCTTCCCCCTGTTTTCATATCTGTCAACCCAGCCTCCGAGCAGGCCGTTGGAAAGTGTCTCTGTGTATTCTTCTCCAAGGGGGGCGAGCGCGTTTTTAATCAGCTCCACGGCTTGCTCATATGTTGTATGTCTTTTTATTTCTTTTACCAAAGGGACATAAACGTCATAATGCCGCAATTCGTCCAGTTTGAGGACTTTTTTACGCAGGGCGTAATAACGGTGCAGAGGCTCAAGATTGCTGTTTATAACCTTTATGAGATTGTCGTACACACTCTCGTCCACCTTGTCCGGAAAGAGGGCCGCCGCCCTGGCGGAAGTATAACCGCGTATGCGGGCATTGGCGACATCCTGATTCACGCTTCCGGCGTAAAGGGATGCGATTGTCATTTGCAGCGAGCTGAAATGCGCGTAAAACTGTTTGTAGGCTGTTTTACGTGTTTCCCGGGAGGGATTTTCCATCAGCTTGCTCCATGTTGTCTGGGTCAGGGGTACGGCTCCTTCAGCTGTTTCAACCGTTCCGAAATTCATATCCACGTTTGTAAGGATTGAAAAAGTGTTCTGCGGTGTGCGGAAACTTTCCTGCATCAAAGCCAGGATTTTTTCTTCCTTGTCGCTGAGAATATGTGGCTTCTCCCTGATGAGTTTTTCACTCCATACCCCGTATAATTTTTCCCCATCAGGAATCTGTGAGACCATGGAGCGGATTTTGTCTTCCGGTATTTTCTGGAATTCCGGGATAAACCAGCTGAAATCCGCTTCAAAGGCGGAATATGCCATTAAAACGCGCCCCGTTCTCTTTATGTTTTCCGGATTGCTTTCATCCGCCGATTGCTTTAAGTGGGCGTAAACGTACAGCTTTTCCAGTTTCCGGCCGGATAGGCTGTAAAATTCCAGGCATTCCCGGAAAATTTCAAGCCCGTCTTTTTTATCTGTGATATTTTCGCTGCAGAAAACCTTCTTCAGTCCTGGGATTTTTTCCTTCAACGCTGAAAAGGCTTCCAGGTCTTTTTCCCATTCCCGGTCGTCCGCATAAAGGGTCGAAAGATCCCAGCAGTCGGAGGGTTTTACTTCATTTCTGTCCGGTATACTTGTCTGTTTCATTTAGATAGAATACATTATGGCTATGAAGAGTACAATGCTTTTTACGAAAAAAAAATCCGGGCTTGCGGTTCTCCGGCTTGCGGCTGTCTGCCTTTTTCTTTCCTGCTTTTTGCTTGTATCATGCTCAAGATATATCGGTTACGGTGTCATGAATTGGTCGGTTCCGGAAATGGGACTTTCCGCCGGTGACATTGTTCCCGTATGCATCCGCTCAAACATATCGAATCTGTATGTAATAGAAATAGAAACCTCCGAAGGGGCCGGGCGCAGGGAAGTCCCCCTGTGGCAGCTGACGTTTTATTCCTCCAGGTCAAAAGCTGAAAAGGCGGCGGCCGGGTCGCAGGAATTCCGCTATATGTATGCGTCGGTGAAAAGTGACGGGCTTCCGATCCGCGAGGAACCGGACAATACTTCCCGGCAGGTTTACCGTCTGCGCCAGTCCGAAATAATTAAAATCACCGGTCAGGGGGACGGAATCCCTGTTTTCGCCGGTGACTCTCCTCTGGAAGGTGACTGGTATACTGTTATGACCGGGGACGGTACAACAGGCTGGTGTTTTTCATATAATTTGACTTTGTTCGATGAGAGGGATGGTATCGCCGTGGAAAATTCCGGAGAATCCGCGGCCGTCCCCGACAGCAGGATGGAGTATATTCTCTCCAGGGTATGGTATCCTTCAGAATACAAGACGATGCTCGACTCCGGAATGGTGGACATAAAGCAGGTTAACCCGGCATGGGGATTCTTTCCATCCCCTGATTCAAAAACAGCCAGAATTGAAGATGAAAACGGTGTGATTTCTTTTCCTTACACAGAGGTGATTCAGGATTCCTCAGGTTCATATCGGTTTGACGGCTCGTCCCTTTCCGTTGAATTGCGCCGCGGAGGTACCCTGGTGGTTCAATATACGGATGAAAACGGAATGCCGGCCGTCAGATATTTTACCGGGCTGGATATTACCCCTGACAAAATGATTGAAGATGAATTAGCCCGCCGGGCTGAACAGCTTGCCCGCATAGTGAGGGCGGGCCCGCGTTTTGTTTCAAGCAGTTACGGTGTGCTTCAGTTCGCTGAAAACGGCGGCTTTTTATGGAACGGTTACGGAATCCTTGTCCCCTCCGTCATCCCTGAAGGGGCCGGAGCCGGCGGTCGGGCTGAAATCGAGTGTTTCCTCTCCGGACAGGTCGGCTCGTTGTATGACGGCGTTATTTCCCTCTATTTTGACGGACTGGAGAACCGGGTGAATTTCCTGTACACTTTTTCTGACGGCGGGATAAAACTTGAGGCGGTTTCCTCCGCCAATATTTCCGACGACACCGTGGTTTCAAGGGATATTTCCCCGACCATCATGTTCTTTTATTCTGAAGGCGGCGGGGAAAACTGATGGCCTTTGTCCAGTTTTCAAAAGTCTCCCTTGCCTTCGGTGACCGGGATATTTTGAAAGATGTTTCCCTGAATTTTGCTTCCGGCATGAAGGCCGCCCTGACAGGGGCCAACGGTTCCGGCAAATCCACTCTGATGAAAATCCTCGCCGGAGTTATGCAGCCCGATTCCGGTGTGAGGGCTGTCGAAAAGGGGACGCGGGTCTCATACCTGCCCCAGTCCGGCATTGTTCATTCAGGCAGGACTTTGATGGACGAAGCCCTTTCCGCCTTTTCCGCGGGTTCGGCTGTTCTGGAAAAGATAGAGAAAATCGGGGATGAAATCGCCGAGGTTTCTGCCGGGAATCTTCCGGAGGAAACCGCCGGCAAACGCCTGGAAAAGCTTGCGGAGGAAAGGGAAAGGCTCCAGCAGGAGTTGGAGGATACAAGATGGTTTCAGAGGGAAGCCCTCGCAAGCCAGACCCTTTCCGGGCTTGGCTTTTCCACCGGTGATTTCCACCGTTTGACCGGGGAATTCTCAGGCGGATGGCAGATGCGTATCGCCCTTGCAAAAATCCTTCTGGAAAACCCCGATATCCTTCTTTTGGATGAACCGACGAATTATCTGGACCTTGAGGCCCGCCAGTGGCTTGAAAACTGGCTTTCGGGTTTTTCCGGCGGTTTCATCGTTGTGAGTCATGACAGGTTTTTCCTTGACAATACGGTGAACGAAATATATGAGCTTTTTGACGGGAAATTGAACCGGTATCCGTCCTGCACCTATTCGGGTTACGAGAAGCGCCGGGAAGAGGAGCTGGCGCTTTTGGTTAAACGCTATAAGGAGCAGCAGGAAGAAATCGCGAAACAGGAAATTTTCGTCCGGCGCTTCCGGTATAAGGGCTCCAAGGCCGCCGCGGTTCAAAGCCGTATAAAGCAGCTTGAAAAACTTGAGCGCATTGAAATTCCCGAATCCCTTAAAAAGGTTCATTTTTCATTTCCTCCGGCACCCCACTGCGGACGCATTGTTTTAACCGGAGAGAAAATAACTAAGGTTTACGGAAATTCTTCCGGCGGCAAGTGCGTGCTGAAAGATGTGGACTTTACCCTTGAAAAGGGTGAAAAAGTTGTGGTTGTCGGCCGCAACGGAGCCGGAAAAAGTACCCTGCTGCGTATTTTTTCCGGCAGTGACAGGGATTTCACCGGAACAGTCACTCCGGGAGCCGGGGTTTGTTCCGGATACTTTTCCCAGGACAGCGCGGAGGCTGTCGCCGCCGCTGCCGGCCCGGAGGAAAGCATAATGGATATGCTGGAAAGGGAAGCTCCTTCCTCTGTCATCCCCCGTCTGCGGGATATGCTCGGCGCCTTTCTGTTCCGGGGCGACGATGTTTTCAAGGCGGTCTCTGTTTTATCCGGCGGAGAGCGGAACAGGCTGGCCCTTCTGAGGCTTCTTTTCCGCCCCCTTAATCTGCTTATCCTTGATGAACCCACAAACCATCTCGATATACATGCGAAAGATGTTCTCCTTGATACTCTCCGGGATTTTGACGGTTCCGTGATTTTTGTTTCCCATGACCAGGGCTTTATAGAAGGCCTTGCCACCAGGGTTCTTGAGCTGACAGCCGGAGGGAACGGCGGGCCTTCCGTGGTGCGTAATTTTCCCGGTACTTACAGTGATTACCTCTACCGGATTAATTCCTCTCCGGCGGATGCCGCTTCTCCGTCAAATTCCCCTGCGCAGGAGAAGAATTCCCGTCCTGTTTCCGCTTCAGCTTCCTCTTATTTTGAAGAAAAAAAACAAAAAGCCGCCCTGCGTAAACTTGAAAGGGAGGAGCAGAGACTTCTTTCCGATATCGGTGAGCAGGAAAAGCGCATATCCCTGCTTGAACAGCAGTTGAATGATCCCGCCGTTTATTCCGACAGGGAAAAGTCCGGGGCTGTACAGCTTGAAATTGAAAAGTGCAGGTCTTTGATAGCGGATTTAACCTCTGCCTGGGAAGAAATTTCAGAAAAACTTTTGTAAAGGGCCCGCTTTACTTTGAGATAATACGGGTTTTCTGTTATACAAAAAAAACTTAAAAAAAAAACTTAAAAAAATTAAAAAAAAAGCTTGCATTATCCAAAATATACTTTATACTGATGTTATATTAAGGGTTTGTATAGATTAAAAAAATGTTCTTTAGTTTATATAAACTTAAAAAAAAAATAATTAAAGGAGAGAGAAATGAAAGGAAAACTGATGAGTTCATTGGTTATTCTTGCTCTTGTTCTTGCGGTTTTTACAAGCTGCGGTGACAAGGAAACAGCTGGCTCAGGAAAGGCTGAAGGTAATCTGGTGGTCTGGTCATTCACTGACGAAATCAAGAATATGACAGACAATTATTTCAAGGCGTCCCACCCGGATATAACCGTGGAATATTCAATGACACCGACAGACCAGTTCCCCAACAAGCTGGATCCTGTCCTTACTTCAGGACAGGGAGCCCCCGATGTATTCGGTCTTGAAGCTGCGTTTGTCCGCAAATACGTTGAATCCGGTCTTTTGCTGGATCTGACAGACGTCTATGAAGCGAACAAAGACAAGCTCCTTGCGTATCCCGCCGAAGTCGGAACCTACAACGGAAAAGTGTATGCAATGTCATGGCAGGCCGCCCCCGGTGCGATGTTCTACCGCAGAAGCCTTGCTAAAACATATCTTGGAACCGATGATCCTGCCGAAGTGCAGAAATATTTCACTGACATGGCTAAATTCATGGAAACAGCGCAGACTCTGAAAGAAAAATCTTCCGGTAAGTGTGTTGTTGTTGCCTCCAGCGGTGACTTGTTTATGCCTATCATGGGTGCCAGGAAAGATCCTTGGGTTGTAAACGACAAGCTTGTCATAGATCCCGCCGCCAGGGAATATATGGAGACCGCGAAAGTTATGCGCGACAACGGATACGAAGGCCGTGTCTCACAGTGGTCTGAAGGCTGGTTCGCCGGTATGAAGGGTGTTTTGAAGGATGAAAGCGGAGCTGATGTTGAAGTGTTCTCTTATATGCTTCCTACATGGGGTTTGCACTATGTTCTGAAAACCAATGCTCCTGAAACCAGCGGTGACTGGGCGATGATTGCCGGACCCGCTCCTTACAGATGGGGGGGTACATGGCTCGGTGCCTACAAGAATACAAAGAACGCCGCCGCCGCGAAGGAATTCATCCGCTATGTGACTACAGATGACGGTTTCATGGAAGCATGGGCCAAAGACACCGGCGACCTGGTTTGCAATACAGTGGTTGTTGACAAAATTAAGGACAGCTACAGCGAGCCGTTCCTTGGCGGGCAGAACCATTATGCCGAATTTGCCGAGATGGCTAAATCCGTTGACGGTAAGCTGACCCAGGGAACTGACCAGGCAATCGAAGGTCTGTTCAATGAGGCTGTCACTGCCTATGTTAACGGTGAAAAAGATATGAATACAGCGCTTGAGGATTTCAAAGCCCAGGTGAATACCCAGTTGGGTCTGTAACATAATATGACGGGAGTACGGTCGGATGTGTTTCCGGCCGTACTCTTTAATTTAAAATAAAAAAGTGCAGGAAATTTTAATGCTGATAGTCGAGTGTGAAAAATATGTCCTGACAATGGATGTAGTTGGATAAGAAAGAGGCAAGGAGTGGAGGAATGAATAAGACGGCAGTGAACGGCGCAGAAAGAAAGATAAACAGATGGGGATATTTTTTCATTGCGCCTTTTGTGGTGGTCTTCTGCCTATTCAATCTGTACCCGACGGTATATACGTTCCTGCTGTCATTTTCCGATCTGAGAGGACTGAGAAGTGATTTCAGTATTGTCGGATTTGAGAATTATGTGAAGCTGGTGACGGATCCGTATTTCTGGGAGGCTGTAGGTAATACCTTCATAATGTGGGGGTGGAATTTTGTGCCGCAGCTGGGGATAGCATTATTGCTGTCAATCTGGCTGTCTGACGTAAGATTGAAATTAAAAGGGCGCGGGCTTTTCCGTGCGTTGATATATATGCCGAACTTGCTTACAGCGGCAAGTGTGGCAATGTTGTTCCGTAGTCTGTTCGGTTATCCGATAGGGCCTGTGAACCAGTTCCTGCAGGCATTAGGCTTCTATAGTGAAGTTGTGAGGGCGGACGGAACTGTAGTGCATGAGGCATTCAATTTTTTCAGGAATGTAACTGTGACACGTGGTGTGGTTGCGTTCATCCAGTGGTGGATGTGGTACGGCCATACCGTAATAATGTTGATGGCGGGAATAACAAGTATCCCCACAAGCCTTTATGAGTCCGCGGTTGTGGACGGTGCCAACAGCAGGCAGACAACTATTCATATAACCCTTCCTTTGTTGAGACCGATGATGCTTTATATATTGGTAACATCCCTTATCGGCGGTATGCAGATGCTGGATATTCCATTTCTGTTGACGGATATGAGGGGTGCTCCTGACTTCAAGATAAGAACGACTGCGGTGTACATATATAACGTAGCGTTTCAGGGGCGCAATGATTATGCATATGCCGCGGCAATATCCGTTGGAATGTTCATAATAACAGTGATTCTCGCACTGTTGGTGTATCTGTTTGTTCAGGACAGAAGCGATCTGAAGAGGAAAAAGTAAAGGGGGAAAGAAGAATGGCAGGAACTATAAGTGCGGCCGCTGTAAAAAGCGGGAACGGAAGCCTTTACCTTAAACGTGGCGGTTGTTATGTTGTGATGGTCTTTCTGGCGCTTCTTGCGGTGGTGCCGATTTATATATTGCTGGTGAATGCGACAAGGTCTACCGAGCAAATAAACGCCGGTATATCATTGCTTCCCGGTTCGAACATAGCGTATAACTGGAACGCTCTTACAAACCGCGGATTCCAGATATGGCAGGGATTCTTCAACAGTTTTTACCTTGCGATTATGATGACAGCCTTCGGTGTGTATTTTTCTGCGATGACTGCCTACGGTCTGCAGGTATACGATTTCAAGGGCCGGAAACTTCTTTGGGCGGTAATACTTCTTATAATGATGTTGCCGTCAACTCTGTCGTTCATAGGTTTTTATCAGTTCATGGCAAAATTGAGGCTGCTTAACAGTTACATACCGCTGATTGTGCCGACGATTGCATCGGCAGGTACCGTTTTGTTTTTGCGGCAGTATTTGGCCTCTGTTCTGTCTATGGAACTTATTGACGCTGCAAGGATAGACGGTTCAGGGGAATACAGGACTTTCAATATGATAGTTCTTCCGGTAATGACTCCGGCTATGGCTGCCCAGTGTATATTCTCCTTTGTCGGTTCATGGAACAACTTTTTCACGCCGTTTGTCCTTATATCGGATACAAAGAAATATACGCTGCCGATGCTTGTACAGATGTTGCGCGGTGACATATACAGAACAGAATACGGCGGAATATATCTGGGAATTGCCGTTTCCATAGTTCCCATCCTGATTTTTTATGCCTTTATGTCCCGCTTCATCATTTCCGGTATTACGATGGGCGGTGTAAAGGAATGATTTTCCGCTTTCCCCTTTCCCCTGCGGCAATGGGAAAGCGTGAATCTTAATACGGGAAGTTGTTTGTCTGTCTGCAGGCCTGGTTGTTTTATAGAGAGAGGTGGTTGAAATGTGTGCTGTACTGTGCAGGAATCCGGTTTTACCCGGCTTTCATCCTGATCCGTCAATTGTCCGTGTCGGAGATGAGTATTTTATAGCTAACTCTACGTTTGAGTGGTATCCGGGTGTTGAAATTCACCGCTCCAAGGATTTGGTGTCCTGGGAGAGGGTTCCGTCGCCTCTTTCTTCCAAGAGACTTCTTGATATGGCAGGATGTATTCCGTCATGCGGTATCTGGGCCCCGTGCCTCTCATATTCGGACGGTTTGTTCTGGCTTATTTATACGAATGTACGGTCCTGGGGAACTTTCGGTCCCTGGAAGGACAGCCCCAACTTCCTGACAACAGCCCCTTCCATAGAAGGCCCTTGGTCTGATCCTGTTTTCCTGAACGCTTCCGGGTTTGACCCCTCCCTTTTCCATGACGATGACGGGCGCAAGTGGCTGATAAATATGGAGTGGGATTACAGAAAAACAGGATGGGAATGTTTTTCCGGTCTTTTGCTGCAGGAATACAGTCCTTCAGAAAAGAAGCTGGTAGGCAGCCCCCGCAAAATATTCACCGGTTCGCAAATCGGTTGTGTGGAGGGACCCCATTTGTATAAAAGGGACGGAATGTATTATATTCTTGCGGCCGAGGGCGGGACAAGCTATGAGCATGCAGCCACAGTGGCCCGCTCGAAAAATCTGGAAGGTCCTTATGAAATCCATCCGGGGAATCCTCTTATATCTTCTTACGGAAAAGATATCACGATAAAAAAAGCCGGACATGCCAGCTGGTGTGATACTCCTGACGGCAGAACATATCTTGCTTTCTTGTGCGGGCGTCCCGTGCAGGGAACCGACAGGTGTGTGTTGGGACGGGAGACTTCCATTGTAGAGTTGGAATGGAAAGACGGCTGGCCTTATGTCAAGCATGATGATAAATCATGTCTGCTTGAAGGGTTCTCTTTGAATTATCCTGCTGAAACTTTTGAGCCTCCCGTCGCCGCTGAAAATGTGCCTCACAAAAACGGTGTGTATGTCCGTGACAATTCCAAATTCTATGATTTCACCGCTATGGAAAATATTCCCGGGGATTTTATGACCCTGAGGACGGAATACCTTCCGGGTGTTTATTCTTTTGTCAAGGACAAGGAGAACGGCGGCATACGCATACGGGGAGGGGAGTCTCCTGTTTCCTTTTATAACCAGTCGTTGATTGCAAGGAGGCAGACGGACTTCTGTTTTACTGCGGAGACAAAGATTAATTTCAATCCTGTGTATTTTCAGGAAATGGCGGGATTAGTCTGGCGCTATGATGAAGGCAACCAGTATTTGCTGTCGGTTTCATATGAAGAATCTTTGGGGAAAACGCTGAGAGTTATTTCGATAAATGACAGGGTTTTCCAGATGAGTCCGCCGGAGGTTATAAATGAAGGGACGCCTCTCTATCTTGGTTTGACGGTAAGGAATGAAAAGGGGTTTTTCAAGTTCTCTTTGGACGGAAAACACTGGAGACAGCTCAGGCCTATGCTGGATTCAACCCTTCTTTCTGATGAATACCCCTATATGGGTTTCACCGGTGCATTCACCGGTATTTTCTGCTGTGACACAGCGCGTTATTCGGCATGTGCCGATTTTGCTTATTTTGATTACAGGGCTGATGGTGATGAATAGGAATATTTCCGCTTGAATCCTCCTCGCACACGGTGTTTTTCCGTGTGCAGCGTGAAATGTTCCGTGAAGTCCGTCGGTCTGCTTCCTTTATAGCATCCTGCGGTATTTGCAGCAGTGTACACCGCAGGGTGCTTTTTTTTATAATTGCAATACAGCTTTTTTTATGCTAGAATCGGCCTATGTTTTATTGTGATACCAGGGATCGTTCGGTAAAAGTTTCTTTCAGGGAAGCTGTCTTGAGCGGGATGAATCCCGCTACGGGAGGCCTTTATATTCCGCAGGCGATTCCCAAACTACCTGAATCTTTTTTGTTTAAAAATCCTCCGCCTTCTTTCAGGGATATAGCTTTTATGGCGGCAAAGCCTTTTGTTGAAGATGACATTCCAGAGAATGATTTAATGTCAATCATTGCAGACGCCTATCCATTCAGCGCTCCCGTTGTTCCTGTTAATCCTGTCACTTATATCCTGGAGCTTTTCCACGGCCCGACATGCGCCTTTAAGGATTTCGGGGCCAGATTCATGGCAAGGGTCATGAGTTTTTTCAATAAAACTGAAAAGGATATGCTGCATATTCTTGTCGCCACTTCCGGGGACACCGGCAGTGCTGTGGGAAGCGCCTTTTACGGGGTTGAGGGTATAGATGTTACGATTTTGTATCCGGCCGGAAAAATTTCCCCGTTGCAGGAAAAGCAGCTTTCAACTTTTGATGGTAACGTGCGGGCTTTGTCGGTGGACGGAACCTTTGACGACTGCCAGAAGCTTGTAAAAACAGCTTTCACCGATGTTGACTTGAGGAAAAAGCTGAGGCTTTCCTCCGCAAATTCGATAAATATTTCCCGTCTGCTTCCGCAGGCTTTTTATTATATTTACGGTTCCCTGTCGATTCTGGAAAGAAGCCGCCATGACAACCGCATCGACAATCCGAAACTCATCGCCGTTGTTCCTTCCGGGAATTTCGGTAATTTAACTTCAGGTTTGATTGCAAAGGAAATGGGCGCGCCCATCGCCGGTTTTGTTGCCGCGACTAATTCCAACCATACCGTTCCGGATTGGCTTGAAACCGGGAAATACGAGCCCCGTCCTTCGGTGCAGACCATTTCAAACGCGATGGACGTAGGCGCTCCAAGTAATTATGAGCGTATGTGCGCCATGTATTCCATAGACGAAATACGTTCTATTATGGCTGGATATTGGGCGGATGACCGGGAGACATTGATGGCTATCCGTTCCTGCAATGATGATACAGGTTATATTATTGATCCGCACGGAGCTGTAGGATGGAAGGCTTGGCAGGAAATACGCGGCGGGGCGATGGCTGACGTTCTGGGCGGAGAGATTCCCGCCGCAGGAAAAACAGGGCTTCGTTGTTCCGCCGAAACCGCACCGGCATGGAGCCGGGACTGTGTTAACGGTAATTGTCTGGGCATGATTCTTGAGACAGCCCATCCTGCGAAATTCGGGGAGACTGTAAAACAGGCGGTGGGACGGGTTCCTGTTATGCCCGCACAGTTGGAAAAGGTCCTTCACCTGCCGGACAGGGCGATACCGATGGGACGGGAGTACCGGGAATTCCGCGGCTGGCTGGAAACGAATCTTTAGGCGTGGTCTGTGTTTCTGTAAGCGCTTGCCGCTACTGGTTTGTGTAAGTTTCTACGCGGTCGTCAAGGTGTTCGAGCTTTATACCGGCCTGTTTGAACATTTGGATGGTGTCTTCCGAATCATGATACCTGCGTTCTGCGACGACGCGGACAATTCCGCAGTTGATTATGAGCATCGCGCATGTCCGGCATGGTGTCATTTTGCAGTAAAGTGTCGCACCTTCTATTGATATGCCCCTTTTGGCGGCCTGGCAGATGGCGTTTTGTTCCGCATGGACTGTCCTGACGCAGTGCTGCGTTATGCTGCCGTCTTCGTGCTGCATTTTCTTCAGGTGATGCCCGACTTCATCGCAGTGGGGGAGCCCGGTCGGAGCTCCGACGTAACCGGTGACCAGTATCTGGTTGTCCCGCGCTATGACGCAGCCTGAACGGCCTCTGTCACAGGTGGCGCGTTTTGCGATTGAGCGGCAGACTTCCATGAAATATTCATCCCATGTGGGACGGACATATTTTCCTTCTTCCATGATTTTATTTTTACCTCCTGTTTCCTGTTTGCAGGGTTTATTCAACGGTTACGCTTTTCGCGAGGTTTCTGGGCTTATCAGGGTCATGTCCCCGCTGAACGGCGCAGTAATATGCAAAAAGCTGGCAGGGGATGACGGAGAGTATCGGCGTAAGCTCGTCATATGTCCGGGGTATCCGGAAAATTTCATCAGCGATACCGTTAAAACGTTCTTCCCCGTCGTAGGTTATAACCAGCACAGTGGCTCCCCTGGCTTTCACCTGCTTTATACTTGAGTCCATTTTATCAAAAAGTTCCGTTTGTGTGCAGAAAGCCACCGCCAGTGTGTCGTTGTCAACAAGTGCAATCGGGCCGTGTTTCAGCTCCCCGGCGGCGAATGCCTCTGAGTGGGTGTAGCTTATTTCTTTCAGTTTCAACGCGCTTTCCAAACTTATTGCATAGTCAAACAATCTTCCCATGAAGAAAACTTTTGTTTTGTTGAATTGCCTCGCCGCGAATCTTTGGACGGCCTCTTCATCGCTGAGTATTTTTTCCGCCTGCCCTGAAATATCCTCCAACGCTTGAATCAGTTTGCCCAGTGTTTCTTCCGTGATTTTTCCACGTAACATGCCGAATTGAAAGGCTATCAGGTAAAGGCACATCAGCTGGGTTGTAAAGGCTTTCGTTGAGGCGACCGCTATTTCCGGGCCCGCCCAGGTGTACATGACCAGATCCGCTTCCCGTGCCAGGGTGGAACCGACAACGTTTGTCACCGCTATTATTTTTGCCCCGGCTTTTTTCGCCATGCGCATGGCTGCCAGTGTGTCCGCTGTTTCACCGGACTGGCTTATGATGATGAAGATATCCGCCGGATTCAGAATCGGATTCCTGTAACGGTATTCGGATGCGATATCCACGTCCGTCGGGATTCCGGCAAAATGTTCAAAGATGTATTTTCCGACCACTCCCGCATGCCAGGCGGTTCCGCAGGCGGTGATTACGACACGCTGCGCTTCTGCCCATTCAGAGCTGAAGCCTATTTCCTCCAGGTTTATTGATTTCGAGGCGTAGGTTTTTATGCGCGCTTTCAGTGTGTTTGCGAGGGCTTTCGGCTGTTCATGTATTTCCTTGAGCATAAAATGCTCAAATCCGCCTTTTTCCGCGGCTGTTATATCCCATTCTATGCGGGATGTTTCTTTTTCGTGCTTTACGCCGTATTCATCGTAGAATTCCACGTGATCGTCATAGAGCGCGGCGATTTCCATATCATCCAGATAATAGACATCACGGGTGTATTCCAGCAGGGCGGGTACATCGGAGGCGATGAGGTTTTCCCCGTTACCTTTTCCGACAACAAGGGGATTGTCTTTTCTGGCGGCTATGATTTTGTCCTGCTCGTCCTCGCAGATTACGCCTATAGCGTAGGAACCCTCAAGTTTCTTTATGGTTTCGATGACGGCTGCCAGCAAATCACCGTTGTAATTGAAATTTATGAGATGGGCGATAACCTCGGTGTCGGTTTCGCTGCGGAAAACCACTCCCTGGTTTTCAAGCCAGATTTTGAGTTTTGAATAGTTTTCGATTATTCCGTTGTGGACGACTGCGATTTTACCGGAAACATCTGTCTGCGGATGGGAATTGATGTCCGAGGGTTCTCCGTGGGTAGCCCAACGGGTGTGTCCTATCCCCAGCTTTCCGCGGATAACTTCCGTCGCTATTTTTTCTTCCAGGACACGGAGGCGGCCCTTCGCTTTCCGGACGGTAAGACAGCCGCTGTCCAGGACTGCAATTCCGGCTGAATCATATCCCCTGTATTCCAGTTTTTTAAGCGCATTTATAAGTACCGGTGTGGCTTGTTCCTGCCCTATGTACCCTACAATTCCGCACATAGAATCCCCCTGTCAGGAACTTATATCACAAATTGGCTTCTATTTCAATTTCAGCGTGCGGCGTTTTTTCACCGGTTTCCTCAGGAATCAGTTCACTTATGTTTTCGGCTATTACCTGAAGGGTCCGGCGCGCCACGGAACCGGTTACATATATCGTTTCCTGGAATAATTCCGGGGGAATTTTCAGCAGGATGCAGTCTTTTTCTGTCCGTGCGGTATAAATACGGTGTGTGCCCGTCAAGAAGGCAAAATCCCCGAATATTTCTCCTGATTTAAGGACTTTCTCCATTTTAGTGTTTTCAATTCTGACTTCCCCGGAACAGATGTAATAAACATCGTAAGATTTATCGCCGCTTGAAAAAATTGTTTCGCCTGCGGAAAATCTGGTTTCATACCGGGCCAGCCTCACCGGATATTTGAAGAGTTTCGCCTCGAATTTCCCGGAAGAAGTTGTTTTGTCCTTTTTTGAAAGGAGGTAAATCTGGGCGAAGATAAAGTCGTCATAAAACTGGGATATGTACTGGAATTGGGCGAAGAACAGGAAGGAAATAAAAAAGAAATACACTTCAATCAGCAGCAGTATTAAATTCCCCAGCAAGCCGTAAATAAGGTTGTATCTTTCAGTGTCAATTATAAGTGAAAAAACAAAACCGAAGGCGGTGAATGTCAGGGAACACATCAGGGCGCAGACAACGCTCAGTATTGTTTTCGGATGGGGAAGCGGGGTCAGTTTGTAAACAAAAAAGAGAAAAACAACCAGTATCGCGAACGGTACGAACCGGAAGATTTTATCCAGGATTTCCAGGACAAAGGGGGAGATAACTTTGAGCGACAATTCCATATCCAAAAAAGTCCTTGCGGCTGTGATTATCAATATGACGAAAATTATGGAAAGGACCAGAATTATTTCACTGGCGATTATAAAAAGATTCTGTTTTATGGGTTTGCGCTGGTTTTTTTTTCTGTATATGCGTTTTATGGCTCCCTGGATTGACATAAAGAATTTACGGGAAAGCCAGAGAACGGAAAATACAGCGAAGATTTCCAGCAGTCCTGACGGTTTTGTCAGTATCGTGCTGTTGTTTATCGATTCCGTCCAGTCAAAAGAGTCAGAGAGGAGCTCGTATTCATTCAGAAACCGGAGTATTTCTTCTCCGGAATTGTGCCAGATTCTGAGGCATATTGAAATGACGACAAGGGCAAGAGGAACGCTCGAAAGGAGGAAGTTGAAGGCTCCTGAACAGGCATAACTGGGCAAATCATTGTCGAAAAAGGATTTCGCGGTTATATAAAACCTTTGGGCGGTATCGGACAGTTTCATCTTTAAAATTATTATAACTTATGAAGCGGGTTTTAGCAATTTTATGTTTTATTTCCGCGGTATTATATTTTACCGGGGCGGATAATTTGGGAGGGAACTTCATCTTGACGTGAGCTCGATCTGGTGTTATACTTATTCCACAAGGAGCTTATTATGGAGAAACTTCGCGGTTCTTTTACCGCCCTTGTTACTCCGATGAAAGGTGACGGTTCCGTTGATTATGACTGTTGGCGTAACTTAATCCGTTACCAGCTTGACGGCGGTATAACGGGATTGGTTCCCCTGGGAACAACCGGAGAAACACCGACTTTGGATGAAAATGAAGAGGAAGTGAGGATGATTCAAATCCTCATGGAAGAAGTAAAAGAGTATGAGAAAAAGCAGAACCGGAACATCCCCGTGATACTGGGCGCCGGCAGCAACAATACAAAGGACGCTGTCGTATATGTGTCGAGGGCGAAAGAGGCCGGAGCTGATTACGCCCTTGTGGTCACCCCTTATTATAACAAGCCTTCGGATGAGGGTCTTTTCAGGCATTTTGAGGCTGTTTCCGAATGCGGAATTCCGGTGATTGTATATAATATTGCCGGCCGGACAGGAAAAAACATCAGCACGGAGCTTTTGATGCGTATCGCCGAGCTTCCCAACATTGCCGGTGTAAAAGAGGCTTCCGGAAGTGTCGCCCAGATCATGGAAGTGATAGAAAAAATAGCCAGAAAGAAGCCCGGTTTTTCCGTTCTCAGCGGAGATGATATGCTGACTCTGCCTGCCATGGCCGCCGGCGGAGACGGTGTTATTTCCGTTGTTTCCAATCTTCTCCCCGAAGCGGTTTCATCCCTTGTGGATTCTCTTTTGAAAGGGGATTTGGAAAAAGCAAGGGATCTTCATTACAAACTGGCCCCTGTGTTCCGGGCGGCTTTTGTGGACGGAAATCCGTCTTCGATAAAATACGCAATGAAACTGAAAGGGCTGGTTTCAGGACGGCTTCGGCTTCCCCTGGTGGAAGTTAATGACAAGGCAAAGGCTGTCATTGAGGCGGCTCTCAAAGAGTACGGTTTGTAAAATTTCAAGGAGAAAATATGAGCGGAAAAATCAAGGTCGGAGTTCTCGGCGCCACCGGAATGGTCGGCCAGCGTTATATCGCGAATCTTGCTGACCATCCCTGGTTTGAAGTTTCCTATGTGGCGGCTTCCCCCAGGTCGGCGGGAAAATTATATAAGGACGCGGTGGAAAACCGCTGGCTTATCGGGGCTGATATTCCGTCCGGAGTCGCGGATTTGCCTGTGTATGATGCGAATGATTTCAAGGCTGCCGTCGGAAAGTGTAAATTTGTGTTCAGTGCTCTTGAAATGGGAAAGGATGAAATAAAGGCCCTGGAAGAATCATATGCTTCCATCGGTATTCCTGTTGTGTCAAATGCCAGCGCAAACCGCTGGACGGAAGACGTTCCGATGCTTATTCCTGAAATCAATCCGGAGCATACCGATATCATTGAAGCCCAGAAAAAGCACCACGGATGGGACAAGGGATTCATAGCCGTAAAGCCCAACTGTTCCCTCCAGTCCTATATGGCGCCGGTTTACGCCCTTATCAAGGCCGGGTATCCGGTGAAGCGCATGGTTGTCACGACTATGCAGGCTGTCTCCGGTGCAGGATATCCAGGTGTTTCATCCTTTGATATGATTGACAACATTGTTCCTTACATCGGAGGGGAAGAGGAGAAAACCGAGCAGGAATGCCTGAAAATCCTGGGTTCCGTTGACGGCGGCAAAATTAAAAATGCAGCCTCTCCGCTTGTTTCCGCACACTGCAACCGGGTTCCCGTCATAGACGGGCACACCGCCTGTGTGAGCCTTGACTTTGACTTGCCGGAGGACAAGAAGCCTTCCCTGGAGGAAATTGAAAGGGTATGGGTGAATTTCCGTTCCTATCCCCAGGAGCAGAATCTGCCCTCCGCGCCTGTTCACCCGATAATCGTGCGCCACGAAACAAACAGGCCGCAGCCGCGCAGGGACAGGGACGCAGACAAGGGAATGGCGGTTACAATAGGCCGTCTGCGCCCCTGCCGGGTCTTTGATGTCCGTTTCGTGGCGTTGAGCCATAACACAAAACGGGGCGCGGCGTTGGGCGGAATCCTCAATGCAGAGCTTTTGAAAGCGAAAGGTTTCTTTGATAATCTGTGACGGTAATGCGGAGCTGAGTTATGAGCGATAAATATTTCCCTCTTTCCTCCGGGGAACTTTCCGAACTTGCGGACAGATATGGCACGCCCTTTTATCTTTATGATGAGAAGGGTATCAGGGAGAATATCAGGAATTTTACGCGGGCTTTTTCCATTTTCCCGTCCTTCAAGGAATTTTTTGCGGTCAAAGCCTGCCCCAACCCCTATATCCTGAAAATATTGGCGGATGAAGGATGCGGCGCGGACTGTTCCAGTATGCCGGAGCTGATTCTCGCTGAAAAATCCGGTATAACCGGCCGGGATGTAATGTTTTCAAGCAACGAAACACCGGAAAAGGAATATATCTATGCCAACCTGAAGGGGAACATCCTTAATCTGGATGACATTTCCCATATCCCGTTTGTGGAAAATGCTCTCGGGGCTTTGCCGGATATGATTTCATTCCGGTATAACCCAGGTTCGTTGAAAAACAGCGGGGTTAATTCAATCATCGGAAAACCGGAGGAAGCAAAGTACGGTCTTACCAGGGAACAGATTCTGGAAGCCTATAAAATATGCAGGGACAAAGGCGTTTCAAATTTCGCCCTGCATACAATGGTCGCTTCCAATGAGCTGAACCCCGGATGTTTTGTGGAAACCGCTGACATTATTTTCTCTCTGGCCGCTGAAATAAAGGAAAAGCTCGGTGTCAGAATTGAATTGATAGATCTTGGAGGCGGTCTTGGAATACCATACAAGCCGGGACAGGTGCCGGTGGATTACACAAGTCTTGCCGGGAGCATCAGGGCCTCTTACGATAGAATCCTTGTGCCCGCCGGGCTTGATCCGGTTAAAATATGCTGGGAATGCGGCCGTCCGGTGACAGGCCCCTATGGCTGGCTGGTTACCAGGGCTGTACACGAAAAGCACATATACAGGGAATACATCGGCGTTGATGCAAGTATGGCTGATTTGATGCGGCCAGGAATGTACGGCGCCTATCACCATGTCACGGTAAACGGAAAAACGGATCCGGTTGATTTTTCCACCGGAGAGATTAAAGCCGGAATGCAGGCCGGGAAAGATTACCGGATTTATGACGTTGTCGGTTCACTGTGCGAGAACTGCGATAAATTCGCCGTCCAGAGGCCTCTCCCGCCTGTTGATAACGGCGACCTGCTTATTATTCATGATGCTGGCGCGCATGGCAGGGCGATGGGCTTTAACTATAACGGGAAACTCCGCTGCGGGGAGCTTCTCCTGCGTGGGAACGGTGAAGTTGTTGAAATCCGCCGCCGGGAAACCATCGACGACTATTTCGCGACATTGGATTTCAAGGGGTTGGCTTCTTTCAACGCCAAAAGCTCTGAATAGTACCGTTCTTCTATTTCGCTTTCAGGGACGCCCGCCTGCGCGAGCAGTTCCCTGAGAGCCGCCCCGGCTTCTTTTTCCGTCTCCCCGTCAGGATTATCCAGTACTATTTCGATTTCAAGGAAAAATCCCAGACCCGTGACATCCGACAGCTCCATGGATGCCTGGAAGGTTTTGTCCTGGTGCGGGCCTCCACGGAGACCGGGGGAGGGGCAGGAGACGGAAAAGGTTTTCGTGCGCTTTTCTTTTTTCAGCACGGGGAGGAATCCGGTTTCCCTGAGTAATTCGGAAAAAAGCCCGGCGGAAGAAACATGGAATTCCCTTTCATCATTTGTTTCCACGCCGTTATTGATGCTTTTTATTTTCCAGGTTACAAGCGGTTCCTTTCCCGTTTCTATCCTCAAACGCAGGGTTTTACCCGCGGGGTTCCTCCAGTATTCATCTTTTTTGACCGTTTCCCCCTGAAAGGTGCAGAACTTGCGCAGCTTCGCTTCGGTTTCGGCAGGGGACTTTACGCGCGCTTTCAGCTCGATTTCAGTCATTTCGGAACCCCGCCCCGGTTTATTTTTGTCCGTTCCGGCCGGAATATACCGAAAGTTTTTTAAGGCGTTCCGCCTGTGCAGGATCCATATGCTCTTTCCCCATCCTCCATGCCCAGTTTTTTCCCACGGTTGAAGGTTCGTTTATGCGCGCTTCCTTTCCAAGCGCGTATATGTCCTGAAGGGGGAATACCGCGTACCGTGCGACAGACATAAATCCCGCCCGGACAATCAGAGGTGTCAGAGGGGTTCCGGCAGGCACATCAAAATATTCGAGAATCATATTGATGTCTTCTTCCGTGGCGGAATCCAGCCATCCCTGCATTGTGTCGTTGTCGTGGGTTCCGGTGCATACGAGGCAGTTCTGCGGATACATATGTGGCAGGAAGGCGTTCGTGAACCCCTCTTTTCCGGCTTCATTTTTGTTGAAGGCGAACTGCAGCACTTTCATTCCGGGGAAAGCGCATCCGTCCCGGAGTTCCTGGACTTCTTTTGTCACAAAGCCCAGGTCTTCGGCGAGGAAGGGCAGATCCCCGAGGCGTTTTTTCACCTCGTTGAAGAAGTCGAATCCCGGACCCTTTTCCCATTTGCCGTTGACAGCCGTCTTCTCGCCGGCGGGAACGGACCAGTAGGATTCAAATCCCCTGAAATGGTCAATCCTTATGAAGTCTACTTTTTCCAGCATTGACTGTATGCGTGTAATCCACCAGGCGTATCCGTTTTTTTTCATTTTTCCCCAGTCATAAAGAGGGTTCCCCCATAACTGCCCGCTTTCGCAGAAATAGTCGGGCGGAACGCCTGCCTGTGCCGAGGGTTTCCCGTCCTTTCCAAGCTGGAAGAATTCCTGGTTGCTCCATACGTCGGAGGAGTCCGCGGCCACAAAAATCGGGATGTCCCCTATGATGGAGATTCCCCTGCTGTTCGCATAGTCTTTGAGGGTCTTCCATTGACTGAAAAAGAAATACTGGAGGACGGAATACTCCTCGATTTCCTGGCTGTGGGATTCGATCCATTTATTCACGGCTGCTGCGTTGTGGGATGCCAGTTCTTTCGGCCAGTAGGCAAACCAGACTGAATTTTCAGGTTTTTCTTCCGCCGCTTTTTTATCGTGAAATTCTTTTATGCTCATGAAGGCTGTGTAATCGTCCAGCCAGTAAGCCTGCTTTTTTTTGAAATCCGCGAATTTTTTCTTTTCGGTTTCCGGGGCGCTTTCCAGGAATTTACAGGCCGCCTTTTTCAGGAGGGGATTTTTCCATTGAATCACAGCGCCGTAATCGATGTAACCTTCAGTTTTTATTGAAGGGGGAGTTTTGCAGTCTTCCTCCGAAAGCCAGCCGTCTTCCATCAGTTTTTCAATGTCTATGAGGAGCGGGTTCCCGGCGAATGTCGAGAAGGAGGCGTAAGGGGAATCGCCGTATCCTGTGGGACCCAACGGAAGTATCTGCCATAATGTCTGTCCGCCTTTTTCAAGCCAGTCCACGAAATCATAGGCGGATTTTCCCATTGTGCCTATACCGGGCGATTCCGGCAGGGATGTTATGTGCAGAAGAATGCCGCTGCGTCTGTCCGTATTCATTTTGTTCCTCCGAATATAATTCTTGTAGGTTTACTGCCCGTCATGGTTTGTTTCGGGCAATAAAAAACGGGGGGCAGGATTTTTGTCCTGACACCACCCGTCTATTTTATTACCTTAAAAGCCGGATTGTATAGTCCGTTTTTATGTAATAATTTTATTTTTCTGCAAGCAGAAGGGTCTTTACATCCAGTTTTAGGTCTGTAGAGATGTTCTTTTTGCCGTGTTCCTTGATAACCTTGATTTGAATTCCATCCTGTCCGGGCTCCAGGAAAAGAATGACGTCCAGAAGTTTTTCATATTCCGTAAGGGATGAAATTTCGTTGTTATCAAGCTCCGCATTGGCGCTGTACCATACAGTGGCCTTTGTTTCTTCCGCAAAGGTTTTCATCTGCTTGAGTTCTTCAGGAAGAGCCTTCGAGAAGTCAAAGCCGTCAATGATTATGGATTCAGCCTTGATTCCTGATTCCGCAAGGGCCCTGATGGTTTTTATAACCTGTGTTGTGCGGACTGTCTCCTGGTTGAAGTTGAGGACAATGCGTTTGCTCACGAGCTCGGCCTTTACTTCGGGAGCCTTGTCGAGGTTCTTGCGTTTCGCCTGTTCTGAAAAAATGTTTTCATACCAGGTCATAACGTGGTTTGCCTGCTGGTTGAAAGACACATGCACAACAGCCTTTCCCTGCAGAAGGGTGTCGATAGCCAGCTGCACGAGGATAGAGGTTTTCCCCAGACCTTTTTTGGAGGCAATTAATCCGATTTCACCCTCTTTGACTCCGCCTTCGAGCAGTTTCTCAAAATTCCTTACGGGGCTGCGTTCAATAAGATCCTGTTTTACCATCGCGAACTCCTTATTTTTGTTCTGCCTTGCGTTTCGCTTCGTACTCTTTTATAAGAGTATCCGCTACGCTCTGCGGCACTTTGCCGTATTTCGCAAATTCCATCGAATATTCCGCCTTGCCCTGGGTGGACGAACGCAGAATGGTGGAAAATCCGAACATTTCGCTGAGCGGCACTTCAGCATCCACTCTGGCGAAGCTATCGTCTTCTGTGGACGACAGTATTATACCCCGTCTTTGGTTAATCAGCCCGAAAATATTTCCCTGGAATTCCTGGGGTCCTTCTATTGAAACTTTCATTATAGGCTCAAGAATGCAGGGCTTGGCTTTCGCATAAGCCTCGCGGAAACCGCCGATGGCCGCTGTCTGGAAGGCTATATCCGATGAGTCCACAGGATGGGACTGACCGTCGTTTATGGTCATGCGGACACCCACAATCGGGAATCCGATAAGATCGCCTTTTTTCATTGCCTGCTGGAAACCCTTGTCACAGGAAGGAATGAATTCGTTGGGAATCGCGCCTCCTTTGATGGAGTCCACAAATTCGTAATCCTGCTCAACCGGCTCCATGAATCCCGCCACACGGCCGTACTGACCTGAACCACCGGTCTGCTTCTTGTGTGTATAGTTGAAGTCAGCTTTCTGGGTGATTGTTTCACGGTAGGCGACCTGGGGCTGTCCGGTCTCCACCTCGCAGTTGTATTCGCGCTTCATACGCTCAATGTAAACCTCAAGATGAAGCTCGCCCATACCCTGTATGATAGTCTGGTTTGACTCGGGATCCACATAGCAGTGGAAGGTCGGGTCTTCTTTCGTGAAGCGGTTGATGGCCTTTGCCATCTGGTCCGCGGATTTTTTGTCCTTGGGTGTTATTGACAGGTCGATAACCGGATTCGGTACGAACATGGAGCTCATAGCGTAGTTGAGCCCTCCGCCGCAGAAAGTATCTCCGGAAGCGCAGTCAATTCCGAAAAGCGCGACGATATCGCCGGGCGCGCCTTCGTTTATATCTTCCATGGACGCTGAATTCATGCGGACAAGGCGGCCGACTTTGAATTTCTTCCTGGCCCTTGTGTTGTAAAGTTCGTCGCCTTTTTTCAGGCAGCCCTGGTAAATACGCACATAGGTAAGCTGTCCGTATTTGCCGTCCTCCAGCTTGAATCCGAGGGCGACAGTGGGGGAATTCTCATCACAGGAAAGCTCGACAGGCTCCTCGTTTTTGTCCAGGTTGAGGGCGACGTTTTTAACTTCCGTGGGATCGGGGAGGTATCTGGTGACGCCGTCCAGAAGGCACTGGATACCCTTGTTCTTATAGGCGGAACCAAGGAACACCGGAACAAATTGTTCGGCGATGGTTCCCTTCCTGATGGCGGCATGAATCATTTCTTCCGTCTCTGTTCCTTCGAGGAAGGCTTCCGCAAGTTCGTCAGAGAACATCGACGCGGCGTCGAGCATTTCCTCGCGGTATTTCTGGGCGTCAGCCTTCAGGTGCTCGGGGATTTCCGCTATACGGACTTCCGTTCCGTTGTCACCTTCAAAATAAACCGCTTTCATTGAAACAAGGTCAACAACACCCTCAAGCTTGTCCTCCAGACCGATGGGGAGCTGCATCATGTAGGCGTTGAGGCCGAGTTTTTCCCGCAGCTGCATACGTACTTTAAGCGGATTCGCGCCGGTTCTGTCGCATTTGTTCACAAAGGCGATGCGGGGGACGTGATAGCGTTTAAGCTGTCTGTCTACAGTGATTGACTGGGACTGCACGCCGCCGACGGAACAAAGAACCAGGATGGCTCCGTCGAGAACCCTCAGAGACCTTTCAACTTCGATGGTGAAGTCAACGTGTCCGGGTGTATCGATAACGTTTATTGTGTAGTCTTTCCACTGAACCTGGGTAGAAGCGGACGCAATCGTGATTCCGCGCTCCCTTTCGAGCTCCATGTTGTCCATTACAGCGCCTACACCGTCTTTACCGCGGACTTCATGAATGGCATGAATCTTGTTGCAGTAAAAAAGGATGCGTTCGGAAAGGGTTGTCTTTCCTGAGTCAATATGGGCGCTGATACCGATATTCCTCATTTTGGAAATATCAATAGCCATATTCCTTTACCTCTCTTAAATGTTTTGCAAATATTGGAATCTAACGCAGTATAACGAAAATTTTGCACAATGACAAGCAGAACAGACCTTTGTCATCTCCCTCCCGTCTGCACAGTGGTATGGAAAAACGTGTAGGCATGAAAATTCGTAAAATTTAAAAATAAACTAACTTTTTTCCGCTATTATAACTTATATTAAAAGAAGATGAGGAGGCTTCAGTCGGAATGAATAGTGATTTCGTTTGTTTTGACAAAGTGACGAAAGAATACAGAAGCGGGGCGGTTGCAGTTACGGCACTTTCGGACGCCTCTTTCACAATTTCCCGCGGCGAAATTTGTATCATTGTCGGCGAATCCGGCGCGGGGAAAACAACGCTGCTGAATATCCTCGGCGGAATGGACAGCCTGACAAGCGGCAGGGTTATTGTGGACGGTGCGGAAATATCAACTTACGGCAAGCGCCGGCTTACGGAATTCCGGCGGAATGACGTGGGTTTTGTTTTTCAGTTTTACAACCTGATTCCAAATCTCACCGCCCTGGAAAACGTGGAAATCGCCGCCCATCTTTGCCGTGATTCCCTGGATCCCCAGTCTGTCCTGACGGAGGTCGGCTTGAAGGACCGCTGTTCCAATTTTCCGTCCCAGCTTTCCGGCGGTGAGCAGCAGCGTGTCGCGATTGCCCGCGCCCTGGCAAAGAATCCGAAGCTTCTGCTTTGTGACGAGCCGACCGGAGCGCTGGATTACAATACCGGCAAGACGATTCTCAAGCTTCTGCAGGATACCTGCCGCAGTACAGGAATGACGGTCGTCATCATCACGCATAACAAGGCCCTGAAGGCGATGGCCGACCACGTGATTACCGTGAAAAGCGGGAAAATCATTTCATCGGAATACAACGGGCAGGCGGTTCCTGTTGAAGAGCTTGAGTGGTGATGGCATGGCAAATTTAACGTCGAAAACCCTTTACCGTTCCATACGCTCCTCTTTCGGCAGGTACGCCGCGATTCTTGCCATTGTCGCCATCGGTGTCGGATTTTTCACTGGGCTGAAAAGCGCCCGCCCGTCCATGCAGCTTACCGCTGATGTTTATCTGGACAGGCAGCATATGTATGATTTGCAGCTTTTATCGTCTCTCGGAATCACTTCCGGTGATGTAGCGGCTTTCGGGGAAGCCGCCGGGGTTACGGATGCGGAGGGAGGGTACCGGCTCGATGTACTTGCCGCCGCAGGGAGCCGGGATGAGCAGGTCTATCAGGCGATTTCAATTCCCCTGCGGGTTGCCATGCCGGAGCTGATTTCCGGCCGTATGCCCGGATCTGAAAATGAATGCCTTGCGGATTCCGCGGTTTTTTCAGCGGAGGATATAGGAACGACGGTAAGCCTGTCATCTTCAAATTCCGTGGACACTTTGGAACAGTTTTCGCAGCGTGAATTCACTGTTACAGGAGTCGTGCGTTCCCCGCGCTTTATAGGAACCAACAGGGGGAACACATCCCTCGGAAGCGGAAAGATAGCGGGCTTCCTGTATTTTCCGGCGGACGCGTTCCGCTCGGAGGTGTTCCACGAGGCTCTGCTGGTTTGTGCGGCGGACACGGAGATTTTCTCTGATGAATACGACGCCAGGATTGAGCAGGTGTCACCGGAAGTAGAGGCGCGTCTGCGTTCCCGGGCTGATTCGCGGTACAGGGAAATCAGGGATGACGCCGGGCGGGAAATCGCCGGGGCAAAGGAAGAGCTGGCCGCCGGCCGGGCGGAGTATGAACAGGCCGTAGCTTCCGGGATTCCCGAAGAAATGCTTGCGGACACGCTCCTTCAGCTGGAAGAAGCCGAGGCTGAAATATCAGCGTCGGAAGAGAAGCTCGCCGGGTTGGCCGCGCCGAAAACCTATGTGCTTGGGGTTGACTCCAATACAGGCTGCGCTTCGTTCAAAAATGATATCGGGATTATAGACGGTATCGCGAACGCTTTCCCTGTTTTTTTTGTGTTAATCGCCGCGCTGGTTTGTATCACCACCATGACCCGTATGGTGAATGATGAGCGTATTCAAATCGGTACATTGAAGGCCCTGGGGTATTCCGATTCTGTTATTTCCCTGAAATACACTTTGTACGCCTCCACCGCATCTCTGATCGGATGCAGCATAGGTTTCTTTTTGGGTACCGGAATTATTCCAAAAATAATCTGGGCTGTTTATGCAATCGGCTATGATTTTTCGGAATTGGTTTATTATTTCAGCCCGGTGATGCAGATATGCTGTCTTGCGGTATCTGTTGTCGGTTCCGCCGCCGTAACTCTTTTTGCCTGCCACCGTGAATTGAATGGGAAACCGGCGGAGTTAATCCGCCCTAAAATGCCCAGAAGCGGCCGCCGTGTGTTTATCGAAAAAATCAAACCGCTTTGGAATTCCCTGTCGTTCCTCAATAAGGTTACAATCCGCAACTCTTTCCTGTACAAACGCCGGGTAACCATGATGCTGCTGGGGATAAGCGGGTGCACGGCTTTGATGGTGACCGGCTTCGGTCTCAAGGATTCCGTGGCCGATGTTCTGGACAACCAGTTCGACCGGATTATGCTGTATGACGCGGCTGTGTCTTTCGACGCCGGGCCGGAAGTCCGTTCCGTGGTCGAGGATTTGCTTTCCGGTGATGGATGCCGTTTTGTTTCAGGTTACCGGAATAATCTGACTGTACGTTCCGGAAACTCCGGAAAAGAGGCGACTGTTATAGCCGTTCCCCCGGAAGCGGCGGACGATTTTTTCAGTCTGCATTCGGGTAAAAAAAATATAGGTTATCCGGATGGAACGGAAGCTGTTTTGAGTTCCAAATTGGCGGAGCAACTCGGGGTGGAGGCGGGCGGTTCCGTTGATATCCTCTTCGGTGATAACAGCGTTGAATTCACTGTGCGTGGTGTCTGTGACAATTATCTTAATCATTACGTTTATATAGTTCCGTCCGCTGTCCCCGGATATTCAGTAAACACTTCCTTCGCTGTTGAAGGAAGCGCCGGCGGGATTGAGCGGACCGCGGCGGAGCTCAGGTCTGTGGCCGGCGTGAATTATGTTTTGGTTTCTTCGGAAGAGAGGGCTGTAATGGAGCAGTCAATGTCTTCCATGAACTATATTGTCATTCTTGTGATATTGTTTGCCGGCGCTTTGGCGTTCATTGTCCTTTATAATCTGACCAACATCAACATCATCGACAGGGACAGGGAAGTGGCCACCGTCAAGGTTCTTGGATTTTTCCCGGCGGAAACCGCCTCTTATGTTCTGCGTGAGAATATCATGCTTTCAGTGCTCGGCGGACTGCTGGGGCTCGCGCTGGGTAAATTGCTGCATTGGTATGTCATGCTTCAGGTGCAGGTGGAGGCGATGTCCTTTGACACGCACATTTCATTTTCGAGTTATGTGATTTCTTTTTTCTGCACAGTAGCATTCGCTTTTTTCTCAAATCTGGTTATGGGATACAAGCTTGAAAAAATAGACATGGCCAGCTCCCTTAAATCGGTGGAATGAGGAGAAACGGCGTTCCGTATTCTGCGTGAATACAAACAGACCCGCCGGAAAAGCGGGCCTTTCCGCGCGTTCCGGGTTATGCGGCGGCTGCCAAACCCCGGAACGCTTTATTCTTCATTCTTCTGCGTTTTTTTACTGCGGCTGCGGCTCGGCGTTTTTCGTTTTATTTGTCGCGTCCACACCCAGGCTGTCGATGATGGTGATTACCAGCCCTTTAATGCTGTTCTCGGTTGTACGGTACGGCGCAATCCTGAGCGTATAAAAGCGGCCGTTTGTGCCTACGACTTCCCGGTCGATGGGGGTAAGCGTCTTCTGGACGTTCATGGCGTCTTCGACGATTTTTTCGTAGGGGAAACTGTGCGCGAAAATCTGGATTGACCGGCCGATATCCTGATCCATCAACTGGAATTCCCTGCTGATATATTCCGTGAACTTACGGATATTCAGATTGCTGTCAACAAACAGGATTCCGATCATTGTGGAGGAAAGGAAGTTTGAAAGGTCGTTGGTAAGCGTGATAAGCTCATCCACTTTGAGCTGGTATTCCGCATTGACGGTGTACAATTCTTCGTTGACGGACTGCAGTTCCTCGTTGGAGCTCTGCAGCTCTTCGTTTGCCGTCAGCAGCTCTTCGTTCGCCGCCTGAAGCTCCTCGTTCACTGTTTCCAGCTCGCTGATTGTTTTGCGCAAATCCGACTGGGACTCCTGGAGTTCCTGTTCCAGGTCGGTGATTCTGCGCGCCGCGGTGATGTCGATGTCGTATTTTTCAGTAAGCCCGTCTTCCCCGTTTTTGTCCGGCTGCTTGTAATCCTTGAAAACCATCACCGTCAGATCACTGTCGGAATCGCTCATGGGAATCGGCTGAACCCCCAGGTTGCAGAATTTCTGGCCCTCCGGCGTATCGTAGGGAATGTTCTCGTAGGTGACGGCTGTGTTTTCAGAACGGCACCGGCTTAAAGCCGTGGAGGCGGCGAGACTGAGGTCTTTGTGGATGATGTTGAACAGATTGAAAGAAGCTTTTCCGGGCGCAATCGACACGTAGTCCATGTAGTTTCCGAAGAAATGGATGACATTGTTTGAGGAATTGATAATCAGCGATGCCGGCAGGAATTTCTCAAGGAAATGGGTGTACACCGATTCCGTTTCCGGACCGGTTTCCCGCGGCTCGATGTATCCGCGTCCACGGTGCTGCGACGAAATAACCGTCGGCACATTGAAGTTCATCGGAAGGATGGCGAAATTCTTCTTGGTGCTGTTGTGGATGTAAATCTTTTCCACGCTGCAGGCCGGTTTGAACATGTCGGCTGATTCGTTGGCTGTTTCGCTTTTGCCGAGGAACAGGTATCCCCTGGGTTTCAGCGCGGAATGGAAAATAGCGAACATCGTGCGCTGAAGGACCGGCTGGAAATAAATCATGACGTTCCGGCAGCTGATTAAATCCAGTTTGCCGAACGGGGGATCCGACAGCATGTTGTGCGGCGCGAAGATAATCATCCGCCTTATTGCCTTTGAAATGTGGTACTGGTCATTCCGCTTGATGAAGTATTTCGCCAGCCGTTCCGGGGAAACATCGTCGATGATGTTTTCCTGGAATACGCCGCGTCCCGCCTGCTCGATTGCCTGGATATCTATATCGGTCGCGAAAATCTTTATGTCACGTTTAACCGCCAGTTCCTCCAGTACTTCCTGGAACAGTATGGCAATCGAGTACGCTTCTTCTCCTGTTGAGCATCCCGCGCTCCATACCCTGATGGGATCGCCTTCCTCCGCGTTCTGGATGATGGGCTTGACGACCTTTTCCTTCAGTTTCTCGAAGAACGCCGGATCACGGAAGAAGTTTGTCACGCCTATCAGGATTTCTTTGAGCAGTATGTTCACTTCGTCAGGGTTTGTGTCCAGGAATTTGGCGTAGTCGGACAAATTGATGGTGTGCGTTACGACCATGCGGCGTTCGATTCTCCGCAGGATGGTCGTCCTCTTGTAATTTGTAAAGTCTATTCCCCGTGCTTTTTTCAAAATTGAATAAATATGGGTGAAGCTGTCTTCGTCAGAAAACAGCATGTTTTCACTTTCAGGTTCTATGATAACATGGTATTTTGAATAATGAATCAGCTCGTCCGCGATTTTCTGGGGCGACAGAACATAATCGATGACCCCCGTGCTTATCGCGCTTTTCGGCATTCCGTCGAATTTCGCGGAAACCGGATCCTGTACAATCGTGAGACCGCCTTTTTCCTTGATGGTTTTGATTCCGTTCGTTCCGTCAGACCCGGTTCCCGACAGAATTATCGCGATTGAATGATCCCCTTTTCCCTCAGCCAGTGAATTGAAGAAAATATCAATGGGATGGTTCAGAACCCCCTGTATTTGCTCTTTCAGAATCAGCAGGCCGTTATGAAAAGTGATGTTTTTTTTCGGCGGGATTAAATACACGGTGTTCGGCTTTACCTGCATATGGTTCTCCGCCTGCATGACCGGCATATCGGTGTACTTTGAGAGAATGTCCGTCATCAGGCTCTTGTAGTCCG
Organism: uncultured Treponema sp.; assembly: GCA_949300145.1. Taxonomy (GTDB): domain Bacteria; phylum Spirochaetota; class Spirochaetia; order Treponematales; family Treponemataceae; genus Avitreponema. Next base: position 240,788 of record CASGDA010000001.1, on the reverse strand, counting down.
GGGCAAGGTGCTGGATGACGACAAAGCTGAGACCGGTGTTTGAGGGCATGGAGCGGAAAAACTGCTGCAGGGCTTCGAGCCCTCCCGCCGATGCGCCTACACCGACAACAAACATTTCGTCCAGTTTGAATTCATCTTTCTGCTGCGGAACATCGTCTTTGTTTGAATTTTCCATAAATACTCCTTCCCCTTTATATCAGACCGTTGTCTGGAAATATTTCCTTTCGAATTCATCTATGGGCATGGGTTTTCCGTAGAAATATCCTTGCGCATAAAAACATCCGTTTTCAATCAATGAGTCAACCTGCGCCTGTGTTTCAACGCCTTCCGCGATGCACAGCATATTGCAGCTTTCGCATATTTTCGCGATATCCCGCACCATCATTTTTGACACGGAATTTTCGGTCATGCTTCTCACCATGCTCCGGTCCAGCTTTACGGAATGGAACGGAAGCTCGGCAAGCATGGACATATTCGAGTAATTCGAGCCGAAATCGTCCAGCGAGAATTTCAGCCCGTATTCACCGAACTTTTGTATGAGCTCCATGAATGTGTTGTTTTCAAAACTTCCCGCGGTTTCCGTGATTTCAAGCTCCACCAAATCCTGCGGGACATTCGGATACCGGCTGAAAATCGCAAGCACGGAGGCGAGCGCGGTGGGATTCAGAATCGTTTTCCTGGAGAAATTGCTGGAAATCGGTTTGAGCTTGTAGCCTTTCCTTCTCCATTCGGAGAGGGTGCTTAACGTCTTGTCAAATACAAAGCAGTCCAGATTCTGGATTGTTCCGTTTTCTTCCATGCCGCTTATTATGCTGCCGTGCGGAAGAAGTTTGCCGTTTTCATCCATGACACGGACAAGGGCTTCCGCACCGGAAAGATTCCCGGTACGCATGTCAATTTTGGGCTGGAGGTAAATCGTGAATATCTGCGTCTGTTTGTTTTGAGCAGGGGTGTTTGCAGTATCCTGGCCGGACTGCCTGTCCTTTTCTTCTTTTTGCGGCGGTTCCATGACAAGCATATTGGACGGATTCGCGATTTTCATGATGGAACGGGCTTTTTCAACAAGGTCCTCGCCTTTGAAAATACCGTCCGACCAGGTGCACCCTATGCGGAACTGCTGGCCGTATTCCTTTCCGATTGAATGCCTTACCCATGTATACTGGTCAACGAATGATTTGTAACTTATATCCGTGCACAAAACGACGAATTCACTTTCTTTTGTGTGGAAAATCGGCACACGCCCGAAGGTGTTCAGAAGAATTTCAAAAATCCTGAAGAAGAATTTTGTTCCATATTCATAGCCCTTCTGCTCTTTCAGGTAATTGAATCTGGGTATATCGATGGAAATTACGCCGAGGGAAGTGTATTTATCCGAAGTAATGGAATAGATTTTATCTTTGTATTTCTGCATGTTTGAAATCATGAAAATCTGTTCCATCGGTGTTTCGGAACGGGTTGTCATGTGGAAACGTTCCCTTTCTCTGCCCAAAAACGGAATGAGTTCTTCAATAAGCCCGGTCTGCTCCATGTTGCACTTTGCGTCTTCAATGCACAGGCACTGTTCGGTGCCGCCGTTTTTTTCCATCGGGAACAGGGCATAGGACCAGTCCGAATTAAAGCTGTGCTGTATGGTTCTTGCCTGTCCTTTTGTGGAAAGGATGAGCGGACGCGGACTTTTTGCATACCGTTCTATCACCGGGAAAAGGCTCGTCTGTTTTCCGCTGATGCTGTGCTTGATGCTGAATCTGTCCGGGGCGCACCATTCGTTAAGCATTATGATTGTCCGCCCGTTGTCCGGCAGTGAAAGCGTGTAAACCCTGCTCGCCTGATATTTTTCCCCGAGTTTTGCCAGAACGGCGTTTACGGAACTGTCTGCGTCGTCGGCTTTCAGCATGAGTCCGAGGCATTCAAGCGCTGTCGCCTTGTCTTCTTCGCTCAAAGTTTTGATAACCTTTATTTCCCGGACATTCAAATCCTCTGTTTTCAGCTCGCTGAGGTTTACGTTGTCCGCGCCGAAATCCATCACGGAAAATACGGCCCGGTCCTCCGATTCGTTTGCATGTAATTCAGTCAGCTGTCCCGCCGCATTCTTCATTCTGTTGTAGTCCGCGTTTTTTGTGTCCGCATAGATTACCCCGGCGGTGAAGCGCAGGTATTTTATTTCGTATATGTCGGACAGAGAAATCCGGGTGAAATAAAACGCGTTTTCAATCCTGCGCTTCAAAGTCGTGGCGGAAACGGCGTCCGGGAAAAATACAAAGATTCTGCCGGATTTGTCCCTGCTCATGATTGAATCGGAGCCGAGGAATACATTGAGCGCTGTCAGGATTTCAAGCATCCTGCGTTTTTTACCGGGAACGTTGAATAAATTTTCCGCTCCGTACATGGATATTTCCGCAAGGGCTGAAAATCCTGATCCCTCTTTATCCAGGTGTTTTTTTGCCATGTATTTTGCGGTGGCGCTGTCGTAAAGACCGCTTTTCAAATCGTAGGCGACTTCAGATTCAATTTCATTTTCCCATTCATGCTGCCGGTTCCTGTTTTGCAGGTATACGAACAGACAGATGTCGTTTGTTTCAGTGTCACGTGTCAAATTGATACCCACGGACATTTTCTGGATTTCGCCTCTTGAATTCACAATCCGGCAGCGGTCATAAAACCACCGCCTGCCTTTTTCAAATTCGGACAGCAGGTGCGTGCGGTTGTATTTGTTCCTGAAGCGGTCGGCGTCTTCCGCTGAAGTCAGGTAGTCAATAGTGTCATCGAGGATTTCCGGAATTTCCGAGAATTTCTTGCCTTGTATGGCCGGAAGCACATCGCGTCCTTCAATCAGAAGTTTTTCCACCGTGTCTGTCGTCAGATTCACCTGTACGTACAAATACAGGTTGGGGTAAATATCCTCCGGTATCTGTCTCCTGTATATGGATTTTGTTCCATAATACATCTGGGATGAAAGATTCTTGCTGATTCCTATGGCTTTTTCAGGTCTTCCCTCCTCATCGTACAGCATTTGGTAGGAAACCGAGAACCAGCTGTAACAGTTCGTTTTTTTGTACTGGAGCGAGAAGTTGCCCCTGCCGTCATTGGTGCCTTCAAGCATTTCCCGGGCGAATTCCCGGAATTTTCCTGCCGAGTCCTGTTGTATTATGCCGTTTTCTATGAGGGATTCGGGAAAGTTCGGGTAACAGATCTGCCGGTTATAAGGGAGGCTTTTTCTATTCAGCGGAGTGAAAACCCGGGTTTTTATGTCCACTTCCCAAAGATGAAAGTCTGTTTCTTCCGTTAAAAAACCCAGCCATTTTTTTTCTTCATCGTATTGTGACTTGAGATGCTCCAGACCGGAAATATTATGTGAAACTTCAAGTACCGACGGATTTTCTTTGTCTGAGGGAATCCGGAGCAGCCTGATGCGGCACGCCGTCCAGTTAAAGCCGTCAACGGAAATCCTGTATCCGCTTTCCTTTGGTTCCCCGGTGCGTACAACGTCATGCACGTCTTTTTCAAAAGCTTCGAGGTCGTCTTTATGGACTATGACGTTCTGCGCCGTTTCCCCGTCTTTTTTGCTTCCGGTCAGCCTGCGCAGATAAGCCGGACTTGTGTACACCGCTTCTATTTTGTCCTTTACGGTAAGCAGCCTGACCGCTTCGTCAACATAATTCCGTAAGACGGTTGATGATGAGCTGTCCGCGTTCGCGTCGGAGAATATGGAATCAGCGTCCGCTACCGTATAGATGAAGAAATTGCGGTTCGGGTCTTTTTTCGCCATCCGGAGGGCGTGCTCCGCTTTTTGAAAGGCGGAATCCAGCTTTTCCTCCGTGTTCCGGAAAACATATACGCCTATGTAGTTCTCCAGGTTTTCCGTGGAAATGTCCTGTTCCGAAAGCCAGAGCGCCTCGGTGAGGGTTTCCGCTTTTTCCCAGATTACGCTTCCGGGAAGTTTCCCCGTGAGGAAGGCGATAAACCGGTTGTCACCTAAATACCCTACTATATCCGTGATCCGGAAAAAGCGTGAAAGAAGGCTTGTGGTGCGTTCCGCAACCTTGTCAAGATTGAAGCCTTCGTTTTTATTCTCTTTGTTTTCGACTGAAAGTAAAAAAACGGAACAGATATCCTGCGGATTTACAGTCTCCATCCGCTCCTGTATTTTTTGCAGGACGCTTTCACCTTCACCTTTAACCATTTTACCCCCCCCCCCCAACTATCTCAGACGGACAGGTTAGAATTCAAATCGAATAATTGCTTCCCGAAAGCATCATGCAAATTATATAAAGATGTTTAATCGGCAGTATTTCTACCCACAATTATATCATAGCTTGATGCGTTATTATATCAACTATTTAAGGATTCCTGCAACAAAAACAAATAAAGTTTCAAAGTTTTTTGATTCTTTTTACAGTTATTTGAATTTGTTTTAATGCCGGGAAATGGAAAGAATGTAGCCGTGCTTGTATATCGGTTTTTTTTTTGCTAGAATAAACGAGCCTTTAAAAACCGGAGTATCCCATGACAAAGTATGTTTTCATCACCGGCGGTGTTGTTTCTTCCCTGGGTAAGGGAATCGCCGCGGCTTCCCTGGGTTTAATCCTGAAAAGCAGGGGGTTGAAAGTCGTCAACCAGAAGTTTGACCCTTATCTGAATATAGATCCCGGAACCATGAATCCATACCAGCACGGCGAGGTTTTTGTAACGGATGACGGTGCGGAAACTGACCTGGATTTAGGCCACTATGAACGTTTTACCGATGAAAATCTTTCCAAAAGCAGCAATACCACAGCCGGCCGGGTTTATCTTTCCATTTTGAATCGTGAAAGGGAAGGCGGGTATCACGGCGGAACAGTCCAGGTTATTCCGAATGTTACGGATGAAATCCGCCGGCGCATACTTCTTCCTGCGGAGGAAACGGGGGCCGATGTAATCATAACTGAAATAGGCGGAACCGTCGGTGACATTGAGTCCCTTCCGTTTATAGAGGCTATCAGGCAGATAAAACGCGAGGTTGGCGTCCAGAACAGCGCCTATATACACCTGACCCTTCTGCCTTATCTGAAAACAGCCCAGGAGCTGAAATCAAAACCGACCCAGCATTCAGTCAAGGAGCTTCAGGGACTCGGGATTCAGCCTGATATCATAATGGTAAGAAGCGAGGTTCCCGTTGATGCCGGGACAAGGGCTAAACTTTCCCTGTTCTGCGATGTTGATCCTTCTTCTATTATACAGAACCTGAATGCGAAATCCATATACGAAATTCCGCTGATTATGGAAAGGGAAGGCCTCGGAAAGGCTGTATGCAAGGCGCTGCAGATAGAGGACAGACCTGCCCATCTTGAAGAATGGGCTTTGATGGTGGACAGGCTTTACCATCCTTCAAAAAAGGTGAAGATTGCCCTTGTAGGCAAATATGTGAAGCTGCATGACGCCTATCTTTCCGTTGTTGAAGCCCTTCTTCACGGGGGGATTTATAACAGTGCGGAAGTTTCCATTGACTGGGTGGATGCGGAAACCCTTACCAGCAGGGAGAAAACCGCCGGAATACTGGAGTCCGCCGACGGCATCATTGTTCCCGGCGGTTTCGGAAACAGGGGTATAGACGGAATGATTCTCGCGGCGGAATTCGCCAGGACACGGCGTGTCCCTTATTTCGGCATTTGTCTTGGAATGCAGATTCAGGTCATTGAATTTGCCAGGAATGTGCTGAAAATGAAGGACGCTGATTCAACGGAAATCAACAAGGAAACGCCTTTCCCCGTGATAGATTTGATGCCCGACCAGACCGGTGTTATCCTCGGCGGGACTTTGAGGCTGGGAAAGTACGAATGCACCCTTTCTTCCGGCAGCGCCGCGGAAAAAGCCTACGGGGAAAAGACAATCTGGGAACGCCACCGACACAGATACGAATTCAACAACACTTTCCGGGATAAAATCGATTCCGCCGGCTTGAAGGTGACCGGGGTTAACCAGGAAAGGAATCTGGTTGAAATCGTGGAGATGGAAGGCCATCCGTGGATGGTCGGGGTGCAGTTCCATCCCGAATTCAAGTCAAGACCCAACAGACCCCATCCGTTATTCAGGGAGTTCATCCGGGCCGCGGCGGAATATGCCTCTTCCTGCGGGAAAAACAGCGGGGACAGTTGAAAATCCTCCGGAATACGTGAATTTTTCCGTCCGGGCATTATATGTTGACCGATTTTTCACTGTACAGTAAAGTATTTCCCAGAGGTTTTTTGTGTTTCTTAAAAGTCTAGAGATATTCGGTTTCAAATCATTCGCCGACAGAACCCGCATCGAGTTTTCCGACGGGATTACGGCTCTTCTGGGACCGAATGGATGCGGTAAAAGTAATGTTGTTGACGCTGTAAAATGGGTTATAGGCGAGCAGGGTTCCAAGGCTTTGCGCGCCGAGAAAATGGAAGACGTTATTTTTACCGGAACCGAAAACCGGAAACCGCTTAACGTGGCGGAAGTGACCCTGACCATCGCGAATGAAAACGGCCTGCTGAATCTTGATTTGACGGAAGTCGCCATAAAAAGGCGTTTGTACCGTTCCGGTGAAAGTGAATATTTCATAAACGGAAAGCCTGTAAAACTGAAGGAAATCCGTGAGCTTTTCTGGGACACCGGTGTAGGAAAAGTCGCGTATTCTGTCATGGAGCAGGGGAAAATCGACCAGATTCTTTCCAGCAAGCCGGAGGACAGGCGCTATCTTTTCGAGGAAGCCGCGGGAATCACCAGATTCAAAGCCCGCCGTCTCAATGCCGAGAGGGATTTGGAGCGTACCGAAGGTTACATGAAGCAGAGTGAGCTCATTCTCTCCGAGGTGAAAAGGGAATATGATTCCTTGAAGAAACAAGCCGAAGAAACCTCACGTTTCAGGAAGCTTAAAAACGAGGAATTTGAGAACGAGCTGGATATAAACCTGCTCCGCCTGAAAGGTTTTATACAGGACAGGGACAGGCGGTCTTCCTCCCTTGAGGAGATACAGAAAAAACGCGACGGGATAAAAGCCGAAATAGACGAAATAAGCGCTTCACTTGAGCGGAACATGAGCCGTGTCAACGAAATGCAGGAGCAGATGAATGCTTTTATGCTGGAATTGACAAAGCTTCAGGTTTCAAAAAATGAAAAGACGAATTTATCCCGGCATCTCGCCGACAGAAAAAATGAGCTCAAGTCAAAAATAGGCCAGCTTGAAATACGGCGGCAAAGCATAACGGAACGTATTTCTGTTTTACAGGAGGACGCCGGCAACCAGGACATGATTTCCAGGGATCTGGCTTCCAGGCTGGCGGAAACCGAAAAGAATATCGCGTCGTTTGAACAGGCTGTGGATGCGGCGGCTGCGCGTATCACCGGGAATGACAATGAAGCCCTCCGGCTGGAAAATGAAATCTCTTCTCTGGAGGCCCAGTGTTCCAAGTTCGAGGCTTCCCTTCAGGCTTTGACGGAGGATATTGTCACCGAGCTGGACAAGAGGCTCCGGGAGGCGGGTTATTCCTCTTCGGCCCATTCCAGGGCGGAGGAAACTGTCGCTGACGTTATAGGGAAAATGAAAACCCTGATTACAGGCCGCCGGAATATTTTTTCGGATTTCACCCGCAATATTTCCACGTCGGAACAGGATGTCGCGAAATTCGCCGGAAACGCTGTGGATTCTTTTTCCGAATTGGAAAGCCTTGTCGAAAAACTTGAGGAAGGTTTTGAAAGTCTGAAAAAGGCTTCACCGGGCTTCATCGATGAATTTCTGGCGCCGGAAGGAATTATAACCAGGAAAAGAGCCGTTGATGCGCAAATCCAGCAGAACCGCGGACAGTGCGCGGATAAAAGGACGGCGATTTCCGGTTTGAAAACGGAAAACACCGGGTTGTCCCGGAAAATAGACGAATACCGCAGGACCCTGGAGGATTTGCGCCTCAACCAGGTGCAGATGAAAACCCAGAGCGCCGCCGCGGAGGAACAGGCCAAGCTCATCCGCCGTGAGATTGCTTCCCAGGAGTCACAGCTGAAATATCTTGAAAACGAGATGTTTTCCGAAGAAAAGAATCTTGAGGAAGTTGATTCGCAGATAGCGGATGTTGACAGCGAGCTTTCAGAGATAGAGCATAAAGGCTCGAAGCTTGCCGGGGAGATGGAAGAGCTCAACAACAAAATCCATTCCGGCACAAGCGATGTTTCGGGCAGGCAGGGAAAACTAAAGGAACTGAATGACAGCCTGATAAAAGAGCAGTCCAGGCTCGAAAAGATGCACATGGATGTTATGCTTTCCGAAACGGAGATACGGAATGTGCAGGAAAACTTCCGTGAAAGGTTTTCCCGTGATCTCATGGAGTTCGAGGAACGTATGTTCACCATAACCGTCCCCGCCGCGGATTTGCGTGAGAAACTCGCCGGAGTCCGGCAGCAGCTGAAAACCCTGGGAAGCGTGAACCTTCAGGCTCCCGAGCAGTTTGAGGATGCGAAGGAGCGCTACGCCTTTCTTTCCGGCCAGCTTGAGGATTTGCGCAAGGCCCGTGAGGATTTGCGGATTGTTACGGAAGAAATCCGCGCGGAATCGACCGAGCTGTTCCTTGCTTCATATAACAAAATCAAGAAGAACTTTCATAATATGTTCCGCAGGCTTTTCGGCGGCGGCCGCGGTGAATTGAGGCTTGTGGATCCTGCCAACGTTCTGGAATCAGGTATAGATATTTTCGCCCAGCCGCCGGGGAAAAAACTTGAGAACATCAGCCTCCTTTCCGGCGGTGAAAAATCAATGACCGCGGTGGCTCTTCTTTTTGCGACATATATGGTGAAGCCGTCTCCTTTCTGTCTGCTTGACGAAATTGACGCTGCATTGGACGAGCAGAATGTCACACGTTTCATTCATACCCTGAGGGAATTCGCCAATGTCAGCCAGTACATAGTTATAACCCATAACAAAAAGACCGTTATGGGGGCGGGGACTATGCTGGGCGTTACAATGGAGGAGTCCGGAGTGACAAAGTTAATAGCCATCAAATTGGAAAATGATATTGATTATTCCCCTGATGACAAGCTGCCTGACATAGAAAACTTTGAGGAAGAGGATGTTCCCCCGGAGGAAGGTGTTGTTGTCCCGCCCCGACCGGAACGCCATGCCCGTCATGATAAAGCTGCGGAGGCTGATCAGGGTGAACAGGTGGAACAGCCTGCGGAGTCCCGTGATTCCGCCGAGGCTGTACCGGAGGATGCCGGCGGTGATTGACAGGGAACGGATTTCAGATTTTATTCAATCCCATCTGAAGGTGCTTATCGCCGTTGTTTCCGCTGTGTTCGTATGTTTTTTGCTGGTTTTGTTTGTTTCGGTTATTGCCTTCCGCAACGGGGAGAAACGCCGTCTGGAAGAGGCGGAGCGGCTTAAAGCAAAAAGCATCCCTCCCGAAGAATTTTTCCTCCCGGAAGAACCTCTGCAGGTTCCGGGTATCCAGCTTTCCAGGGAATCCTCTTCTCAGTGGACTGAGGAAGAAGTTTCCCGGTGGTATGTCCTTCCTTCTGAAGAAGACTTGGACGGACTCCGTTCCATCGGTGAGAATGCCGTTGAAAATCTTCTGGAGGCGGTTCCTTGAAAACAAGCTTTCTGCGTAAAATCTGTCTGCCGCTGGGCTTTTGCCTTGTTATTTTCTGTTCACTTTTTATGACTTCCTGTTCTTCTTCCCCCGAAGAAAAAACCGCCGGCCTGGTTCCGGCGGAGGCTGTCCCCGTGGATGAAAATACGGAAACACAGGCGCAGGAAAGCCCTGCGGAAGAAGAAACCGCTGTTCCGTCTGACGCTGCTGTCCCCGCGGATGAAGTTCCCGAACAGGAATCGCCGTCTGCCGTCCTTGAGCCTGTTGAGCCTGTACCCCCGGTTCCTGACACCGCCTCTGATTCCGGCTCGCCTGTTGTGAGCGACGAATCTGTTGAGCCTGTTGAGCCGGCGTCCCCGGTTCCTGACACCGCGTCTGATTCCGGCTCGCCTGTTGTGAGCGATGAACCCGAAGTGTTTGTGATTCCTGTTCAGGAGGCGGAGGCATCTCCTTCTCCTGAATACGTGATGCAGGGAAGCGAGGACGGGACGGCGGATATTACACCGGAAGATGTTGCCGGAGAAAGTGCGGTTTCTTCCGTTCCTGATGAGCCGGAACCAGCGGAAGTTTCTGGAACGGAATCTTCTGTCCCGCCTGTTCAGGATAGTTCTGCTGATATACCCGTTTCCGGGGAACCTGCTGAGCCGGCGGAAAATTCTCCGGTGCCGGATGTTCCTGAATCTATCCCTGAAACTGAATCCGGTGCGGAAACGGAACCGGCGCCTGAATCTTCAGTGGAAGAGATGCCGGGGCAGGAAATTGAGGAGAGTCTTCCTGTAGAGCCTTCCCGTTCCGTTTCCCTTTCACGCGGTCAGCTTCTTGAAATATGGTATCCGGGCCGCGGATGGGTGTTCCTGGGTTTAAGGGAGAAAAAGCAGGGGGTTTCCTTTGATTCCCGCCGTCTGGACGACAGGGATACAATGTTTTTATTCAGAACCTTTGAGGAAGGATCCTATATCCTCGATTTCTCCAGGTTTGATGTTTTGACAGGCGGATATGTTGAGGATGCTGTTTCCGTCACTGTTCTGCCGGACTCCGGTGAAAGCGGTGGGGAAGATGTGAATATTGTCCGTGCCCCTGATTATCAGGGACTTCCGATTCAAGCCGTTCTTCCGGAAAAAGATGATGCGGAGGAATCCGCCGTTTCCGGGGAACAGTCCGATGCCGTCACGGAAGAAGAGGCCCCCGCGGCGGCTGTTTCGCCTGGTCAGGAAACGGAAGCCGGTGGAACCGCCGTGGATGACGTCCCGGCGGCGGAGCCTTCCGCGTCCCCGGAAAGTGCTTCGCCAGAGGGTTCCGGTACACACGGGGAATCTTCCGGTTATTCTTCCGTGTTCCAGGAACCTTCCGTCATAACATTGGCTCCGCCGGAAACGGAGACATCCGGTGAGGATCCGGGCGCTTCTCCTGAAACTTCTGCCGGTGACGGCGGAACGGATGATTCCGCGGATGTATCCTCCGTAGAGGATGCCGGGACTGTACCTTCCGGATTACCGGAGATAAAGTCACTGCTGGAAGCCGGTGATTCCGCCGGCGCCCTTGATGCCCTGGACCGCTTCTTCGCCTCCTCTTCCTCCGGTACGGATGAAGCCTTGTTTTTGCAGGGGCAGGCTTATGAGATGCCGGGCCCCCGGAGGAATATACGGCGGGCTCTTTCCTCCTATGAAACCCTCACCGAGATGTATCCTTACAGCGAATGGTGGGATGCCGCTGACAGGAGAATCAGATATATCCGCAGGTTTTATTTTGACATACGTTGACTTTACCTGCTCTTTTTGATATCATCATTGTGTTACAGAGCGAGTTATTTTAGCCGGGCAATAGCGCAGGTGGTTAGCGTACAAGTCTGGGGGACTTGGGGTCCCCGGTTCAAATCCGGGTTGCCCGACTAAAATAATTTTCTGTATTTTTGTTTTATGTTTCTGTCTTGGGAAATTCCTTCCTGTCTCTTTTCTTCCTTGTTTTTTATGGCATGAGGTTCTGAAGTTATCGTCTATGGAAAAGAAAACTTACGCTGTTCTCATCGTTGAAAAAGACCCCATTATTGCCTTGGATTTGCAGGGGATAATGATTAACATCGGACATGATGTCGTGGCGTCTGTGTCGGAAGCCGACGCCGCAGTCGCCGCGGTGGGAAGATTTAAACCTGATGTTGTATTAATGGGCGGGGATATTATCGGAGGTAAATCCTTTCAAACCGCCTCGAAAATCATAAGGGAGTTTGACTGCCCGGTTGTTTTCTGTCTTTCTCCCTTTGAAACGGATATTCTGGAAATTGCCCGGAAAATGACTTCCTGCGAGGTTGTATTCAAACCTGTTAATGCTGAGACTGTCGGTGCTGTTATCAATATGTCTGTTTATAAACATGAACTCGAAAAATCAATTATGATGGCCGAGGAAAAAGTAAAGCAGCTTACCGGGCTCACTGACATTTTGGATGAATTTCAAGATAAAAAGTATACGTTCCGGTGGAAAATTGACTTTTCGGGATTCAGTTTCTGTAATTCTATTCCTGAAGCTCCTTCCATCGAATATTTAAAGAAAAGAATATCGGAAAAGGTTTTGTCTTCCGCTGAAGGTGTTTTTTCCTTTGTCCTCGATTTTCCAGTTATCCCTTCGGATTCCGCTCAGGATAAATCATATGCAACAGCCGTGATCGGAAGGAAAAAGAACGGCATGTCGCATGGCTACATACTTGCCGTGGAAAAGGTTTTTTGAATACCCATACCCTCCCTGTTGTATCGGATTGTAAAAAATATTCATAACGATAATTTTTTCTTGACTTATGCGGAATTCCGTATGAGAATAATATAACGGATAATTGTTCCATTTTCTGCTTATTTTAATATTCCGGTTTGATATGGTTCATTTTCCGGCAGATCAGGTTTGAATACTGTAAAGGGAGATTGGAATATGCCGTTGACAAAAGAGCTCTACGATACCTACATTACCATTTTGAATCATGAATTGATGCCGGCTCTCGGATGCACCGAACCCATTGCCATCGCATATGCCGCCTCGAAAGCTGCGTCCGTTCTGGGTGCTTTTCCTGATAAGGTTGAGATTGAATGCAGCGGGAATATCATAAAAAATGTGAAGGGTGTGATTGTTCCTGCATCGGGCGGCCAGAAAGGAATAGAGGTCGCCGCTGTTCTGGGGATTGTCGGCGGAGATCCTGAAAAGGAGCTTGAGGTTCTTGAGACGGTAACCGACAGCGCCAGGGAAAAAACAAGGGAGCTTGTTAAATCCGGTTTTTGCACATATTCTTTTGCGGAAGATGTCCCGAATCTGTATATCAGGGCTTTTGTTTCAAAGGGCGGTGATTCTGCTTCCGTCACAATAACTGAAAATCATACGAATATTTCCTGCATAGAAAAAAACGGGGAAGTCATTTTGCACAGGCCTGTTTCCCCCAACTCAGGTGAAGCGGATCCTCTCTATGATAAATCAAAGCTTGATGTAAGGGACATAATAGAATTTGCCGATGCGGTTAAAATTGAAGATGTGAAAGAACTTTTGGACAGGCAGATAGAAATGAACACCGCCATTTCCAGGGAAGGCCTTGACAACCCCTGGGGCGCACAGGTCGGGAAAACCCTGCTTTCGGTGTGGGGCAATGATCCGAAAACAAGGGCCTGTGCCAGGGCCGCCGCCGGTTCGGATGCGAGAATGGGCGGGTGTATCCTTCCCGTGGTGATAAATTCCGGAAGCGGAAATCAGGGTATAACCGTTTCCCTCCCTGTTTTGGAGTTCGCGGAAAAATGGGATGTTTCCCCTGAAAAGAGATACCGCGCCCTTGTTTTGAGCAACCTTATTTCCCTCCACTTGAAATATTTCATCGGGAGCCTTTCCGCTTTTTGCGGCGCTGTAAGTGCGGCATGCGGTGCAGGCGCGGCCATCACTTATATGTACGGCGGGCAGTATCCTCATATTTCCAGAACCATAATAAATACGCTCGGGAATGTAGGCGGCATTGTCTGTGACGGCGCGAAACCAAGCTGCGCCGCAAAAATAGCTTCTTCGGTTCATGCAGCCCTTCTCGCCCATTACATGGGGATTGAAAACAAGCAGTTCAAAGAGGGTGAGGGATTCATAGAGGATTCCGTGGAGGAAACAATAAAAAATATGGGCTACATCGGCAGAGTTGGAATGAAAATAACCGACAAGGAAATCCTTAATGTTATGACGGGAAAGGCGGATGTTGATTTGTCCTGCTGAATTCAATTGTGATTTATACCTGCGGAAAATTTATCCAGATCCGCGGCGTTTTGGTCATAGAATTTTTTAAAGGAGGAATTCAATGGCAGAAGGAAAATTTTTCAAGAGTTTACCGTTCAGGCTTATTGTCGGCGTTGCTCTTGGTATCGTAATCGGAATGATTCTGAGTTCTACAGATGTATCTTCGATTTCACGGGGTATTTTGAATGTTCTTGTTACTTTCAGGTATATTGCTTCCCAATTCATTAACTTCTGTGTGCCGTTGATTATCATTGGTTTTATCGCGCCTTCCATTACCCGGCTTGGCGGCAGTGCGTCAAGGATGCTCGGTGTAGCGCTTATTCTTGCCTATGTCTCTTCTGTTCTGGCGGCATTTGCTTCGATGGTTGCCGGATATGTTATTCTTCCGTTCCTGAATATCAGCTCCAGCACTGAAGGAATGAAAGAACTTCCCGCCCTTTTGTTCCGTCTGGATATACCTGCCGTCATGTCTGTTATGTCGGCTTTGGTTCTTTCGATTGTTGTTGGTCTCACCGCGGCATGGGTAAAGACAAAAGCGATTATCAACATTCTGGAAGAATTCCAGAAACTTGTCCTCGCTATTGTTGAGCATTTCGTTATTCCGTTGCTGCCTGTTTACATCTTTGCGTCTTTTTCTCTCCTGTCGTATGAGGGAACCATCGCAAAGCAGCTGCCTGTGTTTATTTCAATAATTGTGATTGTAATTATCGGACATTATATCTGGCTTGCCCTTTTGTACGGAGTAGCGGGCGCTTATTCAAAGAAAAATCCTTTTGCCGTCCTGAAAAATTACGGGCCTGCATATCTCACCGCCATCGGAACAATGTCTTCCGCCGCGACTCTTTCCGTTGCCCTTGAATGCGCCAAAAAATCAGAACCGCCGCTGCGCCGCGACCTGACGAATTTCGGTATTCCGCTTTTCGCTAATATTCATCTTTGCGGATCTGTTTTAACGGAAACATTCTTTGTTATGGCTGTTTCCAAAATCCTTTACGGTTCTTTCCCCGAATTGTCCACGATGATTCTTTTCTGCATCCTGCTTGCGGTATTTGCAATCGGTGCGCCCGGTGTTCCCGGCGGTACAGTCGTTGCGTCACTCGGTCTTATAATAAGCGTTCTTGGTTTTGATGAGGCAGGTACGGCTTTAATGCTTACTATTTTTGCCCTCCAGGATTCTTTCGGAACAGCCTGTAACGTTACCGGCGACGGCGCCCTTACCCTTATTCTTACAGGTTATGCTGAAAAACACGGTATCGAAGAGCAGCCTGCTGAGGTTGACTTGGGTTAACCAACCGCTGAATGCATAATACACTGCGTGCAGGATTTTTTTCCTGCACATTTTTTTTGCTTGAGTCCGGTATAAATACGAATTACAATACGGTAGATAAAACAAACCGAGGTGTAATCAAATGGGAATACAGGCTGCGTTTATGCTTCCCCATCCTCCTCTGGCTGTCCATGAAATCGGGAAAGGCGGGGAAGCTGAAATAAAGAAAACCATTTCCGCTTATAACGATGTGGCGGATCAGATTGCAGGAATAAAACCCGGAACAATTATTGTTTCATCACCCCATGCGGTAATGTATGCGGACTATTTCCATATTTCTCCGGGAACGGAGGCGGCGGGCGGTTTCGGCAGGTTCGGCGCCCCGCATGTTTCCTTTCTGCAGGAATATGACATGAATCTTGTGCGTTCAATTTGTCTGCGCGCGGAACGGGCCGGAATCCCCGCGGGTGTGCTGGGCGAGAAAGACAAAACCCTTGATCACGGTGTTATGGTTCCCCTTTATTTTGTGAATAAAAAATACACCGGTTATAAATTGGTGAGGATAGGTTTGTCCGGACTGTCTTTGCAGGAACATTACAGGATGGGAATCTGCATAAAAGAAGCCGTCGAAAAAGAAGGGATTAACGCCGTGTATATAGCCAGCGGTGATTTATCCCACAAATTGAAAGCGGACGGTCCTTACGGATTCAATCCCTCCGGTCCTGAGTATGACAAGAAAATAATGGATGTCATGGGAGCCGGCAGATTCGGAGAGCTTTTTTCTTTTTCACCTTCTTTTTGTGATGAAGCCGCTGAATGCGGCCACCGTTCTTTTGTAATGATGGCCGGCGTCTTTGACTGTACTGAGGTTAAGGCGTCATGCCTTTCATATGAAGGTCCTTTCGGAGTCGGATACGGAGTGTGTTCTTTTTATCCTGAAGGCTCCAACCCTTCACGAAACTTTCTCCGCAGGTATGAGGAACTGCGGTGCAATGAAATGGATAAAATCAGGAAAGCCGAGGATGCCTACGTGAAGCTTGCCCGCATGACAGTCGAATCCCATGCACTTTACGGTAAAAAGCCTGTACTGGAAGCGGCCGGTGAAGGAATACGCGCTGTTGCACCTGACGGAACGGAGTTGCTTCTTCCGTCTGAAATGACCGGGCGGCAGGCGGGCGTTTTTGTCTCGCTTCATAAAGAGGATGATTTACGTGGGTGTATCGGGACTACAGCTCCCTGCACAAATTCGATAGCGGAGGAAATCATAAACAATGCCGTAAGTGCATCCGCGGATGATCCGAGGTTTAATCCTGTTGAGGGAAGCGAGCTGGATAAAATCGTGTATAATGTTGATGTTCTGACTGAGCCTGAATTAATAGAATCCCCTGACTTTCTTGATGTAAAGCGTTACGGCGTGATTTGTTTCAAAGGCAACCGAAGGGGGCTGCTGCTTCCTGATTTGGATTCAGTGACAAGCGTCAGGCAGCAGATTGAAATCGCCTGCCGTAAGGGCGGTATAAATCCGGATGAGAATCCCGGGTTGATGCGTTTTGAAGTTGTACGGCATAAATAGGCGGAACATATGATTGCTGAATGCCGTACATGTTTCCGCAATTGTAAGCTTGAAGACGGCGCCACAGGTTTTTGCAGGGCGCGGATAAATAAGAACGGCAGGGTTACCGCCAAGAATTACGGATTGCTCACGGCCTTAAATCTTGACCCCGTGGAGAAAAAGCCGCTGGCTATGTTTTGTCCCGGAAAATATGTTCTTTCGGTCGGAAGTTTCGGATGCAACATGCGCTGTGCGTTTTGCCAGAACCATGAAATCTCCCAGAATGATTTTCTTTCCGTGGATAATGAGCAGGAAGCCGGACGCTGTCCGGAGTATTTTTCTCCTGAAGACATTGCGTCCAGGGCTTATGAGTTGATCCGCCGGAATAATATCGGCGTGGCGTATACATACAACGAGCCTCTCACCGGTTGGGAATATGTGCGGGATACTTCAAAGCTGGTGCGTGAATACGGAATGAAAAATATTATTGTGACGAACGGATGTGTTTCATCGTTGGTTCTGGATGAAATCCTCCCGTACACGGACGCAATGAATATCGACTGCAAGTGTTTTACCGAAGGGCATTATTCTGCTTTAGGCGGTGATTTTAATTCCGTAATTAAAACCATAGAAAGATGCGCGGAATGCTGCCATGTGGAAATAACAACCCTTATAGTCCCGGGCTTTAATGATTCCGTCAGGGAAATAAGGGAAATGTCCGCATGGCTTTCCTCTTTGAAAAGTTATGACGGTTCCGTCGTTCTGCATATCACAAGGTTTTTCCCCAGATGGAAAATGACGGACGCGGAACCGACATCCGTTGCATTGATGCAGAATCTTGCGGATGCTGCGCGTGAATATCTGCCCCATGTGTTCCTGGGGAACTGTTAGCCTTTCATCAGCGGTTAATAGGTTTCTCCGTGGGGAAGAATGATGGCGTCTACCTTCACATTCATTTCCCCGGCTTTTGCCAGAACATCTTCTTTTGTTACTCGTCCGCGTGGTTTCGGATGCGGCGGTGCGTCACCGATAAGAATGATTCTTTTCTCGGCGGTTTCGTCCCAGGCTGAATCCAGGGCGCTGTCGATTCCCTCGTAAACCGCTTCCGGAATATCACGCCCGCCATTCACGGAGAAGTTTTTCAGTGCGCGCATGAATATGTTGATGTCGTCGGTAAGTCCGCAGGCTGTTTTTACGGTGAAGTCTTCAAAATAATCCTTGTACAAAACCAGACCGATTTTCCAGGATGTGTATTGCGGAAGAATTTCATCCAACAGCTCCGGAATACTTTTCCTTATTTCCTTTATGTCGTTTTTCATGCTTTCGGTGGCGTCAATTACAAATACCAGATTGAAGTCCGCGGATTCTTTTTCACTCAGAAGGTTTCTGACAACCGGTATTATTTCTTCTGGTGACGATGCGTAGTTTATGCTTCCGCCGGAAGTCAAAGCCATGTTGGAAAATGATTCCACGGTTTCCGTCATGTAAATGGATATATCCCTTTCAGGTTCTTTTTTCACAGGTTTCTGCGTGACTTTCAACTTGTACGGGTTATCCTTGAATGCACCGGTGTAATCCGCATAGGGTTTTTCAAACGCGCGTATATTGAAAAATGTGCCGTCCAAAACCTGGACTTCACCGTGCCGTGTCCAGTTATAACCGTATTCCAGTATATATGGAATCCAGACATGAAAGGCTTCTCCGAAAACCGGATCTTTTGAAGGCGTTGAGTCAACCAGAAAATAAAGCTGTTTCCCTTCTTCCGTTTCTCCGATAAATTGTCCGTCCAAAATCCGTTTTTCATCGCCGTTAATGGTATTATATTCGGGGGTTCTGTAAGCGTAATTGTCAGACCGCAGCGCCGGGTCTTTAGTTGTTTCCGTCAAAAGGACTGATTCTATTCCGGGTTTTTTCCTGATGTAAAGATTATAGCCGCCTTCAGGACTTTGGGTGATGCGTATGTCTTCGGGAGAGACTGTCAGGTCCTGTGCGTAGACACACACGGGAAAAACAAGCGTCATTATCAGCAGCCATTTCCGGATTTTTCCGGAAATTCCGGCGGGTTGGATTTTCGGCAATATTTCTTTCATGCATACATTATCGGTATACGTGAGGGGAATTTTTACTTTATTAAATATTAGCTGGAACCGCCGCCGGTTTTGGCAATACTATTCCTCTTTTTTTATCGCGGCTTGTTCGCCTTCCGTGACTTTTTCCAGGTCATTTCTTGCCAGCACAAGATATTCAGGAGGAAGTCCGGCTCCGCCGGCGGTTTCGTATCTTGCTATCACCTGCTCAAGAAGGGGACGCGCGCTGCTCCAGTGTCTTTGTTTGACCCTTATGTGGGCTATTTCATATTCAGCGGCTGTTACCGCGCTCATGTCATTGGAATAGCGTTCTATAATTGTCTGGTAGTATACTTCCGCCGCTTTATAGTTGTTGTTGTCGAGGGCTTTTTGTCCCATTAAGCTTAGTTCCGCTGTTGTCAGATCCTGGGGGATTTCTTCCTTCAACGGAACCGTTTTACAGGATATAATCGACAATGCCAGCGAAAACGCCAGCAACGTTGTTGTAAAAAAACAGGCGGCGGCTTTCTTCATATTCATATACAGGCTCTCCAGAATATTAAGAGTTGTTTATATGATATAATTATATACAGTAATTGTATGATTATGACAACAAACCACAGTTATTATTTGTCATATAATTCATCACGGATGGGAAGATTGTTCCGTAATTCCGATATAAAGTTATCATCATCTCCCATTGATTCATATGAATCACAATAATCAATGCTGCGTCTGGTGACAGTAAAATATTTGTATATTTTTTCACCGCCCATTTTCTTTTTCCATTTTCCTGCGTCACACCTGACCCGCAGGTAAAACTGGCCGGGAGAACTTTCTACCGGTGCAGGTACAAGTTTGCAGTGGATGCAGTTCGCACAATAGATTTTCCCGGAATCGATGAAATCCTGCATGCTGTTTTCTGTTTCCCTTTTTTCCAATACAGCCGTATATTTTTGCATAACAAGCCCCCTCGTTTTTTACATACTTAATTATAGCGTCTTTTTTTATTTTCCAAATGAATACAGAAAAAATTTGCAGATTTTATTCGTCAAAAACAGCTGTTATTTCAACACGTCTGTTCCGCGCTTTGTTTTCTTCTGTGTCGTTGGGGGCTACCGGCCTGGTTCCGCCGTATCCTGTCGTTTCGATTCTGGAGCCGTCAATTCCCGCGGCGATGAGTCTTCCGGCGATTGCTTCGGCTCTCTCAAATGAGAGCTGGAGTTCTCCCCGGGGACGCCCTACGGAAGCTGTATGTCCTTCGATGATGAATCTGGTTCCCTCTTCCGTTGAAGCCAGCGCCGCCGCTATTTCGTGTATGCGGTCATATTCCTCCGGAAGAATTTCCGCTGAATCCGCTATAAAGCGTATGCCGTAAATCGTGAGCGTGATACCGTTTTTGTTTTCCGCTACTCCGACACCTTCAACCCCGTGGTCTTCGAGGAAGCGTTCTATGTCCCGCCTTACAAAGTAGTAGTTTTCATTTTCAATTTTTGGGACGCCCGATGTTTCTATCACATCTTCGTCACACAGAATAACAACACGTCCCTGCCTGAGCAGTTCAAGGTTTCCGGCGTCACAGAAAATCCTGAGATAATCCCGCTCGGAGATGACAGGATCTGTTCTGGAAATTCCGTAGACCCCGGCCGCTTTTATGTAGAGAGGGTCGTCCCCTGCGGTACTGATGCAGTTATTCTGTGCCGGAGTCAGCGCATAGGAGACTATCCCCGTTTTTGCGGCCGTTTCTGGATAAACCATGTTCCTTTCGTATACGGTTTTCATCTGGGTTGTCCTGATTTTTGGGAACATTGCGGGGACGAGTTTTTCTTCCGTGAATTCTCCGTGGACAGGCAGTTTCCCGCGCGCGTCGATTATAATTCCGCTGTAGGTTCTTGTCGGGATTGAATCCAGCGGTTTTTTGGGGTTGTAAGCTGTCCGGTGCTTTACGAAAATTTCCCTGAGCTTTGAAAGGGACATGGTGTTTACCATTGTCGAAGTTTTTAAATCCTGTGAAAACCAGGGTGTTGTTCTTTTTCCGTCGTCAATGATTTTGTGTATTTCGGACAGGGAAACTTCCCCGGAGCTTACGGCTTCTCCCAGGGTTTTCGATGAGTCAACGTGAATTGAAAAAATCACCGGCGATATCAGTTCAGGCAGCTTCCGTCTCATAATCTGATAAACAGATTCCCTTCCGTCCGGAAGAATTATACCGGAAGATTCCACGTCCAAGGTTATGGTTGAATATATTTCTTCTTTTCCCCAGTTTATGACATTTTCCGCGGAAATAATTTCACCGTTGTTCTGTGCCTTTGCGGAAAATATCACCGCTGCAATATACAGGATGACCGCGGCCGCGTTTTTGATTGTCTTTGTCAAAACAGTCTCCCGTTTTTGGTTGTATGTTCTGCCGTTTAAATATCGGCTTAAAAGGCCGGAACTTTCAGAAGTTTCCCTAATTTGAGTATTGAATTGACTTCCATATTGTTTTTTTCGGCCAGGGTTTCAACCTGCACGTTGTATGCCAGGGCGATGGACCACAAGGTGTCCCCCTGTTTTACTATGTAAGTTCCGTTGAAATTCAGGGAAGAGTCATCCGTTCTGCCTTTGTAAGCCTGGACTTCTTTCAGCGCCGGGATAAGAACATTCGAGCCGATTCTGAGGGTGTCCGCCTTTATGCCGGGATTGTATTCCTGTATCATGTCCACGCTTACACCGTAATGGCGGGAAAGGGCATACAGTGTGTCACCTGAACGGATTTTGTACACATAATACTCTATCAGCATTTTGCCTGAATCAAGCAGTTCCTGTGTCTCCTGCTTTTTTGCGGCGGGTATCCTCAATGCGTATTTTGTTCCGGGCGGTGTTATCGAGTAATGCAGTGAAGGATTGAGCTTCCGCAGCAGTTCAGGGTCTTCCTCCGTTTCCCTCGCCAGCAGGTTTATATCAACCGCCCTGGAAACGCTGATTGTCTCATAATCCGTCACTTCGGCCGCTTCCCCCCAGTCTATGCCGAGCTCTTCGCTTTTTGACAGAATTTCCGCTATAGCCAGGAATTTTGGGACATAATTAACGGTTTCCGTTTTGAAGTATCCGTTTTCACAAAGCTCCCAATAATCCTTTGTTCCGGCTTTTTTTACGGCGCGGGAAACGGCTCCGAGTCCGCAGTTGTAAGCCGCCAGGGCAAGGTTCCAGTCCTGGAGATATTCGTAATTATACATGAGTTTGTGTATGGCGGCCGTGGTGCTAAGCCACGGATCCCTGCGTTCATCGAGCCATTCGTTGATTCTTATCCCGTAGCCGCCTATGCTGTTTTTCATGAACTGCCATATACCGACGGCGCCGGATCTGGAAACAGCTGTCTCGGAAAAACCGGATTCGATGACGGGTAAATAAAGCAGGAACCCGGGCGCTCCGAGTCTTTCAATTTCAGCCAGAATGAAGTTCCTGTACGGAACCGAACGCTTCATGACCGCTGAAAGGTATTTTAACCCGTCTCCGCTTGAATACTGGTTTCTGTAACGGTTTACCAGCTTGTTGTCCTCCGGGACGGCAAGCTCCAGTTCTGGAATACCGCTGTTTTTTTCCGGCTGCCCTGCGGCTGTCTTATTTTCCTCTTCCGGGTTTTGCCCGGCAATGCCTTCCGCGGACGGCTCCGGTTGTTTTATCATTTCAATTTCCGCCGCGGGGGTTCCGGGAGTTTCCACCGAGGCGCAGGCGGTTATATTCAAAAAACACGCCAGACAAAGAAAAGCCGCGTTTTTCCGCGCGGAGGATCTGTTTTCGGTTGGATTCCTCTTGCAGGGGTTTTTTGTCAAATTTTTTCTCCGTAATAAATTCCCGCCCATTCCCAGCGGCCGTGTATTTCAGGGTCAGCGGGGAAATTCACTTTGCGGAAGTACAGGTACCACACGGTGACGTACTGGTTCCAGCCTGATGTACGCAGATAAGCTTCGTATGGTGTTGATGAAGGGTCCAGCTCCCTGGAGTAAGAAATACGGTTCCCCCTCATAAAATCACGCATCTGGAATTCAATCTGATCCCTTTCAACGCCGCTGTAATCCTGTTTCCATGATATGGCGAAAAAGTTGACTTTCGCCCTGTACCTTTCCAGGGCCCTGTGGTCATACCGGTCAATGGCTCTTTTTATACTGCTTACAAGTTCATCCAGGGTTTCAAAGGTCCAGTCTTTGGACGAGTTGTTGTAGTCTATGATTCTTTTCGCATGGGCGTAGGAATCGGGAATTCCCGGCACAAGCACATCATATTGCCCTAACTGGAGAAATCTTGTATACGATTGTATAGCCATTTCCCATTCACCGGCGTTTTCATAAGAACGGCCGAGCATAAAATAAAACCGGGGTATTTTTTCATCCTGTGGAAACCGTGTTATATAATCGGTATAATACCGTATAAGTCTGGCGGGTGAATCGGTTATGTTTATAAGATTTTGAAGGCACATCTGGTGAATTGAATTACCTTGTATTCTTAAGTCTTTACAATTATCGAGAATGCGTTCAAAATAGTATGCGGCTATTTGTGGCGAACCCTGCTTCATGTAAAGGTCGGCTGTCATCAGAAGCCAGTATGCGGAATACGGATCCGAATTGTCTTTCGCTGCGTCTGAAGTAAGGAAGACTATCAGGGCCGGAATGTTGTCCGTTGCGGATAAGTTTCTGGCGATACGGTTTTTAACCGTAAACATGGTTTCCTGTTCCGGAAACCCGGAATCCAGCAGCTTGACGAGTTCCTGCTGTTCCCTGCGCATTTCTCCGGGAGGAATGCATGATATCAGGTAATCGGGTTTCGTGCATGAAATGTATATGCCTGATAATGCGGAAATGGCTATGCATATGAAGTTTAAGGGAAGACATTTTTTTAGCACAGGGTTATAGTATCATAATGGAGGTCTCCGCCGCAAGCGGGAAAGTTCATATGGGAAAAAACGGAGCCGGAAAACTTTTGTATTTTTTTGCCGTGTTTTTTATTACCTTCTCTCTTCTATTCATAATGGTTAATGCCACCCTGATTTTTGCCGGCTTCGGTTATGTCAATCTTCTGTTCTCTTCTGTCGTCGCCCTCGCAGCCGGAATGCTTTCCTGGATTTCAGCCCGTAAAATACGTAAGTGCTTTTTGTTCCTGTTTTCCGCCGTGTTTTGTTTCCAGACCTTTTTCCTGTTTTTTTTCTCGGCTGTGTCACCTGTAAAAATGAGTTCAGGAATTTTCTGGCCTGTTTTGGTTTTATTTTGCGGAATTTCCTTTTTTGCGGCCGGAGTCATGAAAAAAAAGAGGATTTTGAATTTTTACACGGTGGTTTCCGGCGGTTTTTTGATTTTAGGGGGGATATTCCTTTTGTTTTCTTCCGAAATAATCCCTTTTTCTTTTTCATCCATGTTTGTATACTGTTTCCCTGTTTTTATTTTGATTTTCATTGCCGTGGTTTCAGCTTTTGTCAGTTTCCGCATGGAGAGGATAAAAAACACCGCGGAACAGGGCGGAACAGCGGAAGAAAAATCCGTCCGGTGTGATTCCCGGCAGGAATGGTTATAGAATGAAAAGAGGACACCGTTATCCCGGATATACAGACATTCCGGGAAAATCCGGCAGAAATATACTCATTGACAGACCCGTGTTTTTTGCGGGATTGGTGCTTGCTTTGTGGTTTTCCGCCTGCTTTTTGTTCCTGTCCTGCGCCTCCTCCCCGGAGCCAAAGGCTTCTTCTCCCGCTTCCGGTGGTGCCGTAAACGAGGCCCCAGCCTCTTCAGACGCCGGGACATCCTCCGGCAATCAGGGGGGGACTGTCCTCGATGTGCCTTCAAGTGAACAGCTGAGACAGGGCCAGTTGAGCGAAGGGGTTCTTTTTTCACTTGAAATCGGGTCCCCGGACAGTATCCGGCTCGCGGTGGATAAAATAAACGCGGATTCCCGGGGTATGTCCGATTTAAACCGTTCCGCGCTGGCTATGGCCGGTGAGATGATGAAAATTCTTTACCCGCTGGAAACAGTTTCCTGGAATATTCCTTCCGTGCCTGAGCAGGATGTTTACGCCCGCATCATACGGTCGGCAAAAATGGGTGTCACGGATTATTCCGGAGGTGAAGACTTTTTCGCCCTTGTTCTTCCCGCCCTGGTTCTTTTTTATGCTCCGGAAGCCACCCTCCGGCTGGATGAAATGGACAGCGCGCTGGAGAAAGCTTCCGGCTTGAATTCCCGGTCCGTTCTTCCTCCCTGGTTCCGGGCTGTCATCGCTGAAAGGGAAGGCAGGAAGGCGGATGCGCTGGAATTCTACAGGCAGGCATGGGAGCTTGAAAGCGGCTGTTATCCGGCCGGTTTCGGTTATGCCGCGGCTCTTATTGAACAGGGTGACGGTGAAACAGCCCTCAGTACAGCCCAGACGCTTTTGCGCCGCTATCCTTCATCAGTGGAAGCCATAGGGCTTTGCGCCGAGGCCAATGTCGTCATGGGAAACTGGCAGGCGGCCGAACCCTATGTTCTTTCCGCCCTTCAGATTGAGCCGGGAAATTCCCGTCTTCTTTTGCTGCGGGCGCGCATACTTGTGGAGCAGAAAGATTATCTCCGGGCGAATTCCCTGCTGGATGCGTTCAGTACGGTCAACAGGACGGACAGGGATTATCTTCTTCTCAAGGCTCGTATAGGCCGTGAATGGAATAAAAGTCCGGCGTCCGCGATTTCATTTATGCAGGAAGCCCAGCGGCTGTACCCTGAAGATGAGGCTGTTATGCTTGCCTCCGCGGAAATTTGCTATGAGAGCGGAATGACCATAAACGGTAAAAACGGCAGGGATTTTGTCCTTAAAGTTCTGGAAAAGAATTCTGAACAGAGGCAGGCTTTGTCCCTTCTCGTGAATGATTACATAAACGCCTTTGACTGGCAGAAAGCGGTATCCTCAGCGGAGAAATTCGCACAGGTTTCTCCCGGAGCGGAATCATCCCTGCTTTTGGCGAAGGCTTATTCCGGTTCCGGGCAGACGGGAAAGGCGCTTGTGATAGCCAGAAACCTCTATTCAAGCGACCCTTCAAATGAGGAGGCCGTTGACCTGTATATTGAATCCCTGGTGGATTCCGGCGACTCGCCGCAGGCAAGGCGCGTCATAGATTCCCTTATGTCATCCGCTTCGCCGTCCCTTCAAAGCAAGCTTTATTATCATTTGAGCCGGCTTCAGACTGACCCTGAAATGGAGCTTTCATCCCTGCGCTCCAGCCTGCTGACAGATCCCCGTAACAGCAAGGCTTTGTTCGCCATGTATGCCTGGTATTACAGAACCGGGGAATACAGACGCGCCCAGTATTATCTGAAGCAGGTGGCGGCTATAAATCCCCTGAACCGCGAATACACAAGGCTTCTTGATGAATTGGATTCCCTTCTGGGACAATAATGAATTTCAGGGATAATAAAATTCATCGGAAGCATGATTCTCTATTGCAAAAACAGCGGTTCCGCATTATATTCAATGAAAGCATTTTAATCCTTATGGAGGACTGTAATGGAAAAATATATTTGTGATGCCTGCGGATATGAGTATGATCCCGCCGCCGGAGATCCTGACAACGGAATCGCCCCCGGAACTGCTTTTGAAGATTTGCCCGACAGCTGGGTTTGCCCTGTCTGCGGGGTCGGAAAAGACAGCTTTTCAAAAGCCTGATATTTAATTGCTTATTGCGGCTGGAAATATGGCTGAAGAACTTTCCGGAGATGACTCTCTGCCTCCTGTTTCGGGGGCGGGGGCTTCTGAAAATAAAACCAAAGACGCAAAAGAAAAGAAGCATCCTCTTTCATTTTCCGCCTGGACGATAGGTTTTGACGGTCTTTCAGCCATAGTTGATAAGGAAGGCGTTTCTTCCCATGGAAATGCTTCGGTTTCCTCCCTTTTGGCGGCGGGCTTGTACCGTGCCGCGGCGGCCGCCGCTGTCAATTCCGGTTCTGACGATGCTGTCATGGAAGTGATTGATTCCTACAACCGTGCCTGTACGGAGAACCGTTCGCCTTACAAGCCCTCGGATATTTACAGGCTTTTTGGTGTTCAAAAAGTACGCTGTGAGCGTTTTATTCTTTTATAACTAATCTCTTGAATAAGATTTTTGTTTTAGTTATAGTTTATCCAATATCTCTTGGAGTTTAATATGGGTTTTATTGGTGTAATCCTTCTGGTAATTTTTGTTATAGTTTGTCTTATTATTATTGCTCTCGTTCTCCTTCAGAATAATGAAGGCGACGGGCTTGGCGGTCTTTTCGCCGGCGGCAGTAATTCTGCTTTCGGTTCCCGCTCCGCGACCGTTTTGACCAAGATAACTTACGGGGCTGTGTTTTTGTTTTTTGTCACGGCGTTCTTTTTGGCCCTGGCGAATAAATCTCCCTCGGACGAAGGTCTCGAACAGGAAGCCCAGATGCAGCGTGCCGCTGACACGGAATGGTGGGCGGAAGAACAGGAGGCTGCTCCTGACGCTGCCGCGGACTCTGCTCCTGACGCTGCCGCGGACTCTGTTCCTGATGCGGAAGTTCCTGCCGCCGGTTCTGATTCAGGAGAAGCCCGGCAGGCGGAATAAACCCGGAGTGTTATATGATACTCGGCAAAATTTTTTCTCCGGCAATGATAAAAGTTGATTTGGAAAGCGAAGACAAAGAGGAAGTTTTCGAGGAACTTGTCGATGTCTTCATTTCCAAAACCGGATTGCCGCTGCGCAGGGATATTCTGGAAGCCATAAATGAAAGGGAGACAAAGCTTTCCACCGGTATAAAAGCCGGCATCGCCGTCCCCCATGCCCGGCTTGATTCCATCAGGGAAATGTGCGGCGTCATCGGAATTTCCCGGAAGGGTCTGGATTATGATTCTCTTGACGGACTGCCTGTCCACATTGTTTTTTTGATTCTTTCCCCCGGCGGTGATTGTTTCAGTTATCTGAGGGTTCTCCGCCGGCTGGCCCTTTTACTGGAGAATCCTGAATTTTACCCTTCAATAATTAATGAAAAAACAGCGGAGGGAGTGCATTCGGTTATCTGCCGGTTTGAGGATGAACTGACGGATTCTCTATAAAGGGGGATGGTGTGGGTGATTTTTCCACTGAACAGGATATTCTGGGCCATTTGATGGAAGTGGAATCCGCCGCCTCTGAGCTCGCTTTGGAAGCCCAGCAGGAAGCGGATAAAAGACGGGCGGAAGCGAAGCAGAAAGCGGAAGCGGAGTACCGGACTAAATATGAAGGGCTCATCGCCGAGTTGGAGTCATGGTACAAAGCCGGAAAAGAAGAATGTGACGCCGCCCGCGGTCTGGAATATAAAAACTACGCCGCCCGCCTCGAATCCCTTCCCAAAAATGTTGAAGCATTCAACGCTTTCGTGGAATCTGTTTTTTCCGGGAAGTAGCCTATGGATAAGGTCGCCGCTGATGCTTTCGTTTACGCAAAGGCAAGCGGAATGTATTCCAGAGCCTTTGTAGGGGAACGCGCGAAAAAGCTCTTTGAGAAAAGCCATGTTTCGGATTTATGGTCCCTTCTGTTCAATGACGATGTTCCCCTTGTTCCCGAGGGAAGGCTTGCGCAGCTTTTGGAGCGCCGTGTCGCGGAACAGAGCGCTGCTGACTTTGTTTCCCTTGTGAAAATGTATGACAAGCCTGATCCCCTGTCGCTGGCTTTTCTTTCATTTTACGATTGCAACAACATAAAAACCGCCTGCCAGTCTGTCTTGTCCGGGGCGGAAAAGCCTTATCTGGTGAATATCGCGCCTTTCTCATCGTTAAAAACTGATGCATGGCCGGATATCGGCGCGATGACGGCGGGAACCCCTTACAGCTGGTTTGACCGGGTTCCTGACGAAAAACTCCGTGTAAAATGGGAAAACCGCCTGGATAACCAGTACTTCATGGGGATTTGGACCGCGCTGAATCTTCTTTCCGGGAAGGACCGTGCGGCGGTTGAGGATTTCGTCCGTGAGGAAATCATACTGCAGAATGTTGTATGGGCGTTGCGGCTCCGTGTGTACTACAAGATGTCAGAAGAGGAAATCCTCCCCATGCTGGCAGGTTCCGGTGAAAGTCCTGAGGTGAAGGCTGTGTTGACTGAACCGGCCGCCGCTGTTCTGAGAAAGCCTCTGGATTCAATCAGCGAGTGGAAGAACTGGAAATACTTCCATCTTCTTAATCCCGAGGATGAAAACGGTTTCTGGCAGTTGGATCCGAGGTGGCTGGGCCTTAAAATTCAGAGAAAGATTTACAGGGCCGCGCAAACGCGTTTTCATCAGAGTCAGTTTACTGTGGGAATTCTGGTTTCTTTTTTTAAAATACAGAGACTGCAGGAATATATGATAAGGGTTGCGGCTGAAGGAATAAGGATGGGCGCATCCGAAAACCAGATGAATGAATTTGTGGGGGATTTAGATGCTTAAAACTGCTCCTATGAAAATGGCGGAATTGATGATTCTCCGGCAGGATATTGACCGTGTTCTGGAATATATAGGGAAAAAAGCGGAATTCCAGCTCCAGCAGGATGTTTCCGGAAATTATGATTCCGGCGATGGTCTCCAGGGACGGATTTTGGAAAGACTGAAAGAAAGCCGTGTGTACCTTGGGATTCCGGATGCGGATGAATATTCCCCCTCCACAACACTGCCGTCCAAAGAAGACGAGGAAGCCGCTGTCAGGATTATTTCCGCGGTGGATGATATACGCAAGCGGGAAACCGAGAACGCGGAATTGTATAAACGTGTTTCTTCCGCTTATACGGAAGCCAAGGCTTTCGCGAATCTGAAGGTTTCGTATTCCGAGCTGGAACACCTGACTTTTTTGACTTTCAGGATTGGTAAAATAGACCCGGCGGTTTTTGAGGATTTGAGATTCACGCTGGGTGACAGGGCTGTGGTCGTCGCCCTCGGTGAAGACAAAAGCAGGATTCTCGCCGCTTCTTCCAAGAAGGGCAGGTTCGCCCTGGACAGCGAGTTGAAGCGTTTCGGGTTTGTCAATCTTGAGATTTCCAAGGATTTCAAAGGTGTTCCGGACGGTGTTCTCGAGGGCCTTGAGAAACAGGTGAAGGATGCTGAAAAAAACGCTGGGCTTATCATTGAGGAAAAGCGTAATTTCGCCAAATTGAAAGGGCCGGAACTTGTTTCCCTTTTGCAGACATTTTCCCTGGAAACCCAGATTTCCAAGGTGAGGGATAAACTTGAAGCCACCCAGCTTGTATACCGTATTTCCGGCTGGATTCCCGCTGATGATGCTTCCAGAATCATGCGGGATTTGGATAATCTGACCGAGGGAAGAATCGCCATCAGGCTTTATTCTCCTGAAGAAGTGCCCTCTATAAAGAACGGACGGGAAAAGGTTCCTGTCAAATACAAGCACAACGCTTTGACAAAAAGCTTTGAAAGAATGGTTTTCAGTTACGGAGCCCCTCTGTACGGTACAATTGATCCGACTCCCATGGTGGCTTTTTTCTTCACCCTTCTTTTCGGGATTATGTTCGGGGATTTAGGGCAGGGGATGGTGTTTTTCGTTCTCGGTCTTATAATGCTGTCCGGGAAACTGCGTATTATCAACAAATGGAGGAAATTCGGCCCTATTTTTGTCGCCATAGGCTGTTCGTCTATGATTATGGGGCTGCTGACAGGTGAATTTTTTACAAACGGACAGGTTCTCGTGCCTTTCAGCCGCTGGGTGACAGGGCTGTTCGGGGAACCCCACGATAAGATACTTCATCTTATGCCTTCCGCTGACTCCATTGACAAACTGATGTTCTTTTTCGCCTTTACCCTGTGCGTCGGTTTTGTGATAAATTCCATCGGGCTTATAATTAACATTATCAACCAGTTTTCATTGGGGCGTCCCGCCCGCGCGATTTTCAGTAAAACGGGAATCTGCGGTGCCTGGTTTTTCTGGTATGTGGTCGCCATGGTTATACGCATAGCCTTTTTCAACGGGGAGTTCGGGATTTTTGATGTGGTTATGATAGCCCTGCCTCTTCTGGGACTGTTTTTCGCTTCACCGATAACCCGGATTATCGAGCATGAGGAAAATGTGTTTGAAAACGGTATTTTTTCAGCTTTTATTGAGGGTGTCGTCGAGCTTCTGGAAGTTGTTTCCACGTACATTTCCAATTCGGTAAGTTTCCTGCGTGTGGGAGCCTTCGCCCTTTCCCATGCCGTTCTCAGCTACATTGTTTTTACCATGACAAACCTTGTGGGCGGCTCTCTTTCCGCGGGAGGACTGGCTGTCACCATTTTCGGAAATTTCATCATAATAGTTCTTGAAGGGCTTATCGTTGCGATTCAGGTTATAAGGCTTCAGTATTATGAATTCTTTTCAAAATTTTTCACGGAAACGGGGAAGGAATTTACGCCTTTCCGCTTTAAATATAAAGACAATTAAACTATAAATATATGGTTATAAGGAGTTCCATATGAGTAAAAAGGCTGTTTTCATTGTGGTTTGTCTTGCAGTTTCTGTCTGCGGGCTTTTTGCGCAGAGCTCCGGGGCTGCTGTGTCCTCTTCCGGGCTCAAATACATCGCGGCGGCGGTTGCGGTCGGCATCGCCTGTATAGCCGGCGGTATGGCTGTAGGCCGGATAGGCGCCGCGGCTATGGGGGCAATGAGCGAAAATGCCGAGCTTTCCGGAAAAGCCCTGCCGTTTGTGGGTCTCGCCGAAGGTATTTGCCTTTGGGGATTCCTTGTCGCCCTTCTGATAATCCTGCTTTGACATACCGGCTGTTGTGAAATACTGTATTATCGGAGGACGCGCTGTTGTCCTGGGTTTCAGGCTTGTCGGTGTGGAAGGCATAATCGTCAACGGACGGGAAGAAGCGAAGGACGCTTTTTTCCGTGTCACCGGCCGGGGAAACAGGCTCGCTGCCTCAGTCTCTTCCGAAGAGGAGCTTCCGAAAATCCTCATACTGACTGAAGAGGTCGTTTCGATGCTTGAGGAGGAAGTCCGGGACTGGCAGATGAAAGCGGATTATCCCCTCATTGTTGAAATTCCGGGGCTTCATGGTCATTTGGAGGGACGTAAAACGCTTACGGATTCTATCCGTGAGGCTATCGGGGTGCATGTGTAAACGTGCGCGGTTTGTTTTATGTCCTTTTAATCGGATAAATCGGGATGAATAGTTATGGAAGAACTTCGTTCAACGGAAATTCTCGACAGGGAAATTCAGGAAGACGCACGGCGTAAGGCCGATAAGATTTTAAAAGCCGCCGAAAGTGACTGTATCGGAATCGAACGGGAAGCGGCCGAGCGTTTTGAAAAGATGAGTGTCCAGAAAAAGGAGGAATACGGGCATATGCTTGATTCCTACCGGAAGGATGCGGAGGCTGCTGTCCCTCTGGAAAAACAGCGGCGTTTGATTGCTTACATCGACGGTGCCGTTCAAAACGCTTTGGACAGTTGGTTCGCTTCAGCAGGAACTGAAAAAAAGCTCGGTCTTTTAGGCGTTTTGCTTTCCAAATATTCTCCGGCGCTGGAAGGCAGAAAACTTAATGTCTTTTACTGCGGCTATCATGACGGGGATATTGAGCGGTTGATTTCCGGGCGGCTGAAAAATTCAACGGTTCTTTCAATGAAAGAGCTCTCGGATTCCGAAGCCCGTTCCCGCGGGCTTGATGACGGTTTTTTTATTCAAACTGATGACGGTTTTGTTTTCTGCCGTGTTACCTGCGCTGAATTACGGGATGAGATTTTGCAGGAACACCGGGAGGAGCTTGCCGTAAGGCTTTTGGGACCGGATGTTTTTTCCGTAGCGGGAAATTCCAATTGATGGAGCGTCACTGTGAGCGTTTACGAAGTAGAAGGTAAGATAACAAGAATTTCCGGTCCGATAGTTTATGCGGAAGGTTTGGACTCCTGCGGTCTTTACGATGTGGTGGAAGTCGGGGAGCAGGCTGTGACCGGTGAAATAATCCGGATGAAAGGCGGTCTCGCCACACTCCAGATATATGAAGACGTGACGGGAATGACGGTCGGCGAGAAAGTTGTCTGCCGCCGCCGGCCTCTCTCTGTCAGGCTCGGGCCGGGATTGATCGGCACCATTTATGACGGCATACAGAGGCCGCTTGAAAGATTATTCAGCGATTCAGGCGCTTTTTTGAAGCCCGGTGTCCGCAGCGAGCCTTTGGACATCTCAAAAAAGTGGATCTTTGTTCCCGCTGAGGAAGTTAAGGCAGGTATGCCCATTAAACCCGGCATTATACTGGGGTCCGTAAAGGAGACGGATTCCGTCAGTCATTCGATTATGGTTCCTCCTTCTGTGCGGGGAAGGACTCTTGCGGAATTTTCCGGCGGCGGGGAATACACGGTGGAGCAGAAAATAGGCGCAACCGAGCTGGGGGAAAATATATATCTTTCCCATTACTGGCCGGTCCGTTCCCCCAGACCTTTCACCCAAAAGCTTTCCGTTTCCGAACCGCTTATAACAGGGCAAAGGGTTATTGACGTGTTTTTCCCTCTCTCCAAGGGGGGAACGGCTGCAATCCCAGGTGGTTTCGGAACAGGAAAAACCATGACCCAGCATGCCATCGCGAAATGGTGTGACGCTGATATAATTGTTTATATCGGGTGCGGTGAAAGGGGCAACGAGATGACGGACGTCCTCTCGGAATTCCCCGGGTTGATAGACCCCAGGACAGGACGTTCCCTGATGGAACGGACGATTTTAATCGCGAATACGTCAAATATGCCTGTGGCGGCCAGGGAGGTGTCCCTTTATTCAGGTATAACCCTGGCGGAATACTACAGGGATATGGGGCTTGATGTCGCTATCATGGCGGATTCCACAAGCCGGTGGGCGGAAGCCCTCAGGGAACTTTCCGGCCGCATGGAGGAAATGCCGGCGGAGGAAGGGTATCCCGCATATCTTCCCACAAGGCTTGCTGAATTCTACGAGAGGGCGGGACGTGTTACTTCCCTGTCTGATAAAACCGGATCCGTCAGTCTGATTGGAGCGGTCTCTCCAGCAGGCGGTGATTTTTCCGAGCCTGTAACCCAGCACACGAAGCGGTTCATCCGGTGTTTCTGGGCCCTGGACCGCGATTTGGCGAACGCGCGCCATTATCCTGCGATAGGCTGGATTGAGTCCTATTCGGAGTACGCCGAGGAAATAAAGCCCTGGTGGGACAAACTTGATCCCAGGTGGAATTCAGTCCGTATGCAGGCTCTTGAGCTTTTGAAAAAAGAACAGAGGCTTCAGCAGATTGTCCGTCTTATAGGCCCCGACGCCCTTCCTGACACTGAGCGGATAGTGCTTGTGGCCGCTGAGATGATAAAGAACGGATTCCTTCAGCAGAGTGCCTTTGATGAAATCGATATGTATTCCGTTCCTGAAAAACAAATACTCATCCTTTCCATTATGATGTCTTTTTATAAAAGGGCGCTGGAAATCATAAGGAACGGCTGTCCCCTCGTGAAAATCATGAACCTTTCCTGCAGGGAAGAGATTGTCCGTATCAAGACGACCTTTGCCAATGATGATACAGCGGGTATCGCTTCTGTTGAAAACCACATGAATCAGCAGCTTGACGAATTGGACAGATTTTACCGGAAGGCAGGTGCGATATGAGAGGCGTTGAATACAGGGGATTGTCTTCCGTTGACGGCCCCATCGTTATTGTAAACCGGCGGGAAAATGTGTTTTACGGCGAGATAGCCGCGGTCAGGGATTCTTCCGGTGCCGTCCGTACAGGAAGGATAATCGATGTTTCCGAGGAATATTGCGTTGTTCAGATTTTCGGTTCAACTTCAGGTTTAAGCTTGAGGGAATCTTCCGTCGAGTTTCTTGATACGCCCATGGAAATCCGTGTTTCAGAAGGCCTTTTGGGCCGCATTTTCAACGGATTGGGTAAACCCATAGACGGGTATCCTGAGCTTTACTCCTCCGCCAAACGGAATGTCAACGGGTGTCCCATAAATCCTTTCGCCCGTGTATACCCCCGTGATTTTATCCAGACGGGTATTTCAGCAATAGACGGAATGAATACCCTTATCCGCGGACAAAAGCTTCCTGTTTTTTCCGGGAACGGATTGCCGCATAACAAACTTACGGCTCAAATTATACGGCAGGCGAAAATACTTTCAGAAGATGAAGGCTTTGTCATGGTCTTCGCCGGCATGGGCATCAAATATGATGTAGCGCGCTTCTTTATTGACACATTTGAAAAGTCCGGGGTTTTGTCCAAGGTGGCCATGTTCCTGTCGCTGGCTGACGCGCCTTCCATAGAGCGTATCATTACACCGCGCTGCGCCCTTACGGCGGCTGAATATCTCGCCTACGAAAAGGGAATGCATGTTCTTGTGGTCCTAACTGATATGACAAACTATTGCGAGGCTCTCCGGGAAATTTCCACCACACGCGGAGAGGTTCCCGGTCGTAAAGGGTATCCGGGGTATCTGTATTCGGATCTTGCGGAGCTTTATGAGAGGGCCGGTAAAATAAAAGGGTCTGAAGGTTCAATCACCCAGATTCCGATATTGACAATGCCAAACGATGATATTTCACATCCTATTCCTGATTTGACCGGCTACATAACGGAAGGGCAGATTGTCCTTGACAGGGAACTTTCCCAAAAGGGGATTTATCCGCCGGTTTCGGGACTGCCAAGCCTTTCAAGGCTTATGAAAGACGGGATAGGGAAAGGTATGACCCGGGAGGATCATAAGGATTTGTCCAGCCAGTTGTTCGCTTCGTATTCCAAGGTGAAAAGCATCCGCAGCCTCGCGGCGATTATCGGCGAGGAAGAATTAAGCGACACCGACAAACAGTATCTGGCATTCGGTGATAAATTTGAGCAGAAATTCCTGTCCCAGGGTGAATTTGAAAACAGGACAATTGAACAGACTCTGGATATCGGTTGGGAGCTGTTGAAGATTCTTCCCCGCGCGGATTTGTTCCGGATAAATTCCGCTTTAATCGAAAAATATATGGGCGGCGGATCTGTCCAGGATAAAATTCATTCTGAAGGGGATAAAGAGTAATGTCACGGCTTCCTCTCGCCCCGACAAAATCCAATCTCCTCTCAGTGAAAGAACAGCTTGCGATAGCTAAAGACGGTTATGAGCTTCTTGAACAAAAGCGTGAAATTCTTGTCATGGAATTGATGCATATGGTTGAGCGTGTCAAGCTTCTTGAAAGCGACATCGATAAGCAGATAGAGAAAGCTTATTCATCCCTCAAGCATATGTATATGGCCGTAGGAACGGAACAGGTTGACAGGCTTTCACGCTCCCTTTCCTATAATTTTAAATCAACCGAAAACCGTGTCGTTCTGGCCGGCATGAGTTTCTCAACAATTGATGTTGAGCTTCCTAAGCCTGAACCTGCCTGGTCATATGGTAATTCTTTCGCTGACTGTGACAAGGTTACTGTTGAATTTTTTGAATTGCTGCGCCTTCTTACCCAGATGGCTTCAATCAGGACAATCGTGTGGCGGCTGGCACGTGAAGTCCAGAAAACCCAGCGGCGTGTGAATGCGCTTGACAAGCAGGTTATTCCCCAGACCCAGGAAACGAAGGTTTACATCGAAGGTGTTCTTGAAGAAAGGGAACGGGAAAATGTTTTTGTTTTGAAAAATTTAAAATCAAGAAATGGAGGGACGCTGTAAGACGGCGTGTGTTGTTATGATTAAACCACTTTTTAGAAACATAATGGTTGTTATAAACGGCTCCGATTCGTCGATAAACGCCTTTAAGTATGCGGTTCTTATGGCGAAACTGTACCGGTGCAAGGTATATGCTATTTATGTTGTCGATACCGCGACAATCAGGCAGCTTACCTTGGGGAAATTTTTTGTTGAGGAAGAAGCGCGGGAATACGAGCAAAGTCTGGATGAAAACGGACGGCGGTACTTACAGTATGTAGATGAAATTGCAAAAGCCAAGGGTGTGAAGGTCGAGCTTGTTTTCCGCCGTGGCGTGATTTGGAGCGAGGTTGTTTCCGCCGCTGAAGAGTTTTCTGTTGATACGATTCTGCTGGGTGGATACGAAAGGGGTGTGATAGATCAAAAAGACCTTCTGTCGTCTTCCTCAAAATCAATTCTGCTTAACGCCCGTTGTTCTGTTCTTATGGTAAAAGAAAAGATGATAGAACAGCTTTACAAAATAAGTTAGAAAGGGAGATTGAAATAATATGCGGATTGCTTTGATAAGTTTTTGTGATAAAGATGACAGCCGTTCTGCGTCAATTGTCGATGCCCTTTTAAAGGCGGCTGAAAAAACCGGCGGGGCGGTTGAGTCTTTTAACGGTCAGGATGATGCCGGTCAGACTAAGCTTTCCTTTTTTGATTATATAGCCGTTGTTGTTAAAAAGAAGGGGTTGTTCTCCGGGAATATTCCTCCACGTGTAAAGGAATTCCTCGCAGAGTCAGGAACCGTCGCAGGAAAGAAAGGTGCGGCGTTTGTTATTTCATCCGGTGTTTTCGGTAATTCAAAGGCGTGCGCGAATTTAATGCGTGTTCTGGAAAAAGAGGGTCTGCTGCTTGACTATTCCGATATATTGAAAAACAGGGAACAGGCTGTTGAATCCGGAAAAAAAATAGGTTGATGCTTTGGTTAAGGATTGTTACCGCATTCTCGGTGTTCCTGAGACAGCAGGCGCCGCAGAGATAAAACGCGCTTTCAGGGAAAAGGCTAAGTTACTCCATCCTGATACAGCCCGCCATCTGCATAAAGGCGGGAAAGAGCCGGATGAAAATTCCGCCGGTATGCGGGAACTGTTGGAAGCCTACAGGACGTTGTCCGACCCGGCTTTGCGGGAAGGCTTTGACGCCACCTATGCCCGTTTCCGTTATTCCAGGAGACAGTCTCCCGGGGATGCTTTTGATTACAGGCGCTGGCTTCTTTCCAGGACGGACAATGAAAGCCGCGCCAAGCTTATTTTCTTCGATTTGTTTCATGATTTGGAGGAAGAGGCTGTTGAGGAATATTTGAAGTATTTGTATCCGCCGGGAAAGTTTGTCCTTTCAAATTATTTTGACCGGGAAGATTTTATGGACTGCGGTTTTGTCCTTGCGGAAGAACTGGCGGCCCGGAATAAAATTTACGAAGCCTTCTGTCTGCTGGCCGATGTAATTTCGGAAGAATACAGGAAACCCTATTTCCGTCATTTTTTTTCTGATGCCCTGGATTTCCTGCGTTCGGTGATACGTAAAATTATTCCTGAGAATCTGTCCGATGAACTGGCGTTGGATTGTTTTGAATATGCCCTTGAATTGCGTTTGGGTGAAAAGGATGATATTTTTATTCTGCGGCGTATGGCGGAATGTTATTTGCGTATAGGAGATGAAAATACCGCCGCCGTTTGTGCCTCGGAGGCTGAAAAAATCGCTTCTTCATGCCGTAAAACTTCCCGCTCCCGCTCCCGTTCCCTTTTCAAAATTTCATGATTCCGGAGGAGAAAAATGATACGGATAAAAAATGAAAAACAGATAAACGGAATAAGAAAATCCTGCAAATTGCTCGCGGCCTTATACGAGGAACTTCTGCCCATGATTAAGGAAGGAATCACCGCCGCGGATATCGATGAATATTGTAAAAATTTCATAAAAGCCAACGGAGGAACTCCCGCCTGGTATTCGGAGGATTTTCCGGGCGCGGTTTGTGTTTCCATAAACGAGGAAGTTATACATGGAATTCCTTCCAGGCGTAAAGTTGTGAAAGCCGGGGATCTTGTGTCGCTTGATATAGGAATAAACCTTGACGGATATATAAGTGACGCGGCGAAGACGGTGGGCGTGGGGAAAATTTCCCCCAGGGAATCAGAGCTTATTGAAGTTACGAAGGCTTGTCTTGACGCGGGAATCGCCGCCTGTAAGGCAGGCAACCGCATAGGGGATATTTCACGTGCAGTGTATAACATCGCGCGTTCGGCGGGTTTCGGCGTTGTTTATGAATACTGCGGGCACGGAGTCGGTCTGGATGTGCACGAGGATCCGAATGTGCCGAATGTGCCGTCAAAACGCGGTCCGAACCACAGGATAGTCCCCGGCATGGTTATTGCCATCGAACCCATGATAACGCTGGGAACGGATGACGTCGAACTGCTTTCCGACGGATGGACGGTTGTTACCGCCGATAAAAGCAGGGCGTGCCACATTGAGCATACTGTCGCGGTTTTTGGAGACCACACCGAGATTCTGACAGCCCTGTGATTTCCACCTCATAAAAGTATTTGTAACCTGACGGCCTTGATCAGTATTTTAAAATCAGTTAAGGAGATTTGCTTTTTATGAAGAAAAATTCAAAGGATACTTCTGTACAAAAACGAAAAGTAATTTTTATTGTGTCCTGCATCTTCTTTTGTTTTTTACTTGCCGTTTGTGCTGTTGCAAAAGACCCGGAAGTTCTTGCGGGAGGAGTCAGGGATACCCAGCCCGTATCAACCACAGCTGAAAACATACTTGTTTCCGCTCCTGAAATTTCCGCTGAATCAAGGGACTTTCTGGAATCATTACAGAACGCTAACAGGGCGGTGGCTTCCGCCGTTCTTCCGTCTGTGGCTACCCTTGATGTTGTGGAGACACACACTATTGAATCCTCTCCCATGGACGGTTTCCCGTGGTTCTTTTTCGGCCGTCCTGACAGGGACAACAATGATGAAGAAGACTCCCGGAATAAACGTGAATATGAGACCGAGGGGATGGGTTCCGGTGTCATAATCCGCCGGTCGGGAAAAACTTATTATGTCCTGACAAATTACCATGTGGTGAAAGATGCTGACAAAATCCGTGTGAAACTTTACGGCGGACAGGAATTTTCCGGAAAGATTGTCGGAGGCGATGAGCGCAAGGATATCGCCCTTGTTTCTTTTGAATCCAGCGATGATTCCATTCCGGTGGCAAAGATGGGGGATTCCGATTCGGTGCAGCCGGGCGACATTGTTTTTGCGGTGGGTTCTCCCCTAGGGTATGTTTCTTCCCTCACGCAGGGTGTTGTCAGCGCTGTGGGACGGAATGGCGGCCCCAACGGAAATATCAACGACTTCATCCAGACTGACGCCGCCATCAACCAGGGTAACTCCGGAGGACCTTTGGTTAACATTTACGGGGAAGTTATCGGTATAAATTCCTGGATTGCCTCTTATTCCGGCGGTTCACAGGGGCTTGGCTTTTCAATTCCGATAAACAATGTTAAAAATGCCGTTGATGAATTCATCGCCGGTGGTAAATTGAATTACGGCTGGCTGGGTGTTCAGCTTCTGGATGCGGACAGGGAAATACTTGAGGCTCTGGGATTGGAAAAAAACACCGGAGCTCTGGCTGCCCAGGTCTTTATAGGTTCTCCTGCTGATAAGGGCGGATTCCTTCCGGGTGACTATGTTACGGCCTTGAATGGAAAACCCGTGAAGTCTGTCAACCAGCTTGTCCGTGATGTGGGTGAATTGCGTAACGGCGATACGGCGGAATTCACGCTTATCAGAAACGGAAAGACCATAAACCTTTCCGTGAAAATCGACGAGCGGGATGAAAATCTTGTGAACGATTACAGCAAGCTCTGGCCGGGCTTCATCCCATACGAGATAAATGATGATTTGCGTAACCGCTTTGATTTGGACAAGAATCAAAAAGGCGTTCTTGTCACAAATGTAATGCCGAAAAGTCCCGCAGCCGTTATGGGGCTCATGTCGGGGGATATCATTGTGAAAGTGAATGACAAGGATGTTTCCAATCTTACTTCATTGTATGGGGGAATGGCATCAGCAAGATCCGGCGAGGTATGGTTTACTGTCATACGTGAGGGTCATGAACTTTCAACAATAAGATTCCATCTTAAATCATAATCCTGTTTATAATTTTTATAATTCCGGAACACCTGCCGTCAGAACTTTCCGTTTGACCGGCAGGTGTTTTTTTTGTTTCCGCGTGCTTATCGTGAAACAGACGCTTCCCTTCTTATTTTTTTTTCTTTAAGATGATATAATATATGCGCTTATAATTTTTGAGAGGTATTGGAAAATTGGAACGGCGGATAAAAATTTTTGACACTTCTTTAAGGGACGGCGAACAGGCTCCTGGTTGCAGCATGAATCTGCACAGCAAGGTTGCAGTGGCGGAAATCCTTCAGGAGCTGGGGGTCGATGTGATTGAAGCCGGTTTTCCTGTATGCAGTGCCGGGGATTTCCGGGCGGTTCAAACAATAGCCCACTGTGTAAACGGGCCTGTTGTGGCAGCCTTGGCCAGAGCTTCTGTCCAGGATATAGATGCGGC
This sequence comes from uncultured Treponema sp., assembly GCA_949300145.1. GTDB lineage: Bacteria > Spirochaetota > Spirochaetia > Treponematales > Treponemataceae > Avitreponema. The sequence goes on along the minus strand of CASGDA010000001.1, from coordinate 199,900 downwards.
CGTGGAGGCCCTTCTGCCCGCCAGGTCGCCGCGCATCCATGTTTTCCTCGCCACAAGCCCGATACACATGAAATACAAGCTCAGGAAATCTCCGGAGAAAGTCCTTTCCCAGGCTGTAGAGATGGTCTCTTATGCCAGGAATTTGTGTCCGGATATCGAGTTTTCTTTGGAGGATGCTTCCCGTTCGGAGCCGGACTTTATTTACCGTGTCATAGAATCTGTGATTGACGCAGGCGCATCCACGGTTAATATTCCGGATACGGTGGGATATGCGGTTCCCGAGGAATATGCGGCCCTGATAAGAAACATAAAAAATTACGTTCCAAATATAGACAAGGCGTGTCTTTCCGTTCACTGTCATAATGATTTGGGTTTGGCGGTTGCGAACAGTCTCGCCGCAGCCGCCGCCGGAGCGGATCAGGTTGAATGTTCCGTGAACGGAATAGGGGAGAGGGCCGGGAATACCGCCCTTGAGGAATTTGTGATGAATCTTCATGTTCGCCGTGATTATTACAAGATGAATACGGGCATAGATATCTCCAGAATTTATCAGGCGTCAAAAATCGTTTCAAAGGCGAGCGGCGTCAGATGCCAGCCTAACAAGGCCATTGTCGGAGAGAATGCTTTCGCCCATGAGGCGGGAATCCACCAGCACGGGGTTATGGCGAATCCGGGAACATATGAAATCATGACGCCGCAGTCCATCGGTATACCTGATAAGTCCTTCAGCAAAATGGTTTTGGGGAAACATTCAGGCCGGCATGCTTTTGAGGAAAGGCTTTCTTATCTTGGAATCAATCTGGGGGATTCCAGGGAGATTCTGGATCATCTCTTTGAGGAATTCAAAAAACTTGCTGATAAAAAGAAAACGGTATCCGACAGGGACATTGAGGCGCTGGTTGCGGGCCGTAATGCGGAAATACCGCAGGCTTATGTGCTCGACCGCTTTGTTATTAATTCCGGTTCCTCGATTACTTCAACCTCAGTTGTCCGTCTGAAAATCGCGGACGGCTCTTTCGTGGAAAAAGTCGCGATCGGGGACGGACCGATTGACGCTTCCTTGAATGCTGTTGATAAAATTATAGGCGGCGAGGAAGTAAAGCTCGAGGATTTTTCACTTCAGGTTGTTGATGCCGTCGATACCGGAACTGACGCCCAGGGTGAATGCCTTATGCGGGTGACCCGCGGAGGAAGGAGCTGGAACGGCAGCGGTGTTTCAACCGACATAGTTGAATCCGGAATAAAAGCGTATCTGTCCGCGATAAACGCCATGGTCTATGAATTAGCCTGCGAGCGTGAGGCGGAAAAAATCCGGGAGGCGGAGAAAAATGGATAAAACCCTTTTGCCGGAAACTGTCCGGATTTTTGACTCCACGTTGAGGGACGGTGCCCAGGGTGAGGGTATCAGTTTTTCCGTTCAGGATAAAATTTATATTGTCAGGGCATTGGATGAACTCGGCATATCTTTCGCGGAAGCCGGAAATCCAGGGTCGAATCCGAAGGATATTGAATTTTTCACGGAAATAAAAAAGGTTCCGCTTAAAAATATCAAGGTGGTCGCGTTCGGTGCCACCCGCAGGAAAAACATCCCTGTGGACGAAGATGTGAATCTGAAAAGCCTGCTGGCCGCCGGAACCGAATATGTGTGTGTATTCGGTAAAACCTGGGATTTTCAGGTGACGGAGGTTCTCCGCACGTCTCTCGAAGAAAACCTGAAAATGATAGCCGACACCGTCCGCTTTTTAACCGATTCCGGGCGGAAGGTCTTTTATGATGCGGAGCATTTTTTCGACGGGTACTTTTCCGATCCGGAATATGCCGTGGAGACACTGAAGGCGGCCGCCGGCGCCGGGGCTGTTTCGCTCATATTGTGCGACACAAACGGCGGCACCCTTCCGGGAAAAATCCGGGATGTTACGGAAGAGATGGTCAGGCGTTTTGATGTTCCCGTTGGGATTCACTGTCACAATGACATGAATATGGCGGAGGCCGCTTCCGTCATGGCGGTGGAAGCGGGAGCCGTCCAGGTTCAGGGAACGTTGCTCGGCTTCGGGGAACGCTGCGGCAATGCGAATTTGTCCAGCATAATCCCCGCCCTTGAATTGAAATACGGTGTAAAATGTCTTCCCGAGGGCAACATAAAAATGCTGACAGCTACAGCCAGATATGTGGCGGAGATTGCCAATGTCACCCTGGACAGCTCCATGCCCTTTGTCGGGGTGAATGCCTTTACCCACAAAGCCGGTATGCATGTGGACGCGGTCCACAAAAATCCCCTGGCTTATGAGCAGATTTCCCCGGAAAGTGTCGGCAACGAGCGGTCCTTCCTTTTAAGTGAGGTTTCGGGCCGGTCCGCGATTATCGACAAAATCAAAAAATTCGACCCCTGGGTTACAAAGGACAGTCCGATAACCTCCCAAATCATCAATAAAATCAAGGAATTGGAATGCGCCGGGTATCAGTTTGAAGGAGCCGGAGGCAGTTTTGAACTTCTTGTGCGGAGAAACCTCGGCAAGTACAGGCCGTTTTTCAAGCTTCATTATTATAAAGTTATAGGAGAACAGGCTGTCGCCGGCGATAACTGTACAGCCTTCGCCCAGATAAAGATTGAAGTTGACGGTGAAATCGCCGTTACCGCCGGAGAGGGGGACGGGCCCGTCCATGCGCTGGACATCGCTTTCAGGCGGGCTCTGGGCCGTTTTTATCCTTCGGTGAAGCATATAAGACTGAAGGACTTTAAAGTCAGGGTTCTGGATTCAAAGAGCGCCACCGCCGCAAAGGTCAGGGTGTTGATTGAGACAAGTGACGGCGAAAATATGTGGTCCACGGTAGGGGTTTCATCCGACTTGATAGAGGCGAGCTGGCTCGCCCTTACCGATTCCTTTGAGTACAAGCTTATTCTGGACGCGGAAAAGCGTTTTTTAATTTGATTCCTCCCGTAATCCCGTCCGGGCGGCCTGCGTGAATCCTGTGGAAGGCGTTGTTTTTCACTTGAAAATATTTAATAATTTTACATAAATTTTAGTAAAAATGCAGAAAAAACAATTCATTTGCATTGCCTAATATTTTGTAGTTTATTATACTTTCTTCCATGACCGTATGACGGCGAAACATCCGCCGCCGGTTTAAATTAATAAAGGAGGCTGGCGTGGCTGCTTGTAGACCTATTATCGCTGTGGAGCGTTGCAAGGGTTGCGGACTCTGTATCGGTTCATGTGCAAAAAAAATATTGGTAATGTCCAAAGAAACAAACGGACAGGGTGTTCATTATCCTGTTTGTACCGATGAATCCCTGTGTATAGCCTGTACTTTTTGTGCGATTATGTGCCCCGATGCCGCTATCGAAATAGAAAAGGAATAAACCATGAGCAAAAAAATACTGATGAAAGGAAATGAGGCTATAGGAGAGGCTGCGGTTCTTGCCGGCTGCCGGTATTATTTCGCCTATCCTATAACGCCGCAGAACGAGATTCCGGCTTATTTGTCAAAACGTCTGCCGCAGGTCGGAGGCACGTTCCTTCAGGCTGAGAGTGAAATAGCCGCCGTCAATATGGTTATGGGGGCTTCCGCTTCAGGCGCCAGGGTTATGACTTCATCCTCTTCTCCCGGAATTTCGTTGAAGCAGGAGGGGATTTCCTATCTTTCCGGCGCCCAGCTTCCTGCCGTAATCGTGAATATGATGCGCGGCGGCCCCGGTCTGGGAAACATCGCCGGCGCCCAGGGAGATTATTTCCAGGCAACCCGCGGCGGCGGAAACGGCGATTACCATGTTGTAGTTATTGCCCCCGGAACTGTCCAGGAGCTGGCGGATTATACTGTAAAGGCCTTTGAAATAGCCGACAAATACCGTGTCGTCGTCATGATTCTCGGCGACGGCTACCTCGGACAGATGGCGGAACCCTGCGTCCTTCCGGCGGAGGTGACGGATTTGCCCGCGAAACCATGGGCTTTGACCGGTAAAACCCCTGACAGGGAAGCCCATATCATCGCGTCCCTGAAATTGGGCAAGGACGATGCTTATTTGTCACGCCATGTCCGTGCTTTGGAAGAGAATTACCGGAAAATCGCGGATTCCGAAGTCATATATGAAAATTATCTGTGTGATGACGCGGATTTTGTGCTCTGCGCTTACGGAACATCGGCAAGGGTTTGCAAAAAGGCTGTCAAAGTACTCCGTGGTGAAGGAATTAAGGCCGGCCTCTTCCGCCCGGTCACCCTGTGGCCTTTCCCTGAGAATGAGCTTGAAGCCGCCTGCAGCAGTGCGAAGAAAGTTCTCGCCGTTGAAATGAGCCTCGGACAGATGGTGCAGGATGTCCGCCTTTACAGCGGAAAGAGAAAAACTGAAGTTGATTTCTACGGCGAGCCTGGAGGAATCATCCCGAAACTCGATGTTATTTTGGAGAAGGTAAGAAGCTATGTCTAAGGTGTATAGTTTTCCCAAGTCCATGAAGGATGTTAAAAACCATTATTGCGCCGGCTGCGGCCACGGAATAGTTCATAAGCTTGTGGCCCAGGTTATCGATGAAATGGGAATTCAGCAGGATACCCTTCTTGTCGCTCCGGTAGGATGCGCGGTTTTCGCCTACAATTATCTGGATGTGGATTCGGTTGAAGCCGCTCACGGGCGGGCTCCGGCCGTTTCAACCGGAATGAAGCGCGTCCACAAAGATAAGATAGTGATTTGTTATCAGGGTGACGGCGACTTGCTCGCAATCGGCACCGGCGAGACAATCCATGCGGCGAACCGCGGCGAGAATATCAGCGTCATTTTCATCAACAACGCTATCTACGGAATGACCGGCGGGCAGATGGCGCCGACGACGCTTGTCGGACAGGTGACGAAGACAACTCCTTACGGCAGGAATGCTGATGAAGTCGGTTATCCTATCCGGGCTGCGGAGCTTCTCAACACGCTTGTTGAGCCGAAGTACATAGAGCGCTGTGCCGTTTATGACGTCAAACATATAAACAAGACGAAGGCCGCGATAAAAAAAGCCCTCACTTATCAGAAGGAAGGGAAAGGCTATTCCTTTGTCGAGATTCTGTCGATGTGCCCGACAAACTGGGGTGTCGATCCGAAAATCGCCGCGGACTGGGTTCGGGATGCAATGGAACCCTATTATCCGCTCGGGGTTTTCCGTGATATTCCGGCCGGTGTTGTTCCGGAAGCGGCACAGCCTAAAGGCGGGGTTGTTTCCGCCGGTGCATGAACAGGAGATAATATGACTACTGAAATAATTTTTGCCGGTTTCGGGGGGCAGGGTGTAATCCTTGCCGGAAAAATTTTAGCCCTGGCGGGAATGAGCGAAGACAAAAATGTTTCCCACATTCCCTCTTACGGTGCGGAAATGCGCGGGGGTACAGCCAACTGTTCCGTCATTGTTTCTGATGATGAGGTTGCCTCCCCTGTAATTGAGCACCCGGATGTTGTGGTCGCTTTGAATAAACCTTCAATGGCAAAATTTGAACCGATGTTGAAAAAAGGAGGGCTTCTTATTTACAACAGTTCTCTTATAGACACCACTCCCCAGCGGAACGACATAAGGACTTTGGCTTTGCCTGCAAACGATATTGCCTCCGAATGTGGTAATGACAGGGGGGCCAATATGGTTGTCCTTGGTTGCCTTGCGAAGGTTGTTCCCGGGATGGTTGGGGTCAAGTCCTTTGAATATGCGTTGGATGAAGCGATTTCCGCCCGCAACAAGAAGTTTAATTCTTTGAATATAGCCACAATAGAGGCGGCTTTTTCCAAGGATTACGAAATAAAAGGTTAAAAATCTCCGGGGGAAGCCGTTTGCGGACGGTTCCCCCGTTGGTCCATGAAATTCCTGAAAATATTGTTTTAATTATATTAAAGGTATTGCATAAATACTAAAGTTGTGTAAAGATAACTCATCTTTTCGGATTGAATTCAGTTCCGACCCAGTAAAACACAAGAGGTGCATTATGAGCGAGAAAAACCGCATAGGAAAAAAAGTAAAGCTTGTCCGTGAAAACAGGAAGCTTTCTATCGAAGATGTTTCCGAACGCACAAATCTCAGTGCGGAAGGAATTGAACGGATTGAAAAAGGAGAACTGATTCCGGGGCTTACCCCTCTTATTAAAATCGCCCGCGTTCTCGGTGTAAGACTGGGCACCTTCATGGATGATCAGGAGAACCTCGGGCCTGTCGTGAACCGCGGCGGAAGTGAAAAAGAAAAGAAGAACCAGAACAATGTGACGCGCTTCTCCGAGAGGAACAATGCTGTCTCTTCCGACCTGGATTTTTTCTCTCTCTCCCATAACAAGGCGGACCGCCACATGGATCCCTTCATTATCGATATCTACGAGTCCTCCGGCGAAGAGGTCAAGCTCTCTTCCCATGAAGGAGAGGAATTCATTTATGTCCTCGAGGGCAACGTCGAGATTCTGTACGGCAAAGACAAATATGAGCTGACGGTCGGCGACAGCATTTATTACGATTCGATTGTCGCGCACCATGTGCATTCCAACAGCGGAAATGCGAAGATTCTCGCCGTCATTTATACCCCGGTTTGATGTGAGGTGATTGTATGATTGAGCTGACATTGAATCAGGTTTTGCGGGAAAAGACGAAGGCCGACCCGGAACACGAGTTCATGGTGTACTCCGACCGGGACCTCCGCTTCACGTACCGGGAATTCGACCGGCGTGTCGATGATTTGGCGCGCGGACTGTATGCGATCGGCGTCCGCAAGGGAGACCATCTCGGTATCTGGGCGACGAACGTTCCCGACTGGCTTACCTATATGTTCGCCTGCGCGCGTCTCGGCGCCGTCGCCGTCACCGTGAATACAAGCTACAAGCTGCACGAGCTTGAGTATCTGGTGAAGCAGTCCGACATCACGACGCTTTGTCTTACCGACGGTGTCAAGGATTCCAACTATGTCGCGATGATAAAAGAGCTCGTTCCTGAGCTGGACGAATACGAACGCGGTTGTCTCAAGTCACAGCGGTTCCCGTATCTGCGGAATGTCGTGTTCATGGGCCCGGAGAAATTCCGCGGCTTGTATTCCACACCCGAACTGCTTCTGCTCGGTTCCCATGTCGATATGGAAATCATCCACAGACTTGAAGCGGAGACAACCTGCGATGATGTCGTGAATATGCAGTACACTTCGGGTACGACGGGATTCCCGAAAGGCGTGATGCTCACCAGCCGGAATATCGTGAACAACGGCTTTTCAATCGGCGAGTGCATGAAGTACACGGATGCCGAGCGTGTCTGCCTGCCCGTCCCGCTGTTCCACTGTTTCGGGATTGTCCTCGGCGTCATGGCTGTGCTTACCCACGGTGCGACCCACGTGCTGCTCGAAAGCTTCGATCCGCTTGTGGCCCTCGCCTCCGTCCATAAGGAAAAGTGCACGGCGATTTACGGTGTGCCGACAATGTTCATCGCGGAATTGAATCACCCGATGTTCAGTATGTTCGATATGTCGAGCCTCCGCACGGGAATCATGGCGGGATCCCTGTGCCCGGTTGAATTGATGAAGCAGGTCATGGACAAAATGAACATGAAGGAAATAACCAGCGTGTATGGCCTGACGGAAACTTCTCCCGGAATGACGCAGAGCCGCACCGATGACCCGCCGGAAATCCGCGCCACCACTGTGGGCAAGGAACTGCCCGACATCGAGGTGAAGGTTCTCGACCCGGAGACAAACGAGGAATGTCCCGTCGGCGTCCAGGGCGAGATGTGCTGCCGCGGGTATAACATCATGAAAGGCTATTACAAGATGCCTGAGGCGACCGCGGAAATAATCGATTCGAACGGGTTCCTGCATTCCGGGGATTTGGGCGTGAAGGACGAGAACGGATATTACCGGATAACCGGACGCATAAAGGATATGATTATCCGCGGCGGCGAGAATATTTATCCCCGTGAAATCGAGGAATTCCTTTCGCAGATGCCGGAAATCCGCGACGTCCAGGTCGCCGCCGTCAAGGACAAGCGGCTGGGCGAAATCACCGGCGCTTTCATCATCCTGCATGAGGGAAAGAAGCTCACGGAAGAGGACGTCATAGAATTCTGCCGGGGAAAAATCGCGAAATATAAATTCCCGCAGCTGGTCATGTTCATGGACGAGTTCCCGATGACCGGTTCCGGCAAAATCCAGAAATTCAAGCTGACGGAAATAGGGACAAAGTACAGGAAAGAGGTTCTCGGATTGGAATGATTTCCGATGTTCCGGGAAAAGCGCGTTTTTTTGTGGAGGAAAAAAATGAGCGAAGAATTGAAAGCTGTGGCAGACCGCCTCAAAGGTTTGCGGGACGTACTTGATGTTTCCGTGGAGGAAGCCGCTTCAGTCTGCGGCATTTCCCCGGAAGAATATGTTGAATATGAATCGGGCACAAAAGACATTCCCGTCAGCGTGCTGCACAGTATGTCCAAAAAATACGGCATAGAGCTCACCACTCTGATTTCAGGCGGCGAGCCCCACATGCATTCGTATTTCCTTACAAAAAAGGACAAGGGGATTTCCGTGGAGCGGCGGGCTGATTACCGTTATCAGTCCCTCGCTTACGGTTTCATGAACCGGAAGGCGGAACCGTTTATGGTTACAATAACACCGGAAGATACAAAGGAAATCCATTTTAATTCCCATCCGGGACATGAATTCAATTACATGATTGAAGGCTCCATGCGTATTATCGTTGACGGCAAGGAAATGATTTTGGAAGAGGGTGATTCCCTTTATTTCGATTCCACAAAACCCCATGGTATGCAGGCTATGAACGGCAAAAACGCGAAGTTTCTGGCTATAATAATTTAACCGCCTTCAGTTTACCGCATACAGTTGCTGTTTTCACTTTGATAATTTTCATGGAGGATATATTTTATGGAAGAAGTATTTTTACCGCGTACTGAATTTGATTCATACGATGATTTTTTCAAAAACTATAAGGTTAATGTGCCGGAACACTTCAATTTTGCATATGATGTCATGGATGTTCTTGCCGCAAAAAGTCCCGATACACGTGCGCTTGTGTGGACAAACGATGAAGGTTTTCTGCGTGAGTTTTCCTATGCGGAAATAAAGCAGAGGACGGATGCCGCCGCCTCTTTTTTCCAGTTCTGCGGAATAGGCCGCGGCGATATGGTCATGCTGATTCTTCAGCGCCGCTACGAATTCTGGATTTCGATACTGGCCCTGCACAAACTCGGCGCCTCCGTTATTCCTGCGACACATATGCTGACGAAGGAAGACATCGAGTACCGCAATAATGCGGCGGACATAAAGGCTGTTGTTGCGGTCAATGACGGCGATATTCTGAAACACGTTGACGGAAGTCTTCCCGCATCTCCCTCCCTGAAAATCCGTATCGCCGTAAACGCCCACGGCATTGACGTGCCGTCGGGCCGCTCCTGCGTTTCCCCGGACGGAACGGAGCATCCGGCCTCGGTTCTCCCTGAAGGGTGGTTTGATTTCACTTCCGGCGTGGCGTCCGCTCCGGTTTTTATACCTCCTGCGAGGGATAAAATAAATGACAATACCGACATAATGCTTGCTTATTTCACGTCCGGAACGACAAGCCATCCCAAACTTGTTGCCCATGATTTTACTTATCCGTTGGGACACATCGTCACGGCGAAATACTGGCAGCAGGTGAAAAAAGGCGGCCTTCATCTCACGGTGGCGGATACAGGCTGGGGGAAAGCTGTCTGGGGAAAACTGTACGGACAGTTTATCTGTGAGTGCGCTGTTTTCGTCTATGATTACCACGCCAGATTCAAGCCGATAGATCTTATCCACAAGATTGAAGAATATAAAATAACCTCTTTTTGCGCTCCGCCCACAATCTACCGTTTCCTGATTCAGGAAGATCTTTCCAAATTTGATCTTTCCTCCCTGGAGCATTGTTCAACCGCCGGGGAACCCCTTTCGGATGAAGTTTTCCGGAAATGGTTTGACATTACCGGGCTTGAATTAAAAGAAGGTTTCGGGCAAACTGAGACAGCGCTGTCACTTTTCAATTTCGGGCACGAAAAGGTAAAGCCGGGATCCATCGGGAAACCGGCGCCGTATTACAACTGCGTTCTTCTTAATGACGCGGGCCGTGAATGTGAAGACGGTGAAGTCGGTGAAATCGCTTTCCCTCTGGAAGGAGACGGAAGCCGGAAATACGGTTCCTTCAACGGACGCCCGACCTTCCCCGGCCTTTTCCTGGAATATTTCCGGGACAATGAAAAAACCAGGGAAGTCATCCGTGACGGTTTTTATTTTACGGGTGATACAGCCTGGCGTGACGAGGACGGTTTTTTCTGGTTTACAGGACGCAGTGATGATGTTATAAAATGTTCAGGCTACCGGATTGGAACCTTTGAAGTCGAGAGCGTCCTTATGCAGCATCCTTCCGTGCTTGAATGCGCCGTAACCGCTGCCCCGGATCCTGTCCGCGGACAGGTGGTGAAGGCCAGTATTGTCCTTACCGAATCTTACAGGCCGGGAAACGATGATTTGAAAAAAGACATCCAGCGCTTTGTGAAGGAAACAACCGCGCCTTATAAATATCCGCGTATTGTGGAATTCGTTGACGAGTTGCCGAAAACAATAAGCGGAAAAATAAAACGCAGGGAAATCCGGGCGAAAAACTAAGAGCCTGATATAAAGACTGTGAAGGAGTTACGGAATGAATGCAGAGATTAAAGCTGTCGCCGCCAGATTAAAAGGATTGCGGGATATGTTGGACATATCGATAGAAACCGCCGCCAATGTCTGTGGAATTTCACCCAAAGAATATATGCGCTATGAATCAGGGGAAGTTGACATTCCTTTAAGCGTAATGTTCTGTATGGGCAAGAAATACAACGTTGATTTGACTTCATTCATTTCCGGCGAGGAGCCCCACACAGTTTCGTACTTTGTCACGGAAAAAGACAAGGGTATCGCCGTTGACCGGCTGGCGGATTACCACTTCGAGTCTCTGGCTTACGGCTTTGCCAACCGGAAGGCTGACCCCTTTCTTGTCACAATAAATCCGGGCGATATCCCGGAAATACATTACACCACTCATCCCGGACAGGAATTCAATTATGTCATCGAAGGGACTGTCCGCATTGTTATAGGTGACAATGAGGTTATCCTGAAAGAGGGTGATGCTCTTTATTTTGATTCTTCAAAACCGCATGGAATGCAGAACGCCGATGACAAGCGCTGCAGGTTTATAACAATCATTTTATAATAGTTCAACTGGTGTTCAGGCGGTATGCCGGATTCAATGAATAACGGGGTTTAGCGGATAAGATATGGAAGAAATTTTTTTAGCGCGGACTGAATTTTCATCCTATGACGATTTTATACGGAATTATGAGCTGAAAATACCTGAGAACTTCAACTTCGGGTATGATGTTATGGATAAAATTGCGGAAAAAACTCCGGATGCCCTCGCCCTTATGTGGACAAATGATGAGGATGAATATTATGAAATCACATTCGGTAAAATGAAGGAGTTGTCCGACAAAGCCGCCTCTTTCTTTTTACAGTGCGGGGTAAAACGCGGTGACTTTGTAATGCTGATTCTCCAGCGCCGTTATGAATTCTGGATAAGCATGATAGCCCTGCATAAAATAGGTGCGGTGGCTGTTCCTGCAACCCATATGCTGACGAAAGAGGATTTGATTTACCGGAACAATGTGGCTTCAATAAAAATGATTGTTGCTGTGAATGTCCCGGATGTGGTGAAGCATATTGATGAATCCCGCGGGGAGTCCCCTTCACTGAAAGCCTGTGTCCTCGTAAACGAGTTCGGAGTGGAGAAGCCGGTGGCGGATCTTCCCGAAGGATGGCTTGATTTCACAACCGGCTGCGAAAAAGCTCCGCCTTTCCCTGTCCTGCCGCGTGATCAGGTTTCCTCGAACCGTGATTATATGCTCGGTTATTTTACTTCCGGAACAACAAGCCATCCCAAGCTTGCGATTCATGATTTCCTTTATCCTCTGGGTCATATCACCACGGCCAAATATTGGCAGCATGTGTCGAAAGGCGGACTGCATCTAACCGTGGCGGATACCGGATGGGCAAAAACTTCATGGGGACGGTTGTACGGGCAGTGGATTTGCGAGACGGCGCTTTTCGTCTACGACTATCATTCCCGTTTCAAGCCGGTCGATTTGCTGCATCAGGTCCAGAAACACCGTATTACGACATTCTGCGCCCCTCCGACGATTTACAGGTTTCTTATAAAAGAAGATTTGTCCGGTATAGATTTTTCTTCATTGACGCATTGTTCCACCGCCGGCGAGCCGCTTTCAGAAGAGGTTTTCACCCAGTGGAAAAAAATAACCGGACTGGAAATCACCGAGGGCTTCGGTCAAAGTGAGACAACCGTTTCTCTTTTCAATTTTGACGACCAGCGCATAAAACCCGGTTCGATTGGCAAGCCCGCCCCCTACTACAATATCTGTCTTCTCAACGATGAAGATGAAGAAGTCGGAAACGCTGTTGTCGGGCAGATTTGCTTCAAGCTGGACAAGGAAAGGTTCCCGGATACAGACGGCCGGTTCCCCGGATTAGTCTGCGAGTATTACGGTTCCCCTGAGAAAACCGGGGAGGCTTTCCACAACGGCTATTATTATACGGGTGATACCGCATGGCGTGATGAGGACGGGTATTACTGGTTTGTCGGCCGCTGTGATGATGTTATCAAATGTTCCGGTTACAGGATAGGAACCTTTGAGGTTGAAAGTGTTTTGATAAAGCATCCCGCTGTGCTGGAATGCGCTGTCACCGGGGAACCTGATCCGGTCAGGGGGCAGGTTGTAAAAGCCACTATAGTCCTTGCGGAGGATTATAAACCCGGGAATGAGGATCTGGCTGTTGATATAAAGCGCTTTGTAAAGGAAATGACAGCTCCGTATAAGTATCCGCGTATCATTGACTTTGTGGACGCCCTCCCTAAGACCACCAGCGGAAAAATCATGCGCAAGGAGCTGCGGAAACCAAAGCAGAGTGACTGAAAACAGTTGACCAAATCATTTCCTTCGGGCAAACTGTTTTCAGGATGCTTTTTCCTACTTTTTCGTTTTTAATATTCTTCCTCGTTGTTTTCACCGGTTTCTGGTATGTTTTCCGTACACCGGTTTCCAGGCGTTTTTTCCTTCTGGCCGCGAATTTTGTTTTTTACGCTTTCTGGGACTGGCGTTTTTATTTCCTGATTCTTTTTTCCTCCGCCGCAAATTTCGGATTCGGGTTGTTAATCGGACGAAGCCGGGAATACATCCACCGTAAGATATTCCTTATTCTGTCCGTGGTTTTTAATATTTCAGTACTGGGATTTTTCAAATATTACAATTTTTTTGCGGGACAGGTGAATTCCCTCATTCTGTCGCTTTCCGCCGGGAAGGGTGTGGAACCTTTTCTCCTGCCGGTTCTTTCTGTAGTGATGCCGCTGGGCATTTCCTTTTATACCTTCAAGGCGATGAGTTATGTTTTCGATATATATCTGTGCAAGATACCGTCATCGAAAAAATTCTCCGATGTTCTTTTATACGTTTCCTTTTTTCCGCAGGTCGCCTCAGGTCCCATTGTCCATGCGGCGGATTTTTTTCCCTCCCTGCCTGAATCCCTGGCTGCCGGGGTGGAACCGGGTTCCAGGCCAATAAAGTTTGACAGGGCGGCGGCTCTCATTGTTTCAGGTCTCCTGAAAAAACTTGTTTTTGCCAATTTTCTTTCAACCCTGGTTGTTTCCCCTGTGTTTTCCGATCTGGGTTCCGTTCATTCCCTGGACGCCCTTTTCGCCGCGTTGTCCTACACGGTTGTCATTTACTGTGACTTTTCCGGTTACAGCGATCTGGCCGTCGCCGCAGCCCTTTTGCTGGGTTTTGACACGCCGGATAATTTCCACAGGCCGTATGCTTCTTTCTCCGTCACTGAATTCTGGAAACGCTGGCATATTTCTTTTTCATCATGGCTGCGCAATTACCTGTATTTCAGTATGGGCGGCTCCCGTTTCGGAACCGGAAGAACTCTGTTCGCCCTCTTTTTCACCATGGTGCTCGGCGGGCTCTGGCACGGCGCATCCTGGACGTTCCTGCTGTGGGGCGTAATGCAGGGTGCGGCCCTGGCTTTTGAGCGTCTCTTTAAATACGGGGCGAAGCCTTCCGGAAAATTATTGTGTGTGATTCTTCAGACTTTCGTGACGTTTGCGTTTACTGTGGTAAGCTGGGTTGTTTTCCGGGCTTCTTCCCTGAATGAAATAGGGGATTGGTTCAAAGCCCTCGCCAATTTCAACGGGACTGTTGAATTCATCACGCCTCTGGTTTGTATCCTTGTTGTGTCCGGAATCCTTATGCACTTTGTTCCGGAGAAAATCAGGAACGCTTTTTTCAGGGGATGGCAGCTGATGCCTTTTTACATAAAAATCATTCTTCTTGCCGTGTTTTTCTCCGTCCTGAATGTTCTCGGTATGTCGGCTGTGGCTCCGTTCATATATTTTCAGTTTTAATTTTATTTATGGAATGAAATTATGGTGAATTTTTTTGGAAAGATACGTTCTTTTTTGAAATCCGCCGCCGACAGATACAAAAACCGGGACGGCTGTTATTCTCCGAATTATGTTTATTTTGTAATCGCCCTCGTTATTTTCTGCACGGCGGTTTTATGCGGAAAATCCGTCTGGATTCCTTTTTCCCGGATTGACAACCTGTACGTCCGTTCCGCAGGCCTGGCCGCCGCCGATGCCTTTTCCGCGTTCGCTTCTGGTACAGGCTTGGACAACATTGTTCCCCGGGCGCGCCGGGTTTTCCTTTCTGTTTCCGGGTTGTCAGATAATTTGGCGTGGAACGAAAAATATTTTAACCGGCGGCAAACCGGCGGCGGCTTTCCGGTTTCCGGCGAAAATCCTTCCCCGTCTGAATCAGGGGACGGCGCCGCTTCGGTTCCTTCCGGTGAAAATTTTGCGCGGGAAGAAATGCCGCAGACAACCGCATCCGCCGCAAAACCCTCTGGAAAGGTTCCTTCCCTTAACATTCTTCATTCCAGCGCGAATCCGCTGCGTGTTTATATGTTCGGCGATTCCCAGGTTTACAGTCTCGGGATAGGCCTTTCCAGACTGGCGGGGAAGGATTCTCCGGTTCATGTTGAATACCTTCCGGTTCATTCCTCAGGCTTCATACGTCAGGATTATTTCAGCTGGCACAAAATGATTGAAGACACTTTTTCCAAGTCCCCCTATAATGCGGGTGTTATTATGCTGGGTATGAATGATTACCAGAATTTCTGGAATGATGACGGCAATGTCGTAGTGAAAGAAACTGAAGGCTGGGAAGCCGCCTACAGGAAGAAATGCATTTCCCTGATTGACACAGCCCTGCTGTACCTTCCGCGGATTTACTGGCTGGGTATGCCTGTGGTGAAAAACAGCACATATAACTCTCATCTCGCCTATATCGAAAAAATACAGGCGGCTGTCGCTTCCGAATACAGTCCCGATGTTCTGGTGTATGTTCCCCTGCGAGACACTGTTCCCGGAGAAGGAAAATCTTATTCCGATGTGTTTGTGACTCCGGACGGGAAACAGATTAAAGCAATGTCTGATGACGGTTCCCATTTTACCGTCGAAGGCGGGCAGATAGTCATGAAACCTCTTTTTGACATGTTGTGCCGGGATTTTTTATTTTCGGAGCTTCCTATTGCGCATATGCCGGAGTAACACGTATAATGGGCGGACTGACAAAGATTTTTGCTTTTTAAGGAGAATATATGATAGCTGCCAATCCATGTTTTGAGAACCTTGCGCCCGGATACCTTTTCCCTGAAATTGCGAAAAGACGGCGTGAATATTCCGCCTCCCATCCTGACGCTGAAATTATAAGCCTCGGTATCGGAAACACCACGGAGCCTCTGACACGGCATATCGCTTCCGGAATGAAGGAATACATAGAAGCGTTGGAAACCCCCGCCGGGTATTCCGGGTACGGTGATGACAGCGCCGGGGAATTCCCGCTCCGGGAGAAAATCGCCGCGGTTTTGTATAACGGCATGGTCAAAGGCCATGAAGTTTTTGTTTCCGACGGCGCGAAATGCGATGTGGGAAGATTACAGCAGTTGTTCGGTTCTTCTGTAAATGTGGCGGTGCAGGATCCCGCTTATCCCGTGTACGTTGACGGTTCCGTCATGGTCGGCGCCGCGGGAAAGAAGCCTTCCGGCCCCGGCGGTTACGGGGATATCACCTATATGCCGTGTCTGCCGGAAAATAATTTCTTCCCGGATCTGTCATGCGTAAAAAAAGAAAGCCTCATCTATTTTTGTTCCCCGAACAATCCCACCGGGGCCTGCGCGACCAGGGAAGAATTGGAAACGTTGGTGTCTTTCGCCCGGGAAAACGGATGCATAATTATTTATGATGCCGCTTATTCAGCTTTTATCCGTGATTCCAAGCTCCCCAAAACCATTTTTGAAATTGAGGGCGCG
Source organism: uncultured Treponema sp. (assembly GCA_949300145.1). Classification (GTDB taxonomy): domain Bacteria; phylum Spirochaetota; class Spirochaetia; order Treponematales; family Treponemataceae; genus Avitreponema. Next base: position 183,470 of record CASGDA010000001.1, on the reverse strand, counting down.
CGCCGCTGTGCCCTGGAAATAAATTCCTTCTCCAAGCCCGCCGGATTCACCGGTGTCCGCCTCGGATGGTCGGTCATTCCGGACGAGCTCCTGTTCTCCGACGGAACACCTGTTTCGGCCCTCTGGTCACGCCTGACAAATACCTTTTTCAACGGAGCTTCCAACATAGCCCAGGCCGGCGGGCTCGCCGCCCTTGACAGCGAGGGGCTTGATGAAATGCGCGATTTGACAAACTATTACCTTGCCAATGCCGCCATAATCGCCGACACCCTGCGCGGCAGGAAATTCGCCGATGCCGGGGTCGAGGTGTATTTCACCGGTAACGCGCCGTATGTATGGGTCCGCTTCCCCGGAAGAAAAAGCTGGGAGATTTTTGATAAAATCCTCGATGAATGCCGCGTTGTGACCACTCCGGGAGCGGGATTCGGCCCTTCAGGTGAAAGCTTCATCCGCTTTTCGTCCTTCGGACACAGGGAAAATGTCATGACCGCCTGCGGCAGGCTTTCCGACAAACTTTCCCTCTGACGGCAGCCGTTCCGGGCAGTCCCGCCGCTGATTTCTCCGCCGGTTAAAGCGAAAAGCGCATTCCTGCGGAGAAACTGTACAGGAACGGATTACCCGGGTCATCCCCTTCGGTGGCGAATGTGTATACACTTCCTTCCCCGTCCAGGAAAAAGGCCTTGTTCCTAGCCTGTATTTCCAGTCCGCCGCCTATGACTATGGATGCGGCGGAAGTGTCCGCAAGGTTTGAGACGGTCTGGTTGTTCGCCTTGAAAGTCAGGGTTCTGTAAATAAAATCAACATTGAACCTCACCGGAGAGTTTTTCCCGAAAATTTCGGTGTAAAATCCGTAATCGGTCATTGTTTGTTTTGAACCCTCGTCGCCCGATGTGAAGGTTGACTTCTGGTTTATACCGGCGGTGCATATTACCGAAGGAAAAACAAACCCCAGGTTGAGGTTGGCCTGTGACGGATATATCTGCCCGGAAACATCATCAGCCGCAAGAATGCAGAATTCCGATGATGCTTCAAGGTTGATTATATTCAAAAAGAAAATCGAGAATCCGAGTTTCACACCCGGCTGAAGCAGCTGGGAATCCTCTCCGTCCTCCAGTCCGTTCAGCAGACCGAAAACAGGCCCCGCGGTGAATTTCATCAAGCCTGTATCGTATGAGCATTCCGCCGCGATTTTCCTCCCGAAAACCGCTTCCTGCCGGACGGTGACCGCCGCGGAAAGCTTCTCGTTTATGCCGTAATCGATTCCCAGGGAAAAAACCGGGGACAAATCAGCCGGAAGGGTTCCGTCCTGACTGTAACCTGTATTGGCTGCTCCGGCGGAAATGGAAATGTCCATGGCTTGTGTTTTCACGGAAGGGAAGAATAATAAAAACGCCAGGCACAGTGAAAAACAGGTTGTTTTTCTTGCACCGGAGAATCCGTATGGTTTTGGTTTGGGTTTTCTGAAGTCCATTAAAGCGCCGCCTTAATATGGAGATTTATTTCACCGGCGGAAAGCAGTGAGTCTATTTTCGCAGGGTTAAGGGTTACACTGAAAGTTATAATGCTTCCTCCGGTTGAAATATTGAAAAAAGGACTTACACAGAAAATAAAGTCCTCACTGTTATAATCGGTATTTATATCCGTATCTGAAAATATTGTGAAATCAAATCCCAAATTCTGCCTGTGTGAAAAAATACTGCCGCATACAAACCTGAGATTCATGCCGAAGTATTGCCCGTCGCTGTTGATGTCAAGATAGGGAATTTCTTTTTCCTCAAGCACGGGGGAAATGAAAAAAGAGGTGTGGAGGGAGAATAAACTGCCGTTAAAACGGGGTTCAAGCAGGAAATGTATTTTTTCACTCACCTCCTGCGACAGGGACTTCCCGCCTTGGATTTCAAATGGAAGGATTTTTGTCTGCATATACAGGGAGAAGGGATTTCCGGCTCCCGCTTCCGCGGAAAAGCCTGCCGAAAAATACACGCCGTCATCCCTGCCGGCGTTTCCCCCTGTTTCAATCCCGGCGAAAATATTCCACAAAAGGGTTTGTCCCGCCCCCGCTGTTTGGGCGTAAATATTGTATCCCGGGTTTTCGCTGTCGGCGTTCCAGGAAGCGTATGCCGCGGCTGCCAGGGGGATTGTTTCCGCCGTCCATATAAGGGCGGCCCCCGCACCTGATGTTTCTGTTTTATCCGAGAAAATCTCCATGGGACCGTATTTTGAAAACAGCGGCTTTTCCAGCGTTGCCCGCAACGTCCTGAAAAGAAGATCCCCGGAAGATAAATCCCCGTATTTTCCGGAAAAAAGGGCCGGTACGAGCCCGCCGCTCACGGCAACCGGGAATTCCACGGCAATCCAGTCCAGCTCAAGCATGGCGTCTTTCTTTTTTGATTCCGCGGCATGGAAAAAATCCAGCATATCACCGGTAAAAAGGCTTAGACCGGCTGAAATCCTGAAATGTTTTGCCAGCGAAAGGGTTCCTCCCGTTTCAACCAGCGATGTCAGGGCGGCGGAACCGTCCCTTTCGAAAAATCTGGTTTCAAAGTCAAATTTCGAGAGGGAAAACTGCTGCGCCGCAAGCGCTCCGGTGCAGCAGAAGCAGAAAAAAGCCAGAAAAACAGCGTAAATTCTAAAAGACACTTTCATTTTAAATTAAATTCCTTTTGTAAATATATACCATAGATTGAATTAACTCCAGTTTTTTTATCCGATATGTCGAAAAAAAAAACTTATCTTCTTGACTATTCGTTGAAAGAGTATAAACTATAATGCTAGTATGAGCGATTATCTTGATATTAACAATGAAGAGTTACTCAAAGATTTTTTCAGCGAGGCTGAGCAACAGGTTGATATGCTGGAAAGCAATATCCTTGTCATTGAAAATGATCCTGAAAATCATGATGCGATTGACGAGATTTTTCGTGCCGCTCATACCCTGAAGGGCGGTTCTGCCACCGTTGAAATGAATGAGCTTTCCGGTTTCACCCACAAGGTTGAGGACTTGCTGGATGCGATACGTTCCGGCACCGTTAAAATAACCGAATCGGTTGTTGACCTGCTTTTGAGGGCCTTGGATGTGATTAAAGCCATGCTTTCCGCCAGGGCTGAAGGTGAAGTGTACGGAGAGGATGTCTCGGGTATTGTTTCCGAGCTGGAAGGGCTTATACCTGAAAAGGCTTCCCCGAAAAAAGCGGGTAAAAAATCCGTGCCGAAAAATATAGCGGAAAAACTTTCCGGTGAAGCTTCTCCTTCCGTCAAAAAAGACCCGGAGCGGGCAAAGAAACCCGAAGATCCATCCGGACTTCCTGTCCAGCTTACCGAATATGAAATGCTCGAGTTGAAGGAAGCCGTTCCGTCTGGAGAAAAGGCATATCTTGTTCAGGTTGTCTTTGATGAGGACAACCCCATGAATACGGTGGGCGGCATACAGGTTTTCGCCGCTTTGAAACAGGAAGGGCAGGTTTTGCGCACCATACCCGACTTTGACGAGCTCTATTCCGATGTTTTCCACCAGACCGTATATTATTTTGTCTCATCAAAATCTTCTCCCGAAGTTCTGGAAAAAACCGCCTTTATATCCGACGTTACCCTTTCTTCCGCGGTGTTTGATGTTGATTTTTCCGCCGCGGAAGGGCCCGCCGGGATGTTTACAGCTTCCGGATCAGGCTCCACGCAGGACACTCCGGTACGGGATGATGCCCAGGACAGTGAAGCGGATGTTCCTTCAGCCTCCGCCTCGGATGAGGCCGGCGCCGCCGGAGAGGATACCGCCGGAACGGATTCCGTTTCTGATGACGCGAAGAACGAAAAGAACAGGTCCGCCCATCCCGCCGCTGCGAAGAAAGTGGCAGGATCAGGTTCCATCCTGAGGGTTGATTCAAAACGGGTTGACGCCCTTATGAATCTTGTAAGCGAGACTGTTATTGTAAAGGCTTCTTTCAATCAGTCCGCTTCCCAGTTCTCCGATTTGTTTACAGAATTTCTCCAGAATGAATCCGTTTACCGGGAAAAGCTTCATGAACTGTTTGACCAGCTTCCGGATTTGATTGCCGAGGTTCAGGAGGGGAAAAGCCTGAAGGACTTGAAGCGTCTGGTCAATGAAGAATATTCAATGCTTTTTGATATATTCAATGACTATGAAACTTCAATGAAAACCGCCATTAACCGTTACCGCTCCACCGCCCAGAATCTGGGCAGGATAGCCGGTGAGCTTCAGGAAAGGGTCATGAAAATCAGGATGGTTCCGATAAACCAGATTTTCAACCGCTTTCCGAGGGTTGTCAGGGATCTTTCCCATGATCTGGGCAAAAAAATAAATCTCGTCATAGAAGGCGAGGACACCGAGCTGGACAAATCCGTTGTCGAAGATCTTCTTGACCCCATAATGCACTGTGTAAGGAACGCCGTTGACCATGGTATAGAATCAAGGGAGAAACGGCTCGCCGCCGGTAAGCCGGAAGAGGGTACGGTTCTTTTAAAGGCCGGCAATGAAGGCAACCTGATAATTATTGAAATAGCCGATGACGGCGGCGGAATCGATGTCGAGGCGGTGAAAGCCAAGGCGGTGAAGCGCGGTATAATACATCCCGGAAAGAATCTTTCCGATACGGAGGCTTACCAGCTTATTTTCTCCCCCGGTTTCTCGACTTCGGAAAAGATTTCGAATATTTCCGGACGCGGGGTCGGTCTGGACGTGGTGAAGAATTCGATAGAAAAACTGAATGGTTCTGTCTCTGTTCTGTCACGGCCGGGCGAGGGTTCCCGTTTTGTTATAAGGCTTCCGCTGACCCTGGCCATAATACAGGGGCTCCTCATAAGGGTAGGTGATGAGGTTTATTCAATTCCCGTCGCGTCGGTTATTGAAAGCCAGCGTATAAGCACCGGTGAAATCAGCATGATAGACAATTATGAAGTCCTGAATGTCCGGGATGAGGTTATAAGCCTTCTTCGGCTTAACAGGCTTTTCGGCATCCGCATAACCGAGAAAAAGGATTATACCTATGTGGTCATTGTGGGTACGGCCGACAAAAAAGTCGCGCTGATGGTGGATTCCCTGATAGGCGAAGAGGATGTGGTCATCAAGCCTTTGAAGGATCAGTTTACGAATTCGCCTGGAATTGCCGGTGCTTCGATTTTGGGAGACGGTTCGGTTTCCCTCATAATAGACGTGAATCAGCTTTTGGATCTTGGGTTGAGGCAGGAAGTTGAAGCCCGCGAACAGAGAGGTGAACTTAAATGGTAAGCGAAGTGATGGAAGACACATCTGTCCGTGAATCAACGGCCCTTGCGGTTGAGGATCCTTCACGCGAAGAGTCAGAGAAAACAATCGCCGCTGACTGCAAAATAGTTACTTTCTCCCTTGGCGGCAAAGATTATGCCATTGACATTATGCGGGTGAAGGAAATCGCCAAAGCCGGCCGTTTCACCTATGTTCCGAACACCGCGCCTTTTGTCCTGGGAGTGTATAACCTGCGCGGCGATATCATACCGATAATCGACCTCCGGCTGTTTTTCAATCTTCCTGTGAAAGAACGCAGGGCTGACAGCCTTGAAAGCATGATTATCCTGACCGTTGAGGACTTGACCTACGGCGTGGTTGTTGACAGCATAGATAAGGTCGTCGGTATTTATTCCGGTTCGATTCAGCCCCCGCATCCGATTTTCGGGGATATAAATATCAGGTATATCCAGGGGGTTGTGGAATATCAGAACAGGCTGTATATCCTTCTTGATACGGACAGGATTTTCCGCGAAAAGGAATTTGAATCAGAGCATGACGTTTCCCTGGAAAACCGCGGGGCGAATGCCGCCGGTGCGGATATTCCCCGGGAGCAGGCGGATTCAACCGTGAATACCGGGTTCCCGGCTCAGGATACCGTGAAAGAAGAGGAATCGCCCGTTGTTTCGGCGGAGAAGGAGCTTTCATTTATCCGGGACTCCCTTTCAGTTTTGTCCCGTTTTTATGTTTCCCAGGTGAACGAGGACTGGGTTAATTCCAGATTCGGGGAATGGACGGCTTTGCGTGGCGCGGACAACCTCCAGCTTCATTCCGCTGAAGATTCGTCCCTTTTCCTTTCCACGTTCCAGTCCCCTGATTCCGGCACCATATGGTCCGACCAGTATATGAAGGATATTTCTTCCCTCATGCCCCCGAATCAGGCAAAGCAGATTAATGTGTGGAACATAGGCTGCGCCAAGGGCTTCGAGGCTTATTCCGTCGCTGTTATGATGAAAGAGCTGTATCCCGGCGCCAGAATCAGGATTTATGCCAATGATTTGGATTTGCTGGCGGTTTCGGGGGCTCCTCTGCTCACCGTTCCGGAGCAGGCTGTTACGGAAACCATCCGGCCTTATTTGACCCGGAATATTTCCGGGGCCTGGGTTTTCTCCCAGGAAATACGGGACATGATTCTTTTTGAATATCATGACTGCGCCAATAAAAACTCACTGCCTTCGCTTGATTTTGTTGTCTGCCGCGACGTCATTTCGTTTATGGAAGTGAAAAAGCAGTCGGCTCTTATCGCGGATATTTCCGAGAATCTCAAGGGGAACGGAGTTGTTCTGCTTGGTGTAAATGAATCGATGCCGAAAAACGCCGGCTGGCAGAAAAAGGTAAAAGGAAGCGCCGCTGTATTTGTGAAGGAATAAACAGGTTAGTAATAATCACGTTGATATAAAAGGAGTAAATGATGCGTGTAGAGTATATCAACCCTTTCGTAGAGGCTGCATACAACATTTTGAAAGAAGTTTTGGATGATGAAGTCCGTCGTGGGGAGCTTTATCTCAAAGCCACTTCCATGCCGACGATGGGGGTTGCCGCCCTTGTGGGACTGGCGGGAGATGTTTCCGGCCGTGTTGTCTTTGATATGGATATGCCTACGGCGATTAAAATCGCCGGCAGGATGAACCGTGAGGAATTTACGGTTTTCGATGACATGGCGAAGGCCACGATTACCGAACTTGCCAATATGATAACGGCACAGGCTGTGACAAAATTATACGATCTTGGATTCCGGTTTGATTTAACGCCGCCGGCTCTTTTTTCCGGCCAGAATCTTGAGATTTCGGATCATAACGTTGAGGCGCTGATTGTTCCAATTGAAACGAATTACGGATGCCTTGAGGTTAATGTCGCCATCAGAGAAAAATCAGAATAAATGCCGGTACGGCATTATTTTAACAGGAAAAGAGACAGGAGCTGAATATGATTTCAAAACAGGATTTTCCGTCCATCAATGAGAGACCGCCGGCCGGTATTAAGCCGGATGGAACTCCTTATAAAATTCTTATAGTTGATGATTCTATCTTTGTCGCAAAACAAATCGGACAGATTCTTACAAGTGAAGGTTACGAGATTGTCGCCACTGCCGTTGACGGTCTGGACGGTGTTGAAAAATACAAGGAAATTTCGCCGAACGTCGATTTGGTTACAATGGACATCACAATGCCGAAAATGGATGGAATCGCGGCCCTTGAGAAAATCATGGCTTTCGATAAATCCGCCCGGGTTGTAATGATAAGCGCCCTTGGAAAAGAGGATCTGGTTAAGCAGGCACTTCTTCTCGGCGCTAAAAACTATATCGTGAAACCTTTGGACCGTAAGAAAGTTTTGGAGCGCATCGCCTCCGTTCTCAGTAAATAAATTCCTTCCGGCGGGTCTGTATGCTTTTTTGTGTACAGACTTGCCGCGGGAATCTTCATCATTTCCGCAAAATAAGAATTCAGGGATTATTCAATTATTCATCAGAAGGAAAGGTCATTTCGGTCCCTACGGGAATCGAACCCGTCTTTAAAGATTGAGAATCTTTTGTCCTAACCGATAGACGAAGGGACCAAGGAGGGATTTCCGCAAACAAGCCGGAATATTCTTTTTCCCCAGGGAGGATTCGAACCCCCACAAGCAGAACCAGAATCTGCGGTGCTACCATTACACAACCGGGGAATGAATGGTTAGAGACTATCATATGACGAAAATAATGTCAACATCAGGATGGCGCCGCGGCGGGGAGACGGAAATCCTGCGGATGAAAGTCACTCGCTTTTGTATTCTATCAGTGTTTTTACCGGTATGTTTCCGAGGGCCGAGGAATAATTGAGGAAGGGAAGTCCGACTATGCCGAAATATCCTGCAACCTCTGCCCCTCCCTGTTCAAGAACGTTCCGCGCGGCATTCAGGGTTCCTCCGGTCGCGATAAGGTCATCGACCACGAGAATCCTGCCGCCGGAAGGCACGTCCGCCTTGTGGACTTCAAGAATCGCGGTGCCGTATTCAAGCTCATATTCACATGAATAGACTTCGCCGGGCAGTTTGCCTTTTTTCCGTACCAGAACCAGGGGTATGTTTCTTTTCAGGGCAAAGGGGGATGCGAACACAAAGCCCCTCGCTTCGACGGCGGCAATAGCGTCTATTTTTTCGCCGGAATAGATTTCCTCCATCCGGTCTATGCACCAGCTGAATGCTTCGGGAGCCGCCAGGATTCCGGTTATATCGTAAAACAGGATACCCGGTTTAGGAAAATCAGGCACCTTCCTGATATAATCGTCCAGTGGAAATGAATGACTTGCAAGTGAACTCATGAAGCAATGGTAAATCATTATCCTCCAGAAGTCAACTGAAGTTGTTTTTCATGCAAAAGAATATAAAAAATGATGTATTTTCTCCGCAACCGTGTTATAATAAACGGCAAATATCAATGTTTAGGAGTTATAACATGAAAAAGATTTTTGTTATGCTTTTGGCTCTTCTTGTTCCTGCTGTTATTTTTGCCGGAGGAGGAAAGGATGCCGCCGCCTCTGATTCCGGCAAACCGACAATAAGGCTTCTCACGGATGCCACAGGAATTGATGACAAATCCTTCAACGCCGCGGCATGGAGGGGTATCGTCCAGTTCTACGGTGACACGCTTGATAACACCGCCCACCGTGGTTCACATTATGATGTGGTTACAGCCCAGACACAGGATATGTATATCCCCAACCTGCGCCAGGCCGCCGACGAAGGCTATGACCTTATCGTCGTGACGGGCTTCACATTTGCGGATGCCCTTAACCAGGTCGCCCCCCAGTATCCTGACCAGAAATTCGCCATCATTGATGTGGATTATGTCCTTCACCCGAATGTAATTGATTTCATCTATTCCGAGGAACAGGGCTCCTACCTTGTCGGTCTGGCCGCGGCGCTCCAGGCCAAGGAAGACGGTATCCAGAATCCGAAGTTCGGATTCATCGGCGGTATCCCCGGTGCGACCATCACCAAGTTTGAAGTCGGTTATATCCAGGGTATACGCTCCGTTTTCCCCGATGCCGAGATTGTGGACTACTATGCGAATGACTGGGGAAAACCCGAGCTGGCAAAGGCACAGGCAAAGAACTGGTATGACAACGGCGTTTACTGCATTTTCAGCGCCGCCGGCGGAACAGGGAACGGAACCATCGCGCAGGCAAAGGAATACAGGCTTGCCGGACGCAACGTATGGGCCATCGGTGTTGACAGCGATCAGTTTGAAGACGGTATTTACGACGGTAAAAACAGCGCTGTCCTGACTTCCATGATTAAGAGGGTTGAGAATTCTACAATCAAGGCGCTTACCGATATTGAAAACGGCACATTTACCGGCGGCGTTGTGAAAATGACAATGGCTGACAAAGGTGTTGATTATTCCACCGCGAATCCCGCCCTGTCAAAGTCTGTAATCGCCGAAGTTGAAAAAGCAAAAACCGAAATTATAAACGGAAATATCAAGATTTATGACACGTATAAAGAGGCTCTTGACGCCGGCGTTGTACCCGCTGGTCTTTCAGCTTTGGATGACTGATCCTCTTCCTTTAAGGACGGAAGCCTGATTTTTGTTTGAAAACAGGTTGCCCGGCGGACAGGAGAATCTGTCTGCCGGATATCCGTCCAGGGTGTTTCAAAAATCAGACAGACTGTTGTTTCCGCCGGCGGTTTGTCCGGTGTTTGGAACGCCTTTCCCGGATACCTTTTCAGGAGTTGCCTGTGTCTGAATATGCCATCGAAATGCTGGGAATCACAAAGACTTTCCCAGGTGTTATTGCCAACGACAATGTTACGCTCCGTGTATATGAAGGTGAGATCCATGCACTTTTAGGCGAAAACGGCGCAGGGAAATCCACCCTGATGTCTGTGCTTTTCGGGGCGTACAGCCCCGATTCCGGCGTGATACGCATACGGGGTAAGGAAGTTGAAATCAAAGACCCCAATGTGGCGACGGATCTTGGTATAGGAATGGTTCACCAGCACTTCAAGCTTGTGCAGAATTACACCGTTACCGAGAATATTGTGCTGGGCATGGAGCCTGTCAACCGTTTCGGAATGCTGGATTTGCGCCAGGCGAAAAAACGTGTTGCTGAATTGTCGGATTTGTACGGTCTTTCGGTTGATCCCGACGCCCTCGTGGAGGATATAACTGTAGGCCAGCAACAGCGTGTTGAAATCCTGAAAACCCTTTACCGGGATGCCAATATAATTATTTTCGACGAGCCCACCGCTGTCCTCACTCCCCAGGAAATTGATGAATTGATGGCAATCCTGCACAGGCTCAAGGGTGAGGGTAAGACAATAATTTTGATAACCCACAAACTGAAGGAAATAAAGGCGGCCGCGGACAGGTGTACGGTTTTACGCCGCGGAAGATACATTGATACGATAGACGTTGCCTCCGTCAGCGAGATGCAGCTTGCGGAGATGATGGTCGGCAGGGCTGTTAAATTTGAAATTGATAAGGCTCCGGCCAATCCGGGCGGCGTTGTTCTTTCCATTAAAAATATTTCCGTGAATGACGGCATGGGGAACCGGAAGGTGAAGGATTTCAGTCTGGATGTCCATGCGGGTGAAATTGTCGGTATAGCCGGCGTCGATGGAAACGGGCAGAAGGAACTTCTGTACGGGTTGACCGGGCTTTCTCCATTGGAAACCGGCCAGATTTTTCTGGACGGAGAGGATATTTCGCGGTATTCAATCCGGAAAAGAATTGAATGCGGTCTGGGGCATATTCCTGAGGACAGACAGAAGCACGGCATTGTGAGTGAATTCTCGATAAGCGAAAACTGTGCCCTGAAAAGTTATTACAAGGAGCCTTTCAGTAACTCTTACGGTCTTTTGAATTATCCGGCCATGGAAGAAAACGCTTCCGCTCTCATAGACCAGTTCGATGTCAGGGCGGGTGAAGGTGCCGGGACCCATGCAGGAAACCTTTCCGGGGGAAACCAGCAGAAGGTTATCGTCGCAAGGGAAATCAGTCTTTCACCGAAGGTTCTTCTTGTGGCCCAGCCGACCCGCGGGCTTGATGTGGGTGCCATCGAATATATACGGAAGCGTATTGTCGAGGAAAGGGACAAGGGCCGTGCTGTTCTTTTGGTTTCTTTTGAGTTGGATGAAATTATGAATTTGTGTGACCGTATAGCCACAATCAGCAACGGTTCGATAGTCGCTGTCTGCGACAGCGGTTCCGTCACCGAGCATGAGATAGGTCTCATGATGGCAGGATCCAAAAAAACAGGAGGCGGTGCTCAAATATGAATGCGCGACTAAACAAACTTAAAAGGGGTGCCGGCCGGGATTCTTTTTTTGACAGGCTTCTGGCTTCCGACGCTTCTGTTTCCGTTCTTGTAATACTGCTCGGCTTTTTGTTCGGCACCATCCTTGTGTGGGCTGTGGGACGGAATCCTCTCAATATGTATAAGGCGATTCTTCAGTCTTTGACCGGATACAATATCGACAACGGGAAACTTAACGTCCGTTATATCGGTGAAACCCTGAATTATTCCGTTCCATTCATATTATGCGGTCTTTCCATGGCCTTCGCCGCCCGTGCCGGTTTATTCAATATCGGAGGGGAGGGGCAGTACATAATCGGTATGACGACAGCCCAGGTTGTCGCCCTGCTGGCTCCCGGCATTCCCGTCCTGCATTGCGCTTTTGCTATTCTTGCGGGTGTTGTAACCGCCTCATTGTGGGGAGGTGTTGTGGGGATTCTGAAGGCGAAATATGAAGTGTCGGAAGTTGTTTCGACAATCATGTTGAATTACATAGCGCTTTATCTTTCCAGGATTATCTGTCTCCAGCTTCCGGATGCCTCCACATACAGGACGGCCTCTTTCCCGGAGACGGCTGTCCTTAAAAATCCGTTTTTTGAAAAAATAACCAATTTCTCGCTGCTTAATAACGGATTCTTTTTGATGATTATCGCTGTTGTGGTTTATTGGTTCATAATGGAAAAAACAAATCTTGGATTCGGAATGCGTGCGACGGGATTTAACCGCGAAGCAGCCAGATGCAGCGGTATTTCCGTTGTCAGGAATATTTCCCTGTCCATGGCTATTTCCGGGGCTTTCGCCGGTTTGGCGGGCGCTATCGTGGCATTGGGGTCTTTCAGCTACGGAAGAATCATCGCAGGTATGGACAACTACGGTTTTAACGGTATAGCGGTCGCCCTGGTAGGTAACAATACCGCCGGAGGGAATCTGCTGGCGGGAATGCTTTTCGGTATGCTGAAAAATGCCCAGGCTCTTATGCAGAGCAAACAGATTCCCAAGGAAATAACCTTCATAATTCAGGGGCTGATAGTTGTTTTCATCGCCCTTCGTTCCGGATTGAAGATTTACCGCCAGTGGTTGAATAAACGCAGGCTACAGCGTGAAGTCTCCGCGGAAAATAAGCATGAATCCGTCGGTGCTGACGGAGAGGAGGCCGGCAGATGAGTGTTATCCTTGGAATGCTTCCTTCCGTATTGATGATTGTGGCCCCCATTTTAATCGCAGCCGTGGGCGGCATGATCTGTGAAAAATCTGGTGTCGTGAATATCGCCCTGGAGGGGTTGATGGGAATCGGGGCCTGTACCGCCGCTTCCGCCCATGTGCTTATGGAAGCCGCAGGCGTAGGCGGTTCCGTATGGTTCTCCCTGCTGCTGGGAGCTGTTGTCGGCGGCGTGTTTTCGATTATCCATGCGGTCGCGGCCATCACGCTGAATGCCGATCAAACCATAAGCGGTACGGGGCTTAATCTGCTTGCTGACGGCGTGACTATTTTTGCAGCACAGATTCTCTTCGCCGCTGACAGAACCCGTGAGTTCAGGATGGGTATGATGACGGATTCTCTCGGAATTTATCCCACCGCGTACATCGCCCTTTTTGTTGTACTTGCCGCCTGGTTCGTTTTGTACAGGCTGCCTTTCGGAATGCATCTGCGTGCCTGCGGTGAACATCCCGGCGCCGCCGACAGTGTGGGTATAAATGTAAGGCGCACACGGTATATTGCCGTCATTGTGAGCGGTCTGCTGGCAGGTCTTGCCGGAGGATGCTGTGTTCTCACCCAGACGATACAGTACACTTCCACGACGATAAACGGACGGGGATTTATTGCCCTGGCGGCTGTTTCTTTCGGACGCTGGAAACCATCCGGGGTGGCACTGGCCGCTCTCCTTTTCGGGACAGCCCAGGCCTTTTCCATAATTGCCAATACGGTTCCTGCCCTGCGGGTTATGCCCAGCGAGGTATTCAACATTCTTCCGTATGCGGTGACTTTGTTCGCGCTTGTTATTTTCAGCGGAAAGAATTATGCCCCGGCATCCTCCGGTAAGCCGTATGAAAAAGGAGCCTCATGATGGCGACGCCACATAACCGTGCGGCGCCCGGTGAAATAGCTCCCTTCATTCTTGCTCCGGGGGATCCCCTGCGGGCAAAGCTGGTGGCGGATAAATTTTTAACCGGCTCGAAACTTGTAACCGATGTGCGCTCAATCACCGGTTATACCGGTTTCTATAACGGCAAACCTGTCAGTGTCATGGCTACAGGAATGGGCGCGCCGTCCGCCGGAATATATTTATACGAATGGTTCAGGTTTTTCAATGTGCAGACTGTGGTGCGTATCGGCACCTGCGGAGGTTTTAAGTCCGGGCAGATTCCGGGTTCCCTGGTTTTAGCCATGACCGCCAGTACGGACTCATCCTGGGCCCGCCAGTACAGGCTGGATGGAACCTACAGCCCCTGCTGTGATCCCGGTCTTTTTATGAAGGCTGTTTCTGTCTGTGAGAAAAACAACATTCCGTTCGAGGCCGGTATGGTTTTTTCCAGCGACCTTTTCTCGGAGTATAACGCTGCCGGGCCTGATGGCTGGAAACCCTGGGCTGCTATGGGAGCTGTAGCCCAGGACATGGAAACCTATGCGGTTTACAGTACGGCGGCGGCGGCCGGGCGGAAGGCTTTTTCCATTTTGACGGTGACAGACAACTGTGCCGACGGCAAAAGTGTTCCTGACGATAAACGGACGGAATGCCTTTTTCCGATGATAGAGACTGCCCTGGCTTTGGTATGATGATACCTTATTGACAAATTTTCTTCTACGCAATAGTTTCTCTTTGAGGGAACTATGCCTGTACATTTGAAATTCACGCTTCACCGGCCTGCCAATGCGGCGCTCGACATGACAAAAGGCGGGCCGTTGAAACTTATTTTTGTCTACTCGGTTCCGTTGCTTATCGGTAATATCATACAGCAGCTTTATAACATGGTTGACACCATCATTGTGGGCCGCCTTTTGGGAACGGATGCCCTGGCCGCCGTCGGAAACACAACGCCGATGAATTTCCTTGTCCTTGGTTTTGTCACAGGATTAACCGCGGGATTTGCTGTTATAACAGCCCAGAGATTCGGCGCAAAGGATACGGACGGGCTTAAACGTTCTGTAGCCATGAACTTTATCCTGAATGGATTTTCTTCCGTAATTATGACTTTTATTTCCATTGTTACTGTGAAGCCGATCCTGTATATGATAAATACGCCGCAGTCAATTTTCGATGGTTCCCGTGTTTACATAACGGTCATCTATATCGGTATAGCTGTTACCGTTTTGTATAATTCTACGGCTTGTATTTTACGGGCTGTCGGTGACAGCCGCTCTCCCCTTTATTTTTTGATTATTTCTTCGATTTTGAATGTTTTTTTGGACATCATCTTCATTTCCAAACTGAAAATGGGGGTCGGGGGAGCCGCATGGGCAACGGTTATTTCACAGACATTTGCCGGTATAGCGTCTTTGTTTTATATGTTCGTCAAATTCCCCATCCTGCGCGTGAATAAACGGCATTTTGCCATGGATTTCCATTTCGCGTCCAGGCATCTCAAAATAGGACTACCCATGGCTTTTCAATTTTCAATCACCGCAGTCGGGGTCGTAGTGCTTCAGGGGGCCCTGAATATATTCGGTCCCGTTAAAATAGCCGGATATACAGCAGCCCAGAAGGTTGAAAGCCTTATAGCCGTGGCGGCCGGTACTTTCGGCGTTACTATGGCGAACTACACAGGACAGAACCTCGGCGCCCACCGTATTGACCGTATTAAGGAGGGAACCGGGAAATGCTGTTTCCTTACTGTGGTCGTATCCATACTTTCCGCTTTGCTGGCCTGGGTTTTTGCGGACCAGTTCTCCGCCCTGTTTGTGGATGAAAGTCAGGTTGAAGTGATATCAGCCTCCCGCCAATACCTGCGGATTACATCCCTTTTTTATCCGGCTTTGTTCGTGATTTTTGTTTTCCGCAATGTGCTTCAAAGCCTGGGGCGGGGTTTTATGCCTCTCATGGCGGGTGTCGGGGAACTGATAGCGCGGACAGCCGGGGCTTATTTGTTTCCGCTGTTTTTCGGTTATGCCGGAATTTGTTTCGCAGGGCCGGCCGCATGGGTTTTTGCCGCGGTTCCTTTGGCGGTTTC
Organism: uncultured Treponema sp.; assembly: GCA_949300145.1. Lineage (GTDB taxonomy): Bacteria > Spirochaetota > Spirochaetia > Treponematales > Treponemataceae > Avitreponema. Next base: position 167,747 of record CASGDA010000001.1, on the reverse strand, counting down.
TTATTTCATCATCATAAAGAAATTCAAATGAATCGGCGGTATTCAAGGGCATTCCGCTCTGTATCAGGTATATTTACTTTGTTTTTTTCTTTTTTTATGGTAGTATATTGACCTATGATATCGGAGAAAACGGATACCTTTGATGAACTTGTAAAAAGTCTTGACGCCACGGAGCGGAGGGACATGCTCAGCCGGCTGGCCGAAATAACGGAGGTGGAGACATCCGTATCCTTTCCCGTATCTGAATCAGAAACTTTTTTTGACGGCAAATCCTCTTTATCGGAAAAAAAAGTCCAGCTGTCCGCTGAACCGTTACTGGTGAGATTATGGTTTAAAATACTCGCTTTTTTTTCGTCTTCCACTGCGGATGAAAAGTACCATGATTATCTTGTTATGGATCTGGGGAGAAAGCTGGAAAGGAAATTCGGAACGTATATTTCAGTCCAGCGGCGGATGTATACCGATGCAATGTACCATGATCTGTCCTTTTTGAATAGCGCGAGAAATTTTTTCATCCCTTTGATAGCTGAATACGAAAAACAGATGGGGGATTTCTACATCCTGCTGTCTTCCCTGATAGCACCGGAATCCTATAAAAATATTTCGGCCTCATTGGATCCTTTTACAGAATCCTGCGAAAAGGAAGTTCCTAAGGATTTCCGGTCTTCTTTTCTGAAAAAAATGGAAAAGGCTTTGTCCGATTTTTCAGCGGATGAAAAGAGCAGGATGTATCAGGCTGCCCAGGCTGCCAGGTGGATTTCATCTTTCTGTTCCCTTCCGCTTGACCGGCTGGTGCTTCAGTTTTCCGATATGACCGGCAAGGGACAGATGTGCCTTCTGGATGTTGTCACTGATGATTTGAAAAAACTGGCGTCGGTTCTTTTTTCCGCGATGAGAGTTCCTGTCTTTCTGGTGGAAGCTTTGTATATTTTCTCGGAGCAGGATAAAATTCAGGATGAATCCTTTGATTTTGACCAGGAATGCGCCAAATTTGTAAAGATGGCGGCGAATTATCTTGTGGGGATAACGTCATTCAAAAGCCGTATTCCCGTAGCCGACTTTGTGCGTTTTTCCTGCGGGGATATATTATGGGAACCTGATGTTGAACGACATGGAGAGGATTGGTTCAACCTTTTTAAAATCGCCTGGAAAAAACGGCTGGAAAAACGTCTTGCCGAATGGATGAAGCTTCATGACAAATTTATTTTGAAAAAGAGAGCGTTCGCGTTTCTGGATTGTCCGGAGGAACCTGTCATGGAGTTTACTCCGTGGGATGCAGTCTGGTTTCCCATGAAATTCCGGCGTGAACCGGTTTTTCTTTTTCTGAAATCCTTTTTTTCTTCTGTTTACCAAAAACATATTTCAAAAATTCTTAAAATAATACTGGTTGAAGGTGATTTTTATAAGCGTGAGAATCTGGTTGAATTTACGGATTCATTTAATGTGCTTGAGCATCAAAAGCAGGATATAGCTGACTTTGAGCAGCGTCTTTCCCCGAAAGGTGATCTTGGAGAGGGATTCGCACTTGCCCTCTCGGAGAAAATCGGGACGCATGCAGGAAAAAACCGTCTTGAACATTTGATGGCTAATATCGAAAGTGAAACGGAGATGCTGTGTTCAAAGGTTCTTTCCGCCTTTCAAAGTATGGATACGATTCTTGGCGGTATCCTGGATGTCAGCAGAGGCGGCCCGTATGAGACCCTGATAAATATGGCTGCCATTCAGGGAAAACAGAATGAAACATTCCGAAAAGATTTGGCGGCTGTCAGATTTAAAATTCAGGAAGGGATTGAAATTCTGTCTTTGCTGGAAAAGAGTATTAACGAATGAAGTTTAAACCGACGCAGCTGGAAAACAGGGAAGATATAGAGGTTTTCAGGTTTAATACAGGAACCGGCGAAGAGCCTGTGTGCGTGTTGTCGTTGAAATCCGCAGGTGCTTTGCGTCCCGGTGAAAATGAAAAAGCCCGCGTCACTTTTTTTGAATCCCTTTCCGTTCCATATGTGAATGTCATATCTCTTTCCCAGATTCATTCGCGGATTGTTTTTAATGTTTCCCGGATTGACGGAGAAATGGCGCAGAATGAATGGGCTTTTTCATCTTCATCCGGCGGCTGCGGTTTTGGTGTGAAGAAAAAAAATGCAGGCAGATACCAAGGGGATGGTATGCTGACGGATTGCAAAAACGCCGTTCCCTGCGTTACAGTTGCGGACTGTATGCCTGTTTGGATTTTTGATCCGGATACCGGCTGTTTCGGGGTTCTGCATTCCGGCTGGAAAGGAACCGGCATTATAGCGGAAGCTTTGCGTATGGCTGAGAAAAACTGGGGTAGCAAGGCTTCATCTTTTTATGTAATTATGGGGCCGCATATCCGGCAGTGCTGCTACACGGTTGACAGGGAAAGGGCTGAATATTTCCGGGGCAATTTTTCATCCGATTGTGTCCTCCTGGATGAAAAGCTTGATGCGTCTGGTTCCCGTTGGCCTTACAGGCTGTCTTTGGCGGAAGCAAATATTTCTTTGTGCCTTTCCCTGGGTATAAAGCGGGACAGGATTCTGGATACGGGAAAATGTACGGCTTGCTCGGAAAAATACGGTTCATCCCGGCGGGAAAGTTCTTTCCCGGGCACCGGCGAAAATCCGGGAGTTACGCCGTTCACCTCCATGGCCGCTTTTATTTATTGGCCGGCTCAGAACGGTTGACAAGCGCCTTGCGTTTTGTTTCAGCCTGGTTTATGAGGCAGGATAACAGGGCTGTCATTTCCGCATAAAGGATTCTGATAAAAGCCAGCGGATTCTTCCTTCTGTTTTTTCCGAGCCGTGCCTTGGTGGCCAGATCAATCCTTCTCCATGTGCTGAAAATTTGCGGTATGAAATTCACCGCCAGCGTTATTGTCATCGCCGGATTTATTTTCTTTATCGCGGGGAATATTTTCGCTATATGGTTTTGCGCTGTTTCAAAGGCGAATTTTATTTCAACAGGAGATGTCGTATCAAAAAGTATAAAAGCGGAAAGGGAACTCATAAAGAATCTGAAAGTGTAAAGAAGGGCGCCGGGAAATCTTTCAGGAAACAAAACGACAGCCGAAAAAAGAATTATCTGCTGGTTTTTATCACGTGATATTATTCTGAAGTTTTCTGTTGAAAAGTTCGATAAATCCAACGGACCTAAAACTTTAAATATTGTGTAGAAGGCTCCTATAAAAAAAACGAACCTTATTTTTTTTAGGCTTTTTAAATGTATCTTTGATAAGATGAATGCTGAAAAGATAATGACAGAACATACAGAAAGGCAGATAATTTCCGCTGTTTTTGAATTGAATCCGGCGAAGATTAAAAGACAAAGGATAAACTGAAATACGATTTTTATAAATCCAGGGATTTTGTGCAGCGGTGTGTCAGCCTTTCTGTAAGAAAAAAGAGGGGAGTCCATTTATCTTATTCCTCCGCTATCCATCAATCCCATATGAGATCATGTATATTGTTGTAACATGCCAGTGGATTTTTTATGCCGTAATCCGCAAGATTTATTTTCAAACCCTCTTCCGGAGAACCGTCAAATTTCAGTTTTCCCCTGTCAAGGATAATAAACCTGTCTGCAAGGGCGAGGATTTTTTCAATCTCATGTGTAAGAACAATTATGGAATGCCCTCCTGATTTTAATTCTTTCAGGATGGAACAGACCTGTTTGATTCCCTGCCAGTCAAGGTTTGCGAAAGGCTCGTCAAAAATTATTGAAGAACGGCCGAGCGCAAGCATTGCGGCTACTGCCAGACGCCTTTTTTCCCCTCCTGACATAAGTCTTGCCGGAAAGTCTTTCTTTTCCCACAAGCCGCATTCTTTAAGGGCCTGTTCGGTTCTCTGTTTTATTTCGGAAGGAGAAAACCTGCAGTTTTTCAGTCCGAAGGAAATATCCTCCTCGGGTGTTTCTCCCAGAATCTGTGAATCCGCGTCCTGAAATACGAGGCCGACTTCCCCCCGGTTTATTTTTACAAACCCAGAATCGGCTGTTTCCAGTCCGGAAATTATTGACATTAAAAGTGTTTTGCCGGAACCGTTGGCTCCGGTGATAACGATGAATTCTCCTTCAGCAACTGAGAAAGAAACGTTGTCCAGAGCCTTCATTTTTGAATTATCAGAAGGCGACGTGAACGATTTGCTTACGGCCGATACTTCTATCACCGGTTTATTTATGCATGATTTTTCATTGTAATCCACAGACGACTACCCGAACTGTTTATTCAGCTGTTGTATCGGGCAATAACAGCCCTGAATTTTCTGGTTACCGGAATCATTACAGCCAGCTTTATTATTGTCCCCGGTATGAACGGAAGGACAGCGAACGTCCATACGTTTTTATCCGGAAAGAGCATCGCGAAACGCAGGGCTCCGGCAATAAAAAGGACAATCATCGAAACTATTGAAGCGATGGAAGTCCTCAGCCATGTCGCAGGCTTATTCCCCATAATCAAACCCCCGGTAATGGAACCGAGCAAAAAACCTGCCAGGAACCCTCCGGTCGGACCTTCCAGTATAACCGCTATTCCCGCCGCCCCTGAAAAAACCGGGAACCCCACACTGCCGAGGATTAAAAAAATAAGGACAGCTGCTCCGCCGTATACCGGTCCGAGTATCAGTCCGGAAAGCAGGGCCAGCATATCATTCAGAATGATTGGAATTTCTCCGGCAAGAGGAATTTGAATGAAACAGCCGGCGCATATGAGGGCGGCGAATAATGCTGTTAAGACGGTCCCTGATTTGCGTTTCATGCGGGCAGTATAACATTCCGGTATGAAAGATTCAATAATGATAAGGGGATGTAAAAAAGGGGATAGCCCCGCTGTTTTGTGTCCGCAGCGAAAGCATCCCCTGATTTTTGCGTTTTGTGAAAGTCCGGATCTTAGAAGGAACGTGACAGCCTGTTGATTTCCGTCCTCATTTTAGCCGCCCCGGGTGTGGATTTTCCGTTATAGCTTTCCGCAACGTCCGCAAAAAAGGTTTTCATTTTTGAACGGGCTTCGGAATCATTCAGGTTGGCTTTTAAATCAGGAATCACCAGGTTACCGTTGGGCACTATTATGTCCGGATCCCGGATTGCATTTTCGCTCGCCATCAGAATGAGGGGGAAATAATAACCGTTTTCATTTCCATACTGTTTTTTTGCGATATTTGAAAGGGTGTCGCCGTTCCTTATCTTGTGTCTGGCGGCACCTTCAATAATAATTCCGGTTTTATCCCTTTTTAAATCCTGTTTTGGCGGAACAGGTTCCGGAATTTCATTTTCTGTCTGTGTTTCTGTCTCTGTTTCCTGAACCACAGGCTCCGGTTCAACAGGTTCCGGCGCAGTTGTCTGGGCTCCGCTCGCGCAGGAAAGGACAAGCACTGCGGCGATAAACAACATCAAAAGCGGAATGAGTTTTTTCATTTCAGGCCTCCTAAAATTAAGACACACGTATTTTCCAATGAATTTAAGTATATCATGAAAATTTGAAAATTCAAGAAAGCAAAATAAAAAAAAATAACATTTGTATTTTTTACTTGCCTGCATTATTTTTTTTTGTTACGATAAACCATGATTAATGTTGAAACTCGGGTATCCATTCCCTTTTTATGGGGGAAACCCTCTTTCAAAAAAAACACATGGACCCGTGTTAATCTGATAGTAGGGCCGAACGGTTCGGGAAAGACCCTCCTTGCAGGTGAAATCGCAAATCAATTCAAAAAAGCCGGATATGAAATCAATTTTTTTCACGGTGACCAAATTGAAGAAGAAACGATTCTTTCCCTTTTAAGGGGGAATCCCTCTGTCCGTACTAAAATTGAATCCGTTCTTTCGGATATGTTTGAAAAATCCATCCGTTTTGAAAAATCTCCCGACGGAACCTTTGTTCCGGTTGTTATAAATAAAACCCGTGGGGTTGAATATAATCTGAGGGAAGGGGAGTGCCACGGACTTAAGGAAATATTAAGCCTGCTTGCTGTTTTGTACAGCGAGAAAAAATCCCGTTCCAGACGGATATGCTTTGTTTTTGACGAGCCTGAATTGCATCTTCATCCCCAGATGCAGATGTTTTTTATGAGTGAAATCCGCCGGGCCGCCGACAGATTTCAAGGTTCTGTTTTTTTTCTGATAACCCATTCGCCTTTTTTCATCGATTTGCGTTTTCCCGATGATTTGCTCGGCGTGGTGGTTTGTCACATAAACCATGCGCCGACCAGCATCGAGAAACTGACTGAAGAGGATAACGCTCTTTTCCAGCGTTTTTTGCCCCGGTTCAATACTTATCATAAACAATTCTTTTTTTCTGACAGACAGATTTTTGTTGAGGGTTATACGGACCAGCAGATTTTCTCCATTCTTCTTTCCACATTTGAAGGTAAGGACGGAACTGCTGGAACAGGAGTAATCGATGTAGGTGGCAAGGATGAGCTGGGTGTGTTTTTCAAGGTGTGTTCCCTTCTTGGAACTGACGGCAGAATTATAGCGGATCTTGACTCCCTCTTCCGGGGGAAGCTCCGCGATGTTTTGTGCAATGACCCGCGCCCTTCCAGATGGCTGAAAAAACAGGCTGAGAAGCAGCAGAATCTGTATAAACTTATTTTTCCTCCTAAGACTGGTGAAAGCTCAGGCGCAGCTGTTTCCGGTTCCGTGTCGTTGAAACGTCTTATCACCAGACTGGAAGCCTATCTTTCTGATGTAGGAAACGCGGCTCTGGATTATGTCGCCGCTATGGAGGATGTTTGTGGCGGAAAAAAAGATTCCGGTAAACCAATGTCGCCGAAGGAGATATTCCTGTCCAAGCTGGATTTTTTTACACATATAAAAGAACGGCTTGATGATCTTGATACTTTTAAAACGGTTGTCCTGCAGGCTGTCTTTTCTCCTTCGGCTCTGGACGGGATACTTCCGGAACAGACCGAGTCTCTTCTTCCGCAAATCAGAAGTCTTGCCCGGTTGATTTTCGCCGCCGCGGAATCCGCGCGTGTTTATATACTCCCTATGGGGTGTATAGAAAATTATTACGTGAAAAATAAAATCGATTATATGCCTGTATTCGGAAAAGACAAGCTTTTTCATGAGGAGCGCAATTCGATGCTACGGATGAAACCTGAAGCGTTGCGACGGATGTATGCTCCTTTGACTGATATTTTGGAAAGGGCGTGCGTTAAATAACGTTAAACGTCAAATAAAGAGAAGGGAATCCGTTTTATTCCGGTCTGTCGTGTTTCTGCGATTCCAGGAATCTTTCCGCCAGTGATTTAAACGAATTAAAGTATACCCCCGTTAATTCCTCCACAGCTTTCTTTTTGTCTTTTTCGTACAGCGGCATATAACCGCTTACCGGTATGGGATCGCCGGGAATAACAAGAGGATACACAGGAAAGAGCTTAGGACGGTTTTTGAGGGTTCCACCTTTTGTCCTCTCAAGTAAATCCGCAATGTTTTCCGTTTTCTCTATAAAAATTGACAGAGGGGCTTTTTCCGGAATTTCATTCTGGTTTATATGCAGGATGAGCTCTGCGGTTTCCACATAACGCATCGCGTACCATGCTTCACCAGATTTGCGGGCGGCGAGGGATTTTGCAAGAGGCGGAAGGTTTTTGAATTCATCTGATAACATTCTGTCCCAGGCTTTTTGCCTGGCCGCATATATGCGCATACGGAAATCCTCCGGTGCATTTATTCCTGTGTTTTGAATTCCGAGGATTCCTTCCGCCCTTTCAATAATTTGAAATGCCAGCTCTTCCGCTGTTTTCACGTCTTCTTCTTTTTCGGTGCGGATACCATCCAGTTCTTCCGTGTATATTTTTCTTATTGTGTATTCAAGCTTTGACAGCTTCCGTCTGAAAAGCGGTTCGGCGTTTGCGTCTCGGACGGAATCATCACCTGCAGTTTCTGATGTAATGCCGCATTCCTTTTCAAGTTTACGCAGGACTTTCATTAACTTTTTTTTGAGTTTTTCTTCCTTTCCGTTTTTTGAATACAGATAATGGATGGACAGAGGGAGGAAAATTACGCCAGCATTCCCGCCGCTTTTTTTTAAGTCTTCTTCCGCCCAGAAACTGAATCTGGCGGTTCCCGTTTCCAAAGGTGACGGATTGAGGCTGTCAAAGTTTACATGCCCTTCAGGGGCAATGGCTGTCGGGAAAGTTCCTCCGGTTATTACTTTACGTATATTGTTGATGCCTTTTGAATCCGGCTTCAAATGGTTTACAGGCAATCCTCCCACCTGTGGAAGAATTTTTCTTACCAGGAGCCCCGACCACAACGGCACTTCCGCCCCGTAAATAAAATGTGCGTGCGGGAATCCCCTGATACTTGTTCCCGTTTTTTTTGCCAGTTTGGGAAGAACGCAATGCAGGAGAAATACCATCAGCTGCGGATCATTACCGTAGGAATGCCGGAAACCGAGTATAAGCCTGATTTTTCCTTCCTGAAAATCTTTATAGAGGGTTACCAGTTTTTCGGGAGTCATAACTGAAATTTTCCTGAACCCGAAGATATGTTGTATGGGTACGGCAAAACATCTCGTAAAACGTATGAAAGGATAATTCAGTTTTGACGGTGGAATGACAGGAACCGGGGATGGTTTCAGTTTCGGTTTGTACATGGACGGTTCGCTCCTTTTTGTTTAACTGTCGAGGACTTCGTTTTTGAATTTATTGCCCCTGTCGAATTCATTTTTGAAAAGCTCGAAGCTTGCGCATCCGGGAGAGAACACGACGGAATCACCGGGGGCGGCGGAATTCCTTGCGGCGGAAACCAGGGATTTTATGTCAGGGTAGGGGCCTTCGTATTTTATGTCTCCGGCTTCCAGCAGTTCCCGGAGTTTCCGGGTTCCGCTTCCCTCCAGCAGCAGGAGTTTTTTTGTTTTCCCCGCCGCCTCCGCGATTGGGCTGAAATCGAGATTTTTGTCTGTCCCTCCGCAGAGCAGGATGACGGGGTTCTCAAATGCGTAGACAGCTCCGGCTGCGGCTTCCGGAATTGTCGCCGCGGAATCATTGAACCATTTTACGCCGTTCTCTTCGTGGAAAAATTCCAGCCGGTGGGCAATTCCCGGGAAGGCCTCGGCCGCTTCCATAATAACGCCGCTTTTTACTCCGCATACGGATAGAACCTGCCCCGCATTCAAGAGATTCATTTTCATATGTTTTCCGGGAACCTTTGTCTCTTCCGGGAGTATCCGGGAAATATTCCCGTCTTGAATCAGAAAACCGCCGTCCTTTTCGAGCCATGCTCCGTTTTTTATCTCCGACTCCGCCGGAAATGGATTAGCGCTGTACCAGTTTACCGCGGCCCTTGTTTCTTTTGCGAAAATCCTTCCCCAGCCGTCATCAAAGTTGCATATGAGCCGGGAAGATTCCGGCATATCGGCGTAAATAAGTTTTTTATCGGCGACATAGGCTTCCATGCTTCCGTACCAGTTCTGGTGATCCGGCATTACCGGCGTTATGACGGCGCATTTCGGCTTTAATATGCCTCTGCCCCGTAAATCGGCCAGCTGCCAGCTGGAAAGTTCCAGGACAACTGTTGAGTCCGCTCCGGTTTCGGTTAAAAAGGAAAGGGGGCTGACTGTTATATTTCCCCCCAGAAAAGCTTTTTTCCCGGCGTGTTTTAATCCGAAATAAATGGCGCTGGCCGTCGATGATTTTCCCTTGCTGCCGGTTACCGCTATTATTTCCGCCCGGGACAGCCTCAAAAAAACGGAAATGTCTGTTTCGATTGAGGACGCCAGTTCAAGGAAGGGATTTTCCTCAAGTTTAACGCCGGGATTTTTTATCACGAGGTCCGTGTTTGCAAAGTCTTCTTTTCTGTGTTCTCCCAGAACGAATTTTATTCCCGGATAGTCCGACAAAGCCTGGATTGAAGGCGCCAGTTCTTTTTCCGTTTTCATGTCCGTCACTGTCACGACGGCCCCGTGCTCCGCAAAAAAACGGGCGCTTGCCGTTCCGCCTCCATGGAGTCCCAGTCCCATGACCGTTACTTTTAATCCTGAAATTCCGTCCGCCGATTTAAAAGGCGGATTCACATATGATTCTGGATTTTTGAAAAAGCTTGTGTTCTCCGGCATAATAGGAGTATACTATATGATAATTATGGAAAAAGAAAGGCAGTTTTATTTTTTGAGGTATGTTTTTCGCTTTTTATTTCCGGTCGTTTTCCTGTTTTCCGGCTTTTTATACGGGGAAAGCAGGGCGCCGGCAGAGGTTATAGAGGTTGAAGGCGGTTCTTTCGCCGTCACGCGTTCCGGAACCGATTTGACATTTCCGTCCGGGGACGAAGACCGGATTGAGCTTTTTGCGGGCGATATTGTGAAAACCTTCCGGGGTACGGAACTCGTAATCAAAGGCTCTTCCGGCATCGTTATCCGGCTTGCGGAAAATTCAGCCTTTTTCCTGCGGCCGGATGACTATCCGTCACCGTCTGTTTCCGGAACACAGTCCTCTTCCGTGGCCGTCTCCTCCGGCGGTAATATGTTTTCCGGCGAGTTGTTTTACGGACGGGCGCGTATTACTTCTTCATCGGAGACGGGACCTTCGGTTGTTTCGGTTTCCTCATTTTCGGTTTTTCCGGATCAGGAATCGGATTTTGGCTGCGATATTCTGTATGTCAAACCAGAGGCGGAAGACCGTTTTCCGAGCTTGAATCGGGTGGCATGTTTTTCAGGTTCCGTGACTGTCGTTCAGAACGGCGGCTCCCCGGCTTATTCAAGCCCGTTTGTTTTGAATGAAGGTGACATGATAACGGAGGGTATTCCCGGAAGTTCGGTTTCACAGGTTTTGACGGCGCTTGCTCCGGTAAGTCCTGAAATTCTGGATTTCTGGGATATTTCATCCGTAACGTTCTCTTTGAAACCGGAACAAAAGTTTATGCAGGAAGCGGTCGCGGTTCCGGAGGCGGCTGTTTCTGAGGCGGAAAAAGAGGTTCCGTCACTTCAGGAGAAAATTCTTCCGGAAGAGAATGCTAAAAAAGGTCTGCTGTCTAATAAGCGGATGATGCGCAGCGTTTCCGGTGTTATGTTCCTGAGCGGATTGGTCATGACAGGCGTTACCATGTTTTTCTATTTGAATGACGCCTCTTCAAATCTGGTTGAGCCTTTGGCTGTGACTTCCGGTGTTTTGGTAGGGACAAGCCTCGTTCCGGCTGTATTCTCACTGTTTATTGATTAGGAGGGTGTGCGGCCGGTACCGTTTTATTCTTTATTCCCGGATTCCGTGTCCGCTGTAAATAACCCTGCTTTCTAGCAGCAGATCCCCGTCGAATTCCGTGATTTCAGGCTTTGACAGGAGGAAAGCCCCGTCCGGTGAAGGCACTCCAGGGCCGTCCACCCCGCTTTTTCCGGGGCCTCCGAAGATTTTCGGGGCCATGTAAATATTGGTTTTATTGACAATTCCCTCCGCCAGCGCGGACCATGCCAGGATGGCCCCTCCTTCTATGATTACGCTGTCAATTTTCATTTCGCCCAGTTTCTGCATTAAAACCTTCAGGTTTATTCCCCTCCCGGTTTTGGGGACGGTGAGTATGCGGCATCCGGCTTTGATAAAAGGCTCCGTTTTTTCCGGATTGTCTTCCCCTGTGGCTATAAGAGTCGGGAAGTCGGCGGCGGTCCGCACGATTTTTGATGTCAGGGGGACGCTGAGCCTTGTGTCGCACACTATGCGCAGCGGTTGGGACGTTTCTTTCACTTCCGGGTACTGTGCTCCGGCGGTGTTTTCAAACCTGCACGTCAGCATGGGGTCGTCGGCTGCGACTGTTCCTGAGCCGGCGAGAACCGCCGCATACCGGTGCCGGTCAAAATGAACCCGTTGCCTCGCTTTTTCTCCTGTTATCCATTTTGATTTTCCTGAAGCCGTGGCGGTTTTTCCGTCGGAGGTCATCGCGTATTTTAATATGACAAATGGTGTTCCGCTGCTTATGTAATGAAAAAAAGCTTCGTTAAGGGCATCGCACTGTTCCTTCAATACCCCTGTCTCGGTTTTGATGCCGGCGTTTTCCAGCAGAGTCCTGCTTTTTCCGCTGACCAGTGGATTCGGATCCTGTGAGCCTGAAACGACCCTGGATACTTTCGCCTCGATGAGTGCGTCTGTGCACGGAGGTGTTTTCCCCCAATGGCAGCATGGTTCCAGTGTCACATATACTGTAGCCCCCTCCGGCGAGGTTGTGCAGGAAGCAAGGGCGTTCCTTTCTGCGTGAAGGCCGCCGTATTTTTTATGGAAACCTCTGCCGATAATCCTGCCGTCTTTTACGATTATGCAGCCTACCATGGGGTTCGGATTCACGAATCCGCATCCTTTCCAGGCTTCCTCGAGGGCAATCTGCATGTACTGTGCGTCAGTCATAGTCAGTTGAACGAGCTTGTGATTTTTTTGAAGGTTTCCTTGGGTAATGATGCTCCCACGACCGAAACGACGGCGGCGGATATTCTGTTGGCCCTGTCAACAGCTTCCTCCAGGGAACATCCCAGTTTTGTATAACCGATGATTGCCCCAAGATGCGCGTCTCCCGCTCCTATCGTGTCACATATTTCGGTCTTGTATCCGTCAATGAAGCTTCCCTTCCCGGTGGAAGCGTTATAGCAGTAAGAACCGTTTTCCCCAAGGGTAATGATTACATCGTTATTTGTTTTCTTGTTGATCTGTATGGCCGCTGATTCAACGTTATTCTCTTTTGTCAATGCGAGGGATTCTATCTCATTGAGATGGAAAACAGGGGACATTTTTAAAATTTCATATAAACGCCATCTTGGTATCTGGCAGATTCTCGCTCCGGGAGCAAAGAACACTTTGTATTCAGGATGCTTGTCAAGATAAGCGATTATTTCATCGCCTGTGGATTCTTCGATTTCAAGGCCGCATATATATACGCTGTCGAAACCGTTGCCGTCAACTTTATCCATCCATGACCGGGAGAACAGATACTCGGCCCCGTGTTTTGACAGAAAGGTTCTTTCTCCCCCGGTTTCCACAATGCAATAACAGCATCCGTTGGGGACGGTGTCGAGCTTGATAAAACAGGGTATTCCGCGTTTTTCAAGCTCTGCGGCGACAAAATCCCCGTACAGCCCGCTTCCTACAGGGGAGCACAGCTTGTAAGGGGTTCCGATAAGATTCAGGATTTCAGATACATTGAATGCGCATCCTCCGAGACGCTGGATCTGTGACGATATGTTAAGATCTTCTCCTGTCTGAGGTAAGTGGGGTATTGATATAATGACATCTGCAACTGTGGAGCCTATAACCAAAGTTCCTTTCATGATATGTATTATATCAGTTTTTTCCATTTAGTTCCATTATTTGTAACAAAAATGAAAAACTATTTTGTAATCTCTAAACATGATGTTTTAAATGATATATAATTATAGTGCATTGGTTTGGTTTTATACCTGTACTACTTTTACTTTTTTGAGGAGAATTTTATGGCAAAGGCGAAAAGGAATTGTTTCCAGAGTGAATCCAGACCGGATAAGGAGCTTAAGGATTTAGTGCACCGGTTGAATAGAATTGAGGGTCAGATACGAGGTATAAGGAAGATGGTGGAGGAAAATGTTTTCTGTCCTGACATTATGGTTCAGATTGCCGCCGCCACATCAGCCCTTAACAGTGTCAGCCGCATACTTCTTACTTCCCATGTGGATTCCTGCGTTTGGAAGGAGCTTAAGGCCGGTAAAAAAGAAGCGCTTGATGAGATAATTTTTGCGTTCAATAAGATTGCCAAATAAAAGAAAAAGAAGTATATTGTTATCGTCATGCAACAATATACTGTAAAAGGAATGTCCTGCGCCGCCTGCAGCGCAAGGGTTGAGAAAGCGGTGTCCAAACTGCCGGGGGTCGAGTCCTGCTCGGTGAGTCTTTTGACAAATTCCATGGGGGTTGAGGGAACCGCTTCCCCCGGGGAAATTATCGCCGCTGTTGAAAAAGCCGGATATACGGCGGAAAAGAAAGATGATTCTCCTTCCGGAAATGCGGCCGCGGATGCCGGCGGAGAATCATCCGGTTCCGCCGGATTTTCCCCTCAGGATAATGAGGTTTCCGTTTTGAAGAAACGCCTGGTTTCTTCGTTGTGTTTCCTTGTTCCCCTGATGTATGTTTCGATGGGGCATTCAATGTTCGGCTGGTATCTCCCCGGATGGATGGCTTCAAATTATGCCGCCGCCGCCCTTGTGCAGATGATTCTTACATCCGCCGTTATGATTATAAACCAGAAATTTTTCATTTCAGGTGTCCGGGGTGTCATGCACGGGGCTCCCAATATGGACACCCTTGTCGCTTTGGGGGCGGCATCAGCCTTCGGGTACAGCACATGCATCGTTTTTGCAATGATTATCGCGGTTTCAAACGGCGGGAATTCCGCCGCCGCCCATTTTGTACATGATTTGTATTTTGAATCCGCCGCAATGATTCTGACTTTAATAACAGTGGGAAAACTGCTGGAATCCGTGTCCAAGGGGAAAACAACTGACGCCCTGAAAAATCTTATAAAGCTGGCCCCCAAGACCGCATCGGTTATACGCTCCGGGACGGAAATTAAAATCCCCGTTTCCCAGGTGCTTAAAGGAGATGTTTTCACGGTGCGTCCCGGTGAAAGTATTCCCGTGGACGGCAGGGTGATTGACGGGGAGAGCGCCGTCAACGAGTCTGCCCTCACCGGCGAGAGTATTCCTGTGGACAAGGCCGCCGGGGATTTTGTTTCCGCCGGAACAATGAATCAATCCGGTTTTATAAAGTGCGAGGCTGTCAATGTGGGTACGGATACCGCTTTGGCAAAGATAATAAAGATGGTGGGCGACGCCGCTGCCACCAAGGCTCCGATTGCAAAAGTCGCCGACAAGGTTTCCGGTGTTTTTGTTCCCGTTGTTATTGCGGTTGCGGTTGTTACTCTTTGCTGCTGGCTTTTAGCCGGGCAACCGGTCGGATTCGCCCTCGCCAGGGCTGTGTCGGTTCTGGTGATAAGCTGTCCCTGCGCCCTTGGGCTTGCGACTCCTGTGGCCGTTATGGTCGGTAACGGTGTCGGCGCCCGGCATGGTATCTTGTTTAAAACCGCCGCCGCTTTGGAAGAGACGGGAAGGATTAAAATTGTCGCGCTTGATAAGACCGGCACGATAACCAGAGGCGAGCCCGGGATCACCGGCTTGTATCCTGCGGATGGCGTGACGGAATCTGAGTTGCTTTTCGCCGCGGCTTCCCTTGAAAAAAAAAGTGAGCACCCCCTGGCGAAAGCTGTTTTGAATTATTACGGGGAAAACAATTCCGTGGATTCGCTTGCGGATGCCTCCGATTTCAAGGCTTTGCCGGGGAACGGGCTTTCAGCTTTTATCGGCGGAAAAAAAACGGAGGGTGGAAATTACAATTTCATATCCGGGAAGGTTGAAATTCCCCGCCTAATATCGGAACAGGCGGTGAAGTCCGCTGAAAAAGGCGAGACGCCTCTGTTTTTCAGTAGGGACGGCAAATTCCTCGGCATGATTTCCGTGGCGGACATCATAAAGAAGGACAGCGCCGAGGCCGTGTCCCAGCTGAGGAACATGGGGCTGGTATCCGTAATGGTGACAGGCGACAACCGCCGGACCGCAGGTGCTGTTGGTAAAACCGCGGGAGTTGACGGAATCATACCGGAAGTTTTGCCTGACGGCAAGGAATCCGTTATCCGTTCCCTGAAAAAAGCCGGAAAAGTCGCCATGGTCGGTGACGGGATAAACGACGCGCCTGCCCTGATGCGCGCCGACATGGGAATAGCTGTCGCCGCGGGAACCGATGTCGCGGTGGATGCGGCGGAAGTGGTTTTAATGAAAAACAGTCTCCTTGACGTGCCGGCCGCCGTCCGGTTGAGCCGGGCCACCCTTAGGAATATACATGAGAATTTGTTCTGGGCTTTCTTCTATAACATTATAGGAATCCCCCTTGCAGCCGGTGTATGGATTCCTGTTTTCGGATGGACTTTGAATCCGATGTTCGCGGCCGCGGCCATGAGCCTTTCAAGTTTCTGTGTTGTAAGCAATGCCCTGCGGTTAAACTGGTTTAATCTGTATGATTCAAGGCATGATAAAAAACACGGGAAGCCGGTTGATTTGGTTTCGGTTGACGGATTGATTTCTGACGGCAAAAAACAGTCCGATATATATGAGGAGGAAAAGATTATGACTAAAACCCTTAAAATCGAAGGTATGATGTGCGGTCACTGTGAGGGGCGTGTGAAAAAAGCCCTTGAGTCTCTGTCCGGAGTTGACTCGGCTTCGGTAAGCCATGAGAGTGGATCCGCGGAGGTTACTTTAAGCTCCGATGTTTCAGATGAGGATTTGAAGAAAGCCGTGGAAGCCCAGAATTATAAAGTGACATCAATTTCCTGACGGACGGCATCATCCTGAAAATTTGTCATGACGGAGGACGGTTTGTTGTTTACTGTCCTCCGTTTTATATATTCCCGCTATAAAACCTTGTAATGGGGGATGATGTCTTCGTACCGTCCGTCCTTCATTAAAAAGCCTCCGGGGATTGTCCCCAGTTTTGTGAACCCCAGTTTTTCATAAAGGTAGAGGGCCGCCTTGTTTGTAGTGACGACGGCGTTGAATTGAAGTATCCTGAATCCCAGTTCTTTCCCCTTGGCGATTGAATGGGCGACAAGTATTTCACCTATGCCTTTCCTTCGGGAATCCCCGCGGACTGCATAACTGGCGTTGCATATGTGTCCGCATCTTCCCACGTTGTTGGGATGCAGGATGTAAAGGCCTGCCGGTTTTTCTCCGTCCATCGCTATGCCTGTAAATGATTGTTCCGAAAAGAATTTATGGGCGGCTTCATCCGAAAGGATTTCCATCTGAGGAAAAGCTGTACCCTCTTCCACAATTTTATTCCATATGCATGCGGCGTCATGCGTATATTCCGGTCCATATTGTTTCACTGTTATGTTCATAGGTTCCTCCGGAAGAATATTAAACCAAAGCGGGAAAATTCTCAAATGATTAATTCATTTTCAGGTTTAACTTTCAGGTTTATAAAAAAGCCCGCATTTTATGCGGGCTTAACAGGCTTTTCTTTTGATTATACGTTATACCGCAGGCGATTTAAGTGTTTCGTCTTTTTTCAGGTAGATGACCCTCCAGCAGAAGATTGCGAGACACACGAGGGCAAACACGATTCCCACAGGATATGCGATGGAGACGGGCAGACGGAAGCATTCCGGCGCCTGCATCAGATATGTCATGGAGACGGCGGACATGAATGTCGCGGGGATACCCGCCATGAAGCACGCCAGCGGAGGGAAGCCGTGGCGGTACAGATACGCCGCTCCCGTCCAAAGGACAATCATCGCAAGTGTCTGGTTTGACCAGGAGAAATACCTCCACACAACCTGGAACGGAAGCTGACCGACCAGCGCTACAATCACGAGTATCGGCACGGACATGAAAAGGCGCGCTTTCAGCGATTTCTGGTCGATTTTAAACCAGTCCGCTATTGTGAGGCGTGCGGAACGCAGCGCTGTGTCGCCTGACGTTATGGGGCAGGCGATTACCCCGATCATCGCGAGAACCGCTCCGACAGGCCCGAGAAGGTTCTGGCATATTGTATAAACCACGGATCCCTGTCCAAGGGCTTTCAACGCTTCATTGAGCGGTCCGACACCTTCATAGAACGCGACGCCCGCGGCGGCCCAGATGAGCGCAATCACGCCTTCCGCTATCATCGCGCCGTAGAAAACGATACGTCCTTCCTTCTCGTTGGTGATGCAGCGCGCCATAATCGGGGACTGCGTTGCGTGGAATCCTGAGACCGCGCCGCACGCCACGGTGACGAACATCATCGCCCAGACAGGGGTTCCGTCCGGATGCTGGATGGACATGGCCGCTGTCATTTCGGGAAGGTTCATCATTCGTCCGCTGACGATCAGCCCGCCGAGCACGCCCGCCGCCATGATGATCAGGCATACGCCGAAGACCGGATACAGTTTTCCGATGATTTTATCTACGGGAAGGAATGTCGCGCAGAAGTAATATATAAGTATGATTATAAGCCAGAAATTAGTATTCATCCATTCAGGGGTGAGCATTCCTATGAGGGCGGCGGGCCCGACCGAGAAGTTCACTCCTATTAGCAGGAGCAGTATGACCGAAAACACACGCATGATGTTTCCGACGATGTTTCCGAGGTAACTGTATGAAATCTCGGAGACCGAAGCGCCGTCCTGGCGTTCACTCATCATACCTGAAAGGAAATCATGGACAGCTCCTCCGAGAATGCTTCCCAGAACAATCCACAAATACACACGGGGACCCCAGCATGCTCCGGCAAGCGCTCCGTAAATAGGCCCCAGTCCGGCGATGTTCAAAAGCTGTATCAAAAAAATACGCCAGGTTTTCATGGGGACGAAGTCAACCCCGTCCGGATGGGCGACGGCAGGAGTGGTTCTGCCTGCATCTGTTTGGAAAACTTTTTCAATCAGTTTGCCGTAAGTAAAAAATCCAGCAATCAGCAGGATTAGGGCAATAAAAAAAGTTACCATGATCATACCTCCGAATTAGATGGATATGATGAATAATTCTGAATTCAGGATAAGGCATAAATTTTTGTTTGTCAAAATATTTCGCAGTTTATATTCAGGAAATGAACTCATCCTTTATGGTGGTTGTGCCTCCGTGCCCGGGAAAAACGATGGTTTCCGGTTTGAGTCCCGCCAGCTTTTTCAGGCTGGATTCAAGCTGACTGCAGTTTCCTCCGGGAAGATCTGTCCTTCCTATCCCGCCACAGAAGAGTGTGTCCCCTGAAAACAGGATGTTCCGGTCTTTGTTGTATATGCAGACTGAACCCGGCGTGTGTCCCGGTGTGTGGATTATTTCCCACCCTTCCAGGAGACCGCCGTATTCCGGGATTTCCGGTGCCGGGCCTTCTTCCAGAAAGAAATCCGGTTCCGGAAGGTTGTTTATCCATCCGGGATTCAGGGGGTATAAGAATCCGATATCTGTACCTAGCGTTTTTTTATGGAATTCAGGGGCGTCTTTGCCTAAACAATGGGCATCTTTTTTATTTATGCCTGTTTTTATGCCGGGAAAGTTTTTTTTCAGTTCCGGAAGGGCCGCTATATGGTCAAAATGCCCGTGGGTTAACAAAATAATTTCAGGTTTCAGCCCAAGAGCGGAAATATGTGATACAATATCACTGTAGTTTCCTCCCGGATCAATAACCGCCGCTGATTTACCGGCAAGGGGGAGAATCCATGTGTTTGTTGAGATAGGGCCTGTTACTATATTGGTTATTCGCATGGATTTGCTATATCTTTAAAGGAGCTTTATGATAAGCTGGTTACTTTTAATTTTACCGGTTGCGGTCCTGTTTTACGGGATTCTTCCTACGGTTTTTAATTTTTTTTACAGGAAAATCCTTTTGAGGAGAATCAGCATTCTGCAGCGGGAAGGTATCTCATCCGGTGTACATACCTGCGTTTCCGGGTTCTCAGGGGGGAAGCTGGTGCTGGAATCCTCTTCCGGCAGTTTGATTTCCGTTTCCCCCTCATCAATGGTTTTCTTTTTGGTTGACGGCAAATGTCCGAAAAAGATTCCCTGGCGCTTGTTTTTGTCCCTTCCGCACGGGCTGGAGGCTTTTTACATTCCCCCGGCCGGATTCAAGTCCCCCGCTGAGATAAAATATTCCGGTAAGCATAAAATCCCCGGTTCTCCGCGTATTGTCCGCCGCAGGGGAATGTGCGTGCTTTTCAACCCCTCTCCCTCCGGTTCCGGAGCCCGGTCTCTGCCGGAACTTTCTGTGCCTGCCAGGGCGGAAAGTCCTGCGAAGCCGTTTTTAATCGCCTCCGGAGCCTTCATTGAATTCATTTTTTTCCTGTTCTTTATCAGGCATGGGGAGAATTTTGCGGCGGCGCTCACAGCTCTGGCGGCGGTATTCGGCAGAGCCATTCCGTATTGTCCTCCGGGGCTTTTTTTCACTTTGGCGTCAGCTTCTATGTTGTCCGGGAAGCCTGATTTAAAGCTTCCGGCTGTGGCCGTTAAAATCACCGGCGTCGCAGTGAATATAATCGCTTTTCTGCTCATCGTCGGGAATTTTATTCCCCTGAGCTGACAGCCGGAAGCCCCGGGCTTTTACGGAGTCTCCGGTACGGCTTCCGTTTCTCCTACGGTTTCAGCTGATTCCGCCGCAGCCTCCTGGAATGAGCCGGATTCATCCGTTTTTTTCCGGGAATAGCTTATATTGAGTTTTTTTCCCCTGTATTCAAAATCCGAAAGGGCGGCTATTATTTTTTCAGCGTCTTCAGTGATGACCTGGACGAAGGAATAATTGTCAAGAATCCTTATATCACCGATATGGTCCCTGTCCATTTCCACATTCTGAAGGATGAGGGAAATAATGTCGCGGGGAAATACCCTGCGGTTTTTTCCTATGCTGATAAAAAGCGTGGAAGACGCTTCTTCCGGCAGAACAGGATGGGAATTATCAAAGGCCGGCTTTTCATCGCGCTTGACGGCTTCGGATAATCCGGCCGTTTCCTGAAAATCAGGCTTTATTTTATCCGCTTTGCCCTTTCTGTCGGGTTTCCCGTGGTTTTTCCCCTGAAAGCGTTCCTGCCTGTCCCTGAATTTTCCCCGGTCCAGGGACTGGATACCGGGAAGCGGTTTACCTTCTGCTATATATCTTAAAAGATAGGCGGCAAAATATGACCGCAGTGAAAAAGGAACATTCCTCCGGAAAATTTTCCTGTATTCATTCAATTCATAAGGATCTTCCGCTGTACGGATTTGGCTGACTGCATTTTTTAAAAAATCATTGATTTGAGCCTCAGTTGCTTCTCTGTTTTCTTTGGATTTCATTTGGACTCCTCATTCTTATAGTATTGCACAAAAGGAAAACTTTCTCAATGCTTGGAAGGTGAAGAGTTTAAAATCTTAAAATAAAATTAAAGAAATATGTCCTCATCAGGTTCTGTCGGTAAATCCGCCGGCATTCCGAGTCTTTTCAGCAGGGGAAGCAAAAAAGGGCTGGTGAAGGGCATGAAACACACGGCTTTGCCTCCGTGTCCCTCAGCGGAATTTTTTACCGTCTCCAGTAGCTGGGAAAAAACCCCCATCCCCCTGAATTCTTTTTTTACCGCCGCGGCTGTGACAACCTGGATTTTCCTTCCTTTTTTGTCTTCTCCATAGAAGGATTCCGTGAGCACTGCGCCGGCTTTTTCCGACGCGGGGGTTTCCGCATAGAAAATTTCCATGTTCCCGGGGTTCCCTGATACGAATCTGTAAAAAAGCCCTGAAGCCGCCTGTCTGAACAGTTCCGGGGTTCTTTCTATGACCTCGGAGAACCCTTCGATGATTATCTCTTCCGGTTCCGGGTTGTCTTTCTCCGCGGGTCCGCCGTCTTTTCCGGATAAAACAGTCCGCAGGTTGTCCAGAAAATCCGGAGAAGGCCTGCAGAAGCTGAATATAAAATCGTTGCGCAGGATTTCGTAGGTTTCTTCCGGCTCTTCCCCCAGTTCGGACAGCTCTTTCGCCAGACTTATTGTTTGATACCAGCTGTATACGGTCTTTTTCAGCCGTTCTTTTTTGAAAATCCTCCAGGCGCTTTCAAATTCCGGGTATTCCGCCAGCACCTGCCTGAAACGTTTGAAAACTCCGGCCCGGGTGGAAATTGTTTCCCTCAGTTTTTTCCTGATGACGGGATTTTTCACTGTCCCCGTGAATTCCTCCATGAGCTTGAATCCGTGGACAGGTGTCCATTCCGGCAGCGGGAGAAGGTTTTCACTGTCAGTTTCCTCCGCTTCTCCTGCATGTATGCAGGTTTTTTGTTTTGTGTCGAAAAGGAATATGTCTTTTTGGTTTTCCATGCAGAAAATTATGTTTTCTGTAATTTCCGGGGTTAATTTGAAATCCATGCCTTGATTTTAGCATACCGGACTATAGTTTTCAAAACATATTGAAAACTTTTGTTTTTTTTGCAATTGTTTTTGTATGAATTCAAGCAGGAATTTTCCCGGAATATCGGCTTCCCCGGAGGTTTTGAAGGCATTTTCCTCAAAACGGGTTTTTATGTTCGATTTTGACGGTGTTTTGGCGGATTCAATTTCAGATATCGCTTCCTCCGTCAACGCGGCTTTGTCTTTTTCAGGTTTCCCGGAGTTGCCGGAGGAACAGCTCTGTTCTTTTGTAGGGGACGGGGCAAGAAAGCTTATCCTGAGGGCTTTTTCCGCTTCCGCCGGGGAGGAAAAGAAGGAAATTCTTACCGACAGTTATATTGACAGCAGGCTTCTTTGGTACAAGGATTATTACAATAACCACGCGGTGATCCGGACAACCCTTTTCCCCGGGGTTATGGAGCTGCTTCAGGCGATAAAGGCTGCCGGGGCTTACGCCGCCGTTGTGTCGAACAAACCCCTGTCTACGACCCGGATTATTTCCGGAAAGCTCGGTATTTCACCGTATTTGACTTCTGTCATCGGTCCGGAAAACGCAGGGAAGGCAAAGCCCGCGCCCGACGGGCTTGAGGCTGCCCTTTCCGAAGTGAATAAGGCCGCGGGAACCGGAAATTTCACTCCTTCCGACGTCCTCATGACCGGAGATTCCCCCCAGGACATTCTGGCCGGCAGGAACTTCGGCTGCATGAGCTGTGCAGTACTGAACGGGTATTCCGCGAAGGAAAAACTTTTGGAAGCCGGTCCTGATGCCTGCGTTGGTTTTGCAGGAGACTTACTTGAGCTCTTTGCGTGAGCGGACAACTTTTGATATAAGCCCGTAATCCAGGGCTGCGGTGGAGTCCATCCAGCAGTCCCTGTCCGTGTCTTTTGAAACCTTATCCAGGGGCTGCCCCGTTTCCTCGGAAATAAGCCGGTTTATGTCAATCCGTATTTTTTCCAGTTCACGGGCATGTATCTCTATTTCCGTGGCGACACCCTTTATTCCGGACAAAGGCTGGTGTATGAGGTACCGGCTGTTCGGAAACCCGAACCTGCGTTCCCCGGGTGTAGCCAGGAGAACAAGCGCCGCCGCACTTGCGACAAGCCCCATCCCGATTGTAATGACGGGGGCGTCGATAAAACGGATGACGTCAAAGATTGCGAATCCTGCGTCCACATCGCCTCCGGGAGAATCGATGAAAAGTTTTATCGGTTTGGAAGAATCAGCTTCCAGGACAAAAAGCTGACGGACTATTTTTTCGGAAAGGTCTTTATCTATTTCGCCGGATAACAGGAGCTGCCTGGTTTCCAGGAATTTTTTTTCAAGGTCATCCTGCCGTGACTCGTTCTGCTGCGTTTTTTTTCCGCATTCTTCTCCAAAATATATCATTTATAAAATATACTAAAAAAAAAATTGATTTTCAACATGAAATTTCCACACCACTTGAAGTTACTAATTCTTGATGTTACAATGGCGTAATCATGAAGTTTGTTGTGATTGGTGCCGGCCTGACCGGTTTCCAGCTTGCCAAACGGCTGATCGATGACAAAAACGATGTCGTGTTGATAGACAACGACGCCGATGCCGTGCGGCAGGCTGACAGCCGCCTTGATTGCATGGTCGTCCAGGCGAAAGGCAATGACCTTGATGTGCTGGAAAAAGTCGGCATCGAGGACGCCGACGCAATGATTGCCGTCACCGAGTCCGACGAGGTGAATATGATAACCTGTTCGCTCGTCGATTCCGTCTATCCGTCCGTCCTCAAAGTCGCCCGTGTCCGCAACGAGGAATATTATCCCGACAAAGAAACGGCCGCCTCCTGGAAAGGCGCGCGCCCTGTGTACGGCATCGATTATATGGTTCATCCCGACAGCGAGGTCGCCTCCGTCATCTGCGACGCCGTTTTCCACGGTGCGGTGAACGAGGTGCTCCAGTTCGAGGACTCGGATTTTGTGCTCGTCTCCGTTTCGATTGGGGAACGCAGTCCGTTCGACGGCGCGACGGTCCAGAACGTCCGGCGCGCGGCGAAAAGCGAATTCATTCTGTGCTATGTCGAAAATGATGACGAGGCGTTCATCCCGTCCGGCGACACGGTTTTGCGGGAGGGCAACCGCATCGGGATCCTTGCGGGGAAAGAGAACCTCCCGGATATTTTCCGTATGGCGGGCTTCGAGCCGGTTCCGATAAAAAACGTCGCGGTTGTCGGTGCGGGAAGAATCGGAAGCCAGATTGTGGAGCAGATTTTCGAGAAGCGCAGGAGCCGCAGTTCCGGCAAATTCTTCCGGCCGTTCCGCGGGTCTTCTTCGCCGTCGATTTCGCTCATCGACAAGAACACCGATCTGGCGAAGAGCGCGTCCGAGCGTTTCCCTGACGCGCATGTTTTCAACGCGGACATCACCGACGAGGCGTTCATCGCCGAGGAAGGGCTCGCGGATTTCGATTTGATTATCAGCGTCACGAGGAACCACGAGCTGAATATGGTGACCTCTTCCTATTTCAAGGCGCTCGGCGTCCGGAAGACGATAAGTCTTGTCGGCAGTGCTACGATGGCTTCCATCGCGAGGAGCATCGGCAGCGACGTCGCCGTCCCGATAAAGGAAACGGTCGTCGATACGATTCTCGGACACCTGCGCGGCAAGGCGGTCCAGTCCGTCCATACGTTCGCGGAGGGCGACTTGGAAATCGTGGAGGCGGTCATCCCGCAGGACGCGCCCGTATGCGGCGAACTGCTGAAGGATGTCGCGCGTTCCGGCGTCTTCCTCGTGCTGCTTGTCAAAAAGGGCGGCGGCTATGAAATCCCCGTCGGCGACACGATGATAGAATCAGGGGACAGCGTGATTTTCATCGTCCACGAGGAAGAATCGAACGAAATCCTCCAGTTCTTCGGCGGAAGCAAGGTATGAGCGTTCTGTCGTTTTTCAGGATTCTTTTTCTGCTTCTCCTGATTGTCGCTTCGACGTTTGTATTCCCGGTGATTGTCGCCGTCGTATGCGGGGAAACCGACGTGATTTTTTCGTTCGCCGCCCCGTTTGCGGTTGTGTGCGTATTCGCGGTTTTTTTCTGCGCGGTAGACAGGGCGCGGAAAATTCCGATGACGATGCGCGGCGGTTTTTTTCTTGTCGCATTTGCGTGGCTGTCCGCGGGTTTTCTCGGGGCCATGCCGCTTTTCATTTCGGGCGCATTCCCGCTGCTTACGGACGCGTTTTTTGAGAGCGTCTCCGGATTTACGACGACCGGAATCACCGCGTCTGAAAGCGTCGAGGATCTGCCGGTTTCAATCAATTTCTGGCGGTGCCAGACGCACTGGCTCGGCGGCATGGGAATTGTCGGTCTGACGGTGGCGATTTTTCCGCTGCTCGGCGTCGGCGGTTTCCAGCTCATAAAGGCGGAGACGACCGGTCCGGAGAAAAGCAAATTCAGTCCGAAAATAACCGTCATGGCGAAATGGCTGTGGCTCATCTACATTGCGCTCACGGCTCTGCAGGTCGTTTTGCTGTGCGCCGCCGGAATGCCGTTTCTGGATTCCGTGATGCACAGTTTCTCCACGCTCGGGACGGGCGGGTTTTCGTCAAAAAACGTCGGGATAATATGGTACGAATCCGCAGCCGTCGAATGGATTTGCATTGTATTCATGCTGCTCGCGTCCGTGAATTTCAGTCTGTATTACAAGCTTTTGACGCGCCAGTTCCAGGACGTTTCGCAGAACACCGAGCTGAAGGCCTTCCTGCTTCTTTTCGTCATTTCGTCCGCCGCGATATTTGTCCCGCTGTTTTCTTCCGGGATGTCCGCCGCCGACAGTATCCGCCACGGAATGTTCCAGGTGATAACGACGGTTTCGACGACCGGCTTTGCGTCGGCCATGTACCACCATTGGCCAGCGTTCGCACAGATGATTATCGTGCTTCTGATGTTCACGGGCGCGTGTTCCGGATCGACCGCCGGCGGAATAAAGATAATCCGCTGGGCGATAATGGGGAAGGGGCTTTCCTGCGAGCTGAAGCGGACGCTCCATCCTTCGGGAATCTACAATGTGCGGGCGGACGGCCACACGATAAAGCCCGAGATTATCAATTCGGTTTCGGCGTTCGTGTTCCTGTATTTTCTGCTGCTTGCGGTGACGGCGCTGGTCTGTGCCGCCGCCGGCAATGACGTCATCACTTCGTGCACGGCGGCATTGACGGTTGTGGGGAATATCGGCGTCGGATTCGGCAATGTCGCGCCAGATTGCAATTACGGCTTTTTCCCTGCGTGGGCGAAATGGTGGTTTTCGTTCGCGATGCTCGCCGGCCGCCTCGAGCTGTACACGATTCTGATGTTCTTTTTCCCTTCGTTCTGGAAGAAATAGCCGGATAGCCGCCGGAATAATCCGGGAACAGCATGACTTTGCATATTTACGTTTTTTGTGAAAATGTTGTATACTTCCGGTATGACGGTTTTTACAGCTTTGTGCGCTCTCGGTGCGGAGAAAATACTTTCCAATGAATTGGAGCATACCGGATTTTCTCCAGCCGGAAGATATTCCGGCCGTGTGTCTTTTACTGTTCCATCTCATGACGACGGTGATACCCGTGGGGAAACGGGATCCCCCGCTTATGTGAAAGACGGACGCTGGTTCCGGGGATTTCTTTCCGTCGCGGAGCTTAAGGCTCTTGTACGGGCGAACCTGTGGCTGCGTACCGCCGACCGGGTGTATATTGAAACGGCTTCTTTTCCCGCCTTTAATTTTGATGATTTATATGAGGGCATGAGGCGTGTCAGATGGTTTGATTTTTTCAGCAAAGACGTCCGTCCCGTAATTGACAAGGTCCGCATAAATAAAAGTAAACTTAATTCCGAGCATTCGGTTCAGAGTGTCGCCCATAAAGCGCTTTTTGATTGTTTAGGAACCGCATGGCATATGAATACTCTTCCTGAAACCGGGGAGCAGAGGAACATCAGGCTGTACATTGAAAACAACCGGGTTTTTGTCCTGCTTGATACATCCGGCGAGCCTCTTTACCGGCGGGGATACCGCAGGGACGGCGGGATTGCTCCTTTGCGGGAAACTCTTGCGGCTTCCATCCTGCATGTAATGGCATGGAGACGGAAACTTCCGTTGCATGACGCTTTTTGCGGTTCTGGTACAATACCGATAGAAGCCGCTCTCTTTGCCTGTAACATAGCCCCCGGTTTGGCCCGCCGGTTCAGTTTTGAGACGCTGCCTTTTTTTCTTGACGGTCAGGGCGCTTCCCTGCTTGCAGAACTCAGGGCGGAAGCGGCGGATGCTGTGCGCACAGACTGCCTGGTGCGTGTCTCCGGCAGCGACATTGATCCGGGTGCTGTCGCTGCGGCTGAATCCAATGCGGAGAGGGCTTTTTCCGCCGCGGGGGCGGCCATGCAGAAAATAGGCCGGGCGGAAAAGATAGTCCGTCCGAACTTTTTTGTTTCTGATTTTTCAACATTGAAGCCGCCCCATGAAAGCGGCCTTCTTCTTTCCAATCCTCCTTACGGAATCAGGCTTGGATCCAGGGAGGAAGCTTCGGAACTTTATAAGCAGATGGCTGTATTGCGCAGTAATTTTGAGAACTGGTCCTGTGGTTTCATTTGTTCTGAAGACGATTTTGAAAATGATTTTGGTATGAAGGCCGATTCCAAGCGTAAATTTAAAAGCGGCAGACTTGAAAGTTTTTTTTACGCTTATATGAAAAAGCAACTGGAGAAATGAATTTATGGCTGTTGTTGTTGAGCATGAAAAAAGAAAGATTGAAATTCTGGAAAAAGCTTTGTCTGTTTTTGCGGAAGAAGGTTATGCCGATGTGACTTTTCAAAAAATCGCCGACAGGTGCGGTATAACAAGGACAACCCTTTATCATTATTTCAAGGATAAACGTGAGATTTTCACTTGGAGCATAAAGCAGTTTACCGCGAAGGTGGAACAGCATTTGAAGAAAGTAATGGCTTCCGATTTTCCTTCCAATGCGGAATTATTGAAGGCTGTGCTGTTTTCAATTGTAAAGACGTGTTCGGACCACAGACGGCTTCTTACTGTTATCCTCACTTATCTTCTCCAGCTCCAGAAAACCGGCAAGGATCCTGAGACAAGAATCCGCCGCCGCACTTTACGCTGGCGCCATATTTTCTCCCAGATCCTGATAAAGGGACAGCAACAGGGTGAATTTTCCGGGGTTTCAATAAAAGACGCGAACAATCTTTTTTACAGCCTGCTGGAATCAGCCGTTTTCCATATAGCCATTTTGAACACAATAGATATGGAGGGAACCGCCAGCGCTATCAGTCTTGCCGTGGACAGTTTGTCAAAATGAACCTGTTCTGACGATAAACCTTTCACCTATTTTTTTTGAAGTGCGGATTATGCACGGATGCATGTGATCCGTCCATTCCAGTTTTTCCCCGGTGGCGCTGTCAAGGAAAACGTATTCGCCGTCCTCTTCGGCCGGAACCCCGGGCCCTATGAATTCCAGCTTTTCGCCCGCTGTTATTTTGTTGAGGGGGAAGAATTCAAAAAAGGCTGTTCCCGGTTCATGGGTTTTCAGGAAAGCAGGTTTTATTTCCTTTCCTATGGTTCCCGCCATTTTGTAAGGGGCGGAAGTCTGCCCTGAAGTTGTTTTGTCCGCCTCATCCCTTGAAAAATAAAAACCGGTGCAGAATTCCCTGTGGGGGACATTGTACAGTTCTTTTTCAAATAAACGGGATTCCCCTTCCGGAATAAGTCCGGCGATTGCATCGATCTTTTTTCTGTAAGCCTGCACGGTCATGGCTGTGTAATAAAGGCTTTTCATCCGCCCCTCTATTTTGAATGCATCAACCTTTGCGTCCATAAGTTGCGGCAGATGTCCTATCATGCATAAGTCTTTGGAGGAAAAAACCGATGTGTAGCTTTCCGTCTGCTCCACCGGGAAAAATTCCCCGCGGCGTTCTTTTTCTTCCGCATACAGTTTCCAGTCCCATCTGCAGGAGTGCGCGCAGTTGCCGGAATTTGCGCTGCGTCCGGACATATATGCGCTTAAAAGGCAGCGTCCTGAATAGGCTATGCACATTGCTCCGTGCACAAAACATTCCAGCTCCATTTCAGGTTCTGCATTCTTTATTTCAGC
The DNA here is from genome assembly GCA_949300145.1 of uncultured Treponema sp. Classification (GTDB taxonomy): domain Bacteria; phylum Spirochaetota; class Spirochaetia; order Treponematales; family Treponemataceae; genus Avitreponema. The sequence goes on along the minus strand of CASGDA010000001.1, from coordinate 138,770 downwards.
TATTTCGTCTATGGGGGTCTCCCTTCCGAGTACTATGCGGGAAAAGCCAAGCGATTTGTACATTTTTACGGCGTTGCTGTTGATGCAGTTGGCCTGTGTGCTTAAATGAAGCCCGGCTTCAGGAAAATTCTTTTTAATTGTTTCCACAAGCCCTATGTCTTGAATAATGAATGCGTCAAAAGGATAATTTTTGAAATAGGGGATTGCATTTTCGAATTTTTTTATGTCGTTGTTGTGAAAGGATATATTCAATGCGCAGAAAAGTTTTTTTTGAATTCCCTTTGAAAGATATTTTTCCTTGAGCTCTTTTATGCTTTGGTAATCATTTCCAGTGAAGTTATCGGCTCTGGTTCTGAGCGAGAAATTCCCTATGCCGATATACGCCGCGTCAGCGCCATACTCCCATGCGTAAGTGAGCTTTTCAAGGTTTCCCGCAGGACTCACCAGCTCCGGAATGGACATTGCGGTGATTTCAGTTTTCCTGGTTTCCGTCATCCATTAAAATCCTCTTTTGAAGTTTCCTGACCCATTCGCCTGTATCTTTTACCGCCAGCCTCGCTTCCGGTGTTACGGAATCAAAAGCCTGGAAAAGATGCCACATGCCTGATCTGATGTCAGTTGTGGCGTCAACACCGCATTCCGCTGCCTTTTCTCCGAGCTTCATGGTGTCTTCAAGAAGAAGATCGCATGAGCCGCATTGTATATACATGGGTGGAAAATCCGTCAAATCACCCGCTATAGGTGATACATACTGGTTGGTGAAATTGGATTCAAAAGTGTATTGCAGCGCCTGTCCTGTTAATATTTCATTTGTAAATACCGGATCGGCGGACTTTTTATTTTTTTTGCGGTTTGTATTTGAGATGTCCGTCCATGGTGAAAAAAGAATCAGTGCCGCGGGAATTTTCAGGTTTTTTGATTTCAAGTAGTGGATTAGCGCAAGCACCAGATTGGCTCCCGCTCCGTCACCTGCAAAAATAACAGAACCTGGGCTTACATTGTTTTTTATCAGGTATGAAAACACTGAGTACAAATTTTCGAGGGCCGTCGGATAGGGATGTTCCGGAGCGAGTTGGTATTCCGGAAGAATCAGCCGGCATGCTGTTTCATGGGCAAGGGAAGAACAAAAATTCCTGTATGCATACCGGGAGCCGGTGATGAAACCTCCTCCGTGGGCATATAAAATCGTGAAATTCTCAACGGCCAGTTCCGGAATAAGAATATCAGTCTGGATTTTATTTATCGAAATTTCTTCCCGGTCAATATTATTGGGTAAAATAGGATTCCCCAAAAGCGCGTCAAAATTCTTCCGTATGGCAGCTACCGGAAGCTTTTGATTGTAAACAGCTTTCCTGAAGGCTTTTATTGTTTTTTGAATTGCGGCTGATTCTTTCGTCATATGAAAAAGTATACACAAAAAAGTGATTTTGAAAAAGAGTTTTAGTCTTCTCTTTCGTTTTGCTGTGCCATCTTCGCTATGAAGGATGCTACATAATTTGAAAACTGTTTGTAACCGGGCGAGTGTAAAACATGAAATCCTATGAGCGTTTCGTCTGTTGTCTGTTTTGTCCAGCAGGGTTTTACAAGCAGGTTGAAGTCGTTGAAGTTTGAATTCGGCTGAGGGAAAACAGTCATTGAATATTCCTCGTCCATGTCAAATACATCCGTTTTAGGAAAACGAACCTTGCATCCGCTTTCGCTTATATCTTCCAGAGTGCCTGAAAACTGGGAAATTTTTTCCGCTATAGCTTTCAGGAAAACATTGAATCTGGGGCTGCGTCTTTTTTCAAAATTCTCTTTGTCCATGAGCCTACAGAGTCCCATTTTTTTTATTTGTTGTCAATATTTTGCTCCGTGATGTTGACTTTATGTGCATATGCACATATATTTAAAGTATGCCGCCTGTACGCAAATGCCGTTTCGTTTTTTCAGAACCCCGCTGCCGGAGTTTCTTTCCGGGCGAAGAGCAGGAAACATGTTCCGCCCCTGTCGTTATAACTGTGGAGGAACTGGAGGCTGTGCGGTTGTGCGACCTTGAGCATTTAAGCCAGTGCGAGGCTTCCGGCAGAATGGGAATTTCCCGCGGAACATTCCAGCGGGTTTTATATTCAGCCCGTTTCAATATCGCTTCCGCTCTGGTGAATGGAAGGGAGATACGTATAGAAGGCGGTTCTTACAGGGTCGGGGGAAATAAACGCTGCGGGTGCAAAAAATATTGCAGGGCTTTGAAAAAATTATCCGGTGCCGGTGTGGAGGATGAATCCGGCGGAACCGGGAAAGAAAATAAAAGATGATGTTATTCAGGAGGTTTCCATGAGCGAAAATTGCAGCCAGAATTGTTCGTCATGCGGCGAAGATTGTCCTTCCCGTTCGGCGGCTAAAATTGAAAAAGAAGCGTTGAATCCTGCCAGTTCCGTCAAGAAAGTTGTGGCGGTTGTAAGCGGAAAGGGCGGGGTGGGAAAATCCCTTGTCAGCGGTCTTCTTTCTGTATCCCTTAACCGCAGCGGGATGAAGACAGCAATGCTGGACGCTGATATTACAGGGCCTTCTGTTCCGAAAATGTTCGGCTTGAATTCCCCTGTTGTCGAGGAAAACGGTTTGCTGAAACCTGTCCGGACAAAAACGGGAATCGACGTAATGTCCCTCAACCTTCTTCTGGAAGATGAGACTTCTCCTGTTGTGTGGAGGGGGCCGGTTATCGCCGGTACGGTCAAGCAATTCTGGACTGACGTATTCTGGGATAATATAGACGTGATGGTTGTCGATATGCCTCCGGGAACCGGCGATGTGCCTCTGACGGTTTTCCAGTCCCTGCCTGTTGACGGAATTATTGTTGTGACTTCGCCCCAGGATCTTGTGTCAATGGTTGTTGAAAAAGCCATAAATATGGCTTCTCTGATGAATATACCCGTATACGGTATAGTCGAAAACATGAGCTATATTGAATGCCCCGACTGCGGAAAGAGGATTGAGATTTTCGGAACAAGTAATTCAGACAAGATAGCCGGGAAACACGGACTGGAGATTCTTGCCCGGCTTCCGATGAATGCTTCTTTCGCAGAGCTGTGCGATTCCGGCAGGATAGAAGATGTTGATTCCGATTATCTCGGAAAAGCGGTAGAGAAAATAAAAGAAAGCTGAAGCTGATAATATTGATTTGATGCAGGAGAGAAAGATGAAGGTAGCCGTTACTTATGATGAAGGTGAGATTTTCCAGCACTTCGGAAAAACACCGGCTTTTTTATTTGCGGAAATCGAGGGTAAAAAAATTGTTTCCCAGACGGTGGAGCAGACAGGAGAAAGCGGGCATTCCGCTTTGTTCGGTTTTTTGAAATCCCGTGGCGTGGATGCCGTTGTATGCGGCGGAATAGGGCAGGGAGCCCGTGACGCCCTTTCCTCAGGAGGCATTTCTGTGATCGCAGGCCAAAGCGGTTCAGCGGAAGCAGCCCTGGCCTTTTTTGCCAACGGTGATTTGAAAGATTCCCCCGCAGGAACCTGCTCCCATCATCATGGCGGCGGGCATCAGTGTTCCCGCCATGACGACAGCTGCGGTTCCTCTACATGCGGTTCTTCAGGCTGCGGACATAATTAATATGCCGTCGGGCAGGTTCTGTCATTCCGATAAGAACCTGTCCACCGCATCAAGAAGTTCTTTATATGTGGTGAATGCGGGTACGGCAGGATGCTGTTCTTTTATACTTTCAGGCGCACGGAAAAGAGCTCCCGCATCGGCTTCGAGTATCATGCTCAGGTCGTTGTAGGAGTCACCTGAAGCCATAACCTTGAAATTAATGCTGTGGAACGCCTGGACAGCTTTTTTCTTCCCGTCTTTTTGTCTGAGTTTATAACCTGTTACGCTTCCGTCGCCGCTGACGACAAGCTCATTGCAGAAGAGTGTGGGCCAGCCGAGTTTTTGCATGAGGGGTTTCGCAAACTGGCTGAATGTATCGGATAAAATAACAGCCTGCGTTTTGGACCGCAGTTCATCCAGAAAATCCTTTGCGCCTTCCAGAGGATTTAATGTAGCAATTACTTTCTGGATGTCGCTGAGCTTCATATTGTTTTTTGCGAGGATGTCCAGCCGGTACTGCATCAGTTTATCATAATCGGGTTCATCTCTGGTGGTTTTTTTTAATTCCGGGATTCCCACTGCTTCCGAGAAGGCTATCCATATTTCAGGGACGAGAACACCTTCGAGATCGAGACATACAATATGCATATTTTCTCCTTGATATGATTGTAATAAAAGATTATACCAAACCCCGCGTTTTCCTCAAGTGTTAAAAAATTTTTCCGCGATTTTCGCCGCGCATTTTTCGCCGTCCATTGCAGAGGAAACTATTCCCCCTGAATAACCGGCTCCTTCACCCGCCGGATACAGACCCGGCAGAACTGTGGATTCCAGTGTTTCCTTGTCCCTTAATATTCTCACCGGGGAGGATGTTCTGGTTTCACTTGCAATGAGCAGTGCTTCGGATGTTATGAATCCATTCATTTTCTTTCCGAATATTTCAAATCCTTCTTTTAATCTTGATATTATATGTTCAGGCATCCATGTGTCCAGAACTGAAGGTACTAGTCCCGGGGTATAAGACGATGCCGGAAAAGAGGAGGAAAGTTTTCCTTCAAGGAAATCCGTAAGCCTTTGGGCCGGCGCCCGCTGGCCTTCCCCCTGTCTTTTCGTTTCAAAACCCAGTTCCTGCTGGAACAGCAGTGCTTTTCCGGGAGAGTTTTCCGCGCCTATGTCTTCCGGCCTTATTTCGACAACAACCGCGGAATTCGACCATCCGGTATCCCTTCCTGAGGGAGACATTCCGTTGACTACGATTTCCTCATCCGAAGATGAAGCCGGAACAACTATTCCGCCGGGACACATGCAGAAGGTGTAGACGCCGCGGTTCCCGCACTGTGCCGACAGCCTGTATTCCGCCGCGGGCATTTCCATTTTATTCCGGTGATACTGGATGGAGTCAATCAATTCCCGGGGATGTTCAACCCTGACCCCCATCGCAAAGGTTTTCGCCGCGATTAGTTCCTCCGGTTTATGCCCGCGGTCAAGCGCCGCTTTTTCCAGAATGCCGTATAAATCGTATGTGGAATGCCCGCAGGCAAGGATGACAGCCCTGCCGGTAATTTCCTCTCCTGTCTGGGTTTTTATCCCGCACACGCCGTTTTTATCCGTAAGCAGGGCGGTGCATTTTGTAAGGAATTTTATCTGCCCGCCTCTGGATATTATAGTCTGTCTGACAGCTTTTATTATTGCCGGAAGTTTCTCCGTTCCTATATGGGGATGCGCGTCCGTCCGAAGCCGTGAACTTCCTCCGTGCGCGCAGAAAATCTCCACGGTTTTTGCGACGCTTCCCCTTTTGTCGGAACGGGTGTAAAGTTTCCCGTCGGAAAAAGTTCCGGCACCGCCTTCCCCGAAGCAATAATTTGACTCCGGATTTATGCGCTGGGTTTCCGGGATTTTGTCAATATCTTTTTTCCGTGTTTCCGCGTCTGCGCCCCGTTCCACAATAATCGGAGTGATCCCGTCTTCAAGGAGACGGAGAGCGGCGAAAAGCCCCGCCGGTCCCGAACCGACAATTATCACTCTTTTCGCCGGATCAGCTTCCTTCCATTCCGGCAGGGTGAAAGTCCCTGTGTTTTCCCCTGGGAAGGAATCACCCGCGAAAATTTCGCAGCGCAGAATGATTTTTATGTTTTTGCGTCTTGCATCGACAGATTTTTTCAGTATATGAACTGCGTTTATTTCACCGGGGCTGAGACCCGTTTGTTTCGCCGCCGCATGGGTTAAAAATCTTTCATTTATAGTGTCGCCTGGATTTACGGTCAGATTTATACGCGTAATCATTGTGAAAAGATATACCGTATCACAGGTTAAAGCAATAGCGCCTCTGTTGTACTAATTTCCGTTATCGGCTATACTTAACGGAATATGAGCGAACAGAATTTATCACATTGGGCGGATCAAACCGCCGAAAAAATCATCCGCGAGCGCGGCGTTCTTGAAGACGGAAGCCGCCGTGAGGTTTTTACCTGCGCATCCGGAATAACGCCGTCCGGGACTGTCCATATAGGAAATTTCCGGGAAATAATTTCCGTTGATTTGGTTGCAAGGGCTCTCCGCAGACGTGGTGAAAATGTGCGTTTTATTTACTCCTGGGATGATTATGATGTTTTCAGAAAGGTTCCGTTGAATATGCCGGATCCCGAAATACTTGAAAAATATCTGCGCTTTCCTATAACAATGGTTCCGGATACAACCGGACGTGATTCCAGCTACGCGCGGCACCATGAGGTGGATGTGGAAAGTGTGCTTCCGGTGGTCGGTATTCATCCTGAATTCTTATATCAGGCGGAACGGTACCGCAGCGGAATGTATGCCGAAGGTATCAGGACTGCCCTTAATTCAAGGGAAAAAATAAAAGAATGCCTGAATCATTTCAGGGATGACCGGCACAAAATTCCGCCGGAAGAAGAATACTGGCCTGTTTCCGTTTTCTGCTCCGCGTGCAATAAAGATACAACGCAAATAGAAGCCTGGGACGGAGAGTGGACGGTTTCTTATTCCTGTTCCTGCGGCCACAAGGAGTCTGCCGATATCCGTTCCCTTCCGGGAATTAAGCTGGGTTGGCGTGTGGACTGGCCGATGCGATGGGAAAAGGAGCAGGTTGTTTTTGAACCGGCAGGCAAAGACCATCATTCCCAGGGCGGTTCTTTTGACACTGCAAAGCTGGTCGCCGGGGAAATATATAACTGGCAGGCGCCTGTTTCATTCAGGTATGATTTTATCGGCATCAAGGGAACCCCGGGAAAAATGTCCTCTTCCAAGGGAAAGGTCATCGACTTGAATGATGTCCTCCGTGTTTACCAGCCTGAGGTTGTCAGATATCTGTTCGCGGGTACAAGACCGAATACGGAGTTCGTGATCAGTTTTGATCTGGATGTAATCAAGATTTATGAGGATTATGACAAAACGGAGCGGATTGCCTTCGGTTTGGAAAAGGCGAAGAATGAATCTGTATTTGAAAAAGAGCGCAGGATTTGGGAGCTCTCCCAGATTGACGATGGGAACCTTCCTTCCGTCGCCTCTTACCAGATACCGTTCAGGCATTTGTGCAACCTTCTCCAGATAAACGGCGGTGATGTTGATGCGGTCATGGCCTCTCTTCCCGGACTGGAAGATTCCCAGCGGGACAGGCTCAGGACAAGGGCTGAATGCGCCTGGTACTGGATATCCGAATGCGCCCCCGGGGAATTCCGTTTCTCGCTGCGCAATCCTTCCGATCCGGATTCCATGGAGATTGCAGGTTTCGCCGGACCCGAATTGAATATCGCTTCCTGTATCCTTAAGACGGTTATCCCCCACGTTGACGAACTGGATGAAAAAGAATTGTCAACGAGGATTTATGCCGCCGCCGAAAATTGCGGCGTGACTCCGAAAGAGCTTTTTGTTGTGGTTTACCGGATTTTGATTGGAAAGGACCAGGGACCGAGGCTCGCCAATTTCTTCAAGACAATAGGAAAATCCAGGCTGGAAAAGATATTCTCGTATTACGTGCAGTGAACCGACTATGATAGGATTATTTTTTAGAAAAGCTTTTTTTGAAACCTGGGACAACCTTATTCTTTGCATCGCCTTTAATTTTGCCGTTACCCTGCTTGCTGTCCTGGGATTTTTCCTCTCATCTCTTGTTCCGGATATTGTTTTCAAGGTGTGCATCATCGGCTGTTTTTTTGTTTTATCCGGAACATTATTTGCCTCTTTGTCCTGCGTTTTCGGGCAGGTTTCCGATTACCGGGGTGTGGGGTTCAGGGATTTTGCGGAAGCTTTCAGGGATTCTTGGAAAACAGGCCTTGCCTTTTCGTTTTGTCTGTCGGTGATAAGCCTTATTCTTTTTATTTCCATCCCGTTCTATTTCAGTCTGAAAACGCCTTACGGTTATGTGCTCGGCGGAATTCTTTTTTGGAGCGGATTTGTAATTTTTGTTTCCCTCCAATGGTTTTTTCCTGTTTATTACAGGTTGAATAAGGATTTCAAAACCTGCGTAAAAAAATCCTTCATCATTTTCTTTGATAATCCCGGATTTTCGGTTTTTATTTTTTTATATTCCTGTTTTCTGATGGCCGTATCGTTTTTTCTGGGATTCATTGTTCCCGGCTGGACATCCGTTTTAATCGCCCAGCAGGGGGCTTTCCGTCTGCTTATGTTTAAGTATGACTGGCTTGAGGAAAAGGAGAAGGAATCCGGCGGCAGACCTGTCCGCGCGAAAGTTCCGTGGAAGGAAGTTCTCGCGGATGAATCTGAAAACGTCGGCCACCGGACGCTGAAAAATTTCTTTATGCCGTGGAAAAACTGAAAATTGAAACTGAAAAGGCGGCTGCTGTTTTAACAAGCCGCCTTTCAGCTTCGGAGATGAACAGGCGTTAAAAATCAGGATCAGAGCTCAGGTTGTTTTCCTGCACAACCTTCAGGCCTTTTTCAACGTCTTCCACTTTAAAAATTATTACAGCCGTTTCCCCTTTGATATTAAGGGCGGCGTAAAGATATTCAATGTTGATGCCGTTCTTTTCAAAGAGGCTCAGCACATCGGCGAGGCTTCCGACCTTGTCCCGGACTGTGACTGCAAGCACCGCCGTGGTTTTGATGGTGAAATTCGCGTCATGGAGAATCTGCATCGTCTTTTCGGGATTGTCCGTTATGATTCTGAGAATCCCGAAATCAGCTGTGTCCGCTATCATTATTGCCCGCAGATTTATCCCCCCGTCTTTCAGGACACGTGTGACTTCCGCCATCCTTCCCGCGGCGTTTTCAAGAAAAATAGAAATCTGCTGTATTTTCATAATTTCCTCCTTGTTATTATATTTTACGTTTGTCAATGACACGTTTCGCCTTACCGGTGGAACGTTCTATGGTTTTCGGCTCTACAAGTTTGATTTTCATTGTGATGCCCAGTTTGCTCTTTAATGTAGCGCTGATGACATTGCGCAGTGTTTCCAGATTTTTCGTTTCATCGGAGAATGTGTTTTCGCTTACTTCAACCTGAAGCTCCACTTCATCCAAATGGGTTTCCGCATTCCTGTCAACGATGATGAGGTAATTCGGCTCGACGCCCTGTATTCCGATGAGGGCGTTTTCAATCTGTGACGGGAATACGTTGACGCCCCTGATAATCAGGAGGTCGTCGGTTCTTCCGAAGAGCCTGTGAATCCTTCGTGTCGTCCTGCCGCATTTGCATTTTTCTTTGAAGATGTATGTGATATCCCTTGTCCTGTATCTTATGAGGGGCGTCCCTTCCTTTGTTATTGTTGTTATAACCAGTTCACCCTTTTCCCCGTCAGGAAGCGGTTTCAATGTTTCCGGGTCTATTATTTCCGGATACCACATATCTTCGTTTATATGCATACCGTTCTGGTATTCACATTCAAAGGCAACGCCGGGGCCGGTTATTTCTGTGAGACCGTAGATATCATAAGCCTTGATGCCCCAGTTTTTTTCTATTTCGATGCGCATATTTTCCGACCATGGTTCCGCCCCGAAACAACCTGCGGATACTCCGATGGTTTTCGGATCTATGCCCATTTCGCGGGCCTGCTCCGCCATGTACATCGCATATGAAGGGGTACAGGTGAAAAGTGTGGTTTTAAAGTCCCTCATGAGCATGAGCTGTTTCTGCGTGTTGCCGGAAGACACAGGGATTATTGTCGCGCCGATTTTAGCGGCTCCGAAGTGGACGCCGGCCCCTCCTGTAAAAAGACCGTAGCCGTATGCGTTCTGGATAACCGTGTTCCTGTCCGCGCCGGCGGCACTTAGCGTCCTCGCCATTCCTTCCGCCCAGTCATCCAAATCTTTCTGGGTGTAGGCGTCCACTACGGGAATCCCTGTAGTCCCGCTGGACATATGGATTTCCTTTATTTCCTCATGGGGGACCGCAAGAAGTCCGTAGGGATATGTATCCCGCAAATCATCCTTTGTGGTGAAAGGAAGCTTTTCAACATCTTTGAGTGAAGTTATATCCGAAACTGATACACCTTTTTCATCAAAGCGTTTTTTGTAGAAAGGAACAGCCGCATAAACCCGTTCCGCCAAATTTCTAATGCGCGCAAGCTGGACGGCTTCCCGCATTTCCGAATTCATACACTCTTGTTCAGGATTGAATATCATAATGCCAAAGTATACAGCGTATTTTCAAAAGGCGCTATATAAAAATATCAGGATTGCAAAAGTTTTAAATAAAAAAAAGCTGTCCCGGGGTTATGGCTCCGGAACAGCTTCCGTTTGCGGACTGTTTGTTTTACCAGTTTTCTGCCAGGCGTTCAAAGTAAGCCCGGGGATGGGCACATGCCGGGCAGGCTTCCGGAGCCTCCTTGCCGACATAGATAAATCCGCAATTCAGGCATCTCCATGTGGTGGCTGTGTCCTGCACCCACATATCTCCGTTTTCAAGGTGACGGAGGAAGGCTTCATAGCGTTTTGCGTGTTGTTTTTCAGCGACGGCTATATTTTCCATGACAGCCGCTATTGCGTCAAAACCTTCTTCCCTTGCGACTTTCGCGAAATCGGGATACATGTGCTCCCATTCATGATTTTCGCCGGCAGCCGCCTGCTTGAGGTTTTCCTTTGTGTCGCCGATAACGCCGGCTCCGGCTGTTATTTCCTGGGAAACTTCCCCGCCTTCAAGGAATTTGAAAAGTCTTTTCGCGTGTTCTTTTTCCTGGTCGGCTGTTTCAAGGAAAGCGAGCTGGATTTGCACATAACCTTCCGCCTTGGCTTTGCTCGCCCAGAACGTGTATTTGTTGCGTGCCTGGGATTCGCCGATGAACGCAGCCATGATGTTTTTTTCTGTCTGGGTTCCTTTCAGTGATTTCATAGTATACTCCTTGTTGGTATAAAATACGTATGCATCTGCACACGGCAACCGGAACTCCGGATTATCCTGTTATCCGGGGTCCTCTGTCACATCTCCGTACCTTCATTTCATCTGCGGATTCCCGGATCCGCAGACATCAGGGCATATCCGTTAAAGTTCAGTTTGCGCGGTTATTCTCCATTTTAGGCCGGACAAAATTCGCCCATGTTTTATCAGCTTTCGCTATATGCGTTAAAACCCAGGAAATGATGTATTCGTAGAACCGCTGTCCGTCTTCAATGGAGCCGCTGGACAGACGGCGTATCTGGGCGCTTACTTCCGTCACGAAATTATCATGGGCCATTTTATGCGTCGCCATCGCAGGGTAGTTGTATTTTTTAAGCAGCACTTCCTCGCTGGAAAAATGGTAAACCGTGTAATCCGTCAGGTTTTTTAAAATCTTCGCCATATTGAGCTTGTAATTTTCAAGATTCCCCGTCGAAATATTGTATAAATCCTGGGAAATTTTCAGGAGCTTTTTATGCTGGATATCTATCTCCGGGATGTAAATCAGCAAATCATCGCTCCATTCCACTTTTTTCAACATAATTAACTTTCCTCCTTAAATGTTGAATGTTTTTTTATTATTTTTTTTCTTTAATAATTCTGCGAAAGGATTGTAAGTTTCCCCGTCACTGGCGCCGTTGAAATACTTTTGTGTAGCCTCCGTCTGTTCCCTGCTTTCAGCCGGTGCCAGGGATATCCGCCGTCCGGATTCGTCTACGGAAAGGATTTCGGCGTTGAAGTTCTCTCCGGGGGTGAATACTTTCCTGATGTTGGTTTTGCTGTCTGGGACAAGACCGGCTTTTTCAAGCTCTGTGATATGCACAAGTCCTTCAACGCCTTCTTCCAGCGCGACAAACACGCCGAAATCCGCTGTTTTGGAAACGGGGCCGGAAATCCTGTCGCCGGGGAAGTATTTTTCCGACACCCCCGTCCAGGGATCTCTTTCCAAAGCCTTCATGCTGAGGGAAACTTTATTATGGTTCCAGTCCGTTTTAAGAACCACGGCTTTAACCCTTTTACCTTCCGGCAGGATTTCCTTCATTTCCTCCACGCCGGAAATTTTCCTCCGGCATATTTCGGAGACGGGAATCAGGGCCTGGATTCCGCCTAAATCCACAAAGGCGCCGAAAGGATGCAGGGAAGTAACGGTTCCTTCAACCTCAGTCCCCTCCCTGATTGTTTTCTGCATCTCTTGTATGAATTTTTTATTTTCCTGCTCCACGAAGGCCCTGTTTGAGACAACTATGTTCCGTCCGTTGTCTTTGAATTCCTGTATCAGGAAGGTCATCTTTTTTCCGGAAGGAATTTCGCCGGATTCCTTTATGCCGTTTTTTCCTCCCATCTGTGACCAGGGGCAAAAGGCTCTGGCTTTCCCCAGCTTTATTTCAAATCCGCCTTTTATTTCTTTTTCGACGGTGCCTTCCACAGGAATATTGTTTTTATAAGCCTGTCCGAGGATTTCAACCCCGGAATCCTCACTGTTGAATCTGGATGTGAATTTCGGTCCGTCCGGACTTTCACCTGTAAAATAAACCGAAAGGGTGTCGCCCTGTTTCACTTTCAGGGAGCCGTCTTCCTCCGTGAATTCGGAGGCGTCAAGAATACCCTCCGTTTTTGCGCTCAAATCCAGAAATATGATTCCGCCTGAAATACCGGCCACAGTTGTCTCTATTTTGTCACCTTTTGAAAGCTTCCGGATGTCAATGGATTTTGTTTCTCCGATACCCGCTTCAAAAAAATCGTTCTGTGTTTTCCCGGTGTTCTCCATATCAGGGTCTCCTTGTAAGTATTATATCACCATAATTTCAAAATGTGTTGGATAAAAAGACTCATCACTGAAACGCAAACCCAGCAAATGAATCCCAGCAGAATCGGCTTTCCGCCTTTTTTTACCAGTTCCACTATATTTGTATTAAGTCCGATTGCGGACATCGCAAGAATTATAAAGAATTTGCTCAGCCATTTCAGCGGAGAAGTTATTTCACTCTGAAGATTGAAAATCGTGGTGACAATGGAAGCCGCGACGAACCAGAGTATGAACCAGGGGAAAATTCCGGCGAAGCTGAATTTTCCTGCGCCGGCTTTGTTTTCTTCCTGCTCCGGTTTTTTTGTTTCGGTGCGCATCCTCCATACCGCCAGAACTATGGTGATGGGGATTATCGCCAGCGTCCGAGTCAGTTTTACAACGGTCGCTCCGCTGAGTGTGTCGCTGTCGTGGATTCCGTCCCATGCTGACGCCGCGGCCGTAACGGAGGATGTGTCGTTCACCGCGGTGCCGGCGAAAAGGGAGAATCCTTCGTTGCTGAGGCCGAGCAGGGCGCCCAGTGACGGAAAGATTATAGCGGCTATCACGTTGAACAGGAATATTACCGAAATTGATCTTGCGATTTCATCATCATCCGCTCCGACAACCGGCGCCGCGGCGGCTATGGCAGAGCCCCCGCATATGGAAGAGCCTACGCCGATAAGTATCGAAATTTTCCTGGGTATCCCCAGCAGCTTTGCCGTGATGAACGCCGAAATCAGGGCCGCCGATATTGTGGATAAAATGACGGGGAGGGATTCCGCGCCTTTTTCAAGGATGGTTCCTATGTTCATCCCGAATCCCAGGAGGATGACGGCGTATTGGAGCACTTTCTTGGAGCAGAAAGTGAGGCCGTTTTTCAGTCCGTCTTTCTTTTTTATGAAAATCGCGGCGAGCATTCCTATGAGGATTGCGAAAACCGGACCTCCGGCTATCGGGAATATGTTTCCCAGAAAATAAGAAGGCAGTGCAACTGCAAGACAAAGAAGCATACCGGGGAGAATCCCCGCGGCCGTCGCGCCGACGCTGAGAGAAGTTTTCATGGGACGAGTATAATATAAACAATATTAAGTTACAACATCCCGCGGTATGGGTTCCCGCAGGATGTGCAACTACCCGGGTATACCCGGTTACTTTATGAGAATAAATTCAACCCGTCTGTTCTTCCACCAGTTGTCCCTGTCTTCTCTGGGCACAACCGGTTTTGTTCCGCCCATTCCGGAGGTTGTGAGCCTTGACTTGTTGACACCGTTTTCGGAAAGGATTTCCTTTATGGCATCGGCCCTGGCCTGGGAAAGCGGGATGAGTTCCTCCCGGTCTTCCCTTTCCGTTCCGGTCACGTTGTTTGCATGACCTTCAATTACAACATTGTAGGTTTTGAACTTGTTGAGAATTTCCGCAACCCGGCTGAGAATCTGGTTGTTCTTTTCGATGATGCTTTCGTCAAGTCCGTCAAAAGTCGCAACGTTTTTCGCGAAAATTATGGACGGTACCGCTATTTTCAGGTTATTCCCGTCCCTGATAACAAGGACATCAACGGGGATATAACCGCGTACAACCGAGGTCATCCCAACATTGTCCCTGACAGTGAACGTATACGGATAATCTGTCGCGGCCTGTACCGGTTCTCCTGTTGAAGACCTTCCGTCCCAGATTATTTGTTCCGTAATCGTTCCGTTTCCGCCCGCCGACCAGAATGTCCTTCCCGAAGTGCCTTCAGGTTCTTTTATTTCAAAAGACCATTCTTCAAAAGGTGAAATGGATTTCGCCGACAGATTTATAAACAAATCGTCATCGATACCGTCATTATCAGGACTGAAGAATCTTGGAGCAAGGTTTACTTCCAGCTCAGGAGGAGTCGTGTTGATAAGGAAAGCCGGTGTTATCGCAGCCGTGCTTTCACCTTTTTCATAAACCAGGGACATGACAGCCCTGTGTTTCCCTTCCACTGCTTTCCCGGAGCCGTCCTTTCCGTCCCATTCCAGCTTTTCAGGGAGGGCGCCGTCCCGGACCGATGACCATTGTTTTACAATGTCTTCGGATTCAGGATCTTCAGGGACGATGTTTATTTCCCAGGATGAAATATTTTCAGTTATGTTTGTCTCAATTTCGAATGTCTGGACATCCATAACCGTGTCCCCGTTCGGAGAGAACGCCGGAAGGGCGGCCGTTATATAGGCTTTCGGAATCCTGCTGTCAACCGTTATCCCATCGACGGTTTTTTCGGTTTTATTTCCCGCTTCATCCGTTGAGGAAACTGTGTATGAATAAACCCCGTCTTTTATTCTGTTGCCGAAGTCATCGCAGGCGTCCCATTCAAAGTTCACCGCCTTGCCGTGCCATGAAATGTTTCTCACGGTGTTGTTGTCCTTGTCCGTGATTTTCCCCGTCCAGATATTTTCCTCCGAGGATATTTGATTCAAAGGTATTGTTTTCCTTGAGCTTTGTTCGTTCGGGGAGAATATCAGCCATGGAGTTGAAATTGATATTTCAGGATATTTAGTGTCCAGCCTGAAATCAGGTGAGGTTGAGCCGGATGTTCTTTTGTTTATAAGCGTCACGGAGAATACCGCTTTATATGTTCCGTCGGGGCAAAGCTTTTTTTCACCGCTGTCCTGTCTGCCGTCCCACTTGAATGAAGACGGGACGGAACTTCCGCCGCTCATTGTTCTCACGGTTATTCCGGCTGAATTTTTGATTTCCAGCTTATAGGTTTCCACAGGTGTTTCCGCCCTTAACACCGGGGTGAATGTTATCACATCCCTTGTTCCGTCCGCGTTGGGGGAGAAGGCTGTGTAATCGCTCTGCAGGATTACGTCCGCTTTTTCCGTGTTCAGGCTGACCTCCGCCGGATTTGAGGAACCTGTGTTCCCCGCTGTGTCCGTGGCGGAAAGCCTGTAAATATAACGGCCGTCAGGGGCGATGCGCCCGGTGTCCGTCCTTCCGTCCCATACGAAGGCCTGTGGCGGTACAGGACCGAACAGGATTGTGCGGGCGGCTTCCGCGGACGCTTCCCCGCTTTCCGCCGTAACCGGAAGAATTTCAGCCGTCCAGAAAATTTCCTCCGTGGCTTCCTGTGTGAATGTAACTGTATCCAGCTCTCCGTCTCCCACCGGCGAGAAAATTGAGGTTGAGGCTTTCACCGAGGCCTTGGGAGCTGTAACATCGAGCACGAAGGAAGGGGAGCGGGCTTCCGCCCTGTGACCGTTCCTGTATTCCGCCGTCATAAAAGCCCTGTATTTCCCTTCCGGTAAAACCAAGCCGTCTTCCGTTTCGCCTGCAAAAGAAATTTTATTCACGGATATGCCGGAATCACCATCACCGTAATCCATGCGGTAAGTGCGTACTTTTTCACCTGAATCATTGACTATTGAAACGTCCCAGTATTGCAGGCCTTCCGTGACCGGGATGGCCGGTGTCAAAGTCAGGCTGTCCTTTATTCCGTCTCCGTTGGGGGAGAAAGCCTGTGTGTCTATGCTGAGCCTTACGGACGGTCTCAAAGTGTTTACGATGATGTTGTTTATTTCCGCTGAGCATTTGTTTCCCGCCCGGTCCGTTGAACTTACCGTGTAGGAATAAACGCCGTCATTGACGATTCCCCCCGAATCATCTTTACCGTCCCAGACAAAATCCCCCGGTTCTGATGAAAATATCTTTTCACTGCGGACAACGAGTCCCGCCGCGTTTGTTATGCTGATTTCCCACAAGTCTTCATTGGAACCGGATTGTGTCACATTGAATGTGTCTTTCCGGTTATCCCCGTCGGGACTGAATATCATTCCGTCTTCTTCTTCCGGGGGACTGACTGAAACCACAGGCGGGGTATTATCTATATAGAAAGGTGTTTTTTCTGTTGTCCGGGTGTTTTTGTTGTCATCCTCTGCGGTTATATAGAAAAAATATTTTCCGTCAGGAGCCGTGGCCCCGTTGTCCATCAACCCGTCCCAGCGGATTTTTTCCGGTACATCAACACCGCGTTTTACCCTGGTTATCATCCTCCATATGCTCGACATGACGCCTTTTATTCCGGAGGAGGTCTCCATTTCGGGTCTGGATTCCTTGTTTGCTATGGTCCTTACAATTTCACCTTTTTCATTCTCAACGATGAAACTCCACGCCTGGACATATCTTTCATCCTTGATTTCCAGTGAAAATTCCAGGGCATCCTTCACGCCGTCATTGTTCGGGGATATGTATATACCCCGGCTTTCCCGGGCATAACCCGCGGAAGCCATTATAAATACCGCAAATAAGAAAAAGGCGGTGCGTATCAATTTTGTTCGCATATTTTTCTCCTTAAAAGTAAGGCTGCCGGTTCCAGCCTGTTAATATTCTTCCGGGATTTCTATTTTTATTTCCGGGCCTTTTTCATCTTTTTGTCCCAGTTTCAAAGTGGCTCCCGCGGAAACGGCGTGTATGCCCCCGTCAAATTGTTTATATGCAATCACCGGAGTGAGTTCACTTTCCATCCAGTCCTGTCTGTCGGTGAGCTTTACGGCCGCGCCGCTTCCGATTTTCAGTTTTACGCCCAGAGCCACTGAAGGAATCAGGCTTGCGCACTCTTTTTCAATTTCAAGGAGATTTAAGGTCCATCCTGCTTTGGCGAAGAATAGTTTTTTTACCTCGATTTCCGCTCCGAAATCAAAAACGGCGTTGTGGAATCTGGGCAGGGACAGCCCCGCGGAAAACCCCGCGTTTAAATTCTCCGTCCTGAGAAGCAGGAATGAAAAGCCGCTCCTGAGGGTGAAGGCGGAAGGATATCCTGTTATGTCTTTTTCCGGATTCCGTATGCCGGACGCGTCTTTCGGCCTGAATTCCGTTCCAATACCCGTCAGTGAAAGTCCGACCCGCAGATCCTTGGCAAAGGATATATCCCCGAAGTTATAGAGCGCTCCGATACCTGCGGATATTCCCGTATCCCCGTCGCCGAAGATTCCTGAAATTCCGACACCGGCATAAAAACGCTCGGTCAAGTCTTTCGAGGCTGAAAAATTAACGGAAAGGGATGTGCCGAGCGGCAGATAATCCTCAAAAGGAGATTGGATAAAATTAATGCTTCCTCCGAAAACCGCGAAGGAAGTGGGAATCACCGTTCCCAGGTTTATTATGTTTCCGTATCCGCTGTCATCTTCGGCGCCGTATAATCCCGCATAGGAAACATCCAGGACAACACGCTGTTCCCCCGCGGACAGGGCCGGATTCACCGTGAGTTCCCCAGGAAGGGCCGAGCCCAAAGAACTTCCCGCCGCATTCGCCGTTCCCCCTGTCGTAAGAGGTGAAAAAAGGGAAAGAACCGATTCATTTCCCAGCGGCGGATTATATCCGTATAATGCCGTTGCGGCCGCAAATAATTGTATTAGAATTACTGCCGTGAAAAAAGGTTTTGGTTTCATTTCTGAACCTCCGTCTGTGTATTAAATCATACATTTTGTGTAAATAATAACCAATTATTGCACATTTTCAATGTCTAAGCTGAAAAAACCCTTGACTTGTGCAAAACCTTCTCTTAGTATCAATAATAATATGAAACTCAAAACATTCAAAGGTGGTATTCATCCTCCTGAAAGGAAAGAAGCGACCGAGGCTCTTTCCGTTATCCAGGCTTTCCCGTCAACAAAGACAGTATGCATTCCGGTTACGCAGGGCGGTGCCCCGAATTCCCCCCTCGTAAAACCCGGGGATTCGGTGGTGAAGGGGCAGATTATCGCTGATTCCGCTGCTCCCATGTCTGTACCTGTCCATTCCTCTGTCTCCGGTATAGTAAAAAAGATAGAAAACCGGTTGGTTACAGGCAATTCCGAGGCCCCCTGCATTGTTATAGAAGCCTCGGAGGATAATTCCGAAACAGCCTTTATGCCTCCTTTGGATCCTTTTACCTGCACAAAAGAAGAGGCCCTCGCCCGGATAAGGGACGCCGGGATAGTGGGAATGGGCGGAGCCGCTTTCCCTGCCCATGTCAAGCTTAATCCTCCCAAGGGGATGAAGATAGACACTGTAATCGGAAACGGCGCGGAATGTGAACCCTACCTTACCGTGGACGCCCGTGCGATGATTGAGAACGCGTCGAAAATTACCGACGGACTCGCCATTGTAATGCACATAACCGGCGCTTCCTCCGGCTGTATCGCGGTGGAAGACAATAAGCGTGATGTCCTGCCGTATCTGGAAAAGGCTGTATCTGTGCAGCGTTCAAATCCTGTTGGTCCCGGCGCCTATCCCGTTTCCATTGTCCTGTGCAAGACAAAATATCCCCAGGGCGGGGAGAAAATGCTTATTTCGGCGGTAACCGGCAGGGAAGTTCCTTCCGGAGGAATCCCGGCCTCCGCCGGCTGCGTTGTATTGAATGTGGGCACGCTGAAATCCATTTCAGAAGCTTTCAGGGAAGGTCGGCCTGTCATTGAGCGTTCCGTGACTATTTCCGGCGGCGCCTGTGTTTCCCCGAAAAACGTGTGCGTGCCTATCGGAACCCTTGTCGGTGATTTGATTCCTGAATATACAGACTTGAAGCCGGGTGTTGTAAAAATTATCGCCGGCGGACCGATGATGGGTGTTTCCATGAAAAACGCTTCCTTCCCGGTTATGAAAAACACTTCCGGGGTTCTGTTCCTCACAGAGGCGGAAACCTCTCTGACGGCGGAAGGCCCCTGCATAGGCTGCGCCCTGTGTATGTCGGTATGCGCCTGCCGCTTGAATCCCGTTCTGATTGTCCGCGCCCTCAAGGCTGATAATCTGGAGGCGGCGAAACGGTACGGACTCATGGACTGTGTTGAGTGCGGTACCTGCGCTTATGTTTGCCCCGCCTCCGTAAAGCTCGTCCAGCGTTTCAGGATAGGCAAGCAGCTTGTCCGTGAGGAAATGATGCGCCAGCGTGAAAGGGAACAGCGGAGGGCCGCGTCTGCCGCTGTTGAATCCGCTTCTGCGGCCAAGGCGTAAAAACGGAAGATGATTATGAATATACTTATGTTTATTAATATGGAAGAAACAGGAGTGTTTAATGGCTGAGTCAGATAAAAACGAAATATATATTTCACCTGGTCCCCATTATTCGTCGTCCAGAACAACACGGAAGATAATGCTTTCTGTTGTTTTTTCCCTGTTGCCGGTCGCCGCTTACGGGATTTTCCTTTTCGGCTTTCCCGCCCTGGTTACGATATTCGTTTCCGTGGTCTCCTGCGTGGGGTTTGAATCCCTTTTCAGGCTTTTGACAAAACAGCAGGTCCGGGCGGGTGATTTTTCCGCAGTGATTACCGGACTTCTGCTGGCCATGACCCTGCCTCCCTCGATTCCTGTTTGGATGACGGTTCTCGGCGCATTGTTCGCTGTGGTTGTGGCAAAAGAATTTTTCGGAGGGCTGGGCGCGAATGTATTCAACCCGGCTCTTTCCGGAAGAGCCTTCCTTCTTGTCAGCTTTTCTTCCGCTATGACAACCTGGACCGCTCCTTTTTCTCAGACCGCTTCCGGCGGTTCCGTTGATGCCGTTTCCCAGGCGACCCTTCTGTCGTTTTTAAAGCCGGCGGAATCCTCAGGCGTTCTTTCGACTGCAGAAATAGCGGCAAAAAACGGGTTTGATTCCGTTTCGGATTTGTATTTTACGTATTTTATCGGCAGACGCGCGGGTTGTATCGGGGAATCCGCTGTTCCCGTGATAATCATTATGGGGATTGTCCTGATTGCCCTGAAGGTGATTGACTGGAGGGCTCCCCTGTCAATGCTTGCCGCAACTGTGGCCGTCACATGGATAGCCGGTGTGGATCCTGTTTTGACCCTTCTTTCAGGCGGACTTTTGTTCGGCTCTGTGTTTATGGTGACTGATTATGCCACTACGCCGCAGACGCCCGCAGGCCGTGTTATTTTTGGAGCCGGATGCGGTGTAATCGCCGCATTGATAAGGGTTTTCGGCGGTTATCCCGAGGGAGTTATGTTCAGCATCCTGATTATGAATGCGGTGGTTCCCTTCCTGAATAAAATTATTGTCAGAAAGTACGGCTGGGTTCCTCCCGTTAAGAATAAATCTTCTGAAAAGGGGAGGCAGTAATGGGTAATGCAATTAAACTCGCGCTTGTTTTGAGCGCATATGCCTGCGCTGCCTGCATAGGGCTTGCCTTTGTCTACAATGTCACTGCCCCCGCAATCGCCCAGGCTGCCGAGAAAGAGGCTTTTTCAGCTTTTGCGGAGTTTTTCCCGGAAGCGGATTCCTTTAAGGATGTATCCGGCCGGGTTTCTTCCCCTGACGAGAAAATTGTTTTTGACAGGGTTTTCCGGGCGGAAAAGCAGGGGCAGTTCATTGGCCTTCTCATTCAGGCGTCCGGAGCGACATATAAAACTTCGACCCTGCTTTCTTCATTTTCTCCCGAGGGGACAATGATCCGCTTCAAACTGACCGCAACATCTGACACAGCCGGACTGGGAACAAAAATAGGGGAGAGCCCTTTCACAGATCAGTTTGAAGGGAAAAGCCTTTCAGATGATTTCAGTGTGGGAAAAGATGTGCAGGCTATAAGCGGTGCCACCATAAGCTCCCGAGGCGCCGCGGCTATTCTCAGGGCATCGGCAAAGGCCGCCGGTTCTTATCTCAGCGGAGGGGCGTTATGAAAAATTATGGTGCGTTATTCAAAAACGGTCTTGTTAAGGAAAACCCTCTCCTCGTTTTGATGATAGGGCTGTGTTCCTCGCTGGCCGTTACGACAAGTGTCGCGAACGGTATCGGTATGGGCATCGCGATGACTTTCGTCCTGCTGATGAGTGAAGTTATCATCAGCCTGTTCCGGAAACTTATTCCGGATTCAATCCGTATACCTGTTTTTATCATAGTCATAGCGTCGTTCACCACCATCGTTGATTTGTGCATGAAGGCTTATACACCGGCCCTGTCCAAATCAATGGGTGTTTTTATTCCGCTGATAGTAGTTAACTGTATCATCATGGGCCGTGTCGAAGCCTTCGCCTCGAAGCGTACCGTGGACGAAGTTATCTTTGATGCCCTCGGAATGGGACTTGGATACACCTGGGTTCTTACAGGGATTTCCGCTGTCAGGGAACTTTTGGGCGCCGGATCCCTGCTTGGATTCAGGCTTTTACCGGAGGATTTAAGCATAGGCTTTTTTGCCCAGTCTCCCGGAGGCTTTTTTGTGTTCGGTTTCTTTATCGCTTTGAATTTCGCCATAAAAAAAGCCGGTGAAAAAAAGAAAAGCCGGGCGGGCTGTGATTCCCGGGCCGGAATATCCGATTCAGACATGGAAAATAAAGAGGAGAATGCTGAATGAACGACCTGCTTAAAATTTTTCTTTCGGCAATGCTCATTGAAAATGCAGTCCTTATGCGTTTTTTGGCACTCTGCCCGTTTATCGGAATGTCCAGCGACGTGAAAAAATCAACCGGTATGGGAATCGCCGTTTTGTTTGTTACTGTGCTGGCGACAGCTGTGACTTATCCTCTGTATGTTTTTATTCTGGTTCCCCTTCATCTTGAATTTTTACAGATTCTTACTTTTATTCTGGTTATAGCAAGTTTAGTCCAGCTGGTGGAATTCTATCTGAAAAAGTCCGCGCCCGCCCTTTACGGCGCGATGGGCGTTTACCTCGCTTTGATTACGACAAACTGCGCCATTCTCGCTGTAACCTTTGATGTTATCACCAAAGGCTATTCTTTTGTGGAATCCCTTGTATATGCGGTTGGAACCGCCTCCGGTTTCCTTCTGGCTCTTCTGCTTCTGGCCGGTATAAGGGAGAGGATAGCGGTCGCGCCCGTTCCGAAAATGCTCAAAGGTACCCCGATTTTGTTTATCGCGGCGGCTCTTCTTTCAATGTCTTTCGGCGGATTCGCCGGGCTTATTAAATAGGGGGAAAAATGAATATTATCGTTTCCACTCTGCTTGTTTCGCTTGTACTCGCTTTCCTTCTCGGGCTCCTGCTGGGTGTTTTCAAAAAGGTTTTTCATGTTGAGGTGGATCAGACTGTATCTGATATAAGGGACGCTCTTCCCGGAGCCAATTGCGGAGGATGCGGTTTCCCCGGCTGCGACGGACTCGCCGCCGCTATTGCCGCGGGTGACGCTCCTGTCACAGCCTGTACCGCCGGAGGTCCTTCTGTCGCCGCCGCCGTCGGAAAGATAATGGGTGTTTCCGCCTCCGCTGACCGGAAGGTTTCTGTTTTGCTTTGCCGCGGTTCACGTGAAAAAACTTCGGACAAGGCTGTTTATGTGGGGGTTAAAACATGCCGCGGGGCGAAGCTCTCCGTTTACGGTACAAAACTCTGTGACTATGGTTGCATCGGGTTCGGGGATTGTGAAGCGGCGTGTCTTTTCGGTGCGGTGAAAATTTCGGAAAACGGACTTCCCGAAATTGATTTCGGGAAATGCACCGGCTGCGGAGTCTGTGTTTCAGCCTGTCCCCAGAAAATCCTTTCGCTTGTTTCAACATCCTCGAAGGGGGCTCTTCTTCTTTGTTCCTGCCATAACCAGAACAAACCCAGACTCCTCAAGGACTGTAAGGCCGCCTGCATAAAATGCGGGAAATGCAGCCGTCAGTGCCATACCCATGCTATTTCCATGGACAGCGGACTTCCCGTTGTGGATTATTCCCTTTGTGATTCCTGCGGTGAATGCGTGAAGGGTTGTCCCACCGGGGCTCTTTCCCTTATTGAGGATATTGTGAAAAGCGGCGAACCCGTCGCGGCGGAAGTTTATGCCGGTTGACGGGCAGGAAGTTTCCCCCGCTTCCGGCGCAAGATGCGGCACGGTGGCGGTCATCGGACGGCCTTCTTCAGGGAAGTCCACCCTGATCAATAAAATATGCGGGGCTAAAGTTTCGATTGTTTCTCCTGCTCCGCAGACAACCAGAAACTCAATCCGCGGAATCGTGAATTATTCCGGCAGCCAGATTATTTTCATTGACACTCCCGGATACCATGATTCCGATAAAAAACTGAATCTGAAACTTCAGGCAATATCCAGGGACAGGCTTGTTGAATCGGACTGTATTTTATATGTGATTGATTCAACAAGGTCTCCGGGGCAGGAAGAGGAATCTGTATCTGAACTTGTGAAGGATTTTTCTTCCCGTGTGATTATCGCCGTGAATAAAACCGACTGTCCCAGGGCCTCCTCCGGTTTTGTAAGGCTGTATATTGAAAAGGTTCTGCCTGACATTCCTTCTTACCGCATATTTGAAGTCTCCGCGAAAACCGGTGAAAATACACAGGCTCTTCTGGATTCCCTGATTCTGATGGTTCCCGAGGGGCAGCCGCTTTATCCTGTTGACTTTTATACGGATCAGGAAGTTGATTTCCGGATTGCGGAGATAATCCGGGAAAAGGTTATGCTCAATACCCGTGATGAAATACCCCATTCAGTTTATGTTGAGATTTCAGATATGGAAATGAAAAGGAACGGCAAAGAGCTGTTTGTCCGGGCCTTCCTTGTCGCTGAGAGGGAATCCCAGAAGGCGGTTTTAATCGGGAGGGGTGCTTCCATGATCAGGAAAATCAAAGAAGAAAGCACCGCGGATTTTAGGAAAATATTCCCGTATTATGTAATCCTCGATCTTCAGGTGAAGGTCAATAAAAACTGGCGGCAGAAGGATTCCCTGATCAAAAGATTCAATTAATCCGGGAGATTCCGCGGTTCTTCTGTTCCGGCGAACTTTTTGCGCACGGTTTTTTCAACAATGATGAAGCATACAAGATGGGCGAGGAATGTAATGGCCCAGGATAACGGATATGACAGGTACACGGTTTCAATTTTGTTGAACCGGGGAATTTGAAAAACCGTCGCCAGCCAAAGCAGCCGCAATCCGCATGCTCCTATCAGGGAAACAATCATCGGGAGTATCGAATAGCCTATGCCCCTCAGGGCGCCGACCATCACTTCCATCATGCCGCACAGGGCGTACCACCGGACAACATAGGACAGCCGTACAACCCCCGCGTCAATCACATCGGGATTGGATGTGTAGAAGGACAGCAGTTCCCTGCTGAACAATATGACCAGATTGCTGGAAATAATCCCCACGGCGATAACGCATAGCTGGGCTGTAACCGTTATTTTCCGTATGCGCTTCAAATTGCCGGAACCGTAATTCTGGCTGCAGAATGAAATGGCTGTCTGGTAAAAGGCATTCATCGCCACGTACACAAATCCTTCTATGTTCATTCCGGCTGAATTTCCCGCCACAATTACCGCGCCGAAGGAGTTCACGGAGGACTGGATTATCACGTTTGAAAATGAAAAGAGGATACCCTGGAATCCTGCTGGCAGTCCTATCCGCAGGATCCGGCCGAAATGGCTTGCGTCTATCCGGAGTTTGCGCAGGTTAAGTCGCATGGGCTCTTTTTCATTCATCAGGCAGCGTATGACGAGAAACGCCGCTATGCACTGGGAAATACTTGTCGCCAATGCGACGCCAGCCACGTCAAGTTTCAGCGGAATCACAAAAATCAGGTTCAATATTACGTTTATGACGCCTGATAAAAACAGGTAATACAGAGGCCGTTTTGTGTCCCCAACCGCCCTTAGAACAGCGCTTCCGAAATTGTACACCATTGTGGCTGTTATGCCCAGGAAGTAAACCCGCAGGTACAGGGACGCCAGACCTATCACTTCTTCCGGGGTCTGCATCCAGACAAGTATTTTCCTGGCACCGGCGATACCTGCAACGGTCAGGATGATTCCGCTGTATATGCCTATTGTTATAGATGTGTGGACAGCCGCACTTATATCGTTGTTTTTTCTGGCTCCGAAATATTTGGCGGTTATTACGTTCGCCCCCACAGACAGGCCCACAAAAAGGTTGACCATAAGGTTGATTAATGCGCTTGTGGAACCTACAGCCGCAAGTGAATTATCCCCTGCGAACCGTCCCACGACAATTATATCCGCCGCATTGAATAAAAGCTGGAGGATACTGGAGCCCATGAGAGGAACGGCGAAGACAAGCATTTTTTTCAAAAGAGGTCCTGATGTCATGTCAATTTCGTAGGTCTTTGTTTTTTCTTTTTTCATGCCTGTCCTCCTGTTTTGTTGTCTTTCCGTATTTACGGTTTCTTTCCCGGATAAAAAAAGCTGCCCCGGAGGGCAGCCTCTGCGGAATCCCTTTATCCGGGATTAAATCGCATTCAGGTTCTTCTCAAGGATATCAAGCTGCTCGCTCAATTCTTTCGGCAGGTGAGAACCGAATTTCGGATAGTGTTTCTCGCGGATATCCTTTATTTCCTTGAGCCATCCTTCTTTGTCCACGGAGGTGATGGCTTTCATTGTTTCATCCGTCACATCGAGGCCGCTTGTATTGATCGCGCCTTCTTTGGGCATGAATCCGATTGCGGTGTCAATGTAGTTGTCCTTGTTGTCGCAGCGGTCGAAAATCCATGCCAGAACACGGCTGTTGTCACCGTAACCGGGCCACATGAAGTTGCCGTCTGCGTCTTTGCGGAACCAGTTGACATAGAAGATTTTCGGAAGCTTGTCTGCGGTTGACTTCTTTCCGATGTTAATCCAGTGCTGGAAGTAATCGCCCATGTTGTATCCGCAGAAAGGCAGCATTGCGAAGGGGTCGCGGCGAACCTGTCCCACCTGGTCGGAAATGACAGCCGCTGTTACTTCCGAACCGACGATTGAACCGAGGAATACACCGTGGTTCCAGTCGCGGCTCTGGTGTACCAGAGGAATTGTGGACGGACGGCGGCCGCCGAACAGGAACGCGGAAATCGGAACGCCTTTGGGATCTTCCCATTCACTGGCGATACAGGGGCACTGGTTGGCCGGAGCTGTAAAGCGGGCGTTCGGATGAGCGAATTCCTCTCCCTTGGGGGATTTATCCTTGGGAAGGGCGTCACGTGTCTGGCCTTTCCAGTCAACGAGTTTTCCTTTCGCGGGATATCCGATCTGCTCCCACCAGATGTCGCCGTCTTCTGTAAGCGCGCAGTTTGTGAAGATTGTGTTCCTGGAAGCCGCTTCAAGGGCGTTTTTGTTTGACTGCTCTGATGTCCCGGGAGCAACGCCGAAGAATCCGGCCTCGGGGTTGATTGCATAGAGTCTTCCGTCGTCACCGAATTTCATCCAGGCGATGTCATCACCGATTGTCTCGACCTTCCAGCCGGGGATAGTCGGGATAAGCATCGCGAGGTTCGTTTTTCCGCAGGCAGAGGGGAAAGCTCCTGTAATGTATTTCACCTTTCCTTCAGGGTTTGTGAGCTTCAGGATAAGCATGTGTTCGGCAAGCCAGCCTTCATCACGGGCAAGAACAGATGCGATGCGGAGGGCAAAGCACTTTTTGCCGAGAAGGGCGTTTCCGCCGTATCCGGAACCATAGGACCAGATAAGCCTTTCTTCCGGGAAGTGGGAGATATACTTGTGCTCCATATCAGCGCAGGGCCATACTCCGTTGTCGCTTTCTCCTTCAGCCAGGGGCTTTCCTACAGAATGAAGACAGGGTACGAATTCACCGTCCGTTCCAAGAACGTCAAGAACCTTTGTTCCCACACGTGTCATGATATCCATGTTGCAGACAACGTATTCTGAATCTGTTATTTCAATACCGTTTTTGGCGATTTTTGAACCCACAGGACCCATGCTGAACGGAATAACGTACATTGTGCGTCCTTTCATGCAGCCTGTATAAAGGCCGGTCATTGTTGATTTAAGCTGGACAGGATCAATCCAGTGGTTTGTGGGACCGGCTCCTTCTTCTGTTTTACTGGCAATATAAGTCCTGTCTTCAACACGGGCTACATCGGAAGGAAGGGATCTGAACAGGAAGCTGTTCGGTTTTTTCTTTAAAGGAATGGCAAGACCTGCGTCAACGCATTTTTTCATAAGTCTGTCGTATTCAGCTTTTGAACCATCGCATACGTAAACTTCATCCGGCTGGCACATCTTTGCAACTTCTTCTACCCAGGCTTTTACTTTGGGATGTTTGATGTCATTTATTGTCATGTTTTCCTCCGTAAAAATTTGACAGTTCCAACTTTAACTTTCTAAAGCTGTGTTCTAAATATATCCTTTTTTCAAATTTAATACAAGCAGATAACCTTAGTCCTGTCCCTATTGTTGCATATGATTTGTAAAAATCATATAATCTTCTTTGGTTTTGGAGGCTGTAAATATGGAGTCAGATATAACAGGACTGGTTACAAATCTTGTACTGCAAATCGGAGTCATTCTGTTTGTGGCTAGGTTGGGCGGTAATTTAGCCAAGAAAGTCGGGGTTTCTTCTGTTTTAGGTGAATTGATTTCCGGGATAATTATAGGGCCTTATGCCCTCGGTTCGATTCCCCTGCCCGGATTCCCCTCAGGTTTTTTCCCCGTCAATTCCGAATCTCTGGCTGTATCTCCTGAACTCTACAGTTTTTCGATGGTGGCTTCCATTATACTGCTTTTCGCTTCTGGTTTGGAAACGGATTTGAAGCTTTTCCTGCGTTATTCCGTCGCCGGCGGGATAATAGGTGTGGGCGGGGTGGCTTTTTCCTTCGTGCTCGGGGATTTGACGGCCATGTGGCTTTTTAACACTGATTTTATGGACACACGCTGTTTGTTTCTCGGCATAATGTCCACGGCGACTTCCGTGGGTATTACCGCGCGTATCCTGTCCGACAAGCGGAAAATGGATTCCCCGGAAGGTGTTACAATCCTTGCCTCCGCCGTTTTTGACGATGTTCTTGGCATAATCCTTCTTGCGGTTGTCATGGGAATTGTATCCGTCCTGAATTCCAGCGGGGCTTCCGTGGACGGTGCGGCCATTGCGGGAATCGCCGCCAAAGCTTTCGGTATATGGCTGGCTTTCACCGCGTTGGGGCTTATTTTTTCAAAGAAAATAGCGGCTTTCCTGAAATTATTCAAACATTCCTATGATTTTTCAGTCTGCGCATTGGGACTTGCGTTGCTTTTGGGGGGCTTCTTCCAGAAGCAGGGACTGGCAATGATTATCGGTGCCTATATAACGGGATTATCCCTTTCAAGCACGGATATCGCCGCGATTATCCAGGAACGCATCCGCGGGCTTTATGATTTTTTTGTCCCCCTGTTTTTCGCCGTGATGGGTATGCAGGTTAATGTCGGTGTTCTGGCCTCAAAGGAAATACTTATTTTCGGATTTATTTATACTTTTATTGCAATTATCGCAAAAATCCTTGGATGCGGGTTGCCGTCAATTCTTCTCGGTTTCAACATGAAGGGTGCCCTCCGTATCGGATGCGGAATGGTTCCCCGTGGAGAGGTCGCCCTTATTATAGCCGGAATAGGACTGACGGCGGGCATTCTTGACGAGCGGATGTTCGGTGTCGCGATTCTGATGACCCTGATAACCACTATTGTCGCACCTCCTGTTCTGGGGGCGGCACTTTCAATTCCAGGCCGCGGCACTAAAAAAGAGACAAAGGATTCTGGAAATGTTTCCTTCGAGTGGGATTTCGGATCCGATGAAATCGCGGATCTTGTGGTGGATATGCTTTTGAAGGATTTGCGCAGCGAAGGTTTCTATGTCCAGATGATGAATATCGACGAAGGTCTTTCCCAGGCCAGAAAGGGTGATATTTCCCTGTCCATAACAGAAACCGAGTCCCTCGTTAAGATAGAAACCGCGGTGGAGGATGCCGCTTTTGTAAAAAATTCAGTTTATGAAGTTGTAATCCGGTTGAGCGATTCCCTGGGATGCTTGAAGGAACAGTGCGATCCCCTCAAGTTTTCCATCATGGAACCGGTGGAGAAAAGCCGTTCCTACAAAGATGTCCTCGCCCTGCTTTCTCCCCAGGTGCTTTCCACAAATCTGAAAGGAAACACAAAAGAAGAGATTATCCGGGATCTGGTCATGCTTCTTGCAAATTCAGGCCGGGTCAGGGATTGGCAGATGGTTTTATCGGACATTCTCTTCAGGGAAAACAGCATGAGTACCGGAATGCAGCATGGGATAGCCTTGCCGCACGCAAAGTCTGACGGTGTTGTCGGTACCTGTATCGCAATCGGCTTGAAACCGGAAGGCATTGATTTCGGTTCGATTGACGGAGAGCCGAGCAGGTTTTTTGCCATGATTGTTTCCCCGAAAAAGGCTTCTTCTCCCCATATCCTGCTGCTTTCAGCGATGAGCTATATCCTGCGGGATCCGGACTCCATAGAAAAAATGACCGCGGCTGGTACCTCCGAGGAACTTTTAGCTGTCATCCGTGCTATTGCGGAAGAAAACAATGATCCTCTTGTGAAAGCCCCCGCGCAGACGGAACAAACCGGGGATGAAGGCTGATTGCCCTGTAATCCTCCGGCAGTGACCTCTGGTCAGAATGACTTTAACCGGCCGCGGAAGCCGCGTTTTGGGCTAAGCCGTCATGCTTAAAAGCGTCCCCGCTTCCGGCATCGGCGGTTTGTAAGCGGTGTTGCTGAAGCTGGTTATCGCGGAGCGTACTTCGCTCTGGTATTTTTCAATCAGGGCGTCAATCTGCGTTTCATCAAGCCCTTCCGGCAGAAGGTTTTTTCCTTTGAGCTCGGCGTTTGCTTTGCTGTCTTTCATCGTCACGAGCTGGTCTATTATTGTGTTGAGTATTTTCAGTTTTGTTAACGGGACTCCGCGGCTTCCTTCTTCCGCCGGAACTCCGGCTACATACTTGAACTGGGAATATACATACTGGTTGGGGTTTACCGGGACATAGGCTCTTCCGCCTGCGGATACTGAGGAAAGGATGCTGTAAGATGTGTTTCTAAGTGCCCCTAAATTAGAAAACATTTCCGAACCCTCCGTTTAAATTATCGGAAGGAAAACGGCGGATTTTACCCTTTTTTAATCTGTTTTACCCGTCAGCGGTTTCTCATCCAGTCTTGAACCCGGGAGTCCAGTGATTCAACCTCTTCTTTCGGGATTCCCGAGGTACTTTCGGCTAAAAAGGGTATGACGATTTCTTCCTTCAATTCTTCCCAGTTGTTTGGAAGTATATGAGGTGTTTTAAGCTGGTTTTCGCCCGGGGTCTTTCCGAGAAGCTCCGGATAATAGAGGGGGAAGATTTTTTCGTTTACGGATTTTAAGGCGGAAAAGCCGTCGGAAATTCCGAAGGAGTTCTCCGTCAAGCCTACGGAAGCGCTGTATTGCAGGAGCTTCATCTGGGTTTCTTCATTGAAGAACCATGTGACAAAGGCGTTCGCGGCGTCCTTGCGGTTCGCTTTCCGGCATATCCCCAGGTAAATGATTTCATCTTTCAGCGGAATCTGCCCGTTATGGACAGGCCAGCGGAAGTCAATTTGTTTTAGCTTGTCCTGGGGGCCGGGGAAAAGGTCGTTGGAATAAATATGATAGAAGAGATTTCTGCCGCCGCTCACAAGACGTTCAGGCGGATCATACAAGTACTTGAATTTGAAATCCTCGGCAATCAGGACGGATGTGTTTACGTCCCTTTCCCAGTCGGAGAGGAATATCAGCGTGTCCCTCAGGTTCTTTTCATTCCATGAAAATAAATTCGCGGATTCCTGGAAACTGACATTCATCAGCTGTGCCGTAAGGTATAGAAAATCAGGTTCCCAGTGGGGTGAAAAAGCCATGCGGGTATATGCGCCGTTTTCATATATATTGAATTCTTTGGATAAATTCTTTATGTCGTTAAAAGAAACGGTGAATGAATTGGGCATCATCAGGCTGTGCTCACGGGAAAAAATCAGCGCGGGCATATTGAAGCTGACGGGAAGGGAAAACTGTTCGCCCCTTATGTTTCCCAAGTCCAGGAGAGACCTGTAGAAAATATTGCCGTCAAGTTTTCTGCCGTTGAATAGGTAAGTCATGGGGACGAGTTTTGAGCGGGTTTTTTCCCCTTTTATCCACGGCCCCACCACAATATCAGGCAGGTCCTCTGCGGACAGGAGTTCTTCCGCCGGATTCTTCCGGTATTCCACGGCTATTTTGAATTCATCCTGTTCGGTATTGAAAACTTCCGCGTAGGCGGCGAATTCACTCTGGTTGGTCCATATGATGGCCACCTCGTTTTTTCCTATTCCGCATGAAACAAGCGTCAGAATCGCCGTAATTTGAAGTAAAATACAAACAATATTCAGTTTCAAAGAAACAGATTTTTTATTATCCATAGGAACCCAATGTTATGGATGAATCTTGTGGTTGTCAATCCCGGAATGTAAAGATATAATGAAAATATGCTTGTACGGGAACCTGTAATTATCGAAATGATTGTCCGCCTTGCGGAACATTTTAACATGAATGTCGCAACCAGGTTTATAAGACCCTTGTTGGCTCCGGTTTTCTCCGACAGTTCCGTCAGCCGGCGTATCTCCGATTTGACGGACAATCCATCGGAATTGTCCGAACACGGCGTCCCGTTGGACGAGCTTTACCTTCAGATAAATGCCATGGCGGTTTTTATAAAGGACGTGAGGACATCCATCCTTCCGAACATGAATTCCATGTCAAATTCCGGATTGAAGAGTGTGAATGACCCTCAGAAAATTTACCGCGATATGGCTTTGAGTAATTTCAAATCCAACATTGACTTGCTGAGCCGGTATACCTCCGAGCTTTTTGAGGCTGTGGAGGTTTTCGATAAAAGCAGGAATCCCGCCGGCAAGTCCGTCTTTTCAAAGATATCCGAGAATACAGAAACCGCCAGATTGCTGCAGGAGAAATAAAGGCCGCTTATTTTCCCGCCATCTCTTCCGCCGTTTTGTATATGGTATCGTAAAGGTATTCGATTTTATCGGAATCCACCGAGGAAAAGGCGATTCTCAGGTGGTTTTCGTCAATGGATACTGTTCCGATGCCGTGCTTATTCAAGAGTTCCTGCCGGAGTGCTTCAGAGCTTATTCCTGTACAGCGCAGGCACATAAAATAGCCGGAGTTGAATGGAAGCGCCTGGATAACCCTGCTTCCGCTGTGGGCCTGGACACTTTTTTTGGCAAGTATATACCGCTCACGGAGTATAGCCTTGAATTCCTCTTTTTCTTTTTCTGTGGAAGGGTCGTCAAAGGCTTTGAGGATTATTGACTGGGACTCTGTCGCGGCGCAGGAAACGGAGGAACGTATCAGCCCCATCATTTTCCTTATGAGGGCGTCATAATGGTTTTCCGTCATTCCCTTTGAGGCGAAAGTCACGAAACCCGTCCTGAACCCCCAGGCGTAATCTTCTTTTGTGGGGCCGTCTATTTTCACGGCAAGAATCCTTTCATGGATTGAGGCAAGCTTTGCGAATATTGATTCATTGCTTATGCCGTCCTCGTAATTTAATCCGAAATAAGCGTCGTCACACCAGACCATGATGTCGGCCTGTGCCGCCGCTTCAACAAGCACATCGCATATTGCGTCCGCTTCTTCCTTGTAAGGCGTGTAACCTGAGGGATTCTGGGGAAAATTCAAGAGGAGCCGGACCTTACCGGTTTCAGCTTCCTTAAGGACTGCGTTTCTGAAATTTTGTACGCTGAATTTCCCGTCTTCAAACATCATGAACGTATTTATCCGGGAATTGATTCTGGCTTCCACAATGAGGGAATAATTTTCCCAGTTGGGATCCGCTGTCAAAAGGGAAGATGTGTTATCAAGGAAAAGGTCTGAAAGGAAAGATATTCCCGCAGTGAGTCCCGGTACAAGAACCGGAAGGGAGAAGGATGAGTCTTTCAAAGACGGATTTTTATTCAGAATGAATTCCTTCCACATTTCCCGCAGGGCCGGGTTTCCTGCGGTGGGCGCATAACCTACGGATTCAGCGGGGGTAAGTCCGGGCAGATATTTTTTCAAACTTGAAAGCATCAGCGGTTCGCCGTTTTTCACGGCTGTCCCTATGGTTGCATTTGCATTTTTACCGAGCTTTTTTGCTTCCGCGCTCTGGGCGATAATTCCTTTGGGGAAATAAATCCGTCTTCCAAGTGCCGACAGGAATTTTCCGGCTACACATCCATCCAAAATTTTGTTCAATTCTTCCGCAAGACTGTGGATATTCTGATTGTTGTCCATGATTTTGAATCATATACAAAATCAATACCTGTTGTCAATGTACCGAAAGATTCGTAAAATACAGGCGGTTCGGAAAGTTTGAACCGGAGGTGTGTGTTGGAAAAACATGAAAATGCTGGTGCATTGACGGAAGCGGATGCAAAAAGGGCTGCCTCTATTGTGGAAAAATACCGCGCCGGGATGGGCCTCAAAATAGTGGGGCAGCAGGCTCTGGTTGACGGCATTCTTGCCGCCGCTGTGGCGGGCGGACATGCCCTTTTGGAAGGGGTTCCGGGTGTCGCCAAGACCCTTGCGGTCAGAACCTTCGCCTCTCTTTTCTCCCTGGATTTTAAACGCATACAGTTTACCCCGGATCTTCTGCCGTCCGACCTGATAGGAACTTTAATCTACAACCGCCAGACGGGGGATTTTTCCGTCCGCAAAGGGCCTGTGTTCACAAATATTGTTCTTGCGGACGAAATAAACCGTGCGCCTGCGAAGGTTCAGTCCGCCCTTCTCGAGGCTATGGCTGAAAGGCAGGTGACTATCGGGGATGACAGCCTGGGTCTTCCTTCTCCTTTTACTGTTCTTGCAACCCAGAATCCCGTTGAACATGAGGGGACTTACAGGCTGCCGGAAGCTGAGCTTGACAGGTTTTTTATTAAAATAATGGTTGATTATCCGTCAGCGGAAGAGGAAACCAGGATTATTTCGTCCGCTTCAAATTGCAGCGGTATCCTCGCTTCCGGCAAAGAGAGTGAAAAGCCTCCCGTTTTTTCCCCGGAGGATTTACAGTTCCTGCATAATGCCGCTGATTCCGTTCATTGCGAAGAATCCCTTGTCAGGTATATTGTTTCCCTTGTTTCCGCCACTAGACCTTCTTCCGTTAAAACGTCCGCCCGGAGTATGCCGGGGTATGCGGCAAAATCCGGACGGAGTGATTATCTTCATTATATTTATCTTGGCGCTTCCCCCAGGGCGGGTATCGCCATGTTTTCTTACGCTAAGATAAAGGCTTTGTTTTCAGGGGAAAACTGGGTTTCGCCGGAGAACATAAAGGACGCGGCGTATGATGTGTTGCGGCACAGAATTTCCCTTTCGTATGAAGCTGGAGCCTCCGGTGTTTCCGCGGATGATGTTATTTCCATGATACTGAATGCGGTGTCACTTCCCTGAGTGTCATCAGAGGTTGCCGACGGGATGTTGTAAAATGGATTTTGGAAAAACTGCCGGAAAAGCCAGAATGCTCAGACTCGCTTCGTTTCCGATTGCTCAGGAAATGAGGACGGGGGCTTTCCGTTCTTTTTTCCGGGGCAGGGGAATTGAGTTTGATTCTGTAAGGGAATACCAGTACGGGGATGATGTCCGTGCCATAGATTGGAATGTTAGCGCCAGAACCGGAAAAACTTTCGTCAAAACTTTTTCAGAGGAAAGGGATTTGTCTGTTTTTATAATACTGGATGCATCCAAATCCATGAACACAGGTTCGCATGGGAAAACCAAGCTTGAGCAGGCTTTTGAAGCCGCCGCCCTGACCGCCTTCGCGGCGGAACAGCTTCCCTGTCCTGTGGGCGGAGTTGTTTTTGACGGCAAAATCGGTCCATTCATGAAACCTGCTGAAGGGCTGGACAATGTTATTTCACTTTTTTCAGTTTTTGAAAGCTTTAATACGGAAACCCCCGGTTCAGCTTTAACCGGTGCCATTTCAGGATGTATGCCCGTTCTTTCTTCCCGGTCGCTTGTTATAATTCTTTCTGATTTCAGGGCAGCCGGTTTTAAAAAGGCTTTGGAGCGGCTCGCCTTTTATCACAAGGTGATTGCCGTTAAGATTACAGATCCTTCTGACAGGGAGCTTCCCGGATGCGGGTTGCTACGTTTTTCGGATCCGGAAACCAGGGAGGAAATATTATGCAGGCCGGACAGGTATTCTTTTAAATCAGCCTGGGAAAAAGATTCTTCTGAGAACGCCGCTTACTGGAAATCCATTTGCATCCGTAGCGGCGCGCTCCCTTTTGAACTTCCCGTCAATGTGGACGCGGCGCCGGGACTGGCTTCTTTTTTCGCGGCGAAAAATAAAATAGCCTTTTCTTCTTTTTCCGCTTCCCGTTCTCCCGGAGCGTGATATGTTTTCCCGTGTTTCTGTTCTTGCTTTGTTTCTTATGTGCGTTTCTTTTGTCCGTGCAGAAGGGGAAACCTCCGGTTCCCTCGTGCCGAAAGAAGTTTTTGTCGGCGACACTGCGGTTTATACATATGTCGAGGGGAATATCCCTGACTCTTTTTTTTCTTCCGCTGTTTCAATTCCCTCCGATGATATATTCGGGCAGTCATCTTCCGTTACAATAAAAAGCATAAATATTGTTCCCGCCGGCGGTGTTTATTCCTGCCGGATTACTTTTGTCCCGTGGGAGACAGGGAAAATATTTCTGCCCCGTTTCTTTATTGACAGAGCCGCGGATTTGAAATCCTCCCCTGTTACCGTCGAAGTTTCTTCGTTATCCGCAAAATACGGAATTACATCCGTTTCGGAAGACAGGCCGCCGATGCTTGTTCCCGGAACTTTTTATATTCTCTGTGCCATACTGTTGCTGTCCGCCGCCGCTGTTTCAGTTTCCGCCGTTTTGGTTAAAAGATTCTTTTTTACGCCTGAGCAGACGGAAAAAAGAATTCCTCTGAAGAAGGTCAAAAAACTTTTTATCAGGCGTTTTAAAAAACTGGGAAAGGAAATCAAAATTTTACAGCCTCTGCCCTGGTATGAACGGTTTTCCGTTGTTGTCCGGCTGCTTTTTTATGAAATGACAGGCTGTAAAAAATATCTTGCCGCTGATGCCCGGGATTTTTCGAATATTCTTGGAATTATACAGGGATTGAAAATTGAAAATCGCGAAATGGAAGATTCTTTCCGTCTGGTAATTTCCGGTTTGAAAAAAAAATTATACGAGATTGAGAAAATCAGATTCAGCGGTGTTTTTGAACCGGAAGACAAAAGACTGGAATGTTT
Organism: uncultured Treponema sp.; assembly: GCA_949300145.1. Lineage (GTDB taxonomy): Bacteria > Spirochaetota > Spirochaetia > Treponematales > Treponemataceae > Avitreponema. The sequence goes on along the minus strand of CASGDA010000001.1, from coordinate 102,153 downwards.
GTTGTTGCTCAGGCAGTTTGCGGACATGTTCTTTTCCTTCTCCGTAAATATTTCGGAGGAAAATGGAGGAGTGAATGTTTTGGTTTGAACGTCCCGCGTTTTTATTGTTCCTGTTTTTCATTCCTCTGTTTATAATTCTGCGGAAGACTGGGATTCTCCGCGGTTTTTCACTTCCTCTTACATTGGGTAACTGGGAAGGCGCTTCTTTTCACTGGCCCGGCACTTTCGTAAAAACCGTCCGTCATGTTTGCGGCTGTTTATTGTGTGTTTCTTTTTTTTCAGTTGTCTTGGCGGCCGCGGGTTTTTCAGTTTTGAAAAAAGAAACTTACTACAGCGGGACGTCAAGCCCCGTCGTCTTTGTGGTGGACATAAGCCCTTCAATGTCCGCTCCTGATATGAACGGAAAAACCCGCTTTGATTCCGCCAGGGATGGTATACAGGCTTTTGTTGAAAAACGTCCGGGCGGCTCTTTCGGTCTGGTGGCGTTAGCCTCCGATGCCGCCATGCTTGTGCCGCCGACAACAGACCGGGAAACCTTTTTATCCCGTCTGGCCTCTCTGAAAATAGGGGAGCTTGGCGATGGTACCGCAATCGGAATGGGACTTGCTGTATCTGTCGCTCACCTTCAGGAAGTGCAGGCCTCTTCGTCCCATGTGGTTCTTTTGACTGACGGGGAGAATAATGCAGGGGAAATAAATCCTGTTACCGCCGCGTCTTTTTTTCCGTCTTCAAATATTTCGCTTGTGATCGCAGGGTTGGGAAGGCGCGGTGTCTCCGATATTTCCTATGAGGATCCTCGTAAAGGAATAAGGTATTCCGGAAAATTCAATTCTGAATTTGATGAGGGAGCCTTGTTGAAAATAACTTCCGCCGCCGGAGGCATATATGTGCGCGCTGAAAATCCCGACAGCCTTGACGCTTTGTTCTCAACGCTGGAGGTTTCTGTTCCTGCCGTGGCCGCAGGATGGACAAAAAACGTTCCGCGGCATTTGGATTACGAGTGTATGCTGGCAGCCCTTATTGCCGCCGCCGCCGCATGGATTTTGCGCCTGTTTTTTCTGGGGAGCGGAATATGCATTTAAGATTTGAACATCCGTATATATTATTTCTTCTCTTGTTTTCTGTAGCATCCTTCATCATATTTAAAATACAGCTGGGAAGATATTTCACACGGTCGGTTGTCTGCTTTTGCCATGATGAAAAAGAGAGAAAAGTTTTTTTACATAAAAGGAATTTTTCCGCCGTGTTTTTTTTAGCGGCCTGGTGTTTCGCCGTCATAGGAACGGCAGGACCTTTGTACGGCACCAAATCCGGATTAATCCGTAAGAGCGGCAGCGAGATTATATTTGTGTTCGATGTTTCGAGAAGTATGCTCGTCTCCGATGTCCTTCCGTCCAGACTTGCTTCAGCTTCCTTTTGTGCAAAAAGCATATTGGACGGACTGTCGGGAATCCCCTGCGGGATTGTTCTGGTAAAAGGCTCCTCCGTTTTATCTGTGCCCCTCACAACTGATTATTCGTCTTTGTACGCTTTAATCCCGAACCTTTCCCCGGCTCTTGTGACTTCCCCCGGTTCAGGTCTTTCCGACGGACTTTTGACCGCTTCCTCTTCTTTTTCACAGGACAGGGATAACGCCGCTTTCATAATTCTTTTTTCCGACGGTGACGAGACTTCCGGGGATTTGGTCAATGCCGCATTTAAATTGCGTGAAAAGAATATCGTATTGTTTGCGGTTGGAACCGGAACAGCGGAGGGACAGGAAATCGATATTTATCCCGGAGAAGGGAAAACGGAAATGAAGCTTACAACGTTAAACGAAACCCTGCTCGAATCCGCTGTTAACTCTGCTGGCGGACAATCCGCCTTTATGCGCGTCACGGATTCCGGTTTGCCCGGGGAAATCCTTTCCTCCGTGACTCCGGATGATTCCGGTTCAATCCTCGTTGCCGGATCAAGTCCTGTCAACCACCGTCCGGCTTTCCTTGTTTTGGCGTTGTTTTGTTTTATTGCCGGAGTCGCTTTCAGAAGCTATTGGAGAAAGAATTGATGAATCATTTCCGCAGATATTTTCTTTCCGCTGTAATTCCTTTCCTTTTATGTTCGTGCGGTGAAGGCGTTTCAGGTCGTCTGGAAGTTCTTTCTGGAGCTGTCCATTGGCATAACCGGGAATGGAATGACTCCACAGCCTCATTTTTAAAATCCGCTGATTCTCCGGATGAAAATATATCTGATTACGCTTTGTACGGCCTTGCGCTTTCTTATTCTTCCCAGAATGAATTGACCGCCGCGGTGGACCGTTTTTCAAGTCTTCTGGACAGCGCTCCTGACAAACTCCGTTCCGCCGCCTGGTATCAAAAAGGTGTATGCGAATACCGGATGGAAAAATATCAGGAAGCCGCCGCCAGTTTCAGAAAGTCCCTTGAAATTGAACCTTCCCGCACGGATGCGAAAATAAATTTGGAGCTTGCTCTGGCCAAGAATAAAGCCGGTAAACAGGAGACATCTTCCGCCGAAAAAAACATGACGCCCGAAAATACCCGCAGTGGCGCCGGCAATGCATTTTTTTCTTTTATCAGGAAAAAGGAGGAGACACGATGGAAAAAATCAGGGGAAAGCACTACACACGAACCTGTCCCGGATTATTGAGAAAAGTCCAAGTCCGGCTTTTTTCCCTTTTTATTTGCGTCCTGTTTCCTCTGTCCGTCTTCCCCGTGGAAGCTGAGTTAAAACTTTCCTCCTCCGATTTCTTTGAGGGAGAACCTTTTACCCTTGCCTTTATATTTTACGGTTTGAATCCCGATGAGGTTACCGGTGAGTTTGAGGCTGCCGGCGGGCTTTCGTCCGGAGCCGAGGATAATCCTTCCGCTGGTATATTCCCGGAGTCTTTCAAAATAGAAGCTTTCCGGAAAACCCTGTCTTTCCTTTCACCGCCGGGAGCTTCTTCCGCCCGCAGTATTCCTTCGACAGTGGTTACATTTGATATCGTGGCCCGGGATTCCGGAAATTTCACCGCCGGCCCCTTCCGCTTTTCAGCCGCAGGAGAGGCTTTTGTCTTTGATCCCGTCGCTATATATGTCGGAAAAATTGAAAGCGGATTTTTAAGTGACGATTCTTTTTATACAGGAACAAGCATATTCTGGCTTCTCGAAGAAGAAGGCTCCTTTGTTTCTCCTGAAGATTTCGCCGGAGCCGTTTCAGGGAGGAGTGTACGCATTGTTTTCGCCGTCCCCCGGGAACTTGAAGGTGAGGTTTTCTCTCCGGCCCCGGAAAATGCCATACTGGAAGCCGCCCCGTTACCTGATGAAACAGGCGGACTCTCCGGCCCTAATATTTCCTTTGCCGCGGCCTTTTATTGGACGCCGTTGTATCCGGGTAAGCAGGAACTTCCTCAGGCGGTTTTTTCCTTTACCGCTGAAAGCGGGGCGGAGGTTTCCCTTTCCTCTTCCCCGGCGTATGTAGACGTCCTTCCTGATACGGATGGAACGGCGGAATCCGGCTCTTCTTCTTTTGTCCGCCCCGGCGGCGAAAAAAAGCAGGAAAACCCGTCCTCCGCGGTTAATCCTGAAATTCCGGCCGCGATGGTATTAGGGGAGGATTCTCCGGGTTTTGAGCTTGCTGTGGCGGAAAAATGCCGCGGCTTGTGGGCGGAAGGTTCCTATGCGTCCGCCGCCGTTCTTTTAAGGACCGCTGAAAGCCTGTATCCGATGTATTCCGGAATTTCAGGAATGCGGAAAGCTGTTGACGAGGCTCTTTCCGTAAAAGGTAAATCTTCGGGAAATATTGAACTCGCCGTTTTTTTTCTGCCGTTTTTCCTTATACCGGCCTCGGTTGTGGTTCTTGCGGCATCCCTCCTTGTGTTCCTGAAAAACCGGAAAAACGGAACCGCGAAAATCCTGCTTTTTACGGGTGCCGCCGTCCTTGTTCTGGGACTGGGCTTTTCAGTGTATACAAGGTTGTCCGGCGGGATAATGGAAGCGGCGTCAACAGGCGGAGTCATTTCCCTCATCCCTGAAATAAATTCGACCCCTGTCGCCCCCGCTCCGGCGGGAACCCCTTTGAAGATACTCGGAAAGGCCGGCGGATGGTATCATGTAAGGACAAACAGCGGGGAATCGGGCTGGTATCCTTTTGAGGATACAGTTGTTTATACTTCTGGAGATTTAAATGAATTTCGCTGATATTCTCGACCAATGGGAAAAAATGGATAAAAAGGATACCCGGCCCGGTGCTTCTTCCTTCCGTAAAGGGCGGGATTATTCCGTAAACAAGCCGGAACCGGAGAAACGCGCGAACCCCATGGACATATGGCTTAACCGCTACGGCGTGGAAGACAAGGATTCCGGGCCCTCTTCATGGAGCAGAGGCGACATTATCCGGGCTCAGGCTGAAGAAAGGCGCCGTCTCCGCAGAATGAAACCGGAGGCGGTTATTGATTTACACGGGCTTACGCGGGATGATGCGGAAGCGTCCCTGGACGCTTTTTTCAATGAATGCAGGGTTCAGGGACTCAGGAAGATTCTGATTGTGCACGGGAAGGGGCTTCACTCTGAGGGGCAACCTGTGTTATTTTCAATGGTCAGGTCTTATATTGAGCGTAATCCCTATGCGGGCGAGTTCGGCCGGGCTTCCAATGAAGAAGGCGGAAGCGGAGCCCTCTGGGTTATCCTTAAAAAGACCGGCAAAGGAATTCTATGACCCCCGATTATTATGAAATTCTTGGAGTGTCCCGGGATGCGGATGATGAGGAGATAAAGAAAGCCTACAGGAAAAAGGCTTTTATGTATCATCCCGACAGGAACCAGGGAAACAGGGATGCCGAGGAAAACTTCAAGAAGGTTGGAGAAGCTTATTCCGTTTTAAGTGATCCACAGAAACGTGCCGCCTATGACCGGGGAGAAAGCGGCTTCGAAACAGCCTATGATTATAATTACGGCGGTTACACATATGACCCCTGGTCTTACGGCGGCGGGCGCAGGGCTTCCGGTGATGAAGAGCCTTATGACGAAACTTTCTGGTCCTGGTTCGGGCCCTTTGGTTTCGGGTATTACAATACGGGGCCGGGATCCGGAACCCGGCGCAATGAAAAGGAAAGCAGGAAGTATACCATGAGGGAAGCCGTCCAGATGCTGATAAAAAATCTTCTGGGAACCCTTCTGGGGCTTTTCCTTTTAAGATACGCTTTGTTTTTCGGGATTTTCGGCCTGATTCTCTGTCTGGTGTTGCTTGGAACCAGTGTTTCGAATTTCTTTCTGGCTGTAAGGATTCTGTGGTCGCTGCGTAAAAAAAAGGATGATTCTTGACGGGCGGATGCGCCGGGAGGGCGGCATCTTTCCCTGCCCGCTTATTTGTCCCTGTAAATGATTCTTCCGCGGTTCAAATCGTAGGGAGAAAGGGCGACTTTTACGCTGTCCCCGGGAACAATACGGATGTAGTGTTTTCTCATTTTTCCTGAAAGGTGGGCAAGTATGATGTGCCCGTTTTTTAATTCAACCTTGAACATTGTATTCGGCAATGATTCTTTTACTATACCTGCGACTTCTATCGCTTCCTCTTTTGCCACAATTCCTCCGAAATTTAAAAAAAAAGAAAAAAAAATTGATTTTTGGGTACTATATGCGTATAATTCTAGGAACATTCAGTATCTTTGTCAACTGGAGAGGAGTTATCCGATGGAAAAAGAATTTGTAGATAAAATGAAAGAATCCCTGATCACCATGAAAAAGGAGATCATTGATTCCCTGATAGAAAATAACGAGGATTTTAAGGCTATTGTGGAAGGGGTTGACCCCAAGGACTCTGTCGATATCGCGTCAGATGATATGGACAGGAAAATGCTTGAATCAATGGGAACCAAGGATTTAAAAAGGATGAAGCTGATTGATTCCGCCTTGGGCCGGATTGAAATGGGCAAGTACGGGATTTGCATAAAATGCGGGAAACAGATTCCCAATGAACGTCTTCAGGCCATACCTTACGCCCTCATGTGCATTGACTGCCAGACTGAAGACGAGAGACGCAACAGGTAGTCCTGTCAGAAAGACGTTAAGCCAGCGGTGTTTTTATCCATCCTTCCCGGGTGAAGCATAAAACAGATGTGAATCCCGCTTCCTGCGCCGTCTTTACAGCCGTGTCGAAGGCGGCGTCAATGTTTTCCCTGCTGTGGGCATCGGAGCTTATGGTTATTTCCGCCCCGTTTTTCCTCAGGTAAAACAGCATTTCCGGGGAAGGATACACATCGTCTGTGGCGCCTCTGGCTATCCCGCCCGTGTTTATTTCAGTGATTTTTCCGGAAAGGGCGATGACTTCCGCCGTTTCCTTTATTTCTTTCCTGTACCAGCCTGAATTCTCATTGAAGAATGATAAAGCCTTGTTTCTTTTTTTTATCAGGTCTGCATGGCCTACGATGTCGAAGCGGCATTCCGCCGTCATCTCCCTTAAAGCCTTGAAATAAGCTTTGACGGCCTGTTTTTCATTATTGTCAAAACATTCAGAAAGCCATCCGGCGACCTCCTCCGTTTCACCGTCCACCGTAAGCAGCGGGGCGGGCTCTTTTTTCCCGGACGGGACATAATGGACAGAACCGATGATGAAATCCGGTGAAAAACGGGACAGAACCCTGTAATCAGGATAAACCGCGCCCTTCACATAATCGGCCTCAAAGCCGTAAAAAATGTCCATTGTTCCCTTGTATTTGTCTTTCAGGGAATTTATTTCGGTTTTATACTCGGCGATTTTACCGGCAGGGATGTGCCAGCTTGAGCCGAACGGATATGCTGTATGGGCCGAAAAGCCCAGTGTTTTAAATCCCCTGTTTACGGCTTCGTCAGCCATTTCTTCCGGGGTGTTCTTTCCGTCGCAAAAAACGGTATGCGTATGCATATTGCACAGTATCATTTCTCTGTCCTTTTGATGTTGATTCATGCTATAATCTGTTGGGCTATTATACAGCTTAACTTTGTTTATGTTCAGGGGGAAAAATGAAAACTGCATATGTATTTGCAACTGACGGTTCTGAAGAAGTCGAAACAATCGCTCCCGTTGATTTTCTCCGCCGGGCCGGAGTGGCGGTGAAGTTGGTCGGGATAAAATCGAAAAACGTGGAACTTTCCCATGGTGTCCGTGTTTTATGCGATGCGGAATTTTCCCAGGTTGAAAATGACCCGCTGCCGGACTTGATTGTTCTTCCGGGCGGTTTGAAAGGGGCGGCCGGTTTTCACGCTTCAAAGGAACTGGAAAACTTTGTCCGCCGCCAGATGGATTCCGGGAATTTTGTTTCCGCGATATGCGCGACTCCTGCACACGTCCTTGCGCGGTGGGGTATAATTAACGGTAAAAAGTGGACCTGTTATCCGGGCTGTGAATCCGCAGGTGACAACCGCTCTGAAGACCGTGTTGTTGTTGACGGAAATCTGATAACAGCGTGCGGCCCGGGCGTTTCCCTGGAATTCTCCGTTGCCGTTGTCAATGCTCTGTGCGGGGGAAAAGCCGCGGATGAGCTTGCGGCCTCGACGCTGACTGTTCTTCCACGGGCTTAGCTCCGGCCTGGGTTTCCGGACGACGCGTCGTCCGGAAAAAAAAAGACCGTCCGGCAGGACGGTCTTTTCCCATGACTACGGGGCGGTACTCCGTTACGGTGTCACAATAATGGAAGCCAGTGCCGGATTCTTTTCCAGGTCATGCTTCAGGCCTTCAGCCCTGGCCTTATTCACATAATCAGGTGACTGGAAGCTGTAGGTGAAATTTGTATGCACGTCATATGTTCCTTTCATGAGGGCGCAGGCGTCTTCGGTCATGACAAGCTCTTCGTCTGTCGGTATGACAAGAATCTTAACAGGAGAATCATCCCTGCTTATGCAGGTTTCCGCATTTCTTGTACATGCCATCTTGTTTTTCTCCATATCCATCTTTATGCCGAGGTGCTCGAGTCCGGCGGCGACTTCCGCGCGTATCTGCCATGAGAATTCCCCTACGCCGGCCGTGAATACGAGGGCGTCAGGCATCTGCCCCAGGGCGGCTATATAGGAACCTATGTACTTTTTCAGTCTGTAGGTTTCCACCCGGAAAGCGAGGTCAGCCTTTGCATCTCCCGCCTCCTTGGCCGAAATGACATCGCGTCTGTCGGCGTATTTTCCTGTTAAGCCCAAAAGTCCTGATTTTTTGTTCAGGGCTGTGTCGATTTCCTGCGCGGACATCCCCGTCTTCCTCATTATATAAAAGGCGAGGGCGGGGTCAGCGTCTCCGGAACGGGTTCCCATCACCAAGCCTTCCAGGGGGGTTATTCCCATGGATGTGTCAAAGCATTTTCCGTTCTTAACGCAGCACATTGATGCGCCGTTTCCTATGTGGGCGATAATTATATTCGTGTCTTCCGGTTTTTTGTGCAGAAGGACTGAAGCGCGTTTTGCCGTATACAGGAAACTGGTTCCGTGGAATCCGTAGCGGCGGGCGTTGTATTTTTCATACCATTCGTATGGGACGGCGTACATGAAACTTGAATCCGGCATCGTCTGGTGCCAGGCTGTATCCATGACAGCGCAATGCGGCACGTCCGGAAGCACTTTTTGGGCCGCCTCTATTCCCATGATGTTTGCGGGATTGTGCAGGGGCCCCAGATCCTGGACTTCACGGAAGGTTTCCAGGACTTCAGGAGTAACTATAACGGATTTTGTGAATTTGTTTCCTCCGTGGAGAACACGGTGTCCCACCGCCCCGATCATCGACATATCTTTGATTACCCCCACCTCAGGATCAGTCAATGTTTCAATTATCAGCTGTACGGCAACCGTATGGCTCGGACATTCATGTTTCTTTTTGAATTCCGTTTTCCCCTTCGCTTTATGGGAAATATTTCCGCCTTCCTGGGTTACCCGTTCCACAACACCTGAAGCCAGGACATCCTTATTATCCCAGTCGAAAACCTGATACTTGGCGGAAGAACTTCCGCAGTTAAGAGTAAGAATAACCATTTCAATCTCCTATGTAATTTGAATAATTGTACATCCTTTCTGTCAGGCTTGCAAGTTTTGTCTTCTGTTTTTCATATGTGCTTGACCTTGGAGTCTTTTTTTTGTATAGTAATCTCCACGGGCCTATAGCTCAGTTGGTTAGAGCTGCGGACTCATAATCCGTCGGTCCCAGGTTCAAGTCCTGGTGGGCCCATAACCCTTTCATTTCCCTGTCCTCCTGTATAATTCCGTGGATTACTGCCGGTTTATTATGATTTTGTCGTGCTGATGTTTATTCAAAAGCGGGACACCAGCGGGGCCGGATTTTACGGTTCCCCGCTGCGGTGTATGTCATCCCTGGGTGTCGTCTTCTTTCTTTTTTGCGGTTACCTTTGTCAGGATGATTGTAACGCACATGATTAAAGTCATTGTCACAAACATGCTTAACATTCCTTTCCAAAGGATATTAAGTCCTATCATAATGTCAGACATAGTATTACCTCCATAATATGGATTGCTTTAAAGTTTACAGCCGCCCAAAAGGCTCTGTCAAATATAGGGTGCTATAAGCTGTATCAAAACCCCTCCGGCGACAACAGACGCTATCTGTCCGGACACATTAGCCCCCGCTGCCTGCATTAGCAGGAAATTCTGCGGATCTTCCTTCATAGCCATTTTCTGCACAACCCTGGAGGACATGGGGAATGCGGAGATTCCCGCGCCGCCTATCATCGGGTTGATTTTGTTTTTAAGGAACAGGTTGAGGAATTTCGCGAACAGAACACCGCCGATTGTGTCAATTACGAAGGCGCAAAGACCGAGAAGCATAATCAGGAGTGTTTCCGTTTTGACAAAAGATTCAGCCTGCATTGTGTAGGAAATGGTGATTCCGAGCAAAAGTGTTATCAAATTTGAAAGGGTGTTTTGTGCCGCTTCCGAAAGGGTTTGAAGTACTCCGCATTCCCGGATGAGGTTCCCGAACATCAGGAAGCCTACGAGGGCGGCGGCTTCCGGGGCTGTAAAACCTGTTATAACGGCGATAATGATGGGGAAGAGAATCCTCGCGGTAGTGGAAACTTCGCCGGGTTTGTATTCCATTCTTATTGACCGCTCTTTTTTTGTGGTTACGAGCCTGATGGCCGCCGGCTGTACTATTGGAACCAGAGACATGTATGAATACGCCGCTACGGTTATCGCTCCAAGGTATTTTGTATTCAGAATCTGTGAAAACAGGATGACCGTCGGGCCGTCCGCCGCTCCGATTATACCGATTGCCGCCGCGTCCGTTAAATTGAACCCGAAAAGCAGGGCGATGCACAGGGTCACAAAAATACCGAGATGCGCCGCCGCACCGAAAAGGAACATGGTCGGTTTCGCAAGAAGCGGCCCGAAGTCAATCATCGCTCCGATACCGATGAACAGAAGGATTGGCAGGGCTTCCGCCGCGTCAATCCCCACATTGAAAAGCCACTCGATAATCCCCGTGACTTCCCCGGCTCCAGGTACGACATGGTTGATAACGCTGCTGTGAGGCATATTGACAAGAATTGCGCCAAACCCCATAGGGAGGAGCAGCGCAGGTTCGTAATTCTTCTTGATGGCGAGGAAAATTAAAATTCCGCCTATCAAATACATTACAGCCTGCTTCCACGTAACGTCCAGCAACGTTTCCCAAAGAAATTCCATTTTGAAAACTCCTCGTCTTATTGAATAAGTGGTGATGATACGCAAGTATACCGGAATATTGAATTACTGAAAAGATGATGATAAGCCGGCGATATTGAATTTTTTTTCTGGAAGTTGCATTATCTTTGTCATGGAAAACCTTCCTGAAAAAATAATCGATTTTCATGCCCATATTTACCCTCAGAAAATAGCTGAAAAAGCCGTCGCTTCTATCGGTAAATTTTATAATATTGACATGAGGGGGCCGGGAACAGCCGGAACCCTTGTAGACAACGGAAACAAAGTCGGAGTCGTCAAATACATTGTGCATTCAACGGCTACAAAACCCGCGCAGGTTGAGGCGATTAATAATTTTATAATTTCTGAAATTTCCGCGGAAAAACGTTTTATCGGCTTCGGAACCCTCCATCAGGATTTCACTAAAACTGAAACTGAAATCATAAGAATCAGGGATGCCGGATTGAAGGGTATCAAGCTTCATCCGGATTTCCAGGCGTTTAAAGTTGATGACCCGAAAATGGATTTCGCCTACGAGGTGTTGGCCCACTATAAAATGCCTGTTTTATTCCATGCAGGCGATATAAGGTATGACTATTCCGGCCCCAGGCGCATTGCCCGTGTGCTGGAAAAGCATCCGGATTTGATAATAATAGCCGCCCATTTCGGAGGATACACCCAGTGGGATGATGCATACGAGTATTTGGCCGGACGTGATTTGTGGTTCGACACCTCCAGTACGCTTTGGAAACTTCCTGTCCGGGATGCCCTGCGGATAATGGAAAAACACGGATACGAAAGGTTCCTCTTCGGTTCGGATTTTCCCATGTGGGATCATGAAAATGAATTAAAACGTATTCTGGAACTGAAACTGTCAGATGAAAAGCTTGAGGCGGTTCTGTTCGGCAACGGGGCAAGGCTTCTGGCCTCAATAGGCTGCTATGTATAACAGAACAGTCTGTGACGGACAGCAGCCGTTTACGGTAATACAAACCTGAATGCCAGTGGAAGATGGTCGGAGTATCCCTGTCCGGTGTGTATCCTGAATCCGGACGGGCTGCCGTCGCTTTTTAACAAACCGGGATTGTCCGCGATGTAAAAGTAATTTTCTCCTGAAGAAAGGTCTTCCCTGAAATGTTCCGAAACAAAAAAATTGTCTATTTTTTCCCATTCACCGCGGAAACAATATGTCCCCGATTGTTCGGGAAGGAAGTCCCATGCGGAGTCATATTCATTCATAAGTGAAAATTCTGCGGGCTGCTGGTTAAAGTCCCCGCATACAATGAAGGGGGTTCCCGGTTTTTCATTTTCCAGCCGCTGAATCCGGCAGAAAAGGGTATTTTCCTGTTCTTTTCTCGTTTCCCGGTTTCCGTCTGGCAGTTTGCTTCCTCCCTTCGATTTCCAGTGGACGGCAAACAAAACAAGCTGGCTGTCTCCCATATTAAGGACGACTTCGGTCAGCGGCCTCAGGGGCGTTTTGTGTTTCAGCCGGCTTGAATTTGAAAAGTCATGGGCTTTCGCGGCTTCCACCGGAAAAACCGATAAAACCGCGGTTGAAAAGGCGCTGCCCTGTCCTGCGGGGATGAATACAATGTGGCTGTAAATATCCTGTACCGGAAAAAACGCGCATAAATCCTTAATTACTTCAACGTTTTCAATTTCCTGGAGGACGATTATATCCGGAAAATCCTTTTTGCTCACGTTGCCGTAAGAGAAGATTTCGTACAGTGATGTGAAAAAATTCCGGGAGGATTTCCCCCTGTTTTTATCCGCTGTTTTTACGGAGGCCAGGGTTTCCGCAAGCCTTTTCAACCGTTTCCTGTAAAGTTCGTCCGTCCAGCGGGATCCGCGGAATTCCTTGAATTCCGTTCCTGCGGTTACCGAATCAAAAAAGGTCTGCGCATTGTAAGTCACCGCCAGTATTTCTTTTCCGGTCAGCCCTGCCTTGTTTTCCGTGTTTTTACAGCAGGGAAACAACAGGGCGGCAAAGAACAGGGATACGGCTGTGTAAATGAATATTGAAAAATGTTTTTGAGTCTGGTTCGGTTTTATTTCCATTTTTCCTCCGGATAAAAAATGAGTCTTCTCATTTAATATCCGGGAAAAACGGTTTTTTGCATGAAAATTTCAGAATTTATTCGTTCTCTGGAATCTGATATACACGCACGTAATCAACTTCCATAACAGCTTTTTTCAGATCAACATCAACTCCTTCCAGTCCTCCCCAGCTTCCCCCTACCGCCAGGTTGAGGATAATATAATAGGGTATGTCGAAGGGCCATGCGCCTGTTCCTGTACCCGGGTTGTCGTATGTATAGGTGACTTCTCCGTCGATATACCAGCGGATGAATTCAGGATTCCATTCAAGTGCATAGGTATGGAAATCTTTTACGGCGCCCGGTATTTCCCGGGATTTTGTTTTTTGGGTTCCGTTTTTATGGTTGAAATCCCTTGTATGAACCGTATTGTGGATTATGTTTTCATCATAACCCACATGCTCCATAATATCAATTTCGCCGGATCTGGGCCATCCGCCGTAGGTATCCCTGACAGGCATCATCCATATTGCGGGCCAGGTGCCGATGCCTCGCGGAAGTTTCGCCCTTACTTCAAAGAAGCCGTATTTCCAAGCCGCAATGAACTGGGTTTTAAGCCTTGCGCTGCTCCACGCTCCGTCTTTGTTCAGGGCGGTTATGGAGAGGCAGCCTTTCTTCACGTATGAATTTTCAGTGGAATCCGTATAATTCTGAAGCTCGGCGTTTCCCCAGCCGTTCGCGCCCAGGGAATATGCCCATTTTTCCGGATCCGGAGGCCCTTCATAATCAAATTCATCGGACCAGACCAGCTCCATCCCTTCCGGAACGGGATATACAGGAACTTCTTTTTTTGTAGTACATGACAAACAAACGGTGGATACATACAGAATCAAGAATAAAGGGAAATATTTTTTCATTTCCAGGTCTCCTTAAAATAAAAAACGGCCGGTATTCCTTTTGTTCAGGATATTGAATTAAACGTTGAATTTGAAGAACGTAATATCCCTTTTTCAGGTAAAATTCAAGAGGTAATTGAATTAAACGTTGAATTTGAAGAACATAATATCCCCGTCCTGGACTATATATTCCTTTCCTTCTATGCGGTATTTTCCGGCGGCTTTTACGGCAGCCTCCGAGCCGCATGTTTTGAAATCGTCAAAAGAATAAACTTCCGCCTTTATAAAGCCTTTTTCAAAATCAGTGTGTATCACTCCGGCTGCCTTCGGGGCGGTATCACCTGCATGGATTGTCCATGCCCTGCATTCATCTTCACCGGCTGTAAAGAAAGTTCTCAGCCCCATAAGTTTGTATACCGCCCTTGCAAGTACGGCAAGTCCGCTTTCCTCCAGCCCGAGTTCTTTGAGGAAATCAGCCCGTTCCTCCGGACTGTCCATCTCGGCAAGATCCGCCTCGAATTTCCCGCAGATTACAACCGCATTTGAATTTTCTTCCCCAGCGATTTTTTTCACCGTCTCGGAATATGCGTTGCCGTTTTTCGCTCCGGCCTCATCCACGTTGCATACATACAGCTGGGGCTTCATTGTTATCAGATGGCAGTCGTATACGGCTTCTCTTTCTCCGTCGGTTAAATCCGCCGTCCTCGCAGGTTTTCCGTTTTCCAGAAGGGGTTTTATTTTCCCCAGGGCGGAAAGAACAACGGCTGATTTTTTCTGTTCTTCCTTCCCCATGACCCGTCCGGCGCGTTCCGCCTTTTCAATCCGTTTGTTTACTGTGTCGAGATCGGCGAAGGCCAGTTCCATGTTGATGGTTTCAATGTCATCAGCCGGATCCACCTTGTTGTTTACATGGATTATATCCTGATTGTCGAAGCAGCGCACAACGTGTGCTATTACACCGACTTCACGTATGTTCGCCAGGAACTGGTTCCCGAGGCCTTCTCCTTTTGAAGCGCCCTTTACAAGTCCCGCAATGTCTACGAATTCCACGGAAGCCGGAATCCTCCGTTTTGGGGAAAATTTTCCGGTAAGGTAATCGAGTCTTGAATCCGGAAGATCCACAATCCCTACGTTCGGGTTTATGGTGCAGAATGGATAATTCGCCGCCTCAGCCGGCGCGGCCGTCAGAGCTGAAAAGATGGTTGATTTTCCCACGTTGGGGAGTCCTACAATACCGCAGTTAATTGACATAATTTGTAAGTATATACGGTGCACCCGTTCTGGGCAAGACGGGGCTGCCTCCATGCTTCAGGTAACTTTACAAAAATTTCAATAGTGATTACTATAAAAACCAGTTACACCATAGTTAAGGAGATGCGTATGGCCTTTGATCTTGATATGTATCCGGTTGTATATACCGCACAATACAATCCGAAAACAAAAACCTGGGAAGAGAAGTGGATTGAAAACGACAGTCTTCCGTATTCAGAGCTTATGAAGAAAACAGAGGAAGAAAGGTCTGAAATTTACAGGAAACGCAATGACCTCGGCCTTCCTTCCGTAAGCTACACCAGCCAGTACGGTTTCGGTTGTTTTGAGGGAATGAAAGCCTTTTCCACAAAGGACGGCGGTATAAGCATTTTCCGTCCTGACCGGAATGCGAAGCGTTTCGCTGATTCCATGCGCGGTTTGAAGTGTCCTCCGTTCCCGGAAGATATGTTCGTAAAGGCTTCCGTTGAATTCGTCCGGAGGAATGCGGAACTCGGCTATGTGCCTCCATACAATCCTGAATGGGAAAAAGACAATTATGCTTCCGCGTCATCGGTTTATATCCGTCCCTTTATGAATTCCGAGGGCGGAATCGGAGTGGGAGTTTCAGCGGCTCCGCAGGTGGTTATTTGCGCGACTTCCGTCTCTTCGTATTTCAAAGGCGGAAATACAAAGGCTGTGACTACAAAGCGCATCCGGGCGACCCCCTATGGAACAGGCTGCATAAAATGCGCTTCCAACTATGTGATTTCCGCACTGGCTAAAAAAGAGGCGGAGGAAGCCGGTTTCATGGAAGTTGTGTATTTGGATTCTGAAGAACACAAATATATCCAGGAAGGTTCCTCCTGCAATATTTTCTTCGTTATTGATGACGGAACTCTTGTGACACCTGAATTGGGGGATACAATTCTTCCCGGAATCACCCGCTCCAGTGTAATAGATTTGGCGCGGGACTGCGGTTATAAGGTTGAGGAACGGAAAATTTCCATCGACGAGGTTATGACAAAAGCCGTGGAATGCTTTGTCACCGGAACCGCAGCCGGAATAACACCTATTGAAAGTGTCACCCATGAAGGCAGCGAGCGTGTATTCAACAACCGGGTGCCCGGAAAAACAGGCGTTGAAATCCAGAAACTGCTGAAAGGCGGACAGTACGGTTCCATCCCCTTCACCAGGAATTGGAATACAAAAGTCATTTAAATGCCCTGGCTTGATGATGAAAGTCCGGATTCTTCCGTGAAATCCGCCGTGCATATCATTGTGCGCGGCAGGGTTCAGGGAGTGGGTTTCAGGTGGTGGACTTTGTCCTCCGCCGGGAGACACGGTGTCTGCGGTTTTGTGGGTAACCGTCCGGACGGTTCCGTGGAGATTTTTGCGGAAGGGGACGGACGCTCCCTTGACCTTTTCACTTCGGATGTCAAAGCTGGTCCGCCCCTGTCACGGGTTGAATCCGTCGAAGCAAAATCCGTCCCGCCCAGGGGTTTCCGGGATTTTACTGTCACCGGCTTTTAGGAATACCCATCCTGATTTCCGCGTATATAGTGCGTGCGGCGGGGGATTAAATTGTCTGGTGGAGGGCTTCTGAGATACCGAAAGCCCTGTCCCCGATTTTTTCAAGATTACGCACTAAATCTATGTACAGGAGCTCTGTTTTTACATCCGCTCCTTTTTCAAGCCGTTTCCTTGCGGTTCTCTTCAGGTTTTTCCTGAAAAGGTCTATCTGGTTTTCAAGGATACGGGCTTCCTCCAGTTTTTCCATGTCCAGATGCCTGTTCACATTTTCCCGTATGAATTCAACGAATTTATTTACAAGCTCGACAAAAGAATCCAGGCGCTCTATATCCTGTTTTGAGAATGTCATCTTTTTCTGGAAACTTCTTTCAAGAAGGAGTGCGACACTGTAACAGTCATCAGTCATGCTTTCAATTTCATCAACGATATGTAGCATCTGCGAAATGTTGCTGCGCTGGTTCTCCGTTATAGGCAGATTCATGCAGTGCACCAGATATTTTGAAAGCTCTTCCTGCATCTGGTCCGCGTAGGCTTCTTCATTTGCAAGGGGAACCATTTCTTTTGTGATTGAAGACCTGTCATCACCGGAAAGACTCGCCCGTATTCTGTTGAACATACTTGCCGCTATGGAAACCATGTCGGCGATTTCTTTTTCCGCCCGGACCAATGCCGCCGTCGCGTTTTCTTTCAGCCTTGCAGGCTGCACATCCAGTCTGTATATATCCGGAGTTTCGTTCTCACCCGGTTTGACGAGTTTTTCCGAAATGGCCGCGATTTGATCCACAAACGGAAGGAAAATCAGGGTATTCAGAACATTGAATACCGTATGCAGCATGGCTATGTGCGCTGTTATCGCGGAATACACATCCCCCGGCACCATGAAGTCAACAAGGGAAAGCAGGGGCCGGAAAAAAATAACGGCGAGGACAGTTCCTGCCACATTGAACATCACATGGACGAATGCCGCCCTGCGCGCGTTCACCTTTGTACCGATGGAAGCTATAACCGAGTCGATGGTTGTTCCGATATTGCTTCCCAATACCATGGCGGCGGCGAATTCCCAGGGAAGAAGCTTGTTGTAGGACATCGTAAGGATAATCGCGGTCGCCGCGCTGGAAGAATGAATTATAATCGTCAGTATCAGCCCCGCCAGTATTCCCAGGGCGATGCTGAGTGCACCGTGCTCTGTAAAGGCTTCCAGGAACCTCATGTTTTCCGCTGAGACTTCCGGCATAATCGAGGAAAGCATGTCCAGACCGAGGAAAAGAAGTCCGAACCCCATCAGGGCTTCTCCGAGGGATTGTCTTCCCAAACGCTTGAATGAATTAAGAACATACCCTATTCCGAAAACGGGTACGGCGAAAGCTGCTATATCAAACTGGAATCCGAAAAAAGAAACAATCCACGCCGTGATTGTTGTTCCTATATTGGCCCCGAAAATTACGCCCACGGACTGTTTTAAAGTCAAAAGCCCTGCGTTCACAAAGGATACGACCATCACTGTGGTGGCGCTTGAAGACTGGATAATCATGGTTATGAACAGACCTGTAAGAACCGAGAGGATCCGGTTCCCGGTCATTAATCCCAGAATGCGGTGAAGACTTTCCCCCGCGCTCTTTTGGATTCCGTCACTTAAAAGTTTCATACCGAAAAGAAGAAACCCGAGGCTGCCTATAAGCTGAAAAATAAAAATGATTATGTCCACAATATGATTATAACATAAAACTTCTACTCCCTCAAGCATTGAATTTGCATGGAGTTTTATTTATATGACTGATATAATAATTGGTATATCGTAAATACGAGGTGGAAGAATGGATATGAAACATAATTCGGGTCATAAAAAATCATGGTTTGAAAACGAATCTTTCTGGGTTCAATATGCTCCGGTTTTGTTTGACGCCCAGCGTTGGGCCGAGGCTCCCTCCGTGGCCGAGGCTGTTTTACGCATTATGGGGGCCCCTTCATCGGAGGCTCCGGCGGCGTCTTCCGGCGCTCCCGCCATTCTTGATGCAGGCTGCGGTCCCGGCAGGGTTTCCGTGGAACTTGCCCTCCGCGGGGCGAAGGTTACCGGCGTGGATTTAGTCCGCTCGTTTTTAATCGCGGCCGGAGACACCGCCCGGGACGAGGGTGTTGACATTGAATTCGTACAGGACGATTTGAGAACCTTTGTACGCCCCGGCCGCTTTGACGCCGCTGTGAGCCTTTACACAAGTTTCGGCTATTGTGACACCATAGAGGAGGATATGCAGATTCTCCGCAACATAGCCGCGTCTCTCAGGGAAGGCGGCTGGTTTATCCTGGAAATGACCGGCCGGGAAATAAGTGTCAGGGATTTTACGGAAGGGGAATGGTTTGAGAGGGGAGGCTTCACCGTCCTCACTGAATTTTCCGTTGTGGGTGCGTGGGAGGCCCTCCGGTCCAGGTGGATTCTGATAGACAAAGACGGAAGGCGTATCGATCATACCTACGAGCAGCGCCTGTATTCCGCGGTGGAGTTAAAAAGGCTTATGCTTGCGGCAGGATTGTCTTCGGTTGAAATTTACGGCGATTTTGACTTTTCACCCTACAATGAAAAAGCCCGCACAATGGTTCTTGTGGGACGCAGGTAAACCTGCGCAAAACCGCCGTATAGCCGTATAAGTTATCTTGGTTTATCCCCTGACATTTTTCGCAAGGGTTTTACCGCATTCCTTTAATGCCGCCATATCTTCCGGGGAGGGAACTCCCTGCCATTCGTAGGACGGCATCTGTTCCCATTTCAGGGTTGAGGTCATATCGTCATACTCTTTTTTCGCTCCGCCGACCCAGCCCCAGCTTCCGATTCTGAGGGTTTTCTTTCCTGTGAAGTGTTTTCTCGCGAAAAGGTCGAGTACGTGGGCCATGGGCGGGAACATCTTGTATTCATATGTGGGCATTGCAAGCACAAGGCCCTCGGCTTTATAGGCGTCCGCCAGGACAAAGGAACTGTCTGTGTCCGGAATCCGGTGGACAACCGTTTTCACCCCTTCTTCCGCGATTCCTTCCAGAACCGCATCCAGCCCCGCCTTCGTATATCCGTACATTGAGCCCCATATGACGCATATTTCCTTTTCAAGCTTTCCGCCTGTATTATAACCGGCGTATTTCGTGTATCTCTCAATTATTGCGGATGGATTCTTCCTCCAGATTATTCCGTGGCTCGGAGCTATAACCTTGATTTCAAAACCGGCAAGCTTTTCTATCGCTTTTAAAACGAAGGTGCTGAAGCTTGCCACAATGTTGGCGTAATATCTGAGGGATTCCTTTTCAAAGAATTCATGCTCTTCTTCGGAGAATTCATCGTCAAAAACCTTGTCCCCGAGGCTTCCGTATGAACCGAAGGCATCGCAGCAGAAAAGGATTTTATCCCTGGTGTCGTAAGTCACCATTGTTTCCGGCCAGTGCACATTCGGCGCTTCCACAAACGCAAGTGTCCTGCCGTTTCCTAAATCGAGTGTGTCGCCTGTTTTAACTTCCCGCAGGTTTTCGGTTATTTTGAAGAAATTTTTAACCAGCGCGATTCCTTTCCCTGTTGAAATAATCTGGACGGAAGGATTCCGTTTCCTCATTTCAATTATGAAGGCTGTGTGGTCCGGTTCAAGATGGTTTAGGATCAGGTAGTCGATTTTTTCAAAAGAAGTACCGGCGGATTCAAGCTGCTGCTCGAAGTTTGCGATGGAACCGCTCCAGTCTTTCGCCAAATCAATGAGGGCTGTTTTTTCTCCCTTGACGAGATAGGAATTGAGGCTTACGCCGTCCGGTATGGGCCAAATACCCTCAAAACGTTCGGTTGTTTTTATGTCAGCGTGTATTGCGGCCACGCCATCCGTTATAAAACTGGCTTTCATGCGGAGAGTATATACGGAATTTTTTACTCTTGCAAGATTCTGTTAAAAAGAGTTAACTTTAATGTCAATGAATGCGAATTCTGATTCCCTGTTTAAAACAGCCCTCGCCCCCATGGCGACGCTTTCCCATGAAGCCCTCCGGCTTTTAATCCACCGTTTCGGTGATCCTGATGAATATTATACGGAAATGATTCATGCCCCGTCACTGCTGTCCGGCGGTAAATTCGAGAAGTATTATGTGCGCACGGCTCCGTGCCCCGGAAAACTTGTGTGGCAGCTTACAGGACCGGATGCGCCCTCCCTGTGCCGTGCCGCCGGAATGGTTCTGCGGCTTGGCGGACTCGGCGTTGATTTGAATATGGGCTGTCCGGCTCCTGCCATAGTCCGGACAGGCGCCGGTTTTTCATGGATGCTGAAACCCCGGGAGGAAACGGCAGGAATGGTTCGTTCTGTCAGGAAGGTTGTGGATTCCTTTGTGTCCGCTTCCCGGCGCCCCAGGCTTTCCGTGAAACTCAGGATAGGGCAGGAGCCTTCGTATGAGAAACTTTACGCCTTTTGTTCGATGCTTGTTGAATCAGGGGTGGATTCGCTTACACTTCATCCGCGGCTGCAGAAAGACAAGTACAGCCGTCCGGCCCGCTGGGATTTTGTTTCCAGGCTTTCCTCCGATCTTCCCGTGCCTGTTTTCGGCAACGGCGATGTTTTTTCAGCGGAGGAGGCTGTTTCGGTTTTACGGAAATTTCCCTGCGCCGGGGTCATGATAGGCCGGGGCGCCGTCCGCAAGCCGTGGATTTTCCGTGACATCCGGAATGCGCTTGATTCCGCCTCCGGCGCCGCTTCCTGTTGCGGTTTTCCTGCGCCGGAAGGGAAGGCCGGGATTGATTTTCTGGAAACCGCAGGATACTTCCTGAAATGCCTTGAAGAAACCCAGCCCCCGGAGTTTTTCGTCACGAGGGCACACCGGTTCTTTTCATATTACTGTGATAATTTTTATTTTGCCCATTACATAAGGACTAAAATTCTGAATGCAGTTTCTTTTGATGAGATTATGAAGATTCTCGCTTCTTATTTTGATGAAAATCCGTCCGACAGATTTAAAAAGCCTTAGGCTGTTTTCAATCCGGGACGGATTTTCTGTCCGGCTTTTATTTAACCGGGAATATAGTTTTGAAATTCTCAAATATAGTGTCGGAGGAAGGACGCGCATCAATGTCCTTCAACAGATTTTTGGTTCTGTAATATTCTATCAACGGAGCTGTCTGAGCCCTGTAAACTTCAAGCCTCTTTGTGATGGCGTCAATTTTGTCATCTTCCCTTGTGAAGAGCTCTCCGCCGCATTTATCGCAAACCCCGTCTTTCTGCGGTTTGAGATAAGCGATGTTGTAGTTTTTGCCGCATTCCTTGCAGACCCGGCGGCCTGAAAGGCGGGAAACAACCTCGTCATCCGCGATATCAAAATTGACGGCGCTGTCGATGTCTATGATTTCAGCGAGAGCCTCCGCCTGGGCTATTGTTCTCGGGAATCCGTCCAGAATGAAACCGTCTTTTGCGTCTTCTTTTTCAAGCCTTTCTTTTACAAGCGCGATTGTTATGTCATCACTGACAAGCTGGCCCGAATCAATGATGGACTGGACTTTGAGACCTAGCGGGGTCTTTTCTCTTATAGCCCCTCTGAAAATTTCCCCTGTGGAAATATGGGGAATCCTGTATACTTCCGAAACAACGGCAGCAAGGGTTCCTTTTCCTGCTCCCGGAGGGCCCAAAAAAATCAGTTTCATATTAAACTCCGCCTGTAATTTGAAAATTGATAAAACAAAACTGTCCGGGACAGATTATATCGATAAAAAGATATTAAATCAACACCTGTTTTGCTTTGTCCCAATGTCTATCGCCGCAACCAGAATTGTATAGGGCCAGGGCACCGGTGATTCCGCCGCACCGTAAATTTCCGATTTCATTTTTGAAAAGTCCTGTTCCCCAAGCAGATCCCGGATTTTTTTTCCGTAGGCGGAATAATCCGGGTCAAACCATTTGTCCATGGATTCCCTTGTAAGTTTCCTGTATTCGGAAATTATCCCTGTTTCCACCAGAATATTCTCCCAGCCTTCGTTTTTTCCCTGTTCCACGAGTTTTTTTTTCAACGTTTCCCCGTTCCATTTGAAAACAGGATTTTCAGTTTCAGACAGGAATCTTTTCTCTGCTTCGGCGACTTTTTCCCGCAAGCCCGGATTTTTCACAAGTTTGAATAGCTTCATGCCTTCCGAGGGAATCTGCGCCGAAAACACGGCCTTTCCTCCGGGAACGCAGAAGGAGGCGGCCTTTGACGCGAAAGCCGTAAGTCCGGCTTCGTCCGCCGCGGGATTCCTCGCCAGCACCCTGTCGAAAAGACCGGAAAAATAGCTTTCCGGGGGAACGGCGTTTTTCCCGGGTTTTTCGGAACAGTATTCCGGCTGGATTTCCAGAACCGGCTTGTCCATGTCGTCCAGTGACATGGCGTATTGCAGGAGAACCGTCCTCGATTTTTCCGTCCTGCAGAAACCGGCGGTGAATCCCTCCGGTGTCTGTCTGGAAGCTTCCCAGAGCAGAAGCCCGTCATCCGCCCCGAATATCAAAATCCGGTGGTGCCTTAAAATTTTCGCCCGCTTTATAATCCGGTTCCTGATTTCAAGGAGGGCTTCCGATTTTGTTGAATCAAGCCTCTTCTGCCACTGTTCCCTTTGCTTTCCGCCGGGGGAAAAGGTCAGGTTTTCTTCTTTTTTGAAGCCTTTGATTTGTCCGGGTTTCGGCGGCGCCCCTGCTTCCGCGAACGGACTGCCGTCAGAAAATTCGTTTTCAGCCTCTTCAAGGATAGCCGCTACCTGAAGTTCCCGGCGGCGCAGGACATCTTCGCGTATTTCCTTTTCGTATCCGCATTTTCCCGGCGTGTAAAAAACCTTCCCTGACAATGTGTCCGGCAGATATTGCTGGGCAATCCAATGGTCCTTGTAAGAATGGGGGTAAAAATATCCGGCCCCATGCCCGAATCCCTCCGCGTCCCTGCTCGGATCCTTCAGATGGTTCGGGACTTCGGCGTTTTCTTTTTCGACTGCGGCCAGCGCGTCGAAAAAACACAGGGAGCTGTTTGATTTTTCCGCGGTCGCCAGATAAAGGGCTGCATGAGCCAGATGGTATTGGCCTTCCGGCATTCCCACCCTGTCGAAAGCGGCGGCGCAGCTGGCGACGACAGAAACCGCATGCGGGTCCGCCAGACCTGTGTCTTCACAGGCGGAAATAAGCATCCTTCTGAAAATAAAATCCGGTGATTCCCCCGCCGCTATCATTCTGGCAAGCCAGTACATGGCGGCGTCAGGATCCCTCCCTCTGAGGGATTTTATAAAGGCGCTTATAACATCGTAATGGTAATCCCCGTCCCTGTCATAAAGGACGACTTTTTTCTGGATACTTTCCTCGGCGGCTTCCGCTGTTATGAATATCGATAACCCTTCTTCCGGCGGCCATGATGGAACGGATGTTTCTACAGCCAATTCAAGCGCATTCAGAAGGCTTCTGGCATCACCCGCCGCCGTTTCAATCAAATGCTCAAGGGCTCCTTTTTCAAATTCAATATGCCATTTGCCGTAACCCCTTTCTTTATCAGCCATGGCCGCCAGGGCGGCTTTTTTCAAATCGGCTTCTTCCAGGGGTTTTAGCTGGAAAACCCGGCTCCTGCTGACCAGGGCTTTGTTCACCTCAAAGAAAGGATTTTCCGTGGTTGCGCCTATCAGGATTATGGTGCCGTTTTCCACCCATGGCAACAGCGCGTCCTGCTGGCTTTTGTTCCAGCGGTGGACCTCGTCCACAAACAGAATGGTACGCCTGCCGTAAAGTTTCCGCTGCTCGGCCGCCGCGTCTATTGAGGCGCGTATCTGGCTCACGCCGGCAAGAACCGCATTCAACGTGACAAAATTGCTCTTTGTATGGTTCGCGATCACCCTCGCCAGCGTTGTTTTTCCTGTCCCCGGCGGCCCGTAAAAAATCACGGAGGACAGCCTGTCCGCCTGAATCGCCCTGCGCAGAAGGCGGTTCTTGCCGACAATGTGATCCTGTCCTATGTATTCATCCAGGGTTCTCGGCCGCATTCTGGCCGCCAGAGGTTCCTGTGAAATGTCCTTTTGAGCGTCAAATAAATCTTCCCCGCCGGAATTTACTCGCGGTTCCACTCTGTCTCCGTGTCCGAGTAATAACTCCACAATCCGTCATATTTATAATGGCCTATGGACAGATAAACAGCGTATGAATCGCCGTCCGGCAGATAGTCTTTCTCGGTCACCGCGAATATCGCTGTCACGGTGTAATCATCCACCGAGCTGTTGTACTGGGAGCGGTCTCCGGGCGCCGTGGAAGAACAGTCATCGTTTCCCGGATAATTAGTCCCCGATATGTTTCCTGTAGACGTATTTATAAGGGCTTCCCTGTATCTTTCTTCCATGGGAATAAGTAAAAGAGGTTTGTCTGGATAATCTGGATTGGAAAAATACGCGGGATTTCCGAATCCGTCATAGCTTGAGCCTATGTCATGGTGAGTTTGTGTACCGGAGTCGTTAAAATGATAAATATAATCTCTGGTTAAAACATAAAGGTGCGTGCTGCCATTTATTTCCGCGGTGCAGGCTCCCATTATGCTGTCAATTTTGTCGGAAAGTTCGCTGATGGAGCCGCTTTCTACCTTATAAACATAACCGTCGCCGTCGGAGCCGGTTTTCGCCACTATGTATTTTCCGCTTAATACAATGGGGGTTTCCGTTATAGTTCCGCTCAATTGGGCAAAATTACCGCTTGAATCCACCGTGCATATTGTGTATGAATCCGCATAACTGTTGTCACTTCCGGCTCCTTCCGGCGTTACTGTGTAAATATCGCCGTTTTCCGTCACTCCCAGTTTATCAACGGAGCTTATTTCTTCGCCAAGTGTTATCTGTGTCCAGGTTGTTCCGTCATATTTCTGGAGTGAATGGTACTTCCAGTCTGAATCCTGGAACAGACCGTACAGAGTGCCGTTTGAGACCACAAGCTCTGCACAGCGGAAAGCTCCGGACGGAAGGGAGACATTGAACCAGGAACCCGCCGGATCTTTCCCGTATTTCCGTTTTATTTTTCCGTTGCAGGCATATAAATAGCCATTATATTGAACAAGGGAAGAGACTGAACCCCTTAGCGAAGGATCCCTCAAAGGAACTTCATTTTCTATTGTCGCAAAAATGGGGTCATTATTGCATGCGGTTGAGCACAACAGGATGAATATTACAAAAACCGGCAAAAGCAATTTTGCAGTTATATTCAGGCGGTTTTTTCTGATTGTATGTTTTTCCATTGCTTTACCTTTGCTCCGGTTAGAAGTGATAGCGTACGCCGATGTATGTGTTCAAAAAATGACCTGTGCGGTTGTATTCGCTGTCACTATACCACTGCGGCACAACATCCCAGGAAACAGCGGCCCCGAATGACCATTCAGGATTGAAAATATAGTAAACGCCGATTTCCGGTTGGACGGTCACATTGAAATAGGTTTTACTGTCATAGCTTTCGAAGGTTCCCCCCAGTCCCAGTCCTATCGGGATATGGATTTTACCTATTGTGAATGTATACGAGGGTCTGAGCAGGATTGGAAGCCTGAACAGGACGTTTTCTGCCAAAGTGGTGTTAAACTGGAAATTAAGTTCTCCTCCCAGCGAAAAATGGGGGGTAAAATAATAATAATATCCGATGCATCCGGAACCGCCGATGTTTATATTGTCCGGGTTTTTCACACCGTCCGGGGTCTGCATTAAAAGAGGTATATCGAGCCCCAGCCCGAGTTTTATGTACTGTGAACCCCTTCTGATTGCCGTGAAATCAAAGCTTGAATCCTGCTCCTCTCCGTCAGTGGGATATTCATCAGCTTGGGCCGAAAGAAAATATATCGTCATGCACATGCAAAGAAGAATGAAAATAAAACGTTTCATATTTCGTCCAGTTTATCATGAATTTTCCGCTCTTGTCTATATATCATATAACGTGATAAAACATTCCTGCATTGATTTTGTTACGGATTTTCCGGTTGATAAAGGCTGATAAACAGGAGTTGGAAATGGCTGTCGTTATAGACGGGGCGGAAATTGCCCGCAGGGTTAAGGAAAGGGTTGCTTCCGGTGTCGCGGAACTTGAAAAAGAAAAGGGTGTGAAGGCCTGTCTCTCGGTTATTCTTGTGGGGGATGATCCTGCCAGCATCTCCTATGTGACGGGGAAAGAAAAGGCCCTGGCTGAAGCCGGAATGGCGGACAGATCCGTCAGGCTCCCTGCGGATGTCTCGCAGGAAGAGCTTTTAGCCCTCATAGCTGAATTGAATGAGGATGATTCCGTCCACGGAATCCTTGTGCAGCTTCCTCTTCCCGGGCACATCGACAGCCGGAAAGTTATAATGGCGATAAAACCCGAAAAAGACGTGGACGGTTTTCATCCGGTGAATCTGGGGAATATGGTTATAGGAAGCCGTTCCTTTATTCCCTGTACACCCAACGGAGTGGTGAAACTTTTGAAGGAAACGGGCATCCAAACCGACGGAGCCAGGGCTGTTATTGTGGGCCGGTCCAATATCGTCGGAAAGCCTCTTTCAATCCTGCTTTCCGGCCGGGACTGTAATTCCACTGTTACCCTGTGCCATACCGGTACAAGGAATTTGCCGGAAATAACCAGACAGGCGGATATCCTTGTCGCTGCTGTGGGCCGTCCCGGGGTTATAACTGCGGATATGGTGAAACCCGGTGCGGCTGTAATCGATGTGGGTGTTAACCGGGTTCCGGACTCCTCAAAAAAAAGCGGATTCAGGTTGACCGGCGACGTTGATTTTGAAGCCGTTAAAGAAAAGGCTTCCTTTATCACGCCTGTACCGAAAGGGGTGGGGCCGATGACAATCGCCATGCTCATGTACAATACCCTGGAAGCCGCCTGCCTCGCATACGGGTATGACAAAGTGCGGTTTTAATGAGGGATATTCAAAATGAACCCGCCGACCGCAGTATTCCGCTGCAAAAGGTGGGGGTCACCGGCCTTCGGTATCCTGTTGACGTTCTGGATAAAGCCCACGGTATGCAGACGACCACAGCCAGCGCGGATCTTTTCGTGAACCTTCCCCACCGTTTCAAGGGCACCCATATGAGCCGTTTTATAGAAATCTTTCATTCGTACAGGAAGGATTTGTCGATGAAACGGTTTCTTTCCATGCTGGAAGAGATAATGGAAAGGCTCGATGCGGAAAGAGCCTTCGGTTCCATCGTTTTCCCGTTCTTTCTGGAAAAAAGTGCTCCGGTAAGCGGACAGCCGGGACTCATGTGTTATAATTGCAGCTATGAAGGGGAAGTTTTCCGCTATCCGCCTGATTCCCGGAACCCGGTGAAGCGTATTTTCACCGTTTCCGTGGAAGTTCCTGTGACCACCGTCTGCCCCTGCTCAAAGGCAATCAGCAGGTACGGAGCGCACAACCAGAGGGGCCGTGTCCGCGTCCGTGTCCGGAACACCGGGTTTTTCTGGATAGAGGATATTATTTCCTTTGTGGAATCCTGCGCTTCTTCCGGGCTTTATTCGGTTTTAAAGCGGAAGGATGAAAAATTCGTAACGGAACACGCCTACGATAATCCACGGTTTGTGGAGGATTTGGTGAGGGAAGTGTATTCCGGTCTTAAAAATGCGGTTTCTTTGTCACCTCCCATAGCTGAAAAACCATTCAAATGGTTCAGCGTGGAAGCTGAGAATTTCGAGAGCATTCACAACCACAACGCCTATGCCTACGCGGAATATACATCGCCGTAATTTTTTGGTATTATTCGGAAAATGACTTATTTTTTTGAAACTTACGGGTGCCAGATGAATCAAGCCGAATCCGCCTCGGTCGAGCAGATTTTGATTTCCCGCGGATGGGAAAAAGCCGCCTCGGCGGAAACAGCCGGCCTCGTAATAATAAACACCTGTTCTGTCAGGATAACCGCGGAAACAAGGGTGTTCGGCCGGCTGGCTCATTTTGCCGCCCTTAAAAAGAAGCGCTCTTTTTTCCTGATTCTGACGGGATGCATGGCGGAGCGGCTTCATGATGAAATCCGCCGGCGGTTTCCCTGCATCGATGTTGTGGTTGGAATGTTTGAAAAACACATTTTTCCCGATGTTTTTCAGGCTGTGGAAAATAATGAGCCCTATGTTCCTGTCGATGAAAAACCTTCCGGGGATACATACTTTTTTGCCCCGTCGTCTTATTCCCAGGGTTCTTTCCAGTCCTTTGTTCCTATAATGAATGGCTGCAACAATTTCTGCTCATATTGCATAGTTCCCTATGTCAGGGGAAGGGAGGTTTCCAGGAATCCGTCAGAAATCCTCGGGGAAATTGATTCGCTTTTTGAAAAGGGCGTAAAGGAAATAACCTTGCTGGGACAGAATGTGAATTCCTACCGCTGGGACAATCCTGATTCCCGGAACACATGGGATTTTCCTTCCCTCCTTTCCGCCGCGGCCCGTCTGGTTGAGAAAAACGGCGGTGACGGTCTTTCCTCCCCCAGGTGGATACGGTTTATGTCCAGCCACCCGAAAGATTTTTCCGACAGGTTGATCGAAACAATCGCGGCGGAAAAATCAGTCTGCAGAATGATACATCTTCCCGCCCAGCACGGTTCCAGCCGTATCCTGAAGGCTATGAACAGAGGTTATACAAGGGAAAAATACATTGGGCTTGCGGAAAAAATACGCCGGAATATTCCGGGAGCTTCCCTTTCCACGGATATTCTGGTCGGCTTCCCCGGTGAGACGGAGGAAGACTTGGAGGAAGTGCTTTCCCTGATGAGGGAGGTCCGTTTTGAATCGGCCTATATGTATCATTTTAATCCACGGGAAGGAACGAAGGCTTTTTCCATGCCGGACCAGATTCCGGAGCAGGTGAGAAAGGAAAGGCTTGACCGGGTTATTTCCCTTCAGATGAAAATTTCCGCTGAAGAAATGAAGAAAAGGGTGGGGCAGGTTGTCCCCGTTTTGCTTGAATCCACTTCAAGG
This sequence comes from uncultured Treponema sp., assembly GCA_949300145.1. Lineage (GTDB taxonomy): Bacteria > Spirochaetota > Spirochaetia > Treponematales > Treponemataceae > Avitreponema. Next base: position 72,895 of record CASGDA010000001.1, on the reverse strand, counting down.
AATAATCCTGATGAACTTTTCGGTCATACGGAACGGGGTGAAATGGTTGTTTTTGACGGCGGGCTTGACAGAAATCTCATCGGTTCCTTTGTGCAGGCTGAATTGATGTGCTTGCGCGGGAAGACTTTTCGTGCGAAAATATCATCGACCGGGTATGCGTGATCAACCGGAGTCCGTTTTCAGCTTGATGTCTGTTAAGGAGGAAAAATGCCTGTCCGTTTAATATTGATTTTGATTCTGGTGGTTTTTGAAGGGGCCTTCATCGGTTTTAATCTTAATAACAAATGCGATGTATGGCTTGTATTCCGTGTTTTTGAATCCGTCCCGGTGTACATAACGATACTTGTATCTTTCATCGCCGGAGTTTTGGTTTCCATCCCGTTTTTTGTGTTCAAGAAAAAAAAGAAGCTCCCCGCCAAAACCCGGAAAGAAAGGTCCGGGGCAGAACCTGTAATTAAAGAGGATAAAGCCGGTTTTTCATCTGTGTCCGGTAAGCCTGCTGAAAACTCTTCTTCCGCTTCCGATAAAACAGTATGAATATTAAAAACCTGCGCTTCCCGTCATTTTCACTTTTTATTTTTCTGACTGCAATCTTCCCCGGTGTTGTTTTTGCCCAAACGTCCTCTCCTGTTTCAGAGAAGGTGTCGGCCGCTCTTGCCTCGGTGTTTGAAAATGAGACCAGGGAATCCGTTGTTTCCGCTTTCAATGCGCACTTGGCTTCTGTTGGGAATCCTGCTGATAAAAAGCAGCTTCTGGTTTTATTTGCCGATTATGAAGAGCGTTCCGGTTTTTTTGAAAGCGCGGCTTCCCGTTATATTACGGCTGCGGAAATTTCCCCGGAGGATTTCGGCCTTTATCTTGATGCAGCCCGCTGCTATATGTATATAAATGACAGGGAAAGGGCTTCTTCTCTTGTCAGGAAAACTTTGCTCGGAAGTTTTGATTCCGATATTTTATGCCGTGCCAGATTTTATTCTGTCTGCATACAGCTGTCGGAGGGTGACACAGACGGAGCCTTCGCGCTGTTGCGTGCTTATACGGGAAACGATGCCTTTAAGGCTTATTATCCGCAGATGCTTTTCATCCTGTGGTATGCCGCGGATGACAGCAATGCAAAGGACAGGCTTTTATCTGAATATTCTGATTCTGCGGAGGCTTCCGTTGTCAGGGGTGAAGCTTCCGTTGCCCCGCAGGCGTTCTGGTATTTTATGCCTGCCGGAGAAAAACGGATGGCTTCCCGTCAGGACGGCGCTTCTTCCTCAGGAAAAAATACCGCCGTTTCGTCCGGCGGTCCGTCTGTCTCTTCCTCAGGTGTGCCGGTTGTTTCTCCAGATTCATCCGCTGCATCCGCGGATAATTCTGATCCCGTTTCAAAAGGAATATGGCAGCAGACGGGCTTTTTTAAAAGCCGCGCGAATGCAGAGGCTATGGCAGAAGAGTTGTCAAAATCCGGATTCCGTGTTTTTATCCGTCAGGAAAAAAGGGAATCAGGAACGACTTATTTTTCAGTGTTAATTCCGGAAGACGAATCCGGCTCCACGGCGATGCGGCTTAAAGACAAAGGTTTTGAGAGTTATCTTGTAATCGATTAAAATGTAATCGATTAAAAACAGGTTGGTTAAAACGGATTTTTTGTTTTAATTGTATTTTAATTCTGTTTTAATTCTCCGGAGGTAATTGTTATTGAAGGGGAATTGGTTCTTGTGAATCCGTTGATGGACGGAATGATTTCTTTCAATACAATACTTTCTTCTTTACTGTTGTCAACAAGATAAAAAACCGTTTCGTTTGTCCTGTGTTTTTTCATCTGCATTACAGGCTCTCCCTGTATCATGTAAACCGCGTATTTTCCCGTTTCGGAATTCATCGGATTTGTGTATGTGTAATTTCCGTTAATAAAGCTGTATGAATTCCCTGCCTCGTCAGTCCATCCGCTTTCTTGTTTTTCTATTTTGTCCGTGATGATTTTTGCGGCGTTTTCTTCTTGCACGGAAGTGAAATTTTTTAACTTTTTGTAAGTTCCGTCCCACATGGATCCTACGCCGATTTTTAACCTTACGTCGTCTGTAGCACGTATCCTTATTTCGTCCGGCCCGATTATTTCTATGTCGATGAGACGCCTTATGTTTGAAATCAAACTGTTCCTGGTTATCAGATAAACGCCGTACCGTCTTGCGGAAATATTTTCACAGGTGAATATTTCTTCGGTTGATTCTTTGAATATTATTTCTGTTTCTTCCAGATTGAAGAATACCTGATACCCGCTGTCGCCTGAAGATTCTTTATACCATAATCCGTGGAGGAATTCAGAAAAAGCCGGTACGCCTCCTTCATTTAATTTTCTTAAAATCCTTGTCGCGGAATTCTGGGAAGACACAATTTTTTCATCTGCAAGTGTGTACATCCTGTCATTCGCATCCCACCTGTATGTTCTCTGCACTTGATTGAAATTCTGTTCGCCGCTTCCCTCGGTCTGGTTTGAACTGTATGAAATTACGGGAAAACTTTCCCCGTTGACAAGTCCCTGGTCGTAAGCCTCTGAACGGGGGATTTCCTCCACTGTAATTGTACCGTCCGCGGATATGTTTAATATTTCTTTAAATGAAACCCTGGGTCGTTTTATGTTGAGTTGCCTTTCCTCTTCTTCTATAAGGTAAATGCCGAGAACCTGCAGGTTGTCGGTATTCATTCCCGAATAAACCAGCGAATTCTTCTGCTCCCCGGTTACGTCAGCAAGGTACATCAGAAGGGTACGCGCCTGGGTCACTTCTGTTTTCAGCGGCTGCATACGGGAATAAGTCCCCGTAATCGGATTCTGGATTGCACAGACAATGTAGATTCTGGAATCGGTTATCTGTCTCAGTGCGCATATCTGATCATATGTTCCGTCCATGTTTACATCCGCATTTACAGCCTGTATAAACACTTCCCCGCTTTCGAGTGGAAAAACAGGCACTATCTGTTCCTGGTTATTGTAAATGTCGTCCTCCGAATAACCGCCTCCCCCCTGGCTTTCATATTTTCCTGTCTGAGGTACAGATATTTCGGAGCTCCTGGAATTCCCTTCGTTTCCGTTCCTGTTGACGATGTGTAAAATAAAGAGGGTTAATCCTGCCGCTGTTATTGCGAAGGCAAGTATTATAGTTACAATAAATTGTGTTTTTTTTATCATGTTTTTTTTTCCACGTTTCCGGTTGCGTAAGATTATCAGGTATCAGGAAAAATTCTATACCTTGTTTTTACCGTTGTTTCCGCCGGAGTTCAGGTGTTCCATCTGTCTGGATTCATAAGATCCACGGCTTTCGCCGGATTCTTTTTGTCATCGGAGGGTTTCCTTGCCCTTGCTAATACAATAACAACAATCAAAAGAATCAGTAACAGGATTATTCCTCCGATGTAAAAAACCGGTCCTGATATATTTATACCCTGACGTGCTTCGTTTTGTTTTCCGGCGTTGTTTTCCTCCGGATTCTCATCTGTGTCTATCATTCTTGCAATGCCGGTTCCGCCTTCTGTGTATTTTTGTTTTACCACTTGCGTGGAGTTTTCCGCGGATGAATAAAGTTCTGAACCGCTCTCCGTGGCATCCCCTCTGTCTTCCAATCCGCTGTTTCCCTGTACATCCCCTGTATCTGTAATGGAAACAGCCGCTTCGTCTGTAGTTTTCTGTAAAGAGGTTTCCGCGGTTGACTCTGTTCCCTGCGCTGTAACATCAAATGAATCGCCGAAATCTTCCGTGGAAATTTCATGTGACGCGCCTTCCAGATTCTCTATGGTTTTGTAGAGTTTTCTGCTCAGCATGACAACATCATCATGTATGTCCATATCCAGTGTTATTTCATACCAGCCGCCGTGATCGACTGTCCGCGCTTCGGCGAGGTAAGGGCTTTTAAATGGGTCTATCACACCTGGATATCTTGAAGTCCATGGGGCTTCCTGGCGTAAATCGGTCAAAAGCAGCATTATTTTATACCTGCCGTTTGATGTACGTCCGTCCAGTGCCTCTTTTATTGTGTCAAGCGCAAGACCTATGTCGGTGAATCTTCCGTCCGGCCTTATTGAATCGAAAACATTCTTTACACGTTCTTTATCCGCTTCATTGTTTATTGTAAGGGTCAGGACGTTTTTAGCTTCTCCGTAAAACTGGTAGATTGTCAGCCAGTCTCCTTCAACAAGCATTTGACCTGTAAGCTGGTCTTCCGTCCACTTTTTCAAACCCGGGAATTTTTGGGATTCCGCCATTGAAAGAGACTTGTCCACCAGAACAAAGATATCCACCGGGACGGTTCTTTCGCCGGCTGTTGCAACAGCCCCTGCCATAAGAACCAGAAGAAACAAAGCTGCATAACAGTAATTTTTTTTCATCATATAAAGTAAGTATACACTATAAATATATTTTTTTTATACTTTTTTATTTATTTTGGAAATATTTTTTTTTGTGTTGAAAAAAAAAGTGCTTTACATATTTTTTTCATCAGCTATAATAAAGCGTAGAGAATGTCCGTTAATATACAGGAGATTCTTAATTGCGGCTGTTGCGGCTCCGTTGGTGGAACCGCCGCTTTGCAGTACTTATTCCTAAAAAGGAGAGCTTAATATGGCAAGTTTCGATTTACCCCGAAGTCCTAATGTTTTTCATCCGGAAAAACCAAGCGCAGTAGGTTCACGCAACTCTCTTGCACAGGACTACCGTGATCAGCAGAAAGAAGTTAACCAGCTTCTTGAAGAGGAGACAAATAAAGTTCTTCACCACATGAACGCCAAGCTTCCCAAGGAAGTTCTTGAACGTCTTGATGTTATGGGTGGTGTAAAGGAAAAACTTTACAATTATTTCAACCAGAACTATCAGAATATGTTCAACCGTTACATGGTCACGGCTGAAGATGAAATGCTCAAGAAAGTCCGCGGTTTCATCGACCGTGAGGAAATGAAAGTCCTCAACCGCTATACACCTAAAGAAATCGCCAACCTGTTGGATGAAGTTGGTGGAGCGGATAAGTTCAACACCGGTGAAATTGAGAAATCAATGGTCAATATGTACGGTCACCTGCAGGGACATATCCAGCGCGGTGTGAACGACTTGGAGACATTGACAAACTCCCTGCTGCGCCAGAAAACAGACGTCGGTGCATTTGTCCGCGGTGAGAACGCTTATTCTATCGTCAAATGCGCTTTTAAGGATAATATCTACAAGCCGAAGACTGTCACGGATGTAAAGCTTTCCGTCAATATTCTTGACTCTGAGCTTATCAGCCCGATTTTCCAGTATCAGGCCACGGTGGAATATCTTATCAAAGATTTGCTTTCAAACCACTACATGGATCAGATCGACAAAATCATCGAAAAGATGAAAGATGACCGGATCGACAAAGGGATGGAGGAACTTTCTGACGGCGAAATCATCTTCGCAAAGATGAATAACGTTCCGAATTTCACCGATGATGACGTCGAGAATCCCAAGAGCCGCCGCTACTCCATCATGGCAAAAGAAATGATGGAACGCATCAACAATCTCCGCGCGGAAATTGATCCCGAGACTTTTGACCAGCTCAATATCCGTGAGAATATCAAGAAGATTATCGATACGGAGAACATCAGGAACCGCGGATTCAACACGGCGATTAACTCCCTTACATCTATTCTTGACACATCAAAGATGGGATATCAGTACATTGAAAACCTGAAGAATGCCCGTGAGCTGATTCTCCGCGAATATGACGATACGGATTCCGCAAATCTTCCTGATGAGCGCTATCAGATTCGTCTCCGCTATTTCGACAATGCCCAGCTGCTGAAAGAACGCCAGGCTTACGAAGTTATGATCCGCTCTTTTGAAACTGAGATTGAGCATCTCTGGGACGTTCTCGAAATCCGCTACGAGGATTCCAAGTTCCTTACCCGTGTCACTGACTTCAATGATCTTGCGAAACTCTATAAACGCAAAATCCAGAAGAACATCAAGGACAAAACAGGCGATCCTCTGTATGAAGACATCAACAAGGTTTGGGATGAGATTTCTTTCGTAAAAGCCGGTGAAACCGAAGTTGAGAAGATGAACCGCACCTTTATCTACGAAAAGGACAAGATGCGCAAGCGCCTTATCATCATGCGTGATAAACTCAAGAAGATGTATGACTATCAGTATCCTGTTGAACGCCGTGTCATGGAAGAGCGCCTTTCGTTCTTGGAGAAAGAATTCAACAAGTTCGATTATCTGATTAATCCCTTCCACCTGCAGCCGGGTCTGCTTCTGGATGTTGATATCACTTCCATTAAACGCAAGAAAGCTACTTTGGATGGTATGGCGAACGTCCTTAATGAATTCCTCCACGGAGTTTCAAAAGGATTCCAGGATGCGGCGTTCGCTTCCTTCAGCCGCCGCCGCTCCACAGTACGTGCGGATATCGCCCAGACATTCGCCTCCGCTTCTGACGAGGATCCTGTGGCAAGCGAACCCGCCGGCCGCGCATCCTATCTGGATATGATAAACGAAGAGCCGCAGCAGGCCGCCGCCACACCGGCGATCCCTGCGCCCAAGGCCGCTGACGCACCCGCTGCCGTGTCAGGACGCCGTGGACGCGCACCGGCTAAAACCGCCAAGACTGGAGTCGTGGATTCCGGCCGCGGACGCCGTGCCTCTTCCTCCAAACCCAGAGGTAGAAAAGGAATGAGAGAGGTTTAATCCCCTCGGTTGACAGAGCCCCCGGGAACTTTTCCTTTCCGGGGGTTTTCGCTTTTATATTGATGTTAGGATTTTATAAAATAATTATGAAATAAACCGGAAACGGTTACACTGGCGGATATCCGCTGTTTTGTTAAGGAGGCGATGATGGTTGAATCGTCCGTTTTTTATTCCCAGTTGTCCACAAAAGATTCGTTTAATACTTCTGTACGTCATATCAATCGTACACTGGATGTTTTGGACGCTTGCGGTCCGGGGGTGAATGCCGCGGATAAAATAAACGAAGCTCTTGCAAAGAAAGAGATGGCAGAATGCGAGGTTTTATCTATAATAAATATGCTTTTTGTAGATAAATGGAAATATTCGGTTTTTTCCGGTAATTTGCATTCTGTTATAGATGATGCTTCCCGGCTGGTTGAGCAGGTGGCGTCATGGAAACGTTTTGATTTTATTCTCGGTTATCATCATCCGGATTTGGGCTTTATGGTTCTTAATCCCAAAAATCCTGAATCAGCCTCTGTAATCGCAGGATTCAGAAAAAATGAATTGCTTACAGTTTATGCGGGAACCCCTGATGATAATTCCGCTGATGGCGCCGCCGCGGCCGCTGAGCTGTTGTTCCATCTTGTTGAGGGGGAGAAGGTGAAAACCCCTGCACAGCTTCTCCAAGGAAAATTTGTTTTCTCTGCTCCGAAAAAAGCTGTCGCCAGGCATCCTTCCGCGAAAAGGACGGCCGCCAAAGCTTCCCGTGCCGCAAAATTGGCGCCGAGGGCTTCTTCCGGGCCTGTTGTTGTTATGACCAAGCAGACATCACCTGCAGCTCTGGCAGAGGAGGAAAGGCCTCAGGCTCAGCCTGCCCCCGCCGCGGTAGGCGCTCACGCCAGAATGACGCCGTTTGTTTCTGTTGTCGTTACAAACGAGTTGTTCCATAACGGAAATGTGGAGGCATGGAAGAGGATAATACGCAGTTACAATGCCAAATATCCAAATCTTCAGGTGAATGTATATTATGACGGTGAGCGCATTGTTGATATCAATACGCTTTTTAAATGGGGAAAAGTTAAACACGGAAGTTGTATCCAATTCACAGTTTCCGGAGAAAATATCCAGGATGTGGCCAAGCTTTCACGGTATTTCCGCCAGGGCGCCAGTCCTCAGTTTGAGGCCTTCTTGAAAGGTTCCCCCGATTCTGTGATGAATTTGTTTTAGATTTGCGGAATACCATAGGAGTCAAGATGAGAATATCGGATTCAATACATTACTTCAGTGAAAAAGAAACTGTAGGGAAAAAGATAGACAAGAATTTGTTGGGTATCCGGGGACGGCAGGCGAACGAATTCGCGGAACTGGGTCTTCCGATTCTACCGGGTTTCATTATTGATGCCGGATTGATGCCTGATTTGAAGAAAATCAACGTGGAGAAGGAAATCCTTCCGTATCTTGAAAAATGTGGGAAGGAAACCGGGAAATATTTCGGGGATCCTTCCCGCCCTATGCTTATCAAGCTTGTTATTTCACCTAACCTGGCGATAGCGAATTATCCTACACTTCATAACTTCGGTTTGGCGAAGAATACCTTCGCAGGTTTCGCCAGGGGGGTGGGCGAGAAGTTCGCGGCCCACGAAGTGTATTTCCTTCTGAAAGGTGTCTTGTCCATCGAGAAGCAGTGTGCGGAACTTGAGGAAAGGACAATTGAGCTGGATGCATTTGAAACAGCCCTTAAGGAAATAAGCGGTATTTTGGATACCGGCAAGGTCGAGCTTTCCGGTATCCAGATTATGGAAAAATATGCGCCGATTCTTCCGGCCGGTTTCTTTGAATCAGCGGAAATTCAGCTTGAAATTATGCTCGGAAAGGTCGCCGCACTGCTGCAGCTTGATGACCAGAATGACGGCGATACCGCCTTGGTTATCCAGCCGATGGTTTACGGAAACTACGGGAAGGATTCCTGTTCAGGAAATTTCTTCACAAGGAATATCGTTACCGGGGAGAAAAAGCTTCAGGGTAAATTCTTTGAGGAGAAGTTCGATGATTTGGGTTCCGCCGGTAAGGATATCAATCTTATAAACGCGGCCCATCTTAAAAAGCTTCAGCAGATTGCCTGGAATCTTGAGGATGATACAAAGGATATCCGCCAGATCCGCTTTACAATTGAAAACGGAAAACTCTGGCTCATCGAACAGCGTACAGTTGAGGCGAAAAGCACTATTTCCCTTGTAAAGCTGCTGCTTGATTTGAACCAGCGCAAGATTGTGGATGACGCTTATGTTGTTTCGTCCGTTAAGCCCGGACAGCTGAATGAAATACTTCATCCTGTGATTGATTTGACCACAGTAAAGGATTTCAAAAAGTCCTCCGGAGGAATTGCGGGCGCGCCGGGCGCCGCGGTCGGACGTGTTTACTTTTCCGCTGATTCTCTTATTGATGCCCAGCGTGTGGCGCGCCAGAACGGCGAGGACACCCGCTGCATCCTTCTTATGCCTGCGACCTATGCTGGTGACGTAAAGGCCATTGAGGTTTCCACCGGTGTTCTGTCGAATGAAGGCGGATATGCCGCCCATGCTTCTGTTGTCGCACGACAGTATGGAAAAATCTCGCTTGTACGTCCTGATATGGTCATCAGGGGTAACAAGGCTGTCCTTGACGGTATTACCATAAATGAAGGGGATTATATTTCCATAAACGTTCCGTATTACGGTGAATCAACCGTTTATTTCGGAAAGGTTGAGCTTATTGAACCGGATCCGAAGTCTTCGGGTTTGCTGGACTTTATTTCCCTGACAAGCTCCTTCATCCGGGATTTCCATGTGCGTGCCAACGCGGACAGTCCCCACGATGCGGAGCTGGCCCTTCAGTTCGGAGCCGAAGGAATCGGTCTCTGCAGAACCGAGCATATGTTCTTCAACAGCAAGCGTATAAACGTTTTCCGTGATATGCTTATATCAGATGACAAGGCTGAGCGGACCGCGGTTCTGAAAAAGCTTCAGAAAATGCAGACGGACGACTTCTACGGCATTTTCAAAGCGATGAATGGCTATGAGGTTACGATAAGGCTTCTTGATTCGCCCCTTCATGAATTCCTGCCCCACAATCCTGCGGAGCTTTCCGAATTTATGGCTTATCTTTCCCAGAAGGGCGGTAAAAAAATCAGCAGGGCTGAGATACAGGCGAAAATCGATGCCGTTGCAGAGATAAACCCGATGCTTGGTCACAGGGGCTGCCGTATCGCAATCACCTATCCTGAGATTTACGAGATGCAGATCCGCGCCATTTTTGAGGCGGCGTATAAGCTTAAAAAAGAAGGTGTCGATGTCCGTCCGGAAATAATGGTTCCGATTATCATGAATTTCCGGGAGCTCAAGCAGATTGTTTACGGCAAGAAAATCGAAGGCCATATGTACCAGGGTATTGTCGATATCGAAAAATCAGTGCGCTCGGAATTCCAGAGCAAGCCGATTAATTTCCGTATCGGTACGATGATTGAGCTTCCCGCCGCTGCTTTGGGTGCAGGTGAAATCGCCCGCTATGCCCAGTTCTTCTCATTCGGCACGAACGACCTGACGCAGACAACCCTCGGTCTTTCAAGGGATGACTTCAATTCCTTTATGCCTGACTACACGATGTACGACTTGATTGACGGAAATCCGTTCGCCATTCTGGATACCCGTGTCAGGGAGCTCATTGATGTCGCTGTGCGCCGGGGAACTGAAACCAGGCCTGATCTGGTGAAGGGACTTTGCGGAGAGCATGGCGCCAGGCCGGAAAATATCCGTTTCTGCATGGACTGCGGATTGAATTATGTTTCCTGTTCTTCCTACTCTGTGCCTATCGCTCTTCTGTCAATAGCCCAGATAGAGCTGGAAGCGGCAAAAAATGAAGGCCGTCAGCCGTTCCGCCGGTCTGTCCGCCGGGGCGGTTCAGATTCAGCGGCTTCAAAGAGGGTTTCTTCCTCCAGGCCCGCTGCGAAAAAAGCCGCCGCCCCCGCAAAAACCAGGGCAAAACCCTCAAAACCGGCTGTGAAAAAGGTTGCGGCGCCCGCTGCCAGGGCTAAGGCTTCCAAACCTGCGGCGAAAAAAGCTCCGGCTGCTAAAACCAGGGCAAAACGTACAGTTAAAAAATAACATAATCCATGTTTTCAGGATTAAACCCCCGTCGGCTGTCCCCGGCGGGGGTTTTTATATGTGCGGTGGAGACAGCCGGGATATGCATCCCGTGTACCCCCATAAGATTGACAAATGTCCTTTCATTATCTACTATATACATTATGACAGCTGATGAATTACGTTCCAAATACATTGAATTTTTTAAAAGTAAGGGACATATCGAGATATCAGGAAAATCCCTTGTTCCGGAGAATGATCCGACAGTTCTTTTTACAACCGCAGGCATGCATCCCCTTGTACCATATTTAATGGGGGAAACCCATCCGGCAGGCCGGCGGCTTACAGATTATCAGAAATGTATACGGACCGGCGATATTGATGAAGTAGGCGATTCCGCCCATCTTACCTTTTTTGAAATGCTGGGAAACTGGTCTCTGGGGGATTATTTCAAGAAAGAAGCTATTTCCTTCAGTTATGAATTTTTAACCGGCAGGGATTATCTCGGAATTCCACCTGATAAGATTTCGGTGACTGTATTCGCTGGGGATTCTTCCGTGCCGAGGGATGATGAGTCGGCGGAAATCTGGAACAGCCTGGGAATCCCGAAGGAAAGGATATATTTCCTTCCGCGTTCGGATAACTGGTGGGGACCCGCCGGAGAAACAGGCCCGTGCGGACCGGATACCGAAATGTTTATTGATACGGGTATACCGGCCTGCGGTGATAACTGCCGTCCCGGCTGCCATTGCGGAAAATACATAGAAATATGGAACGATGTTTTCATGCAGTACAACAAACTGAAAGACGGTACTTATGAAAAACTCAGCCGCAAATGTGTCGATACCGGTATGGGGATTGAGCGTACTATCGCAATGCTGAACGGGAAAAAGTCCGTCTATGATACGGATATTTTCCGCCCTGTGATAGCCGCAGTGGAATCCGTGTCAGGAAAAACATACGGGCAGAAGGAAGAGGATGATGTTTCCATCCGTATCATTTGCGACCATGTGCGCGCCGCCACTTTCATCATAGGGGATCCCAAGGGTGTTGTTCCTTCCAATGTGGGGGCAGGCTACGTTTTAAGGCGTCTTATCAGACGGGCTGTCAGGCATGGACGTAAACTCGGTATAGAAGGGGAATTCCTCTCGAAAATTTCGGAGGTTGTGATACGGCAGTATGCCGTCCCCTATCCTGAGGTTGCCGGAAAGGCTGACTTCATTTATTCAGAATTGAAGGCTGAAGAGGCTAAATTCCTCCAGACGTTAAAGAAAGGCGAGGCTGAATTTGAAAAAATGCTTCCGAATCTCTTGAGGAATCCGAAAAAAGTGATTCCCGGCCGTCTGGCATTTAAATTGTATGATACTTACGGATTCCCCATCGAATTGACGGAAGAGCTTGCGGAAGAAAACGGATTTTCTGTCGCCAAGGAAGAGTTTGATGAGGCTTTTAAGAAGCACCAGGAACTTTCCCGCATGGGAGGGGATCAGATTTTTAAAGGCGGACTGGCGGATCATTCGGAACAGACCACCGCTTACCATACGGCGACCCATCTGCTTCATCAGGCTCTTGCCATGGTTCTCGGCCCCCATGTGGCGCAGAAAGGCAGTAATATTACGGCGGAAAGGCTGCGCTTTGACTTCACCCATCCCCAGGCGATGACCAGGGAGGAGATAGAGCGTGTGGAGCAGATTGTGAACGACCAGATAAAGGCTGATCTGCCCGTCACCATGGAGGTTATGCCCCTTGAAGAGGCGAAAAAACTTGGTGCCAGGGCTTTGTTCGGTGAGAAGTACGAAGACATGGTGAAAGTTTACAGTATCGGCGACTTTTCACGGGAAGTATGCGGCGGCCCCCATGTGGAACATACGGGGGATATGGGTGTTTTTAAAATACAGAAAGAGCAGTCTTCCTCTGCCGGTGTCAGAAGGATAAGGGCTGTTTTGCTTAAAGACTGAAGGGCATAACATTTAGTTTTAACTTGGGGATTTAAAGATGGAATATCATTCGGCTTCTGGGTGTAACTCATTGTACCGCAAGGTTGTTCTATTTCTGTATATCTCCGTGTTTTTTTTCCTTCATTCAGGAGGTTTCAATGTCATTTAAAGTTGGGGAGCTTATTATGAATCGTGTGACAGTATGTGCTTTTTTCCTTTTTTCGGCCTTGCTGACTCTTTCAGCCCAGCAGGCTGACCTTCAGCCCATTGCAATGGTAAAGCTGAGCAAAAATGAGCCGATAACCCTGGCCCAACTGAAATCACGTGTGGAAGCTTATGAGAAAGAGCTTGGGAAAGAAATGACTGTGGAGGAAAGGAAGCAGGTTCTTGATACCCTCATTAACGAGCGTCTGGTTGTTCAGGCCGCGGAAAAAGAAGGCATGAGGATTACTGATTCGGATGTGAATCAAAGCTTCAACCAGATTCTTTCCCAGCAGGTGGGCAGGAACATAACGGAGGCTGAATTCTCCAGGATGGTCAAGGAACAGTATAACATGACTCTGGATGAATTCATGAAAAATCAGAATGGAATGAGCATTTCCGAATATAAAAAATTCCTCAGAAGCCAGATTATCGCCCAAAGGTATGTGGTCACAAAGAAGAGGGATGAAATCCAGAATATAAAGGCTCCGGATGATGTTTCAATCCGTTCTTACTATGATTTGAACAAGCAGCGTTTTTTCCAGCCTGATATGGTGAAACTTTTCCTTGTAGTCGCCAGAAAAGGGGATAATTCTTCCGCCGCCAAGAATCTTGTTACGGATATTCAAAAGGAACTCCGGGACAAACCTTCCGCCTCCGCTGAAGTGCAGATCCGTTCCCAAAAGGAGAATTCAGGATTCCAGGCCGGGGATTTGTATGTTAATAAAAATGAGTCCGCCGCTGTTCAGCTGGGAATTTCAATGCAGGCGCTGCTGAATATTTTCACAATGGAGAAGAATTCCGTCTCCGATGTGAATGAAACACCTGAGAATTTCCAGTGTTTCATTGTTCAGGAGAAATATCCCGCCAAGATACTTGAGATAGGGGATGTGGTTCAGCCTGGAACAACAATAACGGTTTATGAGTATATCAAGCAGAGCATGATAGCCCAGGCCCAAAGCGAGGCTGTGAGCAACGCCCTTCTTGAGATTATAAAGGAACTCAAGACACCTGAGAATTATCAGATTATGAAGTCAGGCGCTTCTTTGGACCGCACCCTTTCCTGGTGATTCAGAATCCGTTTGTCGGATGAAGGAAAGTCGGTAAAATGGCCGGTAGACGTAAATCAAGAATTTTAGCGTTCCAGACTTTGTATGCCTGGGAGATATCCGGCTGCCAAATTCAGGATTTGCTGGATTTTGAATGGCTTTCGGATTCCAAAAAGGACTGTTTCGGTGATGCCGGGCTTTCCTTTGTCCGGCTGATTGTTTGCGGTGTGGTTGAGAACATAGCGGAAATCGATGCTGAAATCTCCCGGAACATCACGAATTGGGAAATATCCCGCCTTCAAAAAGTGGATCTTTCAATTCTGCGGATGAGTGTGTATTCCCTTTTTTACCAGAGGGATTTGCATCCGTCAATTGTGATAGATGAGGCTGTGGAAATTTCACGGGAATTCGGTTCCCCTGATTCTTACCGTTTTATAAACGCGGTTCTTGATGCCGTGCGTAAAAATATTGAGGTTACCGCCGGTGAATCGTAATCGGGTAGCCGTTGTTATTGCGGCTGCTTTTTTTTTGTTTGCCGCCATCCTCGTCTCCGTTATTTTATACAGAAGCTTTTCGGAACGGCACGGAAGGTCTTTGCCGGAAATGCTTTCGACTGTTGATACCCTCATTTTGTCCGGAGACAGGAATGAGGCTTTGTCCGTTTTGAAAGATGCCAGAAAAAAAGCTGTCAGTACAAGCCAGTGGATTTCCATCGCAAAAAGGGAAATAAACCTCTCGGAATTGAATCAGGCTGAAGAAACCATCCGGATTGCTCTGGATAATTTTCCTGTTAATGACAGGCTTTCCGCGGTTCTTGTCTATGTTCTTCTGAAAGAAAATAAAACCGCGGAGGCTGTGGAGTTCCTTCCTTTTTTGAAGGGGACGGAATTTGCCTCCCTTGCGGCTTACACTGAAATTGTTTCTTCCATGCCGGTAAATGGCGGCGCCCCTGATTTTTCTTCCATGAATCCGCAGTCCTATTCGGATGCCTGGAAATTTTCCGGGAACCCCGTTTTCAGAAGGGACGGGGCGCTTTTATACGCTCTGGAAGGGAATTACCGGCAGGCATATGATGCATTCTGCATGGCCCCGGAAAACGGCGTGCGGGATTCCTCCTCTCTTTCGTTGGACGGCGACAGTTATTTGAAGTCCCTGTTGGCATATGATGCGGGTTTCTTCAGTGCGGTTCCCGGAATTCTTTTTTCTGCCGTCCGTTCCTCCGGCGGTGAGATGGCGCAGGATTCCTTGCTGCGTTTTTTTTCTCCTGAGGAGGTTCTCCTTGCCGCGGATTCCTTCTACATGAGCGGCGACAGCGGCAAAGCTGATTCCCTGTGGAAAATTCTCGTGTCCTCGGGGGAGGCAGTCGGCCCTGTTCCTTTTTTCAATCATTCGGTTTACGCCGCCTCCTGGTCTGAAAAGCGCTCCACTTTGGAAAAATGCCTTTCTTTTTTTCCGGATTATTATCCTGCGGTCGCGGAATATGTGCGGAGTGCTGTCCCCGCTGATTCCCCCTCGGTTGTTCTTTTTGGAGGAAAATACGGGTTCGCCGAAGACGCTTTGCGCGAAGCCGGGTTTGTTTCCGTTGCGATGGAAGCCGCGGAATTGAATAAACCTGTTACACTGCCGGAAGCCAGGGAAGTTCTGGATTCAGCTTTGTCCTCCAATACTTCAGACGGAGACGGAAAGGATCTCCGTCTTAATCTGGAGGAAATCAGGTTCCTGTGTTTTCAAAACGGGAAGGACGCCGACGCACGGCATAAACTCTGGAATCTTCTGGAACTATATAGCGGAAACCGGTTGGTTGCGGATTTTGCCGTATGGTTGTTCTGCGCCCAGGGTGACTTTAATCTGGCTTTTGAGGTGCTGAAAGATTCGTCTTCGCCTGATCCGGTTTATTCCGGAATACAGGAAGCCGCCGCCGGTAATCCGGATACGGCTCTCGGCCTTTTTGAATCTGTCATAGAATCGGACGGAAAAAATTATGCCGCTTATGCAAATTCCGCCGTCA
Organism: uncultured Treponema sp.; assembly: GCA_949300145.1. Taxonomy (GTDB): domain Bacteria; phylum Spirochaetota; class Spirochaetia; order Treponematales; family Treponemataceae; genus Avitreponema. The sequence goes on along the minus strand of CASGDA010000001.1, from coordinate 56,918 downwards.
TTCTTAAGAAGCAGGGAAAGTATAATGAAGCGGCTGATTTGTTTGTTATGGCAGGAGAGACATCGGACGAAGCAGGGACAAAGAGCCGTATGTATTACGAGGCGGCCGTTGTCTTCGAGCTTCAGAAAGCCTGTGTGAGGGCTGTCGATATGCTGCGCCATGCCGTTTCATTGGACAAGGATAATTACAGCGCAAAGACCCTGCTGCGCCGCCTGGAAAGTTCTCTGGGAAATTAAAAAGCGCCGTGCGGCGCTTTTTAATTTTTTATTCTACAACAGCTATTATGTCAGCGGCTTTAAGGATGAGGTGATCCTCTCCGTCGATTTTTACCGCTGTACCTGCGTACTTGTCATACATGATTTTCTGACCGGGGGCAACTTTGATTTTTTCAGAATCGTCTCCGATTGCGATGACAACTGCTATCTGTGTTTTTTCCTGTGCGGTGTCGGGGATGATTATGCCTGCCGCAGTTTTTGATTCACTTTTCTCTGTTTTAACGAGAACCCGATCCGCCAAGGGTTTGAGTTTCATAAAAGCCTCCATAAATTTTAGAAAAAATTTGTATTTTCATATTTAAATATACGAATAAATATCTCCGGTGGCAAGTGGTAGACAGCCGAAAAACGCTTCATTTTTGAAATCCTTTTAATCCGGCAAAATGATACGCTTTTTAGAATCAGTGGCATTTGTTGTGTCATTTTAACACAGTTTTCACTGGAGAAACAGGTTTTCCTTGGGAAGATATTCTTTCTCATATTTTTTGTTTTGCAATTCTTTGTAATATAAGGAATTATTTTATGCAATAACAGACTTGTTTTTTTTCTGTTTTGGCATAAAATTTGCTATAATATTAGTATAAGTTTGATTCCGGGAAAAATCAACAATTTTTCCGGAAAATAATCGGGAGGTTATTATGGAAAAATCAAATGTTAAAAGAAACTCCTTTGAAAATGATGCGCTTGTTGTTTATTTAAATGAAATAAATAAAATTCCACTTCTGTCAAAAGAGCAGGAGTATGAATATGCCGTTGCCGCCAGGAACGGTGATCAGGAAGCCAAAAACAAACTCGTCCAGGCCAATTTGCGTTTTGTCGTCAATGTGGCGAAAAAGTATCAGAATCAGGGTGTCCCTCTCCTCGATCTGATAAGTGAAGGAAACATCGGTCTTATGAATGCGGCCGAGCGCTTTAATCCTGAGTTGGGTTATCACTTTATATCCTACGCTGTGTGGTGGATTAAGCAGGCTGTACTGAAAGCTGTCTGCGAAAAGTCCCGTATGATCAGGCTGCCCCTCAACAGGGCCAATGAATTGGTTCAGATTGAGAAAATCCGGAAACAGCTTGACAGCGCCATGAGCGACGCTGAAGAGCTGGAGCATATTTCACGTCATATGGGGATGGATTCCTCTCTCGTCCGGGAAATTATGAATGCCTCGAAGGATATGATTTCCCTGGATGCGCCTGTTCATCAGGAACACGGAGCCGATTCTTTCGGTGAGTTGATAGAAGACAGCAGGTATGAATCTCCTGAAGATTTTGTCATGACATCCGGTTTGCGTTCGGATATAGACTCCGTCCTTGACACTCTGACAGGCAAAGAGGCTGAAATTATTAAATCCAGATTCGGTTTGAATGGACGGAAAGCCATGTCCCTGAAAGAGATAGGGGATGCTTTCGGCTTGACAAAAGAAAGAATAAGACAGATTGAAAAAAAGGCTATAAAGCATTTACAGACACCTGCGAAGATGTCCAAACTTGAGGCGTATGTGGCTTAATGCAATAACAGATGCTGGTTCCTTTTGTCTTCCGGCAAATGTTCTTTTGCCAGTAGATTGAAAGCGGCGGTACGGGCTTCGTTAAGTATTTCCGAATCCCGTACCGGATCTCCGGTCTTGAATGATGAATATCCGGATTGCATTATGCCGGTTATTTCCCCCGGGCCTCTTATCTTTAAGTCTTCTTCGGCGATTTTAAATCCGTCTGATGTTTCTTTCATTATTTTCAGCCGGGCTTTACCGTCTTCAGTAAGGTTTTCATTATAAATCAAAAAGCAGTAAGACTGTTCTTTGCCGCGGCCGACACGGCCCCGTAACTGATGGAGGGCCGCAAGTCCGAACCGTTCCGCCTGCTCTATAACCATGCAGGTTGCGTTGGGTATATCGACACCTACTTCTATTACGCTTGTGGCCACCAGAATTTTTATTTCACCTGATTTGAATTTGTTCATTATAATGCGTTGATCTTCTTCAGGTATTTTTGAATGTATCAGCGCGGCGTTTGTACCGGGAAAAATCCTTTCGGTTAAGTGACTGAACATTTGCTCCGCTGATTTCAAGGCAAGTGATTCGGATATACTTATAAGGGGGTATACGAAATATGCCTGCCGTCCCGCGGAAATTTCTTTTTGTACAAAGTCATAGACTTTTTTTTCATTGCCTTTCCTTGCCAGGTGGGTTATAACCGGTTTTCTGCCGGGAGGCGAGGCGGTTATCGTTGATACGTCCAGGTCTCCGAAAACGGACAGCGCAAGGGTTCTGGGAATTGGCGTCGCACTCATCATCAGAAGATGGGGGCTTGTTTTCTCCGGGGAAGATTCACGTCCTTTTTCTATTAATGCGGCCCTCTGCAGGACCCCGAAGCGGTGCTGCTCATCAACGATAACCAGCGAGAGATTATTGTATTCCACATCCTTCGAGAAAAGGGCGTGGGTTCCGATTATGAAATCAATATTTCCCTGTTTGAGTTCCTTCAGCAGCAGTTCCCTTCCGCTTGATTTAATATTGCCTGAAAGAAATGCGATGCGGATTCCTGCCGGCTCGAGAACAGCCGCGGCTGTTTCCGCATGCTGTCTGGCCAGAAGCTCCGTGGGAACAATCAGGGCGCTTTGTTTTTTTAAAGCGGTTACCGCCGCCACCGCAAAGAAAGCGACGAGAGTTTTCCCGGAACCCACGTCGCCCTGCAGCAGTCTTGCCATGGGGCTGTTGTCGGAAAGGATGTTTGAATTTATTTCGCTGATTACATTTTTCTGCGCCTGCGTCAGGTCGAAGGGGAGACGCCTTAATACCGCCTCCTGCAAAGGAACAGGGGTGAATGGAATTACGTTTCTTGGCGCGGCGGAAGATCCGTTTCCGTAGCATGGTAGTTTTCCCCGGCGTTCAATGGAGCGTTTCCCCAAAGCGTATTCAAAGAAAAAGAATTCCTCAAATATAACCGCATGGCGGGCTTTTTCTGTTTCCTCCTGATTTTTCGGCGCGTGCATGAAAAAAATAATGTCTTGTTTTGAGGGCAGTTTATATTCCCGCCGTATATCTTCTGCAAGCTCGGAATTTATCCCTTTCGCATATTCGCTGACCGCGTTCTGCATTAGTTTCCGTATCTTTGCCTGGGAAAGCCCTTCCGTGAGCGGATACACCGGCAGAATCCTTGCCCGCGGTATATCTTCCCCGGCGGGCTCTATTTCAAAATTCGAAGACTGCAGTTCCCCGTATTTCCGGTAAAATGAGCCGTAAACAACGCATTCCGTTCCCTCCTGGAATTGTTTTTCAAGGAAAGGTCTGTTGAAGCAGGGAAGGGCTGCCCTTCTGCCCGTTTCATCTTCGATTATGAGCTTTAATGTCCTCATCCTTCCGAATCCGATCCAGTCATGGGCGATGACAGTGCATTTTACCTGGATTTTCGGTTTGCTTTCAAATTGATTCAATGTATGGAATTCTGTTCTGTATTCCCAGGTTCTCGGCCAGAAAGACAGCAAATCCCCGACTGTGCGTATCCCCATTCCTGCGAGAAGGGTTTCTGTTGTTTTTCCCGCTCCTTTAAGTCTGTTTACAGGTATTCTGATTTCAGAGATGAACATAGTCCCGACAGATTATACCGGCATGGAAGCGGCCAGAATTGTCAGTCTGGAAACTGCAATTTCAAGGCCGAACCTCACTATCAGCACACAGACAAAAGTGACGATGAGCCTTATCCTGTAGGAGACATTGTTATTCCGGAAAAACAACTGTGAAGCGTAATTTATAATGGGATTAAGGAAGTTGTCCAGCATAATCCAGAAATTGCTTCTGAATTGTTTTGAATACAGAAAATCATATATGATTCTCACAAACAGAAATATTAAGATTAAATTGAAAAGAAAAGAGAAAAAAGACCAGACAACCTGTATTAATCCCGCGATTATAAATCCCACCGACAATTTTCCTGTACCGGCGAATTGATTCAATGTCATTGATAATATGGAAAGGACACCGAGTGCCAGTATGGGTGAAAAATCAACAGGTCCTATTCTCGTAAAAGAAAAACGCCGGAACCAATTCAGGAACGGATCGCAAATGGAAGCAAGAAATCTGCCGGCCGATGAAAACCTCAGTGCCGGAGACCAGGATAAGAGTATATAAACCACGCATATAAGGGAATAAAGCTGTACAAGTGAAGATAAAAACATTAGCAGACTACGCATTTAACGCTCCTGTTGTTTGCACTTTGTGTATTCATTATTCCTTCCAGACAGAAAGGACGCACGGCTGGTTTTTTAAGTCCGAGATTACGCCTTCATCCGGCGTCACTGAAATTTGTGAGGCCGCTTTTACGGTAAATGGCTTTTCGTGCACGTCTATGTGGAAAAAAACGGAGCATGAGCCGGAAGCTTCAAAAAGGTAATCCCTCAGAGGTTCAAGTGTTTTCTTTTCAGTGAAAACCGGATCAAGCTGGATATGTATTTCTTTCGCTGTTTTTACCCCGAGTTCTTCCGGGTTTAATGTTTCCGAAACATGCATCGAGGAACCGAAACTTTCCGAATTCTCGATTTTACCGGTAAAACCAAGGACCGCGTCTTCGGAAATCATCGGTTTGTATTTTTCCCATGCCTGATTGAAGAATGTCAGTTTGAATTGCCCTTCAAAATCCTCGGCAATAACGATTCCCATTTCTTTTCCTGTCTTCCGTGTCGTTATGCTTCTTATTTCTTTGACAATGCCGAGTATCGTGTAATTTTTATCAGGCCTGGCGGAAGCCATGCGGGAGGAAGAAATTGTAACCGCCTTATCGAAAATTTTCTTGTAGGAATCCAGAGGATGTCCGGAGATATAAAATCCGATAAGCTCTTTTTCCAGCCGAAGTTTTTCAGTTTGCGGCCAGTCCTCCGCCATTGTAAAGACAAACTCCGGAAATTCTTCTTCCTGTGAAGTTTCAAACAGACTTACCTGTCCGAAAGAACCGGCTTGTTTTTTCTTTTCCGCGAAGTCTATCGCCTTGTCCATATTCAAAAGCAGGGACGGTCTGTTGATTCCGAGGTTGTCAAATGCTCCTGTTTTTATAAGGACTTCGATTGTCCGTCGTCCCACCGTGTGCAGATCAACCCTGTCCAGAAATTCCATGAAGCTTTTGAAAGGTCCGTCTTTATGTCTTTGATTGATGATTTCTTCCGCCGCTGTCTCGCCCAATCCTTTGATACCCATTAGGCCGTATACTATGCGGTTGTCCACGACATCAAACACTTTGTCTGAGCGGTTGACATCCGGCGGGTCTATCTTGATTCCCATTGAACGGCCTTCGGCTATATATTGAGGCAGTTTGTCCGCTGTGTTTATTTCGTTCGTCAGGTTGGCCGCAATAAATTCCGTGGGGAAATTGGCTTTTAAATACGCCGTTCTGTAGGCAAGGACAGAATATGCCGCCGCATGGCTTTTGTTGAATCCGTAGCCTGCGAACGGCACCATGATTTCAAAAATATCCGCCGCGTGGTTTTCCTCAAATCCGTTTTTAACGGCGCCCGCAATGAATTCCTTCTTTTTTTGCAGGAGGACTTCCAGCTTCTTTTTTCCCATGGCTCTCCGCAACATATCTGCCTGGCCAAGGGAAAAGCCCGCAATCCTTTGCGCAACCTGCATAACCTGTTCCTGGTAAACCATAACGCCGTAAGTTTCTTTCAGTATATCCTCAAGGCAGGGATCCGGATAATGCACAGTCTCAGGATGAAATTTTCCTTCAATGTATTGTGGTATATAATCCATCGGTCCCGGGCGGAACAGGGCATTTAAAGCCACAAGTTCTTCCAGGCATCTGGGTTGCGCTTGTTTCAGGATTTTTTGCATACCGGGACTTTCAAATTGAAAAACTGCGGCGCTTTGTCCCGCACAGAAAAGATCGAAGGTCTTTTTGTCGTCTTCCGGCACTTCATCGGCGCGGAACCGCTCAAAACCTTTTCTTTTCCGTATTATTTTTTCAGCGTATTTTATAAGCGTAAGGGTTTTTAACCCGAGATAGTCCATTTTCACAAGGCCGCAGGGTTCGATTATGTCCATCGTATACTGGACGGCTACTTTCCCTGTTTTTGAATCCTTATATACAGGAACCCATTCCGGGAGCGGACTGCGGCCTATGACAATACCGGATGCATGAAGGGAAACGTTCCGGCTTATGTCCTCGAGTTTGAAGCAGAGTTCAAAAAGCTCGTTGTATTTTCCTCCATACTGGGGATCGTCCCTGAATGGTATCAGCTGTCCGTTCCCCGGATGATCTTGATCCGGAGGCGAGAATGCGTCAGCCAGTCTGGCCTTTGGGTCATCCGGGATGCATTTTTTCAGCATGTTCACTTCGTCAAGAGGAATATTCAGGACCCTTCCCACATCCGCTATTACAGCTTTCGCTTTCAGAGTTCCGAAAGTCACTATGTGTCCGACCTGGGCGTCTCCGTACTTTTGCCGTGTGTATTCGATTACATCCTGCCGACCTTCGAAGCAGATATCAACGTCAAAATCGGGCATACTGACCCTTTCCGGATTCAGGAACCTCTCGAAAATGAGTTTGAATCTGAAGGGATCTATGTCGGTTATTGACATGGCATAGGCCACCAGGGAGCCGGCCCCGGAACCGCGTCCCGGCCCGACCGGAATGTCATGGCTTTTTGCCCAGTTTATGAAATCCCACACAATAAGGAAGTAACCGGAAAATCCCATGTTGAAAATAATCCTCAGTTCATACTCAGCCCTTTCCTCGATTTCGTCCGTGATTGTGCCGTAACGCTTTTTCAATCCTTCGTAAACAAGATGCCGCATATATTCATTTTGGTCTTTGAATCCCTCCGGTATCTGATATACAGGAAGGCAGTTCTTTAATTCTTCAGTTTTATACTGCGGTATGGTCAGGTCACATTTTTCGGCTATGCGGACAGTATTTGTTATCATTTCAGGATATTCGGGGAAGAGGGCCGCCATCTGTTCGGCGCTTTTCATGTAGAATTCCTTCCCCTGGAATTTCATCCTGTTGGTTTCTTCCCGCAGTTTTTTTGTGCCGACGCACATCAGGACATCCTGGGCGATGTAATCCTCCTGCATGCAATAGTGGATGTCGTTCGTGACAACCATGGGAATTCCAAGTCTTTTCGCCAGGTCAATGAGCATGGGGGCGACCCGTTTCTGCTCGTCTATTCCGTGATCCTGCAGTTCTATGTAGTAATTGTCATCCCCGAAAATATCCCTGTATCTGCGGGCGGTTTCTTCCGCTTCCTTTGTTTTTCCGGACAGGAGAAGCTGTGGCAGTTGTCCCGCCAGACATGCTGACAGGCAGATAAGCCCGCCGGAATAAAGGCGCAGGAGCTCTTCGTCAATCCGCGGCTTATAATACATTCCTTCAGTGTAGGCGCGGCTGGAGAGAATGCATAAATTCTTATAGCCCTCAATATTTTTTGCTATGAGAATGAGATGGTAGTATTTATTTCCCCGTTCAGTCCCCTGTTTTTCAAGGCGGCTTCCTCCCGCCACATAGAATTCACAGCCAACGAGGGGATTTATTCCCTCACTGTGGCAGAGCTGCTCGAAACGCAGCGCCCCGAACATATTTCCGTGATCCGTAAGGGCGAGGGCTTTCATTCCCAGTTCTTTTGCCCTTGAAACCAACGTGTTTATTTTCGCCGCTCCGTCAAGGAGGGAATAATCAGAATGGACGTGGAGATGTACAAAATCAGACATGAGTCAGATTATAACATAAAAGCGCCGCCGGAGAAAAGTTATCTGGATATAAAAACAGCATTTACGGCGGCTTTTCTGTTTTTTTTGAAGAATAAAATCTTCTGGGAGGGTGAGATTTGTTTTCCATTTACCGCCATGGAAGAAGAAAACCCGCCGTCCATTTGTATGGCGTTGAAAGCTCCAAGGGTTTTCAGCAAAACGGCGCTCTCCGGGAATGATATTCCGGATTCCGTGAAAATACCTGCTTTTTCAGCCGTGAGTATAAAAATCATGGAGCCTGTTCTGCTGATTCCGATGGCTGTCCTGGAATTTTTGATATCAGGGAAGTCCTGTATTTTTCCGTTTTTAAGGATGCTCCAATAACCGCCGAAGGCAAAATCCGCCGTTTCAATTGAATCAATGTCTTTCTGGGATTCTATGATTTCCGCCTTTCCGTCCTTGAAAAATAAAATGGCGGCGTATTTTTCATCCGGAGGTGAAAACTGTTTTCCGGAATTCACATAAACCCCGATGGGTTCAAAGCCGTTTTTTCCTTTCAAAAAAGGTATCATATTGACCGCCACGTTTCCCCCTGTTTTTCCTGCCAAATCCTCGGCGTATTCTCCGGTGAAAATAATTTCACCTTCGTCGGTCATCCTGGGAAGCGTGCCTCGGACGGTGACCTGTTCCAGTTGTATGCGCACCAGGTTAAGTTTTGTCCCGTTTGAGCTTTCCGGCAGAGATGCGCGGCAAATTCCGGGGGCAATTTCCGTCCAGTCAGGATTTTCGGCTCCGGCCAGGCTTTTTTCTATGTTGCTGAAGTCAATGTCAATGCCGTCGTCTGTGCTGTCTGTCTCCGGCGGAACCGGTTCCACCCGCGGCTGTTCGTCAGTACCGCGGTAAGTTGTGGCGCATCCGGTGAAAAAAAGGGAAAAAAGTGAAATCAGACAAAAGCATAAAAAACAGGCCGCAACCGGTGGTGTTTTCCTCATTCATGTATCTTCCCGTGAATGTTCCGTTTTGAAAAAATGCATCCGCAGTACTGCTGCCTGTATAAACCGAATTTTCTGCTTAATTCAATTGAAAGAATATATCCGTTCTCTTTTTTGAAGTCCGACCAAAGCCATTCACAGCCTGTTTTTGCGGCGGCTTCCTTCCCCGCAAGGTTTATTGCACGGGCGTTTTTCATCGGGCTTACAGTCAGCGTGGTACAAAAAAAATGAAAGCCGTTCTGCGAGGCGGTTTCGGCGGTTTTGTCTAAGCGCAGTTTGAAGCACTCCTCGCACCTTGCGCCTCCTTCCGCCTCTTCCTCCAGTCCCGCTGATATTTCATAAAAAGGTCCGCTGTCAAAATTTTCCTCAATGTATGAAACAGGGTGGGGGAAATTTTTTCCGCCGCTTTGGATGGAATCCAGAAGTTTTTTTTGGCAGGCGGCCCTCCTCATGTATTCGTCCAGGGTATCGATGTTCGGATTATAATAAAAGACCGTCAGCTTGAAAAAAGGGGCGAGCTTCGTGATTACTGCTGAGCTGCATGGTCCGCAGCATGAATGCAACAGAAGCGGAGGTCTTTCTTCGCCTTCAGCTGTTTTTTTTGAAATTTCCGCCAGGCGTTCTTTATATAACATATGGAAAATATTTTTCCCGAAGCGTTTTTCATCAGGGAAACCGTCGGCCGTAAAGAGGGAATTATATTTCATTTAGTTCTTTTATGAGTTTTTGATTGAATTCCTTAATTTCCGGTTCTGTGTATTTTTCCGCCTTCAATCTGAAGCCTACTGCTCCCGGATGTCCGCCGCCGTCCGTGATTTTGAATTCGGACAGGATTTTCCTGAAATCAACGTCTGTACAGCCCCTCGCAGCCCTAAGCCTGTACTGGATTTTTCTGTTCTCGTTACAGGGGTCGTAATATGCGGTGGCTCCGACCTTCCCCGACCTTTCCGCCAGAAAATCCGTGACGGACTTTATGACTTTTACGAATATTTCAGGGTCATATTTCCCAAAAAAAGTTTCCGACTGCTTTTTTGTTAAGAAAATAAACCCCGTCTGTTTTGAAAAATGCGTGAATTCAAGCAGATTCTGGTATACTTTTTTTTCTTCCGGGGAGAATTGTTGTATTGTGGTAAATATATCCGTTATATTCGAATAATTACCGCTGTTTTTTCTGTATGCTTTTTTCAATATTTCGGCGAAATATGTTGTGAATAATGTATAAAAAAATCTTTCCCTGTTCGTCTTTAATGTGAGCCCGAAATTTGTGTCGCCTATCATTCCGGTCAGAAGGGTGAGGGCCAGATTTCTTGTGAAAAATTCTTCGATGTTGTATTCTTCCAGTAGTTTTTTCCGCTTGTTCAATTTGCAGCATATAAACGCCAGAAGCTCGCATGTACTGGATGCTGTGTCAACATATCTGTAATCAGGGTTCCCGCAGTACTGTGCATCCGAATACAGATGGTGGTCGATTTCTATCAGGATGGCGTCATCGAAATAATTCCGTATTTCCCGGGTGACTGAAATCATGGAAGGTTTCGGTGTGTCCATGATGCATATCACGTCCGGCTTTTGTTCCGGAAGGTTTGAGCCGTTGAAAACCGGGATTACATTATACGAACATATGTTCGTCATATACAGAAGCTGGTCCGGAATCTGGCTTTGAATGTAAATGCAGGGTTTTTTCCCGAATTTCTTGAGGACAAGGGACAGGGATACAAGGGACGCAAGACAATCCTCATCCGGGTTGTCGTGTCCCACCAGAAGGAAGTTTTCATTTTTTAACATAACGGATACAATATTCTCCAGTACAGCATTTTTCTCCGCAATAGTTCTAAATGCCTTCTTCTTTTCTGATATATCCGTCGTCACCTTTAATCCCCTGTCGGAATATGCGGAAAACCGCATATTCCGTTTATCCCTTTTGCCGGACGGCTCAAGGTAAATTTATTTTTTGCCGGACGCCTTCTTTCCCGCGCCCTTTGCCTGGGATTTCGCCTTGGAGGCAGCTTTCGCGGATTTCGCGGACGGAGAGCCTTTTTCCAGCATAAGGGTTTGTGTAGGCTGGTTGCAAACTTCATCCGGTCCGGCGTATTGGATTGCGCCGGGGAAAACGTAACTGGTCTTTACCTCCCATGTTTCCCTGTTTTTGAGGAAAGCTTTATAAGGTTTTCCGTTGAGATCAACCAAAGCCTTCTTTATGACGGGTTTTTTTGAACCGTGGCGCTGCTCCATATTCATCATCATGGTGAGCGGCACCCCGCCTGCTGTCCATTCCTTTGCCGGAGATGTCAGGTTTCTTACGGAGGAAAGGTAGCCGGTAAATCCTGAAGCTATCAGGACAAAGGCCGTGAATCCGAGGGAATAGCAGTAATCGGCGTCGAAATTCGACGGGAACGCGCAGCGTCCTTCATAACCGAAGAAATGGTTGTAGGAGCTGAATTTTCCCTTGTAGGTTCCGGCTTTTGCCATGGATTTAAGTTTTGAATCCACAAGGCTGATAAGAAGCTTTTCAGTTTCAATCCTGGAAACCTGCACGTTACCGTGTGGATCGCGGTCCATGAGGAACTGCTTCGCGATTTCTTCAGGAAGGGTGGCAAATGCTTCGGATGAGGCTTTGCTCAGATTCTGTGCGAGCCACTGGCGCTGCGCTTCAAAGGAAGTGAGGGCGTTGAAATCAGCAGCCTTTACAGCCATCAAATCATTGAGCTCGGCAATCAATGTTTTCATTTCAGGGACAAATTCAACGAGGCCTTCCGGAATCAAAATCACACCGAAATTTTCCTTGTTTTCGGCCCTGGCGGCGATGACGGAACAGATGTAGTCAGTTATCTGCCGGAGGGTCATTTTCTTTTCTTCGACTTCCTCCGAAATGAGGCAGATATTCGGCTGTGTCTGGAGGGCGCATTCAAGGGCGATATGGCTTGCGCTCCTTCCCATGAGTTTGATGAAATGCCAGTATTTCTTTGCGCTGTTGGCGTCCCTTTCAATATTTCCGATAAGCTCTGAATATGTCTTGGTGGCGGTGTCAAAGCCAAAGGATGTTTCAATCATGCTGTTTTTCAGGTCACCGTCAATCGTTTTCGGAACGCCGATAACCTGGGTTGACATTTTTGCGTTCAGGAAATGTTCCGCCAGCAGGGCTGCATTTGTATTGGAGTCGTCACCGCCGATGATGACAATGGCATCAAGCTTCATCTTTTTCGCCGTATTTATTGAGGCCGCTATCTGTTCATCGGTTTCAATTTTTGTCCTGCCGGAACCTATGATGTCAAATCCGCCTGTGTTTCTGTATCCGTCAATAAGCTTGTCTTTTATTTCGATGTAGGAGCCTTCGATAAGGCCTGAAGGTCCGCCTAAAAAGCCGAACAATTTGGAAGCGGGATTCCCTTTCTTTATGCCGTCGTATAAACCTGCGATAACGTTATGACCGCCCGGCGCCTGGCCTCCGGAGAGAATTACGCCAACACGGAGCTGTTTCTTTATTCCGGGGTTCTTGCCTTTCGTGAAGGTTACAACCGGTTTGCCGTAGGTATTGGCAAAAAGTTTTTTAAGCTCTTCCTGGTCGCCCACGGATTTTGTTGCCCCTGACTGGACAATTCCGATGGTCTCAAGTTTTTCGGAAAGAATCTTCGGAAGCTTGGGTTTGTACTCGTACCTGTTCTGTTGCAAGGCGGATATTTTCATTGAAAACCTCTCGAGATGATTGTGTTATTATAAAAATTTGTGAAATTCACGGTGTATATGATACTTCAAAAAAAAGTGATTTTCAAGCGATATTTTCTATTGATTCAAATTATGCTGTCCTCTTACATGAGCGGGGCGAAAAGCCTGAAAAAATTACACAGGGCTTTTTTTAATACAGGCGTTTTCCTGAAGGCGTCGGGATCCGCCGGGATTGAATTCTCCAGATCCCGGATAAAAATTTCTTCCGAAATTTTTCCGAATTCTTTTGAGTAGAAAAAGGCGTTCAATTCAAAATGCAGGGAAAAACTTCTGGTGTCGATATTTGTGGAACCTATCGTCGATATTTCCCCGTCTATGACAAACATTTTGGAATGGATGAAGCCTTTATAGTGGTAAAACTTTATGCCGTTTTTCGTCAGCTCCGAAATGTACGGCATGGCGGCGAGCTTCACGTAAAATTTATCCCAGTCCCGTGGCACTATTATTTTTACGTCCAGCCCGGATAGGGCCGCTATTTTCAGAATGCTGAAAAATGCCGGATCCGGTGTGAAGTAGGGCGTTTCAATATGGACGGATTTTTTTGCGGTTGAAATCATGAATATAAGGGCGTCCCTGATTTCATCATTTTTTATGTCGTTGGGGCCGGAAGTTACAATCTGCATTGGAACCGCGGTGCAGGAAACCGGCGGCAAAGGGATATTTTCCGTCCGGAGGCCGCACGGGTTGCTTCCCGGCGGCTCCGGTTTGATTTCCTGTTTTGTCTTGTATTTTGAAGAATACCAGTCGCTCAGGAAACTTTTTTCCAGCAACACCGCCGCTGAATTTGTGACCCGTATATGTGTGTCCCTCCATAAAAAGCGTTGTTTCGGGGAGCAGTTCGCGTATTCATCGCCTATGTTTATGCCGCCGAAATAACCTGTCGAATGGTCTATAACCACAATTTTCCTGTGGTTTCTGTAGTTGAGGGCATAGGGCGCAATGATTGTCACCGGGAAAAACTTGTGGACTTCTCCGCCCGCCTTTTTCAGCGGGATAAAGAGCGCCCCGGACGTAAAAAATGAGCCTATATGGTCATAGAGAAGCCTTACGTCAACCCCTTCCCGCGCTTTCCTTGCCAGAATCGAAATGAGTTTTTTCCCGGTTTTATCATTCCGTATGATGAAATACGACAGATATATTGAAACCTTCGCCTTTTCAATTTCCGCAAACAGGGATTTGTAGGTCTCTTCGCCTGATGTAAAGACATGCACCGTACCGCTGAATCCCAGGGAAGAACGGGCGTAATTTTTATTCAGCTTCAGCAACGGCATATGTCTGTTAAAATAGGGGTCGTTTTTTTCTATCAATGAATCTGCATCCGCGTCAAGCTGCCGTTCAAAAGCGGAAAAAATCTCATCTGTATGCCTGATGGACTTTTCAAGCCTTTTGTAGCGCAGGAGGAAGTTCCCCGAGAAAAACATGTAAAGGACGATTCCTCCTATGGGTATAAATGTTATTGCTATCAGCCATGAAAACCTGCGGGCGGAGTCTGTCTGCTCGAAAAAAAGGATGAAAACTATAAAAACGAAATTCAGGAAATATGATATGAAAAGAATGATGCCTATAAAATCCATTTTTTTATTCCACTGGTGGATTATACGTATGAATGCTTTAAGAGACAAGGGCTTGGTTTTTCAACGGTACGCACTCCTCCACAAAACTGAAAAACTTGCCGTCAGGGCTTATGATAAGGTGATCAAGAAGCTGTATCCCCAGGATGTTGCCTGCCTCCGACAGCCTCCAGGTTATCTGCAGGTCCTCTCCTGAAGGTGCCAGGTTTCCCGACGGATGGTTGTGGCAGACTATTATTGCCGCCGCCCTGTCCGCTATCGGATCCGCAAAGACCTCTCTGGGGTGTACCAGCGTTTTGTTTAATATGCCGATGCTCACGGTCCTTATGGCGATAATCTCATGGGCGCCGGAAAGTGAAACGCAGATGAAATGCTCCTGCTTTTTGTCCGCATAGTGGCAGAGGTACGGAAAAACGTCCTCCGCTTTTGAGACCTTCTTCCTGATGAATCCGCAGTATCTTCTTCCGAGTTCGCAGGCCGCCACCAAAGAAGCCGCTTTCCCGGGCCCCACGCCATTCAGGTTTTCCAGCATATCCATGATTTTCTCCGGTTTCCCTGTATCAAGAATGTGGATGACCTTTTCGGAAATATCCTCAAGGCTGCATCCTTTTATCCCGGTCCGCAGAATCAGGGCTGTCAAATCGGAATCCTTCAGGTATTCCGGCCCGAATTTTTTCAGCTTTTCTCTTAAATCAGGTTTTTCTCCCATAATCATATTTCTTATACAAAAAAATTCATTTTGTGCCCTGTTATACCGATGAAAGTAATATGAAAATTTTTAAAATTAAATTTCTTCCGCCTGTTTTTATTTTTTTTCCGCTTGTTTTCTCTGTGCTGCTGTTTTCCTGTAAGACGACAGGAAAACCTGTCCCGGCAGATATCACGGAAGTTCCCGGAAAAATCATGGGGGAGGGTATAATCTCAGAGGAACGGCTTGAAACTTTTTTCCTGGAAGAAAATCCGGAGGCTGACAGGGATAAGCTCCGCCGTCTGATTTCCTTCTATAAGGAAGAATGTTCCTATGAAGGCGTTAACTCCGATGTCGCCTTCGCCCAGATGTGTCTGGAAACCGGATTTTTGAAATTCGGCGGGCTGGTGACTCCGGATATGAATAATTTCTGCGGATTAGGTTCCATAGGTCCCGGTCAGCCCGGAAATTCCTTCCCGGACGAGCGCACCGGAGTACGGGCCCATGTCCAGCATTTAAAAGGCTACGGCTCGGCGGAACCCTTACGCGGAGAGCTTGTGGATCCAAGGTACAAATGGATTAACCCGAAGGGCAAGTCACCTGAAATAGCCGGGCTGGCGGGAACCTGGGCTGCGGATCCGGAATACGGCGTGAAGCTCGAAAAGCTTTTAACCCGCATGTACGGGACGGACCGCGCTTCTTAACCGATAACGGTTCCCGTGAAATTCTCTCCGTTCAGGATAGCCCGCAGGTTGCTTATGTCCTTCCCTGCGGCGCAAATTACTTTTATGCCTGCTTGTTCCGCATGACGGCTTGCAACCGGATCAAAGGGGACGTTTTTTCCGGGAAGCCATTCGTCCCCCACCATTTTGCGGAAATCCTTCCAGGAAATCGCGTCGATGGGTTTCGCCTCCGGATTTTTCTTCGGGTCATCCGTGTAAACTTTTTCTATGTTGGAAAGATTGACGACAGTGTCAGCGGAAAACCTTTCGGCAAGAAGAACCGCGTCATTGTCAGTGGAAAATCCGGGTTTCCATCCCGCCGCCACTATCATCCTGCCTGAAAAAATCGAAACGGTTGTGGGATCGTAGACAACTTCTGCCGGGCATATGTCCGCGAAAACAGCCTTAAGCAGCTGGGCATTCAGTCTTGTGGCCATAATCCCGATCCAGTCTGCTGTTTCATTTTCCGCTTCAGGGACGATGGTTTTCAACGCATGCTGATAAATTCTTGCCGGGCCTCCCCCTCCCACTACAAGGATGAGTTTTCTGCCGGAATCTTCCGAAAGCCAGGAGCGTATTAAACCGGAAAATTCAGAAAGGAACCCTGTGTCCGGCATTTCCGGTGCAACGATGGAACCTCCGAGTGATAAAACTTTAACCATATGAATCTCCTCCCATCCCAAAATCTGTTTGTGAATCAGTATACACCTATCAATTTCGGTACCGCCCAAAATGAAGTGTATCCGGTTAAATTTTCATTGGACTCTTCCCAAATGCGCTGGAAGGCGAAGGATCTGGGGGAACGGACTGTTTTCCCGTCCGTTGTCATAGGCGTCTGGTGGGTCCATCCCCTGGAAAATGCGATCCTGTTGCCGTCTATATTACCGAAATACCACTCCTTTGATTCAACGCCGTTGTGATCCGTTTCGTAGGGAATCCCCGCAGCCATCCCCAGGTCCACGGGCACCCAGCCGAAATTCTCGATGTAGAATTCCGCCCACCAGTGGGGGATTGTTTCCTGCCGCATGTCAATGATAACACCTGCCGATGGAAGGGCAGGGATTCCGGCTGTTCTTGCAAGGGCGCAGAAAATTATGGTCATGTCGTAGACATCCCCTTCCCCTGACGTGAGGGAAACAAGGGGGTTTTTGTTCTTGTCGTTAACGTCTGTGTATTTTATGTTTTCCAGAATCCAGTCGTATATGGCTTCAGCTTTCCTGTATGGATTTGAGCTTGCCGCCTGAGGTATTTGTCCGAGGGTTTCTTTTATTTCATCGGTATGGGCCGGCACCAACTCGTCCGCTTCCGTGTAAAACCCGTAAACGGGGGAGTCGGTATCGTATTGTTTTATCCTCTGGACATTTATGTTGGTCAGGGTATCCGAATTTGTCAGCACGATTGTATGCCGTATATTTATGCTGTCGTCTGGTTTCAGGTTTTCAAACTGGTGGAGAATGGTTCCCCTGTAATTCTCCATATACGGGGGAGGTGACGATTCCCGTATTTTTACGTTTTGCTGTGAAGTTGTTGTAACAGGAAACGGTATGCGCAGAAAAAGCCTGCCGCCGCTTCCGGCTGTAATCCCTGTTATGTCCACATTTTCAGAAATAACATAAACACGCTGGTTCTCAAATCTTTTTGTGCCCGGCATACCGGATATTTTTAAATCAACCGGGGCGCTCATTCCCCTGTCGGTTTTAACATAAACAGGCCCTGATGACGCTCCGTCCGGAACCCGGACCCGTATTTCCTGATCGCTCCAGAAATCGTAGCCGAAATCAGCTTCCTCCTGCATTATAAGCGGTGTGGACGGTATCCCCTTGTCCGGTGCCGCTCCGGAATAATTCTCCTGGGTTTTTGTGAACAGAACACCGGAATTTCCTCTGGTTATACCGAAATTCAAACCCGATATGACAAGGATTTTTCCTATTTCCTTTTGGGATGCATCCAGACTTTGGATAACCGGAATATTCCCCGTGTTTATTGTCTGCGCCTCTTCCGGTATGTTTTCCTTCCGGGCAAAAACAAGCATATTGCTCTGTTTGTTTCTGGAACAAACCCGGATCAGCCCGTCTTCATAGTTTTCAGGGATGATAAAAAGAATAAGGTTGTCGCTCCAGCTTACATACGAGCTTGAAGAAACCCTGACCCCTGAAATCTCAATCCATTTGTCGCCCTGTTCGTTGCCGAACCCCTTTCCTTCGATGGCGACAACTTCCCCCTTTTCACTTACAGGAGGATTGATTCTTACAAGCTCGGGTGTTTCCGCCGTCAAATTTGAGATTATTGTGGCTGCTGATATGAAGATGACAAAGAGAACGGGAATACATAAAATCCTTGCCAGCCCGGAACTGAGTAAAAGCGTTTTTAGTTTTTCCAGCATTTTAGCATTTTACCGGTTGCTTACATTCATTACATATTCCTGGTTCCCGGAATACTGGTTGTTTGATTCTGTTCCGAAATGAATTACCTCGGGCAGTTTGATAATCACGTATTTGCTTTTTCCGTTGGAAAACATGTTTTTATTCTGTGAAAACATTTTCAGGGAATCCGTAATGGCGAATTTGCTTTCGGATGCAGATTTGTTTTTCCGCTGAAACTCGTCGTTATTGTTTGCTGTTATATATGAAACATTTTCGTTGATGGTAAAAAAATCATCACTGTATATAGGTGTGGAGCCGGGAGGAATGTTGCTCCTGTATTTTGCCAGAGTTGAAAGCATCATTTCAGCTTTTGCGGCTTCCACCGCCATTTCGTTTCCATTTTGTATGTCAGAGATACGGGATTCGGCGTTTTTTACGGTTAAAAAAGAGGGTATGAACATCGCCGCAAGGAACATGGCGGCCAATGCAAAATACGGCATTGTGACGGTCTTTTTTCCGACCATCCATTTATGCCCGGAATTTTCAGTTAAAGCATTGGATGAAGCAATCTGCCATCTGGAGGAAATTTTCCTGAAGGAATCCTCCAGAAAAGTGTCGTTAATGCCCGTGCCATCTTTTTCGGCTTGGACAATGGTTTCATGAAGGCGTCTGTATTTTTGTTCTATCTGCCTGCATCTTTCACAAGCGGAAAGGTGGTTTTCAAGTTTTTCTTTCCAGGGCGACGGAATTTCCCCATCGACATATGCGGAATAAAGATCTGTATCAGGGCATGTAGACATCTTCATCTCCTATCAATTTTGAAAGTTGTTCCCGTGCTCTGAACACACGGACTTTCACGTTTCCTTCCGTTATTCCCAAAACTCTGCCTATTTCTTTATAATTCAAATCCCCGTATTCTTTTAATTGCAGCACAATCCGTAAATTTTCAGGCATTTTCATAAGCGCGGCCTGAACCTTTTTTATTGTATCGCCTTTCAACAATTCAGTTTCGCCGGAATCCATCGATTTCCGGTCTTCTTTCAGGGCCTTCTCATAAGCCCTTTTTTCCCTTGCCTTCCTCTTCGCATAATTCAAAGAGGCATTCTTAACAACCCGTATGAGCCAATATTTCGCGTCATTCACGGAAGGGAAGTGCATATCCTTTTCCGTCATTTTGATGAGCGCGTCATGACACAGGTCTTCGGCGGCTTCTTCTGTTCCTACAACCCTGAATGCCACTTTGAAAATGACAGGCATAGCCGCAGTGTAAATTTCCTTGAAGTCTTTTTCATCCGCCGCCCGCAGGGGCTTTTGCATATCAAACAAATCAAGCCTCCGAAAGTTACACACCGGTTTTCGGTATGCGCCTCCAAACAGTACCGGAGGCTCCGTCCTCCAATATAATACCTTCCGCGGACAGCATGTTTCTTATTTCATCGGCTCTGGCCCAGTTCTTCTCTTTTTTGGCGGCGGTCCGTTCCGCAACCAGAGCTTCTATACGTTGTTTTTCTTCGTCTGTGAAAAATTCCGCTCCGGATGAAGTGGAATCCGCCGCTTTCCCCTCCGCTTCTTCAAGAAGACGGAGACCGAGCACGCTGTCCATGGCGGCAACCGCTTTGACTGCATCCGCAGGCGGTATTGTTCCGTTCAACCCTTCTTTTACAAGGGTTTGAAGCTCCGAAAGAGCCCTCGGTGTATTTAAATCCTGCTCAAGTGCGGTACGGAAATTTTCCGTCCGTTTCGCCGCGCTTCCCAGGTTACCAGCGGACAGGCTTCCCGTTGCTTCCGCGGGATTTATTCCGGCGCTTTCCAAAAGCCTGGCCGTGCGCTGTATCAGGTTTTTACGGGCGTTTTTTGCGCTGTCCATGGACTGCCATGAAAAAGCCAGCTGGCTTCTGTAATGTCCTCCGAGAAGGAAAAACCTGTAGTCGCCGCTTTCGTATCCCTTGTCCAACAGTTTCTGCAGGGTCAGAAAATCACCGGAGGATTTCGACATTTTTTCTTTATTCAGGACAAGGAATTCATTGTGGAGCCAGTAATTGACCCACTTTTTCCCTGTGGCGCCCTCTGATTGGGCTATTTCGTTTGTATGGTGAATCGGGATGTGGTCTATTCCGCCTGTGTGGATGTCAAAGTGTTCCCCGAGGTATTTCATGCTCATGGCGGAGCATTCGATATGCCATCCCGGATACCCGCGTCCCCATGGTGAATCCCATGTGAGGGCCTGGTTTTCAAATTTGCTTTTTGTAAACCACAGAACGAAGTCGAAGGGGTTCCGCTTGTTTTCGTCCACATCGATGCGGGCGCCGGCTTTCAGGTCAGAGAGATTCAACCCGGCAAGTTTTCCGTAATCGGGATAGGAAGTGACATCATAATACAGGTTCCCTCCTGCGGTGTAGGTGTGGCCGTTGGCTTCTATCCTTTTTATAAGATCTATCATGTCTCCGATGTGTTCCGTGGCACGGCATACAATATCGGGCCGGTTTATATTCAGTCTGTCCGTATCGTTGAAAAAAGCCCGGGTGTAAAAATCGGCTATTTCCAGAACGGTTTTTCCCCTTTCGGCCGCGCTTTTCACCATCTTGTCTTCGCCTTCATCGGCGTCTCCTGTAAGATGACCCACGTCGGTGATATTCATCACATGGGTTACTTCATATCCCAAAAAACGCAGGGTACGGGCGAGTATATCCTGAAAAACATAGGCCCGCAGATTTCCGATATGTGCGTAATTGTATACGGTCGGGCCGCATCCATAGAATGAAACTTTGCCGGGGTTTATGGGACGGAATTCCTCGGTTTTTCTTCCCATCGTGTTGTATAGTTGTAACGGCACTTTCTCCTCCGTTTCCAGGGAAATATGCTTTTCATATTGAAAAACATTCACACTAGTATATACTTTGAATCGCTTATGTCTAATGTACGTAAAATATGGGAAAATAGCAATATGAAGGAAAATAACTTGTTCCTTCCGGCCGCCGCGGAAAAAAGGTTTTCCTTTGATGAACCTATGGACAGGCATACATCTTTCCGTGCCGGCGGACCGGCTGATATTTTTGCCTGCCCTTCCTCCGTCCGGGAAACCGAGGCCTTTGTTTCCGCCTTCTTGTCACTGGGAATCCCTGTTTTTGTGCTTGGCGGCGGTTCCAACGTTTTGTTTTCGGACAAAGGATTCAGGGGCGCTGTTGTTTCCACGGAACTTCTGGACGGAATTGTTTTTGAAACCGGCTCCGGGATACTCGCCCGCTGCGGAAGCGGCTGCCTCATGAATAATGCCGTTGATTTATCCGTTTCCAGGGGATTCGGCGGGTTGGAGCGCTTCGCGGGACTTCCAGGAACGGTCGGCGGGGCCGCTTTTATGAATGCCCGCTGTTATGAGATATCCGTTTCTGATGTTTTTGAGGAGGCGGATTTCCTCCGTTTCCGGCTTTCAGGGGCGGAAACGTCCGGGGGTGATTCCCTGTGCCGTCATGTGGAGGTCTTCAGGGAAACAAAATCCTTCGACAGCCGGGAATGGGAATACAAAAAGTCTCCTTTCAACAGGCGGGCGTATCCCGGAGGAGAAAGCGCCGGAAATCCCTGCTCCTGGGATGTTCTGGTGCTTGTCTCCGTTGTTTTCAGGCTTTCCGCCGGGAACAGGGATTTCCTTTCCGGCGAAACCGAAAAATACCGGCGGGACAGGGAGGAAAAGGGACATTTCCGGCTGCCGTCCGGCGGGAGCGTGTTCAAAAACAACAGGGCTTTCGGGAAACCATCCGGGGTTATAATTGATGAGGCGGGTCTCCGCGGCCTGGAATCGGGCGGCGCCATGGTGGCTCCCTGGCACGGAAATATAATCGTCAACAGGGGGAACGCCAGCGCAGGGGATATACGGGGCCTGGTGGAAAAGGTCGCCTGCACCGTGAAAGAAAAGTTCGGATTTTCTCTGGAGCCGGAAATAATTTTTGCAGGTGACTGGGAATAGTGTTTACTCTTTAATTGACAAATTTTTTCTCTGATTTTATACTTTATCGGGGTGGTTTATTTTGCTTCAATTAGCCTTTATTCATTTTAAAAAGAATTCCTTTATTATTCTTGAAGGACAGGCTTCTTCGGATAGGTTTTATATTATTCAAAGCGGCCAGGTACGGATAGCAAAGGAAACCCAGATTGTTGCGGAAGAACAGGGGAATATTCTCGGTCCCGGTGATTTTATCGGGGTTGTTTCTTCCATGTCCGGACACAGCCAGATTGAAACGGCTTCCGCTGTTACGGATGTTTCCCTGATTTCTGTCCGCAGGGATCAGTTTCCTGAACTTATCGTGAAAAATACTCCTGTGGCAATGAAAATAATTTTTTCGTTTTCACGGAAAGTCCGGTACTTGGATGACGCTTTGGCAAGAATCACTCTGAAAAAAAACGCTGAAATCGATATCAGTCACTTATTCACAATCGGTGACTATTATTCCCGCCTGTCAAAGCACTCTTTGGCTTTATACGCTTATTATCATTATCTGAAAAACGCTCCCAACGGTTCTCTCGCTACGGCTGCCAGGGAGCGTTTTATGTCCATAAAGTCAATGGGGGTCAAGGCTTCCACAGAGATGCTTGAGCCTAAACCGGGTATCCTGTCCCGTACATTTGATGAAGAAACAATGATATTCTGTGAATGCCAGCCCGGTTCCGAAATGTATATCATACAGAAGGGGCAGGTGAAAATAACAAAGATTGTTGATGACAACGAGGTTCTTCTTGCCGTGCTGAAAGCCGGGGATATGTTCGGGGAAATGGCCCTGCTGGAGAACAAGCCCCGTTCCGCGAGCGCCATCGCCCTCGCAGGAACGCATATCCTGTGCGTGAACAGGCAGAACTTCAACCAGATGGTTTCAACCCAACCACAGCTTATAACAAGGCTCACCACCACTCTTGCGGACAGGATATGGCTCATGTATAAGCAGCTCGCCAACACCGCGATTAAGGACTCGGTTTCCCGCATGTACGATATGCTTTCCATCCAGCTTGAAAAACTCAGGGTTGTGTTTCAGCCCGGGAAACAGTATGTGTTTGATTTCGGTCCGGACGAGCTGGCCAGTATGTGCGGAATTCCCAAGGAACAGGCTCAGATGGATTTGGCGGCCTTCCTCCGTAACGGTGTGGTGAAAGTGGAAAAAGGAAAGCTTTATACGAATGATTTGATGGATTTAGGGAAGCAGATCGCCGCCCGCCGTAAACGGAGCGAGCTTGAACGTTCCCACATGGAAGCCAGGGGGCGGTAATGTTTTCCTTGTTCCGCGGCATTGCATTTGCGGTATTTACTTTGCTGCTGTTCCCGTTGGTGTCTCTTCCTGCTTCCGCCGGAGAAAGCGTAGAAGGGAAGGAGGCCGCCGCTCTTCCTCCTGCAGATGTTCCGTCCGAAAACGAGGAATCACTTCCTTCTTCATTCCGTGGTATTTCACTGGGTATGGATATTGACGCCGTGAAAGAAGCCCTGTCTTCTGACCGTATCTTCGGTTACCGCGGGGAACGTGATGTTTCGTTAATCCCCGGCGGACAGCAGCGTAATTTGATAGAGACTTCCGGCTCTTCTTTTATTTCCCGTTCATGGTTCCAGTTTTATGAGGGCGTATTGTATAACATGGCTTTTGCCCTTGACTCTGAAAGGATAGATTATTTTTCAATATTCTCTTCGCTCGTTGAAAAATACGGGGAACCGGATACAGTGGATCCTTCAAAGTCGGTCTGGAATTCGGAGAAGCTGCGTCTTTCCCTTGAAAGACCCCTGACCGTCAAGTATATTGATTTGACGGTGTTCAATTCTATTGTCAGTTCGGAAACGGACAACCGTACCCGTGAAAATATATTGAGGGATGATTTTGTTTCAGAATTCTAGGATTTCAGGTTCTTTTTTACGCGGTATTTTGGGTGCTTTGTTTTTATGCCGGACAGTGTTATTCGCCTTTCCTTTGACTCCAACCGGGTCCGCCGGGAAACTTCCGCTTTTTATTGAAGCTCCTTCCGCCGACTCTCCTGTATGCGTGGAAGCTGAAATTGCGGCTGATTTCCAATCCAGGGCGAGAGGTTTCATGCACAGGAAAAAAATCCCGGAAGGAACCGGAATGATTTTCATTTATCCCGGGGATGAAAAAATGAGTTTCTGGATGAAAGATACAGAGGTTCCCCTTTCCATCGCCTTTATAGATTCAAAAGGGGTTTTCAGGGAAATTTTTGACATGGAACCGTTCAGCTTGGAGACCGTAAACAGTCCGGGCTACCGCAGATACGCCCTGGAGGTTCCTGCCGGCTGGTTCGCCGCCCGGGGAATCAGCCCCGGATGCCGCTTTTCGGAAGAAACCCTCGCCGCCCTCAGACAAATAAAGGCTTCGAATTAGATGTAAGCTTTCGTCCGTTAAAATCATTCAGGAGGATTCCATCTGCCTCAACAGCAGAAGGGCGGTTTTGTCTTCAGGGCTTATTTCCAGCGCGGTGCGGAAAAATCCTTCCGCTTCCTGCCGGTTCCCGGTTTTCCACGCAACCACACCCAGATTTGAAATTATTTTCACGTTCTCCGGGTCCGCTTCAAGTCCCGTCATAAGCCAGCGCCGGCTTTCTTCGTAGAGGCCTGCTTCCAGTGTGCATATCGCTATTTCGTTGCAGATGTCGGCCAGTCCTTCCCCGGGTTCATCCCGGCCGCCGGAGGAATCCTCCGGCTCTTCCCTGAGCTCCAGGGCCCGGAGGAAAGAGTTTTTTGCATCTTCCCAACGTTCCAGCCTCCGGAGGGCCCAGCCGAGCATGAACCATGCGTTCCAGACTTTCGGCCGGCGCTCCAGAAAAAGCCTTATATCTTCAATGGCCCGCTCTTCTTCACCTTTGTTGATTAAATCGTATGCGGCTTTGAATAAGGAGTCATCCAGATTTTTTGAGCGTATACCTGCCGTGATGGCCTCCGCTTTTTCCTTCCGGATGAGGGAGGTTTCATCGGTGCCGGTTTCCAGTGTGCAGTAAGTCTGGAAGGCTTCCGCCGCCTTTTTGTATTCATGACGGTTGAGGAAAAAGTATCCGGCATTGAAAAAAGCTTCTGGCAGGGGAGGATCCGCCTCCATCGCTTCCCTGTAATATCTTTCTGCTTCCTGTATATAGAAATCCTCTTTTTCCTTGTTTCCTTCAGATGCGGATTTTTCCGCCTTTTCTTCCGAAAGCAGGGCTATATTGAGGGTTGTTTCCCTGTCGCCGGGGTTTATCCCCTTGAGGGCCAGGAATATTTCCTCTGCCAAATCAAAATCCTTGTTCCGTATTTTTATCAGGGCCGCTTCGGTTAATTCCCTGCGCAAATCGGGTCTGATTTTCAGGAGGAGTTTTTTATAATAATCTTTGTCCGGATTTTCCGTGTCCCATGCAAAAACAGTCAGGATTCCCGCCAGCACGGCTTCCGTGCTCAATGTCCGGCTCTGCCCTTCCTGTTTTCCTGGCTTTGCTTCTTCCGGAGGAAGCCGGACGGGGAGGGGAATGTCCGGGTTAAAATCCTGAAAAGAGCCCAGAATATCTGGTTTTTTATTCAGGCGGATAAATACAAGCGAATCGAGAGGGTCTTTCACGTTTGTTTCCTGTTTTATGGTTTCGGCTGGATGACGGGCTTAAAAGTCAATATCCAGTGTGCTCAGGTCTATTTTGCCAGCGGAAGTCTGGGCGGTTTCCGGCTGGCTGTCCGCGGCTTTTTCGGGCGGCTTATTCGCTGGACCGGCTGCCTGTTCAGCAGGACGGGACACGGGAGATGTTCCCGGCGGCATTGATTCCATCTGTTGAATCCTCTGGTTCTGCATACGGTTTATGTCATGCTTTGTCAGGGAGCTGATATAGTGGTTCAAGTGCATCTTGTATGTCATGGGGATTTCGTTCTCAACAAACTGTATCGCAAGGGCCACAAGGTCTTTCCTGTCCCTGACATCCTCGGTTCTGATTATTTTCCCGTGGAGGCCTATCGCGGTTCTCGGCTCCTCAAAATCTATCCGGAGGACGACATCCTTGTCCCTGATGAATTGGGCAATCCCTATCATAATGACTTTCGCACCGGAAAAGGATATATCACGGATTATGCAGCGTCTCGGCACACCCTGGATGAATATAATGGTTTCCTTCTGCAGGATTCCTATTTTCCGCATTGTATCAGCCGTGACTAAAATCCTGTCCTCCCGCCGTCTTTTTGAATTTACGTTCGCATCGAGAAGGGAGCCCAGTTTTTCTATGAGAAAGTCAGGGGCCCTTTGTATGTACTGGAGTTGTATCAACACTAAATCATTGTTGGTTCCATAAGGAGAAAAACCCGCCGCCTTGCTGTTGATGAAAAACGAAACCGGCTCCTTGTTTTCGTTGTCCACAAATGAAAAGCGGAGGTTGACCGCTGAAACGTCTTTTTGTATTTTTGGGATTAATCCGTTCCTTGTACCGGCAATAACTTTTGCACCGACAAGTGAAGAAGAATTTATAATACAGGGCCATTGCCGCCCGTCTGCTTTTATAAAAACCTGTTGTGTCTGTAACCCGAGGATAGCAGTGACTTCTTTTGTGAATGTAACGTCTATGTTTTTATATGTATCGTAATAACGTGTCAGCTGCTGCGTGGTAGCGTATGCCATTATTAAACAAATCCTCTGAATTTCAAGAATTATCAGTGAGAATGCAAAAAGGCACGGAACAGAAGCAGCCTTCTGTCCACGTGCCTTGTCTTTTAGCGAAAATTAAAAACCTTTGCTGTCTTTAATTTTACGGTTTTTTTTCATGAGCTTTCTGCGGAGTGCCTTGTTTTTCCTGTTAAGAATTGTAGAAGGCTTTTCGTAGAATTCCCGCTTTTTCCACTCACGGATGATACCTTCTTTTTCAACCATCCTCTTGAAACGTTTTATGGCTTTTTCAAGATTCTCTGAATCATCCACAACAATGCGAGCCACCCGACATCACCTCCTTTCGGCTTTCCGTAAATATTAATGTAAAATTTACCAGAAACAGCCCCTTTTGTCAATTGACGGCTGACTGTACTGTATCTACAGGTGTCACCGGTAAAAATATCCCTTTTTCCAGGAAAAACCAGGGTGAGACCGCTTCTCCGTTCACCCTGAATTCCCAGTGCAGGTGCGGGCCCGTGGCCAGTCCCGTCGCCCCTGATTTTCCTATAAGATCTCCCGGTTCAACCGTGTCTCCGACACTGCAATTCATTTCATTTAAATGGTAATACAAACTGAATAAACCCGGCATATGTTCAATTACAACGGACCAGCCGGTTGAAATCCTGTTTTCCGCCATCACAACCCTGCCGCCTCCCGCGGCCACTACTTCGGTTCCTGTCGGAACACCGAAATCCACCCCGTAGTGGGCGGAGTCATCCGAACCGCCGTCAGAATAGAGGAAAACCCTTCTGTCACCGAAATATGAGGTTATGCGGTTGGAATCGACAGGCTTTATGTATCTTCCGGCAAATCTGGCGGCATTTTCATCACAGGAAAACAGTATTCCGTTGAGTTTTGCTATCTGGGCTTTCCTCTCCTCACCCCAGTTTGTACGCACGGCGGTATTCCGTTCGTCAAGGGCTATTTTTTCAGTGTTCCATTCCGGGGCGCTCACCAGCAGTTCTGTACAGCCTGCGGTTTCACTTCCATTTGAGGCAAGGGAATATTCCAGTCTGTAAATTCCATCTTCCAGGAATATCGAAAGGCCTATGAGAGCCGCGTATATGTACCTTTTGTTTCCGTTTTGGGTTTCCCCGGACTGGAGGGAGAACCCCTTGCCGGCGGTTAGAATTTCACCGCTTTCGTTTTTCAGTTTTACCGAGATGTCGTCCGCAGGGGCGGTAAGCTTGAAAAGAACCGCAAAGGCTTCCCCCGCTGTTCCCTCGGCGGGCAGAATTACTTCCTGAAGCCCTCCCGCTGTGTTTTCTTTTGATTCAGATTTCCCTGATGCGGAAACGATGGCCGGAAGAAAAACCAGCAGGGAGAGGAGGGCTGCCGCCGCCCGCGGGAATTTAACGGTTCCACCGGATTTTCCGGAATATGATTTCATCATTGAGTCTCCTTGTTGTGTACATGTCATACGGAAATTTTTGTTGTTTCGTGGTATTTTTGCTGCGGAACCTTATTTTCCGGACTGTGCTTTTTCACATCCACGAGAATCATCTGGGAGGTGCTCGCTCCGTTGTAAAAATTATCTGCGACCTTGAAAACCGCGTCTATTTTGTCCCCGCAGTTGAAATCACGGCCGTACCTGTCCGCTGAATTCCAGAAAAGAGCCGGCCATTTGTATTTTCCGCAGTCCAGGGTCAGTTTCAGGTGCTGCTTCTCTCCCTTGCCGATAATATCGGCGTTTATTATTTTCAACCCGCAGGCTAAAAAGTGGATGGGTTCGTTCCCTTCCCCGAACGGCTCAAAAATATCGTTTATGCCGGAAATTTCAGGCGTTATATATTCAAGCGGAAGCTGTGCGTCCACCGTGATTTCATTCCCGTTTTCGGTGTCAGGGAATTCAAGGTTTTCCGCGATGGCGGAAATCCGCGCCTCAAAGTCGGTCAGCATGTCTTTTTTCAGGGAGAACCCGGCGGCAAAGGCGTGCCCCCCGTGTTCAGAAAAAAGGTCTTCGCACATTTCAATGATGGCTTTCAAATTAACGCCGCGGGCTGAACGCATGGAACCCACGCCGGTTCCGTCAGGACGCATGGACATCACGACGGCGGGGACGTTAAAACATTTCGCAAGTCTGGACGCGGTTAAACCGGTTATCCCCCGGTTGATTTCAAGGCTGGCCGCCATCACAATGTTCCGGCTGTTCTTTTCGTAGCTTTCCTTTGCCAGGGGTTCGGCGACAACCCAGGTTTCCTTTCCCATGTCCTTCCGTTCATTGTTCATGCGTATGATTTCCTCTGACAGGGACTGACGTTCCTCCTGGGTTGTATCCGCCAGAAAGAGTTTTAAGGCTGTTTCCGGTTTGCCCATTCTTCCCGCGGCATTGATTACCGGGGTTATTTTCCAGCTTAAATCCTGTGCGTGTATTTTTTTTCCGGCGAGTCCCTGCCGGGCAAGAATTTCCATGGCGCCGGGTACCGGGCATTTGTTCATTGACTCTATGCCGTGGCGCACCATGATTCTGTTTTCGTTTTTCAGCGGCATTATGTCCGCCAGTGTTCCGAGGGTTACGAGCTGGAGTTCCTCTTCCGCCTTTTTGCTGAAAAAGAGGCTTTTTTTCTGCATATACGTCACAAAAATGTTGAAAAAGCTGTCGATTTCACTCACAGGATTTTCCATGTACCGCCCTATTTTTGAGAAATTCTTCAGTTTGAGCAGACTCATCCCTTTGAAAGACGGCATCAGGGATATTATTTCCTCCGAAATATCCAGAAAATTGAATTCTATCGAAGAGCCGAATATTTTCTCCAGCTGCTTTTTCTGCATCAGGGCATCCCACACAAAAATGTGCTGGCCTTCCAGAATTGCGGGCAGACGTGTCTTTGAAAAAGAGACCATTCCGGGAACCACTGTTTCGTAAATACGGTTTTCTTCCACCATATTCACGGTTTTTATTACTTCCACACAATAAGCTTCATTCAGGGGTCTGACATTCAGCAGGCAAACACTCTGTTTATACACCGGTGTTTCCGCGAAACGGAGCGCCGTTATGAATTTCCAGGCTACGGCGCAACCTGAAAGGTATTTGAATGGGTAGCCTGAATCCTCGGTATGGGGATCGATGATTACAGCCGCATCCGGAAGGATTTCCGGCGGCGTATGGTGGTCAAGGACGATTACGTCTATGCCCAGCTCGTTCGCCCTGTCGATTTCCTTGACGCATGATATTCCGCAGTCCACGGTTATGATAAGGGAGCCGTATTCAGCGGCATGCTGTTCAACCGCCTCCGTTGTCAGACCGTAGGGTTCGTCACCTGTGGGAATGCGTACTTTTACATCAATCCCCATGCCGGAAAGGGCGTTGTACAGCAGCGCCGAGCCTGTAACTCCGTCCACGTCCCTGTCCCCGAAAACAAGAACCTTTTCCCCCTCTTCTTTTGCCTGGATGACACGATCGACCGCATCCTCCATGTCCTTGAATAAAAAGGGGTTGTGCAGGAAACGCAGGTCATCCTCAAGAAAGTACAGGGCGTCTTTCCCTTCTGTTATCCCACGCCGTGCAAGGATAGAGGCTACAATGGCTTTGCACTTGAATTTTTCAGCTATACACTTAACGGTTTCCCTGTCGATTTCTTTTTTTATCCAATGTGTGTTATTTTCCATCTGTTATTTCTTTCAGTATTATATTTCCGGCGGAAGTGTGTCCGGAGCTTTCTCCGCCATCCCCGCCGTAAACAATTGTCTTCTCCAACATCGCGGCCGCCTCGGCAAGGCATGAGGAATTTTTCCCGTATGCCTCCATGATAATATCTCCTTTTTTTACTTCGGTGCCCTGTTTCGCGTGGAAAATAATTCCGGCGTCGGGGCAGACTTCCTCGTCCGCCCTGGTACGGCCTATTCCCAGAACAATTCCAGCTTTACCGACTTCATAAGCGTTTATGGCCGAAATTGTGCCGGAGTTTTCCGCCCTTATTTCGGTTTTGTATTGTGAGCGTCTTCTGCCTCTGTCCGCCAGCAGTTTTTTCCCGTCACCGCCCTGAAGGGCCACGTTCTTGAGGAAAATTTCCATCGCCCGGCCGGAGGACACCGCCTCTTCGGCTGCCTTTCTTCCTTCTTCTGGTGAAGAAGCTTTCCCCGCCAGCATGTTCATCCGTGCCGCCAGTTCCAGTGTCAGTTCCGTGGTGTCAGCCGGTCCCTTCCCCTCCAGAATATCCATTGATTCTTCAATCTCAAGGAAATTCCCTGTCATTTTTCCAAGTGGATTATCCATAGCCGTGATAAGGGCCGAACACTTTTTGCCAAGCGCCTTTCCTGTGTTCACAAGCATGGACGCCAGCTTTTCCGCATCCGCCGGTGTTTTCATGAAGGCGCCGTTTCCGCATTTCACGTCGAACACCAGGGCTCCTGTACCTTCCGCGGCTTTCTTTGACATGATGCTTGCCGTTATAAGCGGTATTGATTCAACCGTACCCGTCACGTCCCTCAGGGCGTATAATATTTTATCCGCCGGCGCGACTTTTTCCGTCTGGCCTGTCATGGCGTATCCGCATTCTTTTATTATCCTGTTGAAATCTTCCTGGGGAAGCCTCGTCCTGTATCCTGTAATCGAGTCAAGTTTGTCAAGGGTTCCCCCTGTATGTCCGAGCCCTCTTCCGCTCATCATTGGAACAAAGACACCGCAGGCCGCCGCGATTGGTGCAAGGGGAATCGATATTTTGTCCCCGACGCCGCCGGTGGAATGCTTGTCCACCGTTTTTCCGGGAATATCCGATAAATCCACTATTTCCCCGGAATGAAGCATTGAATCGGTTAAAAAGGCGGTTTCCTCTGCGGTCATTCCTTTGAAGAATACGGCCATCAGCCATGCGGAAATCTGGTAATCAGGGATATTCCCTTTCACGCATCCTTCTATCAGGAATCCGATTTCTTCCCGGGAAAGAACCTGTCCGTCCCTTTTTCGTGTGATAATATCGACAGCCCTCATGTTTCCTCCGTAATTCAAAGAATTCCCGCCCCGGCTTCAAGCGTTTTTATTTTCCCTCCGAGCATCCTTGCCGTTATGAAAAAGAGGAACTCCCGCAGTTGCGTGTAAGCCTGCATGGAAAGGGTTATTGAACGGGAAATTCCAGGCCTGCAGGTTTCCACCGCATGGAGATAAAACCTGCTCTCATCCGAAAGCGGAAAAATACGCTCGCTTCTCGCCGCACAACCGCCGCAGACGCATCCGTCTTCCTGCGGCACATACCATAATACACTATTTGCTTGTTCTCCGCCATAGTCTCTGCCACACCTGGAACAAGTTTCTATGTCTACCCTGAATCCTGAAAGAATCACTGTTCTCCATAAAAAACGGATGACTGCGCTTTTACATTCGTTTTCCTCCGAGACGTTTATTCCGTCGAAAAAAGCGTTTACCAAAGTCCAGTCGCAGGTTCCCTGGGAGCGCAGGACGATTTCTGTGCACAGGGAGGCGCACCAGGTTCTCACCAGATTTTCCCTGATGTTTTCCCTCCATTGCTTCACATCAAAATCTGTTATTTTGTTTGTTTTTTTCACGGGATCCGAATAAAACCACATCTGTCCGGAATGGTACGGCGCGACTGACGAACGGAGCCTGCTCTTTGCCCCGCCGAACACCGCCGCTTTTATAAGCCCTTTTTCCTTTGTCAGGACAGACGCTTCCCGGTGGTTTTCCCCGAAAGAAGAAATACTGAGAACAATTACTTGGGAACTCCAGGAACGGGACGCCATTCCGATATAATGAAAGAAGGAAAGATATCTGTCAATCTGCTTCTTGACGACATTGAGTAAATGGCGGTATAAAAAAACATGTTTATTTCGCTGGCAGTTTTAATTGCGGCTGTTTTATTGCTTGTTTCTGCTTTCTGGCTGAAATTCCGTTTTCCCGGCTGGGAATTCGCCATGGGAATTTCCAGTTTGCCGCCGGAGAAAAAAAGCAATATAGATGTTGAGCGTTTGCGGCGTTATCTGAGTTTGGTTTTTTATATTTTTTCGGCGTTGTTTTTTACCCTGTTTTTATGCCTTTATTTCAGGATCTTATCCCAGCAGGTTGTGGTTTCCCTGTGCTATTTGCTTCTTCTTTTGTTTTTTGATTTTATCTTTTTTCTTTACAGGCGGTTCGATTCAAATGAATATTCCGGGGCGTCGAAAAAAGCCGGTTTTGCAGTGCTTCTTTGTGTTAATGTCCTTCTTGTGTTTTTGTTTTTTTTCTTTGTGATTTAGTCAGGATTTATGAGCGCCATGAATCAGTGCAACAAAAAAAAATCAGACAGCCTGCGGTTTTATTCCGTACTTTCCATTCTTTTTGTCCTTGTCCATATCCCCGCATATTCTGATGAGCCGCCGGAAACCATTTTGCACGGCATATGGGAGAATTCCTCCCGTTTTGTGGAATTTTCACCTGAAGGAAAGATGCGTATAGTCTTAAAACCCTATTATGCCTTTGTTTACGAGGATGCAGGATGGATTCCCTGTTCTGTTTCCGCCTGTGACACCGGCGGTGCGGGTGATGGGGTTTTCACTTGTTCCGTGTTGTATCCCGGAGAAAAATCACCGTCGGTTTTTTCCGTGGCGGTTTTATCAGGCGGAACCGGTGGCGGCGCCCCGCCGGGGATTTTCACCCGCTTTTATGTCCGGGATGTTCCCGACGGCGGTGCCGGGCTTACCGGAACTGAATCCGGCGACTCCATGTTTTCCGGCTTCTGGATTTGTACCGGAAACACTGATTCCATCATGCTTTACAGGAGCGGACCTGACAGCAGCTTCTTCTGTTTTTACTTTGACGGGCGGCGCTATTACAAAATACGTTATTGGCTTACTGACGCCCGTTTCCGGGATGTCCGCGCCGTCTTTGCTCCCGACCCCGCAAAACCGGATAAGACCCTTTCCGTTCCCAAGTTCCTTTTTGTTGACGGGTCGCTGTACACATGTGTAACCGGAACGGGCGGAACTCTGCGCAATTATGAAAGCGGAAACTGGGAACTTGCAGGGGACAATATCAGCATGACTGCGGATAAACCCGTCTATGCCGGTGAGAAAATGACCGTGACCGTTCCTTTCAGGTTTTCCGCAGACGGAACCGTCCTCGCTTTCGGGGAGCCGTATCTTTCCCGTTCGGACATCCTGAATTTGGATTCGGAAATAGTCTCCCACAACGCCAAACGCCGTCCGCCGCGTGAGCCCGTATTTGAGTTTATGAACCTCGATTTCCACTGGGATGAAATCGAGGAAATCAGGAAATAACCTGTCGCCGCCTGACTCCGGGCTCCGGTTCCGCCGGATGCCGCTGTGACGGTCCCAGGTTGTTAAAATGAAATGTCCATCACGGTGATGTCATCCGGGAGCATGGCTTTCCCCGTCCAATGGGAGACAGCTGCCTCTATTTTCGCGGTGACGGCATCACCTTCCAGGGAGTAAATGGATTTGAAGAAATCCTTTGTCCTGTCGTCCCCGTACCTTATGCCTTCATCCGTCTGCATGTCCGGCAGACCGTCGGAATACATTTCCACCTTCAAGCCCGGCACAACAGGACAGCAGGGAACCTTGACACTGGCTTCCGAAAGACTCTCCGCCACGGCTCCCATCCCGAGAGGCGGAAGGAAGGCTTCAATTTCAGAAAGCTTTATCTTCTGGCTGCCGCCGTCTGCGGAAGTTTTCCCCGGCAGGAAGAAATATATATTGGTATGACCGCAGTTAAAAACGGACAGTCTTTTGTTTTTCAAGTCAATGTAACAGACCGCAGCCGTTACGAAAGTTCCCATGGGAACGATGTCCTCGATAAACAGGTCAAGCTCCGAAAGGATTTTTTTCGGTGTGGAAACCGCCTGGGGGAAACGTTTAAGGGCGGAAAAGAAAGAACCCAGGGCAA
Source organism: uncultured Treponema sp. (assembly GCA_949300145.1). Lineage (GTDB taxonomy): Bacteria > Spirochaetota > Spirochaetia > Treponematales > Treponemataceae > Avitreponema. Next base: position 22,450 of record CASGDA010000001.1, on the reverse strand, counting down.
TGGTAATAAGGGCGGCCGCCACGTTCTTTCCTGAAACGTCAAAACAGCCGGCAAGGTACATTGAGTCCGAAAGCTTGTATATGGCGTACAAATCGCCGCCGATGGGGTTCGCCATACGGTTCCAGGCACATACTTTGAAGGGCAGGTTTTTCAAAACCGAATTGTCCGGAAGAAGCCCCTGCTGTACAACCCTTGCCTTTTCCAAATCCTGCCGGCGAATATCGGCGATTCTTTCGAGGAGCTCGTCCAAAGATACGAGTCCGTAGAAGGATTTTCTGTGATGGAAAACCGGGAAAAACGATATATTGAATTCCCTTGAAGCCGTGGACAGCTTTTCAAGAACCTGCTCCGAATACTCCTTCGCGTACAGAACTATCGGAACCCTTCTCACATATTCAATCGTGTCCTTCGCCACAAAACGCTGCAAAACGTTCTTTGTGGTTTCTTCCATTGTTTTTCTGTCGATGTATCCGATTACAACGTCGTACTCTTCTACGGGAACCGCCTGGATTTCAGGATTTTCCGCAAATACATTTAAAACATACTCCAGAGGATGGGCGACGCTTACAGGTTCCATATATTGGGCGATGGATCCCAGCTGTCTGAAAGAGAAATCTTTCGCGAATTTCTGCCTTTCGGCTGCTCTTTCCCGCTTTTCTTTTTCATCCTGTGAGATATTTTCAACTTCAAAGAAACTTTCGTCTACTGCATCGAATTCCTGTACCTGAATTTCAAATTGATCCGACATATATATCCTCCTAGTTCAAGTAAATCTGGGTTAGTAATTAAACCCGGGAGTTTATCACCTGTGATTACGTATCAAGAGAATAAACAAAAATATTCTATCACAGATATTATTTTCACGGGTACATTATTTTTGGAAAATAAAAATTTTATTTGCCGTTTCTTTTTTCTTCTGGTATATTCGGTTCATGTCTTTGAATTGCGCCGAAATTGACAGGATTTTAAATGAACTTCCGCTGGAAGGTTCTTTTATTCAAAATATTGTCCAGCCCTCTTTTGATGCGATGGCTTTTTATCTTTATTCAGGTGCCAGGGAGGGAAAGGAAGCTGTTCCTTTCACGCTTTTCATTTGTCTTGCACACGGAGCATGCCGGATGCACAGTTACTCATCCAGAATTCCGAAATTTGAAAAACCCCTGCGGTTTATGGAATTCCTGCGTTCCAGGATAAAAGGCGCCCGCATCGATTCAGCCGTCCAGATTGGAACAGACCGCATTGTGAAATTCGGCCTGTCGAAGGGCGGCGAGCGGTTTTTCATGTACGTCCGTTTGTGGAGCGGAGCGGCGAACATAATCGTCACGGACGGGGATAACAGGATTCTCGATGTTTTTTACCGCAGACCCCGGCGGGGAGAGGTTTCCGGCGGAATGTGGGAGTACAGTCCTGGTGAAAACAAAAGGGCCGCCTCTTCATCTGATTTTACAGCCAGGGATTTCGCCCGGCTTTTAGACCGTGGGGAAGGGGACGGCTGTCCGGCGGAAACCGTAAACAGGAACCCGTGGCCGTATAATTCCGCCGTTGAGGACTGGTATTCTTCCCGCGCGGAAACCCTTTCCAGAAACGCGCTTGTGGAGGAAGCCCGCCGCCGTTTTTCCGTCAGATTCGCCAAACTGGAAAGATCCCTGGAAAAACTGAATGCTAAGCGGGCGGATTTCCTTAACGCTGACCGCCTCCGCAGGCAGGGGGATCTTTTGACGGCGAACCTGTGGGCCGTTAAACCTGGAGCTTCCTTCATTGAGGTGGAGGATTATGAAGCCGAATCACCGGGCTCGGTTGTACGCATCCCGCTGAATCCCCGGATTTCCCCGCAGGAAAATGCGGCCGCGTTTTATGCCGGATATAAAAAAGCGGTTTCCGGACTTGAGGATTTAACCGGGGATATAAAAGCCGCCGAAGAAAATCTGGCCCGTCTGCGCAGACAGCTTTCTGAAATTGAAAAAGAGACCGATCCTCTTGTAATCCAGAAAAAGCTGCGGACCCAGACGCTTTCCAAAGAAAATAATTCAAAGCGTTTCCCCGGGCCGGTTTTCCGGCGCAATGATTGGCTTATGCTTGTCGGCCGCAGTGCGGCGGAAAACGACGAATTGCTCAGGCATTTTGTGCGCGGTTCGGATATGTGGCTTCATGCGCGGGACTGGCCGGGCGGTTATGTCTTTATCAAAAACAGGCCGGGAAAGACAATCCCCCTTGATATATTACTCGATGCCGGAACCCTGGCTGTTTTTTATTCAAAAGGAAGGAACAACGGGTCAGGGGATGTATATTGCACACAGGTAAAATATCTCCGCCGTGCGAAAGGGGCGCCGAAGGGTACTGTCCTTCCCTCCCATGAAAAGAACCTCTTTATAAAAATTGACAGCGCCAGATTAAAGACTCTGGAGCTTTGCCGTGAAAATTGATTTTATGTGATGTTGCGCATCGCATGTGATTCAACGGGGATTTATTTTATGGAATTGATGTCTGTGCTTTCGGATGTGTATTTTCCCGCCGCGGTGTTTTTTGCCTGTGTCACCGCATCCGCGGTTTTGTTTCTGATTATAGGGATAAAACTCGGCGGAATGATTTTTTCGGCGGGAATGAAAAACCGCGTGAAAACGGAGAGGGCGGATGCGGTCAGGCGGTCCAGGGCTGTTTTAACCGGACAGATGGCGGAGCAGATAAGCCCCGTTCTGCCGGGCTTTCCGGTGAATCCGGCTGAAGCCCGTTTCATCGGGAAACCCGTGGACTTTATCGCTTTTACGGGACTGTCCTCCGGGTCTGTTTCCGAGGTGGTTTTTGTGGAGGTTAAGTCCGGCTCCTCCAGACTTTCCCCGGTTGAGGAAAGCCTGAAAGAAGCCGTAAAAGCCGGCCGCGTCCGGTATGAGGAATTCAGGGTTCCTGTTTAACCTGCCTTTATTCCCCGAAGCGTATCTGTTGCCACACTTCATTGTAAAGCTCGAGGTTCGCTCCCAAATCCTTTTTCAGCTCACAGTTCCGCAGCATTTCCGGGGGATAGAAGGGCGCTTCCTTTTTATGAGCCCCCGCCTCTGTGTGTATCGTTGACGGGAATCCGAATGTATCCAGGAATTCAGCGTAGATTTCAGGCCTCAGGATAAAATTTATGAACTCGTGGGCCAGTTCAATATTTTTTGCTCCCTTGGGAATACACATGCTGTCTATGTACATCGGCCCGCCGGCTTCCGGTATGAAAAAGTCAACTTCGTCCCGACGCGAAGCCGGATATTCCGAGAAAATGCATTCAGGATAACCCTGCACAATCCAGAATTCCCCTTCCGCGAAAGACTTCCCGTACATATCCGCGTCGAATTTAGCGAGATTGGATTTCCATCCATTCACTACAGCCAGGGCTTCGTTGAGCTGGGCCTTGTCCGTGGTGTTGACGGAATACCCCAGGAAGGAAAGCGCGTCTCCGATGACTTCACGCATGTCGTCAAGCATGCACGCCCGTCCCTGTATCCCGTCCATCGAAAAAATATCCCAGGTTCTTTCATAATCCTGAAGTTTTGTTTTGTTCACCGCTATGCCTGCCGCACCCCAGTAATAAGGGACGGAGTAGTCCAGTGACGGATCGTAGTCCGCCTTTTCAATGACTTCCGGTCTCAGGTATTTCAGGTTGGGTATTTTTGAATGATCTATCTTTTCGAGCATATCCTGCTTTTTCATTATCGATACATAATCCTGGGAAGGTATTACAATGTCGTAGCCCGACGCCCCGCCCCTGAGTTTTGTGTACATGTCCTCGTTGGTGGGGTAGTCATCGTACACGACTTTCACATCGAACTCCGCTTCAAACTTTTCTATCACGGAATCGGGCGTGTAATAAGTCCAGTTGTACAGATACAGTGTCTTTCCGCCGCAGGCCGCAAGGAACAAGGATGCCGCGAATATCCCCGCAAGGACAGCCGCGTTTTTAAGTTGAAAGCTTTTTTTCATTCTTCTCTCCTGAATATTAAAATTGAAAATACGCAGAGTTTTATTTGGATGCCGCGAAGCTTTTCAAGAAATTGCGCAGGATATAAGCTAACAGCATTGTTCCGAGAATCAGGATGAACGACAGGGCGTTTATTACCGGCGAAACCCCGTAGCGTACCATCGAGAAAACATAGAGGGGCAGTGTGGTGGAGCCCGGTCCCGAAACGAAGAACGTTATTACAAAGTCTTCCAGGGACATTGTGACGGACATAAGGAACGCCGATACAACGCCCGGGAGTATGTTCGGTATAATCACCAGCCGGAGGGTCTGCTTTTCATTCGCTCCCAGATCATAGGCGGCTTCCACTATGGAATAATCAAATTCGTCCAGCCGGGCGAGCACCATCAGGAAAACAAACGGAAGGCAGAAAGTTGTGTGGGCGATGAAAATGCTCAGCATTCCGAGGCGTATATTCACCGCGGAAAAGAAAATCAGCATGGAAAGTCCCAGAATAACTTCCGGAAGTATCATCGGTAAAAAGGTGACGGTCTGTATGTATGTTCTTCCCAGAAACCTGTAGCGTTTTACACCTATGGCTGCAAGGGTTCCCATGGCCGTCGCCGCCACGGAAGACAGCAGGGCGATGACCGCGCTGTTCAGGAACGATGACCAGAGTTTCTCTGAATTCAGGAACAGCTGCTCGTACCAGCGCAGGGAGAAGCCTTCCCACATCATTCCCTTAGCGCTGTTGAATGAATAGAATATGATGACCGCCAGCGGAAGGAACAGGAAGGCCACGGCGAACGCCATCACGAAAGACGAAAAGGAAAACTGCCTTTGCCATGACCTCCGGGCGTGCCGGGCGGGCTCCGATTTCGGATGCTTCTTGTTTATGCGGGATATCAGTTTTTTTGTCAGAACGTCGCCTTCAAAGGCGCTTTCAAATTTCCCCACGGTCTGCCTCCGTTTTATGCCTGCCGCCGTGTTTTTTCCCCTCGCTGGAACTTGCGGCCATCATGACAAGAACCGCCGCCGTACTCAAAACCGTAATCACCATGGAAATCGCTGCCGCCAGCGGCCAGTTTCCGATTTTTGTAGCCTGGTCCACAATCACGTTTCCAATCATGTAGGAATCTTTCCCGCCTACGAAAAGGGGGACTGTATATGTTCCGAAAATCGGAATGAAGGTGAAAATAAACGCTGTGATTATGCCCGCCTGTATGTTGGGGAGCATCACCTTTACAAGGGACTGCATCTTCGTAGCCCCCAGATCCCTGGCAGCTTCCAGGAGCGCGAAATCGAATTTGTCTATCGCCGTAAAAACCGGCAGTATGGCGTAGGGCAGGAACATATAAACCAGGACAAGTATGACCGCGTTCTGGTTATAAAGGAAGCGGACTTCCTCTTTTATGAGTCCGATTTTCAGGAGGAATTCGTTTATGACACCCTCATTTCCGAGGATTCCTATCCAGGCGTTTATGCGTATAAGGGAGTTTGTCCAGAAAGGTATCATGATTAAAAACAGCAGGAGTGTCTGGTGCCTGCTTTTCGCCATCGCATATCCGCATGGAAGGGCAAGCAGGATACATAAGGCAGTGGAAACAATGCTTACAAAAAGCGTCCTTACAAAAAGCTTTCCGTAAGAGGCTGTCAGCATCTGGTCGTATGCCTTCAGCGTGAAATTCCAGACCACCCCGCCGTGAACCCCTTTCTGGAGAAAGCTGTACACTGCGATAATCAGCAGCGGAAAAATAAAAAACAGGGTGAACCATAATCCCATTGGAAAGGCGTACAGGCTCCCGTAATTACGCAGACCGCCTTTTATCTCCTTACGGTGACCGCCCGCCGTCATTTGTTTATTTCCTCCACGATGTAGCCGTCATCGGCGCTCCAGGAAACATAGACGGAATCCTTCCATCCTATATCCGGCCCGTCTTCCATGTAGTTCTGGTGCTGCTTGAAAACCTTCATCATGGCGCCGTTTTCAAGCTTCACGTAAAACTTGGACTGGAAGCCGGAATAAACCGGCTCCGCCACAATACCCCTGAATATATTCAGGGACTTGTCCTGCGAATGGGGCGGCTCCGTTGTAATCCGTATCTTCTCCGGCCGCACTGTAAAGCACACGTGCTGGCCTTTCTCCGTTCTGTCATAGTCCGTGACAAGGATGTCGCTGTCCAGTTCAGGAACGGAAAGATTCACCATGAATTCATCGTTATACGGGGAACATTCCCTGACCTCCGCTATGAAACTGTTCGTCTCCCCGATGAACTGTGCGACGAATTCCGTAGCCGGGCTTTCATAGATTTCAAAGGGGGTACCCGTCTGCAGGATTTTCCCCCTGTTCATTACGGCTATGTGGTCTGAAACCGACAGGGCTTCGCTCTGGTCGTGGGTGACGTATATAAACGTTATTCCGATTTTGTCGTGGATGGCGTCAAGCTCCACAAGGAGGTTCTGCCTCAGTTTCGCGTCAAGAGCTGAAAGGGGCTCGTCAAGCAGAAGGACGCTCGGCTCGTTTATGAGCGCCCTGGCGATTGCGACCCTCTGCTTCTGTCCTCCGGAAAGCTGCGCCGGCTTTTTGTCTTCGTGTCCTTCAAGCTGCACCAGGCGGAGGTATTCCGCCACCCGCCTCCGGATTTCGCTTTCTTCTGTCTTTTTCAGTCTGAGCGGGAAGGCGATGTTATCGAAAACGGACAAATGGGGGAAGAGGGCGTAATTTTGAAAAACAGTGTTCGACTGCCGCTTGTTCGGCGTCAGCCCCACTATGTTCTTCTCGTCAAAATACACGGCACCCGTATCCGGTGTTTCAAAGCCGGCTATTATACGCAGCAATGTGGTTTTACCGCAGCCGGAGGGGCCCAGCAGCGAAAAGAACTCCCCCTTCTGTATATGCAGATTCGCGTTTTCCAGCGCACGGAACGAGCCGAACGATTTGGAGACGTTTTCTATGGAAATTCCGCATCCCTTCATCCTTTTCCCGTCCTCCTCGAATATGTGGACTAAGCCTGACTTTGCGCTTTTTGACGGTTTATGTCAATATAAAATGATAAAATGCGGTAAAAAACAATGCTTGTTAATTTGTATTTTTTGGGATATACTTGCTGTGTGTCCGTGTGTTACGGATAATTTCATAAAAGGAAGGACATTATGGCTGTTTCAAACAATTCTCTGGGAGATCTTATTTTACGCATAGCCTTGGGTTTGTTTTTGCTGGCGCTGGGTATTCTGACCATCCCGGGCGGCGGAATCAAGGACATCCTCGGTGCGAACGAAGTTGCCTCCGCTATCCGCGGGCTTTTTGACGGCAACCTTGAGAAAATCATGCTTTGGCTTGTCGGTATTTGTACGATTCTTGCGGGTGCCGGCATTATCCTTTCGTTCTTCATGCCGCTGGGCGCTTTCTCCAACATCTTCTATCTGGTTGTTCTGATTGTCTGGGTCCTGGTGATTGTGCTTGTCGATATTTTCGGAAACGGCGGTCTGTTAAACGGTGCGTTCAACAACTTCCGCGCATTTATCGGCTTCTTGAGCAGTCTTGCGTATCATATGCTCGTTCTCGGTGCGATGCTCGTCGTTCGCCGTGACTGATTGAAAGGAGCGGCGTGATGGTTTCTCTCATTGTGGGTCTTGTTTTGATTTTGTTTACCGTTTTCGCCGCCATTCCTCCCCAGTTGTTAGGTTTCGGCCTGGGATGGGGTGAATACATCCTTCTTTTCATAAGGGGAGGTATTCCCATCCTTGCCGCCTTTGTGGGGCTTATCGCTGTTTTTATCGGAATCGCCGATTTGCGTGACAAAAAGGAAGCGGAGAAAGAAGAGGAAGAGGCTAAAAAGTCCCAGAATTAACACATACTGTTGACATTCGTCTCGTTTTTATCTATAAAGTATAGAACCCGTTTTATCTGCATGCGCTGTCCGTTATGCCTGCGTGACAGGGCTTTTAAACATAGTAATTCAAGGTTACGGAAATGAAAACGATTTTTATTAATGAAAAAGACGCCGTGCGCCGTTGGTTTATCATTGATGCTACGGATAAACCTGTCGGGCGCATTGCCGCCAAAGCCGCTTTCGTGCTGCGCGGGAAACACAAGGTTTCCTTCGCTCCCAACCAGGAATGCGGTGATTATGTTGTTATCGTGAACGCCGAAAAGGCTGCCATGACGGGGGCCAAGGAAGATGACAAGATGTATTATCATCACACCGGTTTCCCCGGCGGATTACGCGCTGTGAATTACAAGAAACTTCTCCAGCGCCATCCCGAGGCTCCGATTCTTGCGGCTATCAAGGGAATGCTTCCGAAGGGAAGGCTTGGACGTAAGCTTTTGACCAACGTGAAAGTTTATGCCGGTGCGGATTATCCCCACACCGCCCAGAACCCTGTGGTTATGGAAATTTAACTAGGAGTTAATAAGTGAAGAACTTAGGAATGGGTACGGGAAGACGGAAAACAGCGGTTGCCCGTGTATATGTCCGCCAGGGAAGCGGAAAAATCATTGTAAACGATGAGGACATCAATAAATATTTTGCCACTCAGGATCAGGTTCAGCTTGCCGTGAAGCCGCTGATGGTTACGTCCAGTGACGGAAAATATGATGTGATTATCAATGTCAAGGGCGGCGGGCTTAACGGTCAGGCCGGTGCCTGCAGTCACGGTATCGCCAGGGCTCTGGCCCAGGTTGACGTGGAGAACCGTTCTTCCTTGAAGGCCAACAGTCTCCTCTGCCGGGATTCCAGGATGGTTGAAAGGAAAAAATACGGACAGCGTGGTGCCCGCAGAAGATTCCAGTTCAGCAAACGTTAATCCACGGATTTTGCTTTGCGGTGCGGAGCCGCTCGGCGCTGGCGTCCTGAAAATAACACTGGATGCCTCCGGAGCCCGTTCTCCGCAGGATACGACACCCTCTCATGCGGAGGGTGTCGCTGTTTTTACGAAGGGCTTCCTCCGCCGGGAATATTTGTTCCCGGTTCCGGGGAAGCTCCGTGTTTTCATTGAAAGCCTTTTTGACGGGGAATCCGTCTGTCCGGAAGAAGGGACTCCCTTCTGCGGAACCTCCTGCCTGCCTTATCCCCTTTCGGAAGATGATTTCAATGCGGTTGTCTTTTCCTCCCGTATATTCGGGGCGGAATCAGCCGCCATGAAGTATCTGTCCGCCGCGGAGCATTCACGTTTCCAGCTTGAAGTGAAGCTCCGGAAAAAGGGATTCTCCTCCATGGAAATAAAACCGGCTCTGGATTTTCTCTGCGCCGGAAAAATCATTGACGACAGGCGTTTCGCCTCCGCCTGGCTTAACTCCAGGCTTTCTTCGTGCATAAACGGAAGGATAAAGCTGTCGGCGGAGCTTGCCTCCAGAGGCGTTTCGCGGGAGGACGCCTGCGCCGCCCTGAACGAATTTTTCTCCGTCCACAGTGAGGAGGAGCTTTGCAGAAAGGCGGCGGAAAAACTGAGGCGGATGGGCAGAAGCGGGGGAAAACTGGCGGCTTCCCTTTCTTACCGCGGATTCCCGGCGCAGGTTGTGCGCAAATGCCTTTCAGATGAAAAGGAAAAATAAAACCAGAATACAGAATAAAAAAAGCGCGGATGAACCGCGCTGTGATGAGCCACACAGGATTCGAACCTGTGACCTTCGCCTTAAAAGGGCGTCGCTCTACCTACTGAGCTAGTGGCCCCCGCCGATTGGTATCGGCATGGAAACTATCTTACATATATTTCCCGTTTATGTCAAGTACATAAAGCCGTCTCAGGCGTTTTTAGGCTTCAGAAGCCTATCGTCAGCCCCAGCGCCATGTTGTAAAGCGGCCTGTCGCCGGGCTCAAGGCCGAGCTCCTGTCCGTACACCGCCATGTCAAGCTGGATGATTTTAAGATCCAGCCCCAGCCCGGCCGCCGGGTAGCACTCGTTTATGCCGGCTCGCAGGTGCAGTATGTTAAAGAACACAATTTCCGCCCCAAAGGTGAAATTCAAAACAGGGTTCTGGTGCACCTCCTCTGTCAGTGAAAGAATGTCATCGTATCCTGCCGCAACCGTGAATCCTGTCAGAGCCTTCCAGCTCCGTGGAATGGGGGCTGTCCAGGCCACACCCAGGGAAAGATCCCTGTCCAGTGTGTCATAATTGGTGGAGGTGCCGTCCTGTTTCTTGCCGTCGGTGAAATCATCAAAGGAGCCGTAAATTGAATAGAATATCGGGGTGTAGACATCCCGGCAGGTCACACCGACGGAAAAGCTTTCTCCCAGACGGTAGAGAAGCCCCAGATCGAAGCCGAAACCGATTGTGGATGACAGCGGCTGTCCGTTTATGTCAAAATTATTCATCGTTTCGACAATGGAAGCTATAGTACCGCTTTCATACATGGCAAACTGGTAAAATCCCTTCAACTGGATACCCACGGACAATTCATGGGCCCCGATGTCGAGCAGCGTCACTCCGTAACCGCCCGTTATAAGGATTTCCTCCCCGCCTGTTATTTCCCCGGATGTTATGGACGCCACATCAGCGGACAGGTAAGTACGGTTGAATACACCGAAAGCGAAATTCTTGTTCATAATACCGAAGGAGATGGGGCCGGTCACATTCCCCCCGAAATAAACGCCGTCGTTATCCCGGACAGATTGAATCATCGCGTCGGTGGGATCCTCCGCGTCAAGGATTCCGGGAATGTCCAGAAACTGACCGGATAATTCGGCGGACAAGCCGAGTATCCTTACCTCTTTTTCCACATACGCCAGTGCGGCGGGGTTTGTGCTGAGGGTGTCCAGACCTGCCGTTGTCAGGGCTGGATTCGCCCCGCCCATGGCTGAAAGCCGCGGGCTTACTATTTCCGGCTTGACGGCCGTGTATTTATAGTCCGCCGCCGTGATAATCCCTGAAAAACATGCCGAGCAAAGCAGAACCCCGATCAGGGCGCGGATTTTGATTGAATTATGTTTACGGTTATGTCTCATGGTTTTCTCCTTATTCAGTTGCCACTGCTGCTAGTACCGCTGTTTTTGCCGTATCCGGGCAACAGTCCGCTCAAATCGAATCCCAGTGAATCGCCCAGATCCACAACCTCGTCTTCTCTTTCTTCCAGTGTCTCCACGACAGCGATGACAGTCTTCGCCTTCGCTTTGAGGTCCCCGCTGATGGCTTCCGCATTTTTATTCTCAACAGCGTTTTTTATCATATCTATTTCGCTTTCATCCACCGATGCCATAAGCGCGGCCGATGAAAGAATCAGGGTGTCCACAGACACCTCGCTGCGGGTTTGCCCGTTATCCAGAAGGATTTGGACCGCATTCATGTTCGTGCCGCTGTCAAAGAGCTCGAACGCCTTGTCAATCACCTCTTCTTCCGTGGTGTCCTCGTTTTTCAATTCGTCGATAAGATCCAGCACGGAATCCAGCGAATAAGCTGCGTTCGCCGCCGTATTCAGCACCGCCGTTTTTTCGGATGTTGACAACCCGAGAAGTTCCTCTTTGCTTGCGGAGGCAAGGCAGTTCATGATGGATTTCGCCGCCTCTGAATCTTTCGTCCCGTATCTTTCTGCCGCGTCCACCAGTCCGGAGAAGGAAAGGGAGGAGAAGTCCTTATCCGAAGCGAAGGCTTTTCCCAGGGAGGTGGTGAAAAAGTCATTGCATCCCGGGAACAGGAACAGCACCGCCGCCGCGGAAAGAAAACGGAAAAGGATTCCGTAAATACGGTTGCATGGAGGACGCTTTTTCATAATTGCTCCTTAAAAATAACAATATGTTATTTTATCATCGGAACAATATTTTTACTAGGGTTGCATTCGTAAAATCAGGGGAATTTTCCTGCGGTTCCGAAATCCTCACGATGATCTGCGCCCCGCGGAATTTCAGGGGATTTACGGCGAGGGCTTCTTTTACTTCCACGGGGTAGTCCGCGCCGTCGTCCGCCACCAGCGGAAGTGAAAGGGAATTGACCGTGTGCGCCTTGAGTTTTTTCGCGGCGGCGGAATATTCCCATACCGCTGGAATCTCCCTTCCGGTCCAGTAAGCCGAATAACGCTTTTTGCCTTCCCTGGACAGGGCTTCAAGCCGTGCGGCCCTTTCCCGTGAAACGCGTTCCGGGACGGCCGGCTTCATGGAGGCGGCCTCCGTTCCGGGTCTGGGGGAGAAGGGGAACACGTGTATGTGGGCGAATCCGATTTCCCCGCAGAGTTCCTCCGTAAGCTCAAAATCCCGGTCTGTTTCCCCCGGAAAACCTGTTATGATGTCGCAGGAAATAAAGGGATTCTCTTTCGCTTCCCGCAGCATTCGGACGGCGTTCTTTATTTCATCAGGGCCGTAGCTCCTCCCCATCCGGCTGATTATTCCTGGGCTGCCTGACTGGATTGAAAGATGGAAGAAGGGGCATACCCTTTCGTTCTTAATGACGGAGATAAAGTCACCGGTGATGCTTTCCGGGTACAGGCTCGAAATCCGGATGAAAATCCTGTCCGTGGAATCCAGTATCATGGAAAGCAGTCCGGGCAGGTCGGCGCCGGTCTGCGGGCCACTGTACTGGTGCAGGTTTATGCCTGTAAGGACGATTTCCCCCCACCCGGCTTTCTCGATGTTCTGTATGCCGGATATTATTTCAGTTTCAGGCACTGATACGGACGGGCCCCTCGCTATGCGTGTCTTGCAGAAAGTACAGCGGTTCGAGCATCCGTCCTGTATTTTTATGGAAGCCCTGGAATGAAAGGAGAAGACAGCCGTGCCGCCCGAAACCGGAGGCGGAGCGGAAATTGAACCGCATAAGCTTCTTATAATGTCGGAAAGATTCTCCAGGCGCCCGCCGCCGGCTTTTTCCCGGAAACGCTTGAGCTCCGCCGGCAGATTTTTCAGCCTGTCTTTTTCCCTTCCGGGAACCACAACCACCCGGCGGTCGATGCCCTGTATTTTCCCGGAATCGGTCTGGGCGTAACAGCCGGTGACGATGACAACCGCCTCCGGAAAAGTTTTGCGCAGGAGGCGTATCAGGCGCCTCGCCTTCTGTTCCGCCTTCGCGGTGACCGCGCAGGTGTTTATGACGCACAGCGACGGCGCAGGCTGTCCTGCTCCGGAGGGCGGGGATTCGTTTTCCGCCGAATCAATCACGGGGAAACCCTCCGCCCTGAATGCCGCGGCTATTGTTTCGGTTTCAAGCTGGTTAAGACGGCAGCCGAGTGTATCGAAGCGCACCGGAAAGGAAGAGGGATTCATTTCAGTTCATTTTATCCATAACCCGCTTTCTGCCGCGTATGGCGTCCTGGTTGTTGGAGTCCATTTCAAGCGCCTTGGAATATGCTTCCAGTGAATAACGGTAATCCTTCGCCATTTCCCTGGAATAAGCCATTTTCACCCATCTGGAAGGTTCGAGGCTGTCGAATTGCAGTGCGGTGGCGAACGCTATGTCAGCGTGCCTGTATTTACCCTGCCGCAGGAAAATCTCTCCCATGAAGTCATAGGCGTCCGCAAGGCGCCTGCCGTTTGGCGCGTAGGAAATGTATTCCTGGAAGAGAAGCAGGGCCTCTTCGTTTTTTCCCTGGTAGAAGCGGGCTTCAGCAGCTATTTCTATCAGCCTCGGATCATACATGGAAACAGCGCGGCCCTTCGCGGCCCATTCCTCCGCCTCCGCATACCGGCCCGCCTTTACAAGCGCCCAGCAGAGAACCACGTAGCTGTCCACATTCCTGCTGTTCGCTTCGATTTCGGCGAGGCAGACGGCAATCGATTCCTGGTATCTCTGCTGCCTGTAAAGGACAAGAGCGTCCGGCTTTGTCTCAGCCGGGACGTACACCGCCTGCAGGAGGAAAAAAGCGCAGAGGAGAAAAGAGCGGAATGTAACCGCGGATCTTCCGGGAATCATTCAACCTGTCCCCGTTCCATGTCCATTGTGCAGACCCCGGAGAAAAAACACCCTGTGTCAAGTACAACTTCGGGCGCGGTGACGTCCCCTTTAAGTTTGCCTGTGCTGAAGACATGGACGATTTTTTCCGCCGTGATGTTGCCTGTGACAGTTCCCCTGATAATAACCCTGGACGCCCTTATGTCGGCTTTTACAACCGCATCCGTGTCCACCATAAGGTCGCTTGTGGCGTTTATTTTTCCGCTGACACGGCCCTTAATCATAAACGGCTCTGAAAACTCTATCAGCCCGTCGAATTCAATGTCCGGGGCAAGAATTGTGTTATAATTTTCCTCATCCAGCAAATCAAGGATTACGCTGTCTTTGTTATTGTCTACCATAATTAAACACTGTACCTGTGAAAAGCCTGCGGGTCAAGCCTGCGGCTGCCATTCGGATTCAGGCGGCCTGTCCCTTTCCAGTTCCCCGGAGGTCTCCTCCCATATCCGGGCGAAAGCCTTCCGCACGTCCGCCGCGTAGGGGTTCAGGTGCTGCATATCGTTGAAAAGCTCCGGCGAATCCTTGTCAACCTGCCTGCATATCGATACCAGTTTCTGGTACCAGAGGGTTCCGATGGGGGAGTCCTTGACCCCGAGCCTGCTCAAAGTGCGCCCCACCATGTGTGTCAGCGCCTGTGTTTTCGCCGCCTCCATGTCATGCTCCTCCGGAGTCATCTCCCTTACAACAAGTTTCTTTTGAATGAAGAAATCCTTCCATATTTGAAAGTCGGCGCGGGGCATTCTGACGGGGGACAGGACGACGGGAAGCCCGTCAAGCCCGAACTTCGCTGATTCCGGCCCGAACATGGGATGGGTCGCGAGAATCTTTGTGCCGGAAGGAAGTTTCTCAAGCATCCACTTGACGGGCAGGACTTTGACAGAGCAGGTGTCCGCCACCAGTGTTTCGGGTGACAACAGCGGGGCTATTTTTTCCAGTGTCTCCGGAACAGCCCGCATGGGAACGCATATAAAAACCACAGGCAGGGAGCATACTTCTTCCAGGGAAGCCAGCCTGTACGCCGGATGCTCTCTGCGGCTTCTGGAATAACCTGAAACTTCAAAACTGGATGACAGGAATTCCGCCCAGAATGTTCCGAAGCGTCCCATCCCTATTATGCCTGCCTGTTTTTTTTGCGCCTGTGCCACTGTATCCATGGCCTGATTTTACCGGAAAATTTGCGGGTTAATCAATTCCATGCCGGAACTGAAAAAGGCTTCCGACGGTTTTTACTTTATATGCTTCTGTCATTTTTTCATAAATGTCTTTGATTTTCAATAAATCACTGTATAATACATAGAAATAACTTTATAGTTTGGTGAGTGAATGACAGAAACCGCATGGAAAACCCGTGTGGCGGCGGTTGCGGCGCTCTTCCTGTGCGCC
Source organism: uncultured Treponema sp. (assembly GCA_949300145.1). Taxonomy (GTDB): domain Bacteria; phylum Spirochaetota; class Spirochaetia; order Treponematales; family Treponemataceae; genus Avitreponema. The sequence goes on along the minus strand of CASGDA010000001.1, from coordinate 7,259 downwards.
CTGGCCTTCCTTTCCTGCGACATGTTCAACAAGCCCCTCCAGGACTTCCTGGACGAGTGGACGAATGTGGCCAAAATAATGGAGCACCGCTTCGACGGTTCCTACCCGGCAACCGGCGGGCTTACCAACCTGCCCTCCGGAGGCGACCGAGTGATAACCTATTACTTGATAAACCCCCAAAACTATACCTTGGATTCCAGCGTTACATTTGCTCATGATGACAGTCTGGTTGTAAATAACAAAACACCCTCTGATTTTGCCACCGTGGAACAGGATGCTTCAGATAAAAATATTATCCGTCTTACATTAAAAAACTCTGTAGGGGCTACCGGTATTCTTCCCTTAGATGGTACCGGTACGGCAATCACTCCCACAATAACCATAACAGAACCCAACTCCGGCAGAACCTTTGGCAGTTACACGGTGCCGGTACGGGTAAATTCTTTGCCACCTGTGCTCAGTAATGCTGTGATTATGAAATATACAGACTCGAACGAAAAGTACGCCGTGTGCTTTAATCTGCCGGCAATGGGTGCAGGGGATATTCATCGGGATATTACACAGATAACGGTGAACGGAACATTTAACGGTCAGCCCTTTAATAACACATACCAAGTGACAGGGGGCGGAACCGGGACAGTCACAGTTGACGGGGTACCCGAATCTTCAAGTTCCGATTACGGAGTCATAGGGTCAGAGTTTGTCGACATGGGTACTACATTTGTAGGAATCAAAACCGGACTTGATTTGGGACCTACAACACCTACGTGCACAATTACTCTGACAGACAGCAGTGGGGCAAGTACGGTGACTACTGTTTCAACAGTAAGTACCCTACTTAATAAAATCTATGTGAATGAGAATAGTGGGGACGACAACAATACCGGAACTGTTTCAAGCCCAGTAAAGACAATCGGGAATGCTTTGGAAAAACTGCGGGATGTTCCTAAGGGAAATGTTATTCTTCAAAGTGACATCAGCCTTACCGGAGAAGTAACTGTGGGCTCCGGCATTTCCGTAACGGTAACAACTGATGGCTCCGGACGTACCGTAACCAACGGTGCCGGTAGAGTATTTAATATTACTTCCGGCGGAAGCCTTTTCCTTGGGGAAAATATTACCCTTACCGGAACAAATGCCGGTGGTAGTGGCGGTGCTGTGTACGTTGATGGCGGAAGTTTTACCATGGAAAGTGGCAGCAAAATAACCGGAAGTAGTGCTGACTACGGGGGCGGTGTGTATATAGAGGGCGGTACGTTTACCATGGAAAGCGGCAGCATCATAACCGGAAGCAGTGCCGGCTATGCCGGAGGTGGCGTATACGTGAGTGGTGGTAATTTCACCATGGACGGTGGAACCATAGGCGGAAATGACCCCGGCAGTGCCAATACTGCGAGCTACGATGGTGGTGGCGTGTATGTAGACGGAGGTACCTTTACCTTGAGTGGTGGAACCATAAGCGGAAACTCTTCGAGCCGTAACGGTGGCGGTGTATACGTGGATGGCACCTTCTCCGTCGGTGGCAGTCCAACCATTACTAACAATACAGTAAGTAGCAACGCCAACAACGTGTATCTGCCTAGCGGAAAAACCATTACTATCGGTGACGGTAGGCTTACCGGCGGTACTATCGGAGTCACAGCAGCAGATATGAAAGCGGGTGGTGCAGCGCAGATAACGGATACTGATGTTCCGGGGGCTGCAAATAAATTTACTTCAGATATTTCCTCATATAGCGTAGAGGAAACCATTGCCACCACCGATGGCGGAACCGCTGTGTTCCTTTCCGATGCAGAGGTAGCATACAAAACAAGTTCTTCTGCACAAGGAAATACTTTAGGAAGTTTTGCGAAGGCTTATGGAGATAGCGGTACAGAGATAACTCTTTTGAAAGATATTACCCCTACAACTGCTTCCGGGTTTTCTTGGCCAATCGTATTTGACTGGACTTGTACTCTTGACCTTAACGGGCATGCCATAAATCGTGAATTGAGCTCGGAAACGGATGATGGACTGTTGTTATTAGCTCCAACGGAAATTTGACAATAAAAGATTCCTCTGCAAATGCTGACGGTACCGGCGGTATCGGCAAGATAACCGGCGGTTATGATTCCGGTAATGGACAGAATTACGGTAATGGTGGGGGAGGCATCTATGTGGAAGGTGGTTCTCTTACCTTGGAATCCGGCAGTATTACCGGCAACAAAACTTTTAAAAATGGTGGTGGTGTGTATGTCGGTTCCGGTTGTACTTTTACCATGAAGGGCGGTTCTATCACTGATAACACAGCTGATGATGGTGGTGGTGGTGTGTATGTCGGTTCCGGTTGTACCTTTACGATGACAGGCGGTTTTATTGGCTCTACAGCTACTCCGAATAAAGCATATATGGGTGGAGGAATTTATATTGGGAATGGAAACGTTACAATTTCAGGCAATGCTCAAATAATAGGGAACCAATCAAAGCCATATCTTTTAGTTCTTGATGGTCCACCTAGAGTATTTAATAAAGGTGGTGGTGTATACTTGTTATCTGGAATTCTGACTATGTCAGGAAATAGTTGCATTAGTGAAAATATGGTAGATGGTGGTGGTAATATCGATAATACAGGGGGCGGTGTGTATATAGAGGGCGGTACCTTTACTCAAGGAACCGGAAAAGTCGAAAACAACACCCCTAATAATGTTTATCCAGAGCAGCCATAGAAGTTTTTCATAAATCTATTTTCCTATCTCTAACCGGTACAAGGGCTGCCTTGGGTAGTTGGTAAACATCAGTACACTTGGCGCCAAAGGTTAGCAGGTTTGGGGGCAAACGTCAGTACACTTTTTAACACAAATATCTTGCTACACTAAAAGGATTTATTCCGAGAAATTTATCTAAAATCTCTCGTTCTATGGAACTCTAATGAACTTTTACACACATTTTTATGCTCATATTTTTGATTGAGATGACAGGCAGAAAAAAACGTGTTATACTGATAGAGAGGATAATTATCTAGCTGATTTAGAAAAGCTATGTGGAATGAGCTTCTTTTTGGGAGGCACAAAGATGAAAAAAAGTGATAATAGTTGCGTTAACATTATTGATATAAATCTTTTTAGTGAGAGATGTACCGTTCCTGTACATAAACTGTTTTACATAGTATTCCTGTTATGTTTTCTGATAGTCTTTACCGGTTGTGAGTTTTTTAACCGTCCTATGATAGATTTTGTTGAAGAGTGGACAAATACCGCACAAATAGGTAAACATAGTCTTGACGGTTCCTATCCCGAAACAGGTGGTATGGTAAATCTTCCATCAGGCTCAGACCGGGTAATTACCTATTATGTGGCGAATCCCCAAAACTACGATTTAGGAATAGAGGTAACATTTGACCCTAACCTTCCGGGGTGGGATCCCATAAGGACGTCCAATCATCCCGACTTTTCAACCACCTCTAATCAAGGAACTGTAGAACAGGATCCTACAGATAAGAGTATAATCCGCCTTACATTGAATGAAAATGCTCTTGCCAGTTTAGACGGAACCGGCAGTACCTTAAATCCTACGATATCTATTGTAGAACCTAACTCCGGCAGGAACTTCGGGAGCTACACGGTTCCCCTGCGGGTGAACTCTGCACCGAGCAAAGCAAAAAACGCCGTAATAATGACTTGGCATGACGGTACCGTGTATAACTACGCAGTGTTGTTTTACCTGCCGGCAGACATAAACAACCTGTACAGCCCGGACAGGGATGTGGTGAGCATGACTGTCAGCGGCTTCAGCGGCCTGTACAACAAGACCTTTGAAATCCCTGCCTCCGGGGATATTGGCGGGGTAGAGAACAGTTATGATCAAAGCAAGTTTTCCGCGATAGTTGACCAGTTTATTCCGCTGAGCGGTTACAGGTTCGTCGGGGTGATAACGGATCTGCCTGTCGGCAGTGTGGAACCTTCCTGCACCGTCACCCTTACGGACAAATGGGGGCTTGAAAGCAGCGTGGCAGTTTCCACCAGCGCCACAACACTGACGGAGATTTATGTTGATCCGGCTGCCGGCGATGACGGCAATCCAGGTTCCGACGTACTGCCCGTAAAAACAATCGAAAAGGCTCTGGAAAAACTTTCCGGTATGACCAATACTACCATTATCCTTATGGATGATATAAATGTTCAAAATACCCTTGCATTTACTGCCAGTTATCCGAATATTACGCTCAAAGGTGGTGCTACCCCTGTTACATTGACGTACAGCGGTACCGGGCGGGCAATTACGGTGTCCGGCGGCAAGCTAACCCTGGGAGAAAACATAACCATAACGGGTGCTGATGACGGTGCCGTGGAGATAACCGGCGGAGAATTTGTCATGGAAACCGGCAGCACCATAAGAGGCAACAAATCCTACAACGGCGGCGGTGTATTAATCGTCCTGGGGACTTTCACCATGGAAGGCGGAACAATCAGCGGAAACACAGCGACGGGCAGCGGCGGCGGCGTGTATGTGGACGGCGGCATCTTTACCATGAGCGGAACCGCCGCAATACAAGGGAATGAAGCCGGTGCAGACGGCGGCGGCGTGTGTTTATCGACCGCATCTACATTTACCATGAGTGGCGGCACCATCGATGATGACATTTATGCCGATACCAGCTTCACCCTGACCGGAAGCCCGGCGGTTTCAAACTGTACAATTACACTGGGGCCACATACCTCTAGTTTCGATGTAAGCGGATTGAGTACATCGGCCGGATTTACCGATGTATTGATAAATCTTTCCGCGACGTACACAGAAAATGAGGTGCTTTTGGAAAATGCCCGCAGCAAGGATATCTGCGGAAAATTCAGCCTTGGCAATCCGCCGTCAAACGGTGTCTGGTGGATAGGTCTGGATGACGCTGGACAAAACGGCATTTTAAGGCACATAGACGGAACCCTGTCCGGCGGTACTGTTACTGTGACAACTCCTCCCACTGATAATGCCGGCTTGCAGGATTTGGTGAATGACTCCGCTGACGGAGGGTACAAAGTGGAAATAACCGGTGGCGGAAATGTTACCGTTGACAGCACGGTGTCCGTTCCCGGCGGTGCGGACGTTGCCATTAAACCGGGCAACAGCAACACTGTAAACATTAACGCTGACGGCGAAACAACCGTCTTTGATGTGCAAGAGGGCGGCAGCCTGACCCTGGGCGGCGGTTACGGAGTGGTTAACGTGACTGGAGACCCAACCGCCAGCTCCCCGACAGCCGATGGAAAAGAAATATCACTGATAAATATATCTAGAGGCGGAACTGTGACTATAGCGGACAATGCCAACATACAAAACAACATAGCCGGAAGGGGCGTAACTGTGACCGACGGCAAGTTGATAATGACCGGCGGTTCTATCAAGGATAATACCGGGGGGTATAACTATGGTAGCGGTGTGTATGTTAGCGGACAGAATGCGAGTTTTAAAATGTCCGGAGGAGAAATCAGCGGTAATACGCTTAAACTCAATTCCAATACGTTACGGCAGGGAGCAGGTGTCATGGTTTGTAATGGCGCAACCTTTACCTTGTCAAATAAAGGTGAAATTACCGGTAATAGCGGATATGAAGGTGTCGGAGTTACTGTTAGCGGTTCAACTTTTACTATGAATGGCGGAGAAATTTCTGGCAATAACGGATCAGGGACTTCTGGTGGCGTGTATCTTATTTCCGGTTCTACTATGAACATGAATGGTGGTAAAATTACCAGAAATGGAGCAGCAAAAACTCGTAATGGTGAAGGTGCAGGCGGAGTTTTTATTGGTTTGAGTTGTACTTTCACTGGATCCACTGATTTCACAACCGCTTCTATCACAGAAAACTATGTAGCTAACACTAACGTTGATGTTTACTTCCAAACCGGCGGAAATGGAGCTTATAGCCCAGGCAACGTTCAAGTTGGTAACCCTCAAAACCCTTAACCCGGGCACATACCTTTTCCCGGTTCTAAAAACAGGGACTGCCCCAAAAACGGGCGGTCCCTGTTTTTTTTGTCCTGCCGCCCCAGCTGTCAGGCACAGCCCGCACCCCGGTGATTTTGGCAACCGCCCCGAGATGTGCGCTTTTTGCGATTGTTTGCCGGGGTTTTGTGGAGGGAGCTTGCCGGGGTTCTCGCCTTGGAATGTTTTTCCGCCTTTGAAACCGGCAATTTGTGTCCCGAATTCAGCGCAAGCTGAATTCGGGGGCTTTGGCTTACGGCGTTTGGTAAGTAATGGCTTTTTAGGTGCCAAAGCACCCCTGGACCCCCTATGTAATCTTCCGAAACTCATGGAGAGTTTCGCACCTGCTCCTAAAAATGCGGTGCATTTTCTTTACGGAGCAGTCTTACACCGACCAGGGGAGCACCCCCGGACCCCCCAATGCCTTGCTATTCTTATTTGCAACCGGCGTTCTGATTACCGAATTCTGGGACAGTATGCCGGTTTTCTATGGAGGGATCTTGACTGATTTCCGCATAGCGGAATGTTTGTGTTCTAAATCGGTATAAAACCTGTTTTTTCCATTTTTTAAGCATTTTTTGTTTGCAAGAAAATTAAATATTGTGTTAAAATAAAAGAGAAGGGGATTATTTTCTCAGATAGTCATACGCGGAAAGTAATGCCTTTACACCTTCGCCAACGGAGGAAGCAATCTGTTTTGCTGCAACCGAGGTCGAATCTCCAGCTGCAAAGAAACCAGGAACACTCGTTTTACAGTCAATATCCACAATGATCTCCTTTTCTGCATTCATGGGAGCAAAACCTTCAAACATGGCAGTATTTGGATCAAGGCCGACACCGAGGAACGCCCCATCTACTTTGAGTTTCTTCTCAGGAGACTGTCTCAAAATACTGGAAAGGAATCCCTTCTTTTGTTCTGGCTGCGCATCAACCGGCAACATCTTGACGTACTCAAGCATCTGACCACCACCAAACTCGGTGATCGTAAATCCGGTATGGAAGGTGACATTTTTCATTTCAGTCAGGCGGCCGATAAGGACGGCATCCGCATCCAGTGGAGTTGCAGAGATAACATGCACCTGTGCTGCAATACCTGCCATCTCGATTGCCATATCCATAGCAGTGTTGCCTCCGCCAAGGATTGCAACCGTTTTACCTTTGTACATCGGGCCATCACAGGTGGTACAGACAGCAATCCCCTTTCCCAGGTACTCTGCTTCACCAGGAGCCCCGGAAAGACGCGGGGATCTCCCGGTTGCGGCAATCACTGCTTTTGCAGTATATTCTTTTTCGGAAAGTGTAGAGAC